>VEFU01000034.1 GCA_007679095.1 Paenibacillus bovis
AGCATTAAGAAGTTTTACGGTCAGAGCGAATGGGCGATTCAAAACCAAGTATTTATCGCACTTATTGTTTTTTGCCTACATGTACTCGCACAAATCGAAACAAAAAGTAAGCGAAAGACGTTACAAATTAGCCGTTATTTAAGGGCTTCGTTGTGGAAACCATCGCATATCTGGATACGCAAAATTGAAGGAAAGGCAGTTCCTTAAAAGGCATATTGTCGTCGTTGCACAAGTCTAATTGTAAATAATTCCCAAATGGATGGAGCCACCTTTAATAGGGTATTTACTTTTTTGGCTCTAATTTGGAAGAGTGATTAAACTGAAAATTTTGCCATTATTTATGCAACGCTAGTGATTAAAACTAAAATCAAACTAATATTCAGGCTATTGAAAAGTGAGCTATTCAATTAGACTAATAAAAATGACTTGTTGGAGCTCGTTTCATATGCAAATCCAAAAAAAGGCTTCCAATAAGTATTTATTGGTAAGCCTCTTCCTCACATTACGTTATCCACAAAACATTATTCACAGTATAAACACACTATACAAACAATTTATCCACAAAAGTTATCCACATATTCACATTTTGTATCCACATTTTGTATAAGAATACTAGTTCCCCACAATATATGTTGCAGTCTTATTACAATATTCACATGTTGTGGATAATTTCCCTTCACTTTCAATTTCTTGCAAGATAGGGGCTGTTTCATATTCATCCACAATAATATCAAGTGCTAATTCCACATGTTCGAGACAACAATAAATCATGCTGATCCTTCTTTCCTCAATAAAATTCTCTTATTAAATATTGCTTATCCACAACTAATATTATCACAATAAATAAAAAGGGAAAGCTACTAGAAGCTTTCCCTTTTCTTACTGTTACATTCTAGACTCATTGTCGAGTTGTAATGTTGCTTCCTTTATTTCACCAGCACGATAAAACCTAACTTTCAGCTTGTCACCAACATTTTTTTCGTTATACAAGTACTTTCGTAGTTCCACGATATCCTTTACCTTTTCATCATCCATCTGAATAATGACATCCAATTCTCTTAAACCAGCCTTATATGCTGGGGAATTCGGTACTACTTGTTCAATCATAATGCCGTCTGTTACGTCTTCTGGTAACTTTAATGTTTCTTGCTGATGATATGCTGAGACTTCAGCCACATTGCGTAATGTAATACCCATTGCAGGTCTTCTTACCTCACCATAGGCTTCAAGGTCTTCAATAATAGGAACTACATAATTTATTGGAATGGAAAAACCAATTCCTTCTACTGCTGCTTGCGCAATTTTCATGGAGTTAATTCCAACTACTTGACCAGCAATATTAACGAGAGCTCCACCACTATTTCCTGGATTAATTGCAGCATCCGTTTGAATAACTTCTGAATGCCAATCAGGAATACGGTCATTATTAATATCAATAGGTACTGTGCGGTTTACTCCTGAAATAACACCTTGAGTAACGGAGCCAGAAAATTGAAGACCTAAAGGATTACCTATCGCTAAAACTGGCTCTCCTATTTTTAATGCATCCGAATCACCAAATTCGCTAATGTATTCATCCCCAATATCTTTTCCGCTTATTTCGACTACCGCAAGATCCGTCCAAACATCACTTCCTCTTAATTCAGCAGGTATCTTTGTGCCATCATCTAATGTTACCTCTATTTGAGAAGCTCCTTCTACTACATGATGATTTGTAACGATATACACAGAATCTCCAGCTCTTTTATAAATAACACCTGATCCCGTGCCAGCCTCCGTACTTTCACCAGAGGACCAAAAGCTCGCTACCTGTAAATTTGTAATTCCAACAACACTCTTACCGGCTTTTTCTACTGCCTTCGTAACATCTGTTGTAACATCAACAGATACATTTTGTGTAATTTTGTTATTATCATTATTTTTATTTGTTTCAACTGTTTTATTACTCACATCTACATTACTTGTATTACTAACTACATTTGGATAAATTAGAACAACTAATAAAGCACCAATAATTCCTCCGATTAGCCCAGAAAAGAAACTTTTTGCCTTGCCTCGTCCCTGATTACGGTTTGGGCTGTGATCATCATAATATCCCACATACACCATTCCCTTCTAATGCAATACAGTATAGTTTACCAATTCATATTATAATTATAATATTGTAAAGTTAAATTACAAAACAGAACACTTACTAACCTAAAAAAAGAGTATTTTAAAGGAAAGGCTCTGTTAAAGTTCATTGTTGTTAACAACTTAGTTGATTGTAGCGATGTACAGGAGACTCCTGCGGGAACAGCACGAGCCGAAGATCCACTTGGCAAAGCGGTTTTCTTTGCCAAGTTAGCTGAGGCCGTGCCCGCGGAAAGCGAGTGTACAGGAGCGAAAATCAACAACAGAGTTTAACAGAACTAAAGGAAAAAAGCCAAGCTAACTTGAAAATAGCTCAAGATTTAGTTTGGCTTTTCGTTCGATATATTATCTATTGTTAAAAGATTTAACCTTGTAAGTCGCTGATCAGGCGCTTTCGCTTTTCGTTTTACACTGCAGTTAATTCGGTTGGTTTGTTTGGATCTGTATCAAATAATTGGAAACTAGAACCTACTGAAATACCTCTACTTTCGAGTGTTTGTTGTACACTCATTCTTGCCAGGTCTTTCATATTATTATCTTTACTTAAGTGCGCTAAGTAAATTCTTTTCGTATTGTCGCCAATTACATCACTCATCGCTAGAGCTGCATCTTCATTAGAAACGTGGCCCACATCACTTAAGATTCTCCTTTTCACACTCCAAGGATATCTTCCCATTCTTAACATTTGAATATCATGATTACTTTCAAATACATACATATCTGCATTTGAAATCATGCTTTTCATTCTATCACTAACATAACCAGTATCTGTTATAATGACGAGCTTTTTTCCACCTGAACGGAATATATAAAACATTGGCTCTGCTGCATCATGGGAAACACCAAATGATTCAATATCAAGAGAACCAAATGTTTTTACCTTTTCCATTCCAAACACAAATTTTTGTTGGATGTCAATTTCTCCTAAATGACCTTCCATCGCTTTCCAAGTTCGTTCATTAGCATAAATAGGCAATTTATACTTCCTTGCCATTACTCCGACACCTTTTATATGGTCTGAATGTTCATGTGTAACGAGGATACCATCTAAATCTGCAGGATTTCGTCCAATTTGTTGAAAAAGACCATCCATTTGTTTACAACTTAATCCCGCATCAACTAAAATGGAATGCTCGGCTGTTTCTACATATACAGCATTCCCCGTGCTGCCACTCGCCAGCACACTAAATTGCATGGTCATTTATTTATTCACTCCAATTTTTCTCATTTCCTCTAGGGACTACGATAATCTGTCCCTCTATCGCATTAAAAAGTAAATTTTCTCTTATACCGTCCTTTTCTACAATAATTCTCCATGTAGGTGTTAATACTTGCGTAGCTTCCATATTTACTAGTGTGTAATAACCTAGTTCTGCTTTAACAATTTTACTTTCTGATTTTATCATCCCTTTTCGATATAGAGATTCTACACCACGGAAAGCTGAAAGTACCTCTTCCTTGTCACTAATAGGATCGAAGGAGTCAAGCATTGTTTGTTTATACGAAACTACTTGATTATCAATATTAAGAGTAAAAACGAGTTGACCACTTTGGTTTAAAAATAAAAACTTATCATCTACTTTTTGATAGAATGTTACGATCTTTGCCTCGCCATTATATTCCCACAAGTCATATTGATCTCCAAATAGCACATTTGTTTTAACAAATTGGAGTAACTTCGTTAAATCACCGTCTTCTCCAATTGATATTGGTTTTTGTAGATTAGAATAAATAACAGTATTACTTTCTAACAAATATGCGTCTTGGTCTGTTAAAGTATCTAAAACTGTCTCTTCAAACACTTTTGTATTAGCACTTAAATACTGATCCTTAATGTGATCGCTAGGCAAATTACTATAGTCAATTCCATCTGTTTTCAGGTTTTCTTCTACCGTAGGGTCTTCTTTTGTTTCAAATTCCGTTTTTGCTTTCAGTTGGGAAAGTAAAAATAGATCCAGAATGAGGAAAGCCACAATAAATATCGTTTTTATCCTACTCCAATCCATTGAACTTCCCCCTTATATCAATCGGATCTACAGGTAACCATGATCCGGCATAAAGATAATACCAAGATGGCTCCAAAGTATAAACTTGCGCATTATTAGGGTCCTTGCCGAGTCTATAACCGATCATTAAATCTTGCATTAATTCTGGTTTAAAATCAGGGTCCGTCATTAAATAATCTAATACGGTTGTGCCAGAAGGAAGTTTTATTATTAATTCCCCTGGTAAATCAATATCGAACGAAAAGTATGGTCTATTATATTTAAATATACCTTCTGCTCCCCACGAGAGCCGAAACTGTGTCATCCCTTTATCATTAAATACAGGATAATCATCCATAAAGAGCTGGAAAGAAACTCGTTGGTCATATTCACCGATATTAAAGTAACGATAATTATCGGTCCAACCTTTATGCTCGTTTATATAATCAATACTTTTTTTCAAAATATCATTATTTCTTAAGATATCCTCTGTTTTTAATTCATTTCCGGGGTAAACATAAGAAATCATATTTGACATATAATCAACATTCATGAAGCTGGAGTCATCTGTGAATTTCTCTCCAGTTTTAACAAAATCCCGTCTAACTTTATCAGGATCACTAAATAATACTTCCTGGAACTTGCTAACATCAATATTATTTGTATAATACTTATACCTCTTTAATTCCTTCTCTTCGCTTAACAAAAATCTAATTCGACCGTCTGCAAGCTCTACAGCTTCATATTGATCAAATTCCTTTTTATTATCTCTTGTATACTGTATTAATTGTGTTATTCTCTCAGGGTCAATATTACTTTCGAACACTCTACCATCAATCGTCGAGATAAAATAGATAGCAGCAGCATCCTGCCCTTTATAATCTAAATTGATCACAATTCGATTAAAACTTGCTCGCGGTACATCATCAGATTGAATATTAATAATGCTTTTGTATATATCAAAAGGTACAAGATCAGGATACATTATTTCAATTCGGTTATTAGATTGAGATAATGTAGCAATTTCCTCATTACTTAAAGTTCGTGGCCCTTCAATTCTAAACAGATTCCATCTACTTATTTGACCAATTAAGTTTTTTATATCATAAGCCTTTACTGATCCATAATGTTCCCCATCAATATGATATAGAAGTCTGATTGGCATGATAAGTTCTGCAGGTTCTCTTAACTCTGCAATTTGCATTTGGTGTGTCTGCGGCTTATCGCTAACATCTAAATCAGGTTTATATTTCCACGTGCTCCATGTCAAAAAGATACTAATTGTCACTAGTACTACTAGTAATATTGACTTTATCGTTTCAAACTTCACAGCCAATCATCCTCTTGTTCAGGGTCATATGGGAGGGTGAATAGGATAGTTGTTCCCTTTCCTTCTTTACTTTCTGCCCAAATATCCCCCCCGTGAGCACCGATCATTTCTTTTGCTATCGCTAAGCCGAGACCTGTTCCACCAAGCTGCCTTGTCCTAGCTCGGTCCACCCGATAGAAACGTTCAAATACTTTCTCTAAGTTTTCTTTTGGAATTCCAATACCTTGGTCACTTATACTTATTTCAATCTTTCCATCTAGTTCTTTGATACGGTAAGTAATTCTCCCACCCTCTGGTGAGTACTTCAATGCATTCGAAATTATATTATCAATAACTTGAGTTAATTTATCCTCATCGACTTCAACGAAGATTTCCTTATTTGGAAACTCTCGTTTAAATGTAACATGTCTTTCCTTTGTCATTTCAAATCTATCAATAATATGGTTAAGAAACTTAACAAAATCAACCCAATTTTTATTAAGTTGATAGTTTCTACTATCCATTCTAGAAAGCTGCAATAAATCATTTACAAGACGTATCATCCGCTCTGTCTCATTACGTGTAACTCCTAAAAAGCGAGGACCTAGATTATCGTCTTTCATCGCACCATCAGACAAAGCTTCCAAATAACTTCTCATCGTCGTTAACGGTGTTCTTAATTCATGAGATACATTAGAAACGAATTCTCGTCTCTCTTCTTCTAGCTTTTCTTGCTCCGTAATATCATGTAAAACAGCAATTACACCATTTACAAACCCTGTTTCACGCTGAATAACAGACATATTTGCTCTTAGAATATAAGGAGTATCGACTGTTCCGTAATCTAGAATTAATGATTCTTTCATGACGAGCAAATCCTCGAAACTGTATTCTCCTTCTAGCTCTAATAGTTCAATTATTGGTTGTGATAAGACTGTTTCACGTGGAACTTTTAGCATCTCAGCAGCACGCTCGTTAATTAGTATGACTCTTCCTTTTCGATCGGTTGCTATTACTCCATCCGTCATAAATGAAAGAACGGAGGAAAGCTTTCGCCGCTCCCCTTCAGTCATTGCCTGAGCTTCTTGCAATCTTTTCGTTAAATGGTTAAAGGAATGAGCTAATTGACCAATCTCATCTCTTCCGTAAATCGTTACCTTCCTTGAAAAGTTACCTTTTGCCATTGCAGTTGCTTGCCGCTTCATATCTGATATTGGTCTCGTAATCATTCTTGCAAGTACAATTCCAAGAATCGCAGTAATTAGCATTGCAATAAGGGTTCCAGTAATAAAAATGTTATTAATTTCATCCATCTGTTCATAGATGGTTTCTATCTTTGCTTCTAGGTAAATAACGCCTGCTACTTCGCTATTATTATAAATAGGGGCTGCTAGTACCCATATTCGATCTCGAGAGTCTTCATCTAGCATTACTTTTTCTTCTCGGTCTCCGTTTAGGGCAATTCTTACCAGTCTTTCAGCGAATTTTTGACCGACAATTCCCGTATTATTTACTTCGGATGTTCCCATAATAACGCTTCTATTATTTACAAATATTACTTCTGAAATATCGGTAGCAGCAAAATCAAACAATAACGTATTAAGCTCTGTTTCGAGTGAAGGTACTTCTTCTGATGTTCTATCTTTATTCAATTCTTCTCGTATGTTGTACTCTAATAACGGCAGTCGGCCTTCAATACTATTTTGGAAGTTTTCTATTAACTGTTCTTCTAACTTGCCAACAAAATATACACCAATAATTTGCATGGCAATTAATATCAGTAAGACGTAAATTACAACAAACTTTGTATGAACAGAGCGAAAAAAGCTTACTTTTTCCATGAAGTTTACTCCTGTTCAGGTGTGCGTAAGTAATAACCGACTCCTCTACGAGTTACGATCCATGTTGGGTGACTCGGATTATCCTCAATTTTTTCTCGAAGTCTCCTTACTGTAACATCCACAGTACGGACATCACCAAAGTAGTCATAGCCCCACACAGTTTGCAATAAATGCTCACGCGTCATCACTTGACCAATATGTTTGGCTAAGTAATGTAACAATTCAAACTCTCTATGAGTAAGTTCAATTGTTTCCCCATGTTTTGAGACTACATATGCATTTGGATGAATGGTTAACGATCCTACTGTGATTTCATTACTATCATCTGCTTCTGCTTGTTGGGATGCTTGCGAGTGACGGCGTAAATTTGCCTTTACACGAGCAATCAATTCTCTTGTGCTGAAAGGCTTCGTTACATAATCATCAGCACCAAGCTCTAATCCTAAAACTTTATCTATTTCAGAATCCTTTGCAGTTAGCATAATAATAGGCATTTCATATTTTTTTCTAACTTCACGGCAAATTTCCATGCCATCTCGATTTGGTAGCATAATGTCGAGGAGAATCATATCAGGTTGCATTTCTTCCACTAGCTTCAATGCTTCATCTCCATCGTATGCACACTGTACAGTAAAACCTTCTTTTTCAAGGTTAAACTGAAGAATATCTGCGATTGGTCTTTCATCATCTACTACAAGAATCTTTTTATCCATCGTGCCTATATCCCCTTTACGATTAATAACCATCTTTTATAAAAATTGGTAATGATCTATACATAAGAATAATAATTTATAACGCCACTCTAATATAGCTATTTTACCTATTTTAGCATACAAAAGAAACAGGTCCAAGTGAGTTCAATCTCCCCCTTGGACCTGTATTTTCATTCTAAAAGTAGCTTAAAGGATTTTTAAGAGCTCCATTTTTATAAATCTCAAAGTGGAGATGAGTGCCAGTAGAGTCACCTGTGCTACCCATAATACCAATTTTTGATCCCTTTTCTACTTTCTGACCTTTAGATACACTAATGGAACGTAAGTGTGCATAAACGGTTCTATAACCATTTTGATGGTCAATAATTATTTTATTACCATATCCACCATGCCATCCAGCGAAAACAACAATTCCGTGATCTGCTGCTTTAATCGTGTAGTTACTAGGACGAGCAATATCTATACCTTTATGGAGCTTACCCCATCTTTGTCCTTGTACACTTGATATATATCCGCCATTTGTTGGCCATGTAAATGACCCTGTTCCGCGTGATGGAATTACTTTTGTTCCTTTTTCAATAATCTTTTTAACTGGTTTTGAAATTACTTTTTCATCTAATACTTCTTTTTTAATTTCTTTACCGTTTTGTTCAACAATTTTATATGTGATACCACTTTTACCGTTCTTTCCTTGTTGTTTAACTCTTGTTTCACCTTTCGGTAATGAACTGTTTTCAACAACTTCTGTTTCGAAATCAACGGCTTCTTCTTTATATACTTCTTTTTCAACTAATACATTGAGAAGTGGTTTAGTTACAAGTACATTTAATTCTTGACCAATTTGTAAAATCGATTCTTCTGTTACACCTTTATTTATATCTTCTAATTGTTGATTTGTAAGTCCGTATTTAGCAGCGATTCTCCCAAATACTTCGCCTTCTTTTACAATATGGGTTTTTTCTTCAAGCGTTCCCTTTTTTAATAGTTGAACTGCATCCTTCGAACTCATTACTTCATCAGGATCAACAGCTACAACTTCATATTTAAGATCTTCTTTTGTTGCGATATTAAGAATACCTGAAGGTAAAGATTTATCTGTTTCTTCTTTTGTAACTGTAGACATAGCCATCATTGTTTGAGCGTTTTGTTGCTGCTCATTAAATGCTTCTAAATCCTCTTTAGGCACATATTGTGTTTGAATTGTTTCTACAACACTTTCTGCTGTATTAATATCTTTCAAATATGCAATTTGTTCATCGTCTGCTGTAATAGCAGTAACAAGTGCTTTCACTGTACCTAATTCTTCAATTTTGTTAGAAACAGCTTCATTATTTGCATTTAACCAGAATACTTGCTCTGGTATGTAAGTGATTTTATTTCCTAATTGTAAATGTAAATCTTCATATTGTTCTTGGTTTTCTTCGATTACTTCTATTACTGCTTTATTTACGACCTCTTTATCAGAAATAACTCCTGCGTATGTATCATCTATATACACATGGAAAACTGTATTTATATCAGTAGTTGCTGATGCTGGAAATGGAATCGTAGTTAAAAGGAGTAATGCGGTTGTTACTTTAAGAAATAATCCGGCTTTTTTTCTTTTCTTTTGCCGTTTTAACTCCAAACTCATATTAAAAATCCTCCTAAACCCAAACTCCCAATGAAATATTATCTAGCAATCTAGGTAAATAGTTTCATATTTTATTTACGTTTACTACTTTAACACATTAATCGTTATAATTGAGGAGAAACATGATATTGTAATATATTTGTATAATTCTTGTCTGACTTTGTAGAATTATGTATGGACTAAAAGTTGAAAGCACTTGCAAACACTGTGTTTTTAAGCACTTTTCAATATGTGACACAAATCCTCTTATTATTTCAAATTAAGTCAGTTTTATTACAAACATGTTACAAATATAGCGACAAACGAGGCAAAAAGATGAAGAAATAAAAAAAGCACCACGAGAGGCAACGTCATCGCAGCGCTTTTTAAGGAAAAGGTGGTTCTTTTGTAATGTAGACAATATTATCATATATTTATTCAATAATGCAATACTTTCGACAAATTTCGTGTATTACTATCACTTTCCGAGTTTATAGGTCTCTTGGGAAATACCTTGCATAAGTTGTGTTTGCTCTCCAATCGAGAATAAATGTAAATCATGCATTGCTCTTGTACATGCTGTATAGAAGAGATTTCGTTCGAATTCCCTATCATATTGCTTACTAGAGGCATTGTAAATTATTACAGCATCGAATTCAATTCCCTTTGCTAAATACGCTGGTATAATAATGACTCCCTTCTCATAGGAATTCGCGTCCTTATTGAAAATCTTAACATCTAGCTTCTCACGCAATTGGACATATGCATGTTGACTTTCTTTTAATGATTTACATATGATTGCAATCGTTTCATGTCCAATCTCTTTCATTTGGTGAACACAAGCTGTTATTTTTTGATGAAGTATTTCCTCATTATCTACAATCGTAAGGACTGGTTTATTCCCCAGGCGATTAAAAGGTTCGATTAAATGGCCATTACTTATTAAACCTTTTGTGAAATTGACTATTTCAGCTGTTGATCTATAACTTTTTAGCAGTTCAATTTTTTCCATATTCTCTAATTCACTGGAAAGTAATGTTGGTGCATTCATCGTATGTGCATATATCGCTTGGTTTATATCCCCTAAGATAGTCATCTTACTATTGGGAAACAGTTGCATTAAAAATTCAAATTGAAACGGTGAATAATCCTGGGCTTCATCAATAAATAAATGGCGAATAAGTGTATTTGATTTCCTGCCCTCGAGTTGATCTTGTAAATATAAATATGGCGTAGCATCCTCGTAGGACATGTAGTTCTTTTGCAGATAATCTAGAGTTAATGCTGCAATTTCATCCCAATCTTCTGGGCGAGAGAATGGTTCTGCCCACTTAAATAAATTTTGGTAAACTGCCTTCATATTTATAAATTTATAATTCTTCACAGCTTCCCTTAGTGGTTTAAAATGTTTCCTTACAATAACCTTTGCTAAAATCTGTTGTTCTCTGTCAAAATCGTCGAAAGAATGGTCTTCGCTCTCTTGAACTTTTTGAGCTCTATGATAAGCCCTTAAATAATCTTCTTTATCCAATAATTCAGCTTCTTCTAAAACCCAATCTTTTTTTCTTTCTTTTAGTTCTTCCTTTGCTAGCACCTTCCATATTTCATCAAATAAAAGCTTCATCCGGTTTGGAATCGAGATAGAAGAATCCAAATCATAAAATATTTTATATAGTTCTTTAGCAGAAAGTAACAATCGACCACGAAATTTAATATTTTTGAATACAAGACCCTGTGCTGATAAATAAGAAATATATTGATCAACGATATTTTTAAAATCGAGACTTGCTTTAAATTGAATTGCTTTCATCCTTGTTTCATAAAAAGAGTCATCCATTGCAGTTAGTGAATATTCCATTTGGGTAAAAGGATCCTCCACTTTAAACTGCCTGCCTAGCCTGTTTTTTACATATTGCTGATAAGTAGTTTGTTTCATATTATCTTCGCCAAGTTCCGGAAGGACAGTAGCAACATAGCTATTAAACAGTGGATTAGGTGAAAACAACATAATATTTTCAGAAGAAAGTGTATCTCTATACCGGTACAATAAATAAGCAACCCTTTGTAAGGCTGCAGATGTTTTCCCGCTACCAGCAACACCTTGTACGATCAAAAACTTACTGCGTTCATTTCGAATAATACTATTTTGTTCTTTTTGAATTGTAGCAACAATGCTCTTCATTTGTGTATTGGCATTACCACCTAGCACTTCTTGAAGCAAACTATCTCCTATTGTAACTCCAGTATCAAACATACTGATCAACTGACCGTTTTTTATGATATATTGTCGTTTTAATTCCATTGTTCCTTCTATTTTTCCAGAAGGTGTTTCATAAGAAGCCGGACCTGGTGAATAATCGTAATACAAGCTAGAGATTGGTGCGCGCCAATCATAAATGAGGAACTCTTCGTTATTGGTATCCATTAAGGAAGCTATACCAATATAAACTTTATCAACTGACTGTTCACCATCTTCATGAAAATCTATCCTTCCAAAATAAGGGGATTTTCGCAAATTACCTAGCTGCTTAAATTGTTTAAAGGACTGACCATGTGTTCTCTCTCGTTCCGCTAATAATTCTGCCTGTTGCTTCATACTCGCAAAGGTTTCAATAACATCGTCAGGTTCATCCAGGTTGACTGTAACGTCCTCCCAGAAGTTTTTTCTTAGTTCGATGATTCCTTCCTTCACTCCACCCATGTTCTGTTGGAGTTGTTCTGCTTTTTCATCAATTACAGTTTGAATCATCTCAACGCGTTTTTGTTCCTTTATCCAGTCCTTTTCCAATCAACAACACTCCCTTTTGAAAAAATATTGCTTGACATACATATCCATTTCGTTTATAATTTAAAGTGGATACATATGATTACAATTTATAATAACAAACGAAAACAACTTAATCATAACATAAATTACTTTATATATCAATGACGGAACAGATTTTTGTTCCGTCATTTTTGTTCAAAAAAATAAACACCTCATCCATTATAGACAAGGTGTTGAGTATAGGCTAAGCTCCGGATGGGACAGCAGAATCATCAAATCTCCGCTCTAAATTCACAAATTTATTATATTCCTTCACAAATGCAAGCGAAACCGTACCTACAGGGCCGTTACGTTGCTTAGCAATAATAATTTCAATAATATTCTTATTCTCCGATTCTTTATCATAATAATCATCACGATATAAGAAAGCTACAATATCCGCGTCTTGCTCGATACTTCCTGATTCACGAATATCTGACATCATCGGACGTTTATCTTGACGTTGTTCTACTCCACGAGAAAGCTGTGATAATGCAATTACCGGAACTTCTAGTTCCCTAGCAAGTGCCTTCAAAGAACGGGAAATTTCCGATACTTCTTGTTGTCGGTTTTCGTTTGATCGGCCATTCCCTTGAATAAGCTGTAAATAATCGATCATTATCATTCCAAGCCCATGTTCTTGTTTCAATCTTCTACATTTCGAACGTATTTCACCAATACGAACACCTGGAGTATCATCTATATAGATTCCAGAGTTTGATAGACTTCCCATTGCCATTGTGAGCTTGCGCCAGTCTTCATCTGTTAGAGAGCCTGTACGTAAGTTTTGTGCATTAATATTTCCTTCTGCACAAAGCATACGCATGACAAGTTGCTCGGCACCCATTTCCAGACTAAAGATAGCTACATTTTCCCCTGTTTTTGTACCAACATTTTGCGCAATGTTTAATGCAAAGGCTGTTTTACCAACAGAAGGACGTGCAGCTACTATAATTAAATCATTTCTCTGGAAGCCAGCTGTCATCCGATCTAACTCCGTAAACCCTGTCGGAATTCCAGTGACATCCCCTTTACGATTATGAAGAAGCTCAATATTATCATAAGTTCGAACTAATACATCTTTTATATTATGAAATGCACCGCCATTTTTACGCTGTGCAACTTCCATGATTTGCTTTTCTGCTTCATCAAGCAATTGCTCTACTTCATCTTCACGAGAATAACCATCTGTTGCTATACTAGTTGCTGTTCGAATTAATCTACGTAATAACGACTTTTCTTCTACGATTCTAGCATAGTAACCGATGTTAGCAGCAGTTGGAACAGAAACAGCAAGTTCACTCAGATAGGAAAGCCCACCTATATCTTCGAGTAAATTAGTTGATTTCAATTCTTCTGCTACAGTAACTGTATCAATTCCCTTACCAGATTCGCTTAGTTGCAGCATGACATCATAAATTTTTTGGTGGGAACTCCGGTAAAAATCCTCCGGCATGAGGATTTCTGATGCTAACATCAATGAAGAAGGTTCCAAAAAAATTGCACCAAGTACAGCTTGTTCCGCCTCAATGTTCTGTGGCGGTGTTCTATCAATCATTAAATCACTCAAATTTTGTTCCACCTCCATATAATGCCAAACAACAAAACTATCAGTTTATGAAGTCTATTACTATAACTGTTTCATGGCTGACAAATATCATTCCATAGAAAAAATGTGACCGGCACTACCCGTATCACATTTCTATCTTAACTCTATTCTATCATGAATTTCAAAAACATACGCTGGTAATTTTAGTTTTCTTCTTTTACATGAACATTTAATGTTGCAGTAACATCATTGTGAAGTTTTAGATCTACTTTTGTCACGCCAAGTGAACGAATAGCATCTGGTAATAAGATTTTTCTCTTATCAATCTTAATTTTATGAGACTTTTTTAGTTCTTCTGCGATTTGTTTACTTGTAATGGAACCGAAGAGACGACCTCCATCACCTGATTTAGCGGTCAATACGACATTTAGTTTCTCAATTTGTTCTTTTAATTTTTTAGCCTCTGCCACTTCTTCTGCAGCTAACTGTTCTTCTTTCTTCTTTTGATTATCTAATGATTTCATGTTCCCAGGAGTTGCTTCGATTGCTAATCCTTGTTTAATTAGGAAATTATGTGCATAGCCATCTGCAACATTTTTAACTTCTCCCTTTTTCCCTTTGCCTTTTACATCTTTTAGAAAAATTACTTTCACGATTCCTGTCTCCCTTCTATATATTCATCTATTGCTTGTTTTAACTTCAGTTCAGCCTCTACAACATTTATTCCTTCTAGTTGAACTGCAGCATTGGATAAGTGGCCACCCCCACCTAACGCTTCCATAATTAATTGGACATTTACTTCTCCAAGGGAACGTGCACTAATTCCAATGGTATCCCCATTTCGCTTAGATAGTACAAATGATGCAGAAACTCCATTCATGGAGAGCAGTGTATCTGCTGCTTGTGCAACCGTTACAGGGTGGTATATTTCATTTTCATTACCACTTGCAATTGCTATTCCATCTTTATAAAACTCAACAGTTTCAATTAACTTAGCTCTTTTAATATAAGTATCAATATCTTCTTTTAAAAACTTTTGTACTAAGACAGTATCTGCACCTCTTACACGTAAATAGGAAGCTGCATCGAATGTTCGCGATCCTGTTCTTAGTGTAAAACTTTTCGTATCTACAATAATTCCAGCTAATAATGCTGTTGCTTCTATTGTATTTAAATTACCATTTTTCGGTTGATACTCCAATAGTTCTGTTACTAATTCTGCTGTGGATGATGCATACGGCTCCATGTATACTAATAACGGACTTTGGATGAAGTCTTCACTTCTTCTATGATGATCAATAACAACAATTCGATCTGTTCTATCCAGTAATCTATCATCAATGACAAATGAAGGTTTATGTGTATCTACAATTACAAGTAAAGTCCCTTCTGTCATAACATCTAACACATTATCGGGGCTGATAATCTTATCATATAATTCAGGATACGCTTTAATTTCTTCGATAAGCCGCATAACACTTTTATCAATATTCGTTTGATCTATTACAATATAACTTTTCCGATTGTTTTTTTCAGCAATTTTACTTACGCCGATAGATGCTCCAATAGCATCCATATCAGGAAATTTGTGCCCCATTATGACCACTTGATCACTTTCTAGCATTAACTCTTTCAGCGCATGTGATATAACACGAGCCCTTACACGTGTTCTCTTTTCAATCGGGTTTGTCTTACCACCGTAAAACTTCAACTTACCATTTGCTAATTTAATCGCAACTTGGTCACCACCACGTCCTAAAGCAATATCTAAACTAGATTGCGCTAAAATCCCGAGCTCCGGTAAAGGTAAATCCCCCGTACCAACCCCAAGACTTAATGTAATAGGCGTATTTTGCTTTGCAGTTGCCTCACGTATTGTATCTAAAATTGAAAATTTCGAGGACTCTAACTTACGTAATATTTTTCGATTATAGAAGGTAATAAAACGATCACTTGATGTTCTCTTAATTAAAATGTCATGTTCTAGTGCCCATTTATTTAATAACGATGTGACCGTACTATTTAATTCACTTCTAGACTGATCATCCATACCTAATGTTGCATCATCATAATTATCTAGATAGATAATGGAAATGACCGCTTTTCCGTCTTCGAACTTTTTCATAATCTCTACTTCTTCCGTAACATCAAAAAAGTAGAGTAACTTTTCTTCCATCCTTAGATGAACACGATAATCTCTTTCGTTAATTCGGATAGTTGCACCATCTTCTTCTTTTTCAAGAATATCAATAATCGATTTCTCTAGATT
Source organism: Paenibacillus bovis (assembly GCA_007679095.1). Taxonomy (GTDB): domain Bacteria; phylum Bacillota; class Bacilli; order Bacillales; family Bacillaceae_C; genus Lederbergia; species Lederbergia graminis. Next base: position 16,218 of record VEFU01000034.1, read on the forward strand.
ATATATGGATTCACCAATGAGATTCTCATTATTAAAACAAGTTTGCATGAATGTATTGGTCCATTCAATATGGAAGTCATCATTGTACAACATAATCCCTATTGGCATATTCAATAGGGCTTCCTCACCGACTTTTTTTATCCGATGTGAAAGAGTAGAAATATAATCAGTTGTTCTCTCTTCTATCTTCTTGTCGACATAGAAGGCTGCAATAACTAAGGCTATAAGCAAGAAGGTGCTAATAAGAGCTACCCATATGTTGTAAAAGCCTATATAAATAAGTAGTACAGCTGATAAAGCTATAATACCATATAATGGATAACGCATTTTGCGTTCCTTTTTATAGGAAGGCATTCCTTCAGCTCCTTTATTACTGTTTTAAGCGCCGCCTCAAATCAAAGCCTATATCAATTATACCTAATAAGCTAACAAATGGAAGGAATAGCGGAATGAAAACAGTTAAGACAACGGCTACAATCGGTATAGCGATATTCCATTTTTTATAATGTGCATAATAAAAAATGACTGCTAAACCTTGAAGTACAAGTAAAATTTGTAGGATAAGATCCCCATTCAACAGTACCATATTTAAATAAGAACCTTGTTCAGTCTTTATAAATAGCGTAGTGATTAATATTAATAAATAGTACCACAAAATACTTTTTGGAAACTGTAATAAACGAAAAGGTTTAAACTTAGGCACATCTATTCCTAATCGTTTGATTATCGGGAAAGTTATCAATATGATAATAATCACAGTAATAAAAGCAAATGCAGTGAATAAAAAAGGTGTCATTAATCCGATCATTTCGATCATTTTATCAAGCTGTTCTTCCACTATTGCTGGTGGACTCTGCCCTAAGGCAGTAAATGTATTTAACGACTGATCAACTGACTCACGGAGAATTGCACCAAGTTCAGTGATAAAATTCAGTTCAAAAAATGATGCAGAAACAATAAATAATACGATGATACTGGCTAAGAATACAAAGCTAGAAGAAACATAAATAATTTCTTTACTATATTTTTTCCGAATTCCATAGCCCATCATCAAACCTAACGTTCCAAATATGATAGCAAATGCTATTCCACCAAATGATCCAATAATAAAGGAAACAAGCACAGTTGCTAATAAAAACAATAGCGAATTTTTGATAGGATACTTTGCACTATATAAAAGGAATGGTATTACTAAAAAATATTGCAGTATGATTGATACTATTGGTACATATAACGTAATTAGTAATAACACTACAAAGACAGCAAACATTATCGCTCCCTCTGTTAGCATCCTTGTATTTTTCACTTTTTCACCTCTTTTATACATACTTATACCTTTTCTATTTTAACGATGATACTAATAGCAATCAACTTTTCCACTTATCCATTTATGTATTTATCTCGAAAATATGGCGAAAAAGAAAAGGAGTAGTGAGAATAACCCCACTACTCCTCTCATATATCATCATTCTCCTGCTACGAATGGTAGAAGTGCCATTTGACGTGCACGTTTAATTGCAACAGTTAACTTACGTTGATACTTTGCACTTGTACCAGTAACACGACGTGGAAGAATTTTTCCGCGTTCAGAGATGAATTTTTTCAATAAATCTACATCTTTGTAGTCGATATGTGTAATTCCGTTTGCTGTAAAGAAACAAACCTTACGACGTTTACGACCGCCTCTGCGTCCACCTGCCATGAAAATAACCTCCTTTTCATTTTATTTCATAAACGAACGCCTTTATCGTCCAGGCGCTTTCGCTTTTCTTTATTAAAATGGAAGATCATCGTCTGAGATGTCAATAGGTTGTCCATCATTAGAAAATGGATCTTCATTTGTTCGAGTAAAGTTTTGGTTATTACGCTGATTCTGATTTTGCCCATAGGACTGACCTTGACTTCTTTGGTCATCACCGAACGGATTACCACCAAAGTCATTCGCGCGGCCTTGTGAAGAAGCATTTCTAGGTTCAAGAAATTGAACACTATCAGCTACTACTTCTGTAATATAAACGCGTTTTCCATCTTGTCCTTCAAAGTTGCGTGTCTGGATACGACCATCAACACCAGCTAAACTACCCTTTTTCAAGAAATTAGCAACATTTTCTGCCGGGCGGCGCCAGATAACGCAATTTATGAAATCGGCTTCTCGCTCCCCCTGTTGGTTCGTATAAGTACGGTTAACAGCTAACGTAAAAGTTGCTACTGCCACTCCGTTTGGAGTATAGCGCAAATCTGGGTCTTTTGTTAATCGACCTACTAATACAACTCGGTTCATCATCAGAATCAACCTCTTCCCGATTTACTTCTTTATAAAATGTTTCACGTGGAACATTAATGTTTACTTTTTACTTTTCATCTTTAATAACAATGTGACGGATAATATCATCACTGATTTTTGCAAGACGATCGAATTCCTGAACAGCTTCAGGAGTTGCATTTGTTTGGATTAAACGGTAGAAACCGTCACGGAAATCCTCAATCTCATATGCAAGACGACGCTTACCCCAATCTTTTGACTCGATGATTTCTGCGCCTTGTGAAGTTAGGACGTTATCGAAACGCTCAATTACAGTTTGTTTCACTTCCTCTTCAACGTTCGGGCGGATAATGTACATAATTTCGTACTTTCTCATCGTTCATTCACCTCCTTATGGACTATGCGGCCCTTACTTATTAAATAAGGGCAAGGAGCAATTTTCATTACTCACAAGCATAAATTATAGCATAATGTAACAGTTTATGCAACTAACATCATGATAGATAGTGGAATCATAATAAAAACCAGTGAAGAAAAACTTCACTGGTTTTTATGTTATTGACGCCATTCATCTTCTATATCTTCTTCATCGTCAAAATCGAGTGCTTCTCTTGAAGGATTATATAACCTATCTAAATCTGGCTCTTCTGCAAATTCAGTAGCATAGTTTGCATTATTAAATCCTTTGTTACCTTCACGCGCAGGGACATCTGCAGTATCTGGGTTAAATAATAAACCTAAACAAATTATCCCGCTTATTCCCACTAAAGTGTAAATAATACGTGCAAGCCCTGAATCTGTGCCGCCAAATATTGATCCGACTAAATCCCATTGGAATAACCCGATTAAGCCCCAGTTAATTGCACCTATTATCACTAAGGCTAATGCTATACGCCTTAAAGTTTTCATAAAAGTATGCACTCCCTTTTCAACTTAGTACGAATAAAATAGCTATTACAGCTATTCATTCTAGTTTTTGAAAAAAGGAGGAATTTATACATCAATAAAGCACCTTTTTAAGAATGCATACTTATTTAAACTAAAATCGTGCGTAATGATGGTATGTTAAATATTATATTTCATTTTATTATATTTTTTCGAGGAGATATTAAATAATTATTTTCCGGTTCTCATATATGTTGTTACTAAATTTTTCAGCGTTTCTTGATCAATAAATGGTGCGAGCCTAGAAAGGCTGTCTGAATTAAAGTTCTCTATTCCTATTTCATTAATTAACTTTTTAACATGTTCCTTTTCTAATAATGGAGCTAGACTAACAGCGTGATCTAATTTCAACTTTCCTTCAATTACTTCATTCACAAGTTCACCTAGAGTTTCTTTACTAAGAAACGGTGCGAGCCCGATAACACATCAATTACTCCATCAATTGAGTTTTTAATTAATCTATCCCACGTTTTTTCACTCAAAAACGGTGCAATTTCCATAATAATTTTCCATTGTATTTCATCCTCTAATACATGAGTAACAAGTTCATCAAATGTTTCTGAATCAAGGAAAGGAGCTAGACTAATTAGATTATCTGTATTTAAATGGTCAATTTCTATATGTTCTGTTATTTTTTTTAACTTGCTTGTTTTTTACCATTGGAGCAACCTCAACAAGTTCCTCCACATCGACTTCTCCTACATTTATCAAGTTGGCTACTTCTACAGTGCGGTCCTCCGATACGTTTTCAACAATTTTACCTACATGTTTAAAACTTTGATTATTATTTGAATCCCCACCATTCATGATATCATCAATAGTCTGATCAAATAATTACGCCAACTTAGGGAGTGTTCCAATATCAGGGAGTGATTCTCCTCGTTCCTATTTTGACACTGCTTGATGGCTGACATTTAACTATGATCAGCTAATTCCATTTGTGTCATATTTTGATCTTTTCTTAGTTTCGAAATGTAAGCACCAATTTTTCTTGTTTCGAGCATAGAATCTCCTCCAATTTGAAATGTACAGTGGGCCCTGTCAACTTTATCGTAGCACGCGTTATACATTTACGACTATCAACTATCGGTAGAAATTATCGAATTCAACTAGCAGTTGAAAGAAATTAAGTATTTTTTTAATATAAAGCAGGCTTGTATATTTCAAAACTATCTATAGAGCAAAAATAAAAAAACCAAGTACTTATGAAAGCACTTGGTTAACAACTTACACATTAAAGCGAAAATGCATGACATCTCCGTCTTTAACTAAATATTCTTTTCCTTCTAGTCTAACTTTCCCCGCTTCACGCGCTGCTACCATTGATCCAGCAGCAAGTAAATCAACATAGGAAACCGTTTCTGCACGAATAAAGCCCTTTTCAAAGTCAGTATGAATGATCCCTGCACATTGAGGAGCTTTCATACCAAGTTTGAATGTCCAAGCACGAACTTCTTGAACACCTGCCGTAAAATATGTCGCTAACCCTAATAATTTATATGCAGCACGAATTAATTGATCAAGGCCAGATTCTTCAATACCTAGTTCTTCTAAGAACATTGCTTTCTCGTCTTCATCTAACTCTGCAATTTCCTCTTCAATTTTTGCACAAACGACAATTACTTCTGCATTATCCTTTTCTGCATACTCTTTAACTTTTTGGACATATTCATTATTATCAGCATCTGCAATCTCATCTTCACTAACATTAGCAACATACAGTACTGATTTGCTTGTGAGTAAGTGTAGGCCTTTAACGATTTTCATTTGCTCTTCTGTAAATTCGATGGAACGAGCAGGCTTGTCTGCTTCAAACGCTTCTTTTAATTGTGCCAGTATTTCGTATTCAAACATTGATTCTTTATCTTTTTGTTTGGCAAGTTTTTCAACTCGTCCAATCCGTTTTTCAATTGATTCTAAATCAGCAAGAATAAGCTCTAAGTTAATTGTTTCAATATCATCAATTGGATCTACTTTTCCAGATACATGTGTAATATCTTCACTAGCAAAGCAGCGAACAACATGACAAATTGCATCAACTTGACGAATATGGGATAGAAACTTATTACCTAATCCTTCCCCTTTACTTGCTCCCTTAACGATACCCGCAATATCTGTAAACTCAAATGCTGTCGGTACTGTCTTTTTTGGTTGTACCAATTCTGTTAATTTCTGTAATCGATGGTCAGGAACTTCTACTATTCCAACATTCGGATCTATTGTACAAAACGGATAGTTTGCAGCTTCTGCCCCAGCTTTTGTAATGGCATTAAATAGGGTTGATTTTCCTACGTTTGGTAACCCAACGATTCCTGCTGTAAGTGCCATGAAATTCACTCCTCTTTCTTCTACTGAAAATTTATATCAATAAATCATCTATATAGTCGTTTTTAATGATTCCTTTCACAATTATAGAGAGACTATGTGAAAAAGACAACCGCAATTACTTCTTAAGCATGAAAGCATGAGGTTATTCCTCATGCTTTATTAGGATTTTTTTAATTTTTCTAGTGAATTCCTTGCGCGGTAACAGAACGCTATGCTCACAGCCCTCACATTTAATTCGAATATCCATCCCCATTCGAATTATTTTCCACTGATTTGTTCCGCATGGATGAGGTTTTTTCATCTCGACCACGTCGTAAAGATTAAACTCCTTTTTTTCCATATTCTTTCCCTCCGATGGCCTAGTACTTTTACATATGATTACATTTTATCAATTTTACTTGTCTTTTCCTAGATAGAAGCTACTTTTTATCAACTATCACGTATAGAAAGAATCCCCCCACCGTATAATGGGTAATAAGAAAAGTGGAAGGCGCCTGCTTATCGGCGACAAGCAAATGTTCTGAGACAAAAAAAGGCGTCCTTTGCCTTTATTTGTCTCAGGTTATTTGACCTCGAGCCGATGGCGCCTGGAACTAGACAAAGAAAAGTGAGAGCGACTGTTTAGCGCCGTACAAATTTAAAGTTTTCTGACGAGATAAAGGAAACACGACGAGGGACGAGTCGATGTTGACTTATCGTAGGAAGAAAACGTAAATTTGCTAGGCGCTAGGAGCTCGAGCTAGACAATAGAAAAGTGGAAGGCGCCTGGAAAAAGGAAGGCAGGCTAAAGGCACAACATCCTGTTGTAACGCCTTCCTGACCCGCATCGTGCGGGCCCGCGACAAGCAAATGTTCTGAGACAAAAAAAGGCGTCCTTTGCCTTTATTTGTCTCAGGTTATTTGACCTCGAGCCGATGGCGCCTGGAACTAGACAAAGAAAAGTAAGAGCGACTGTCCAGCGACGTACAAATTTAAAGTTTTCTGACGAGATAAAGGAAACACGACGAGGCTGGCCTACATGAGGTATGCCACGTAGACGTTTCAATAACAGTTAAAAATTAAAGGGAAAAGGAGCCTATGCATTGAAGTCACATCCACTATTTCAATTTCGTGATACTTATGAAATGCAAGTTAAATATGATGACCAGCAATGTAGTGAAACTATATCTAAAGGGATTATTGACTTACTCCCTATTGAAGTTCATCGTCCATTAGTGGTTGTGTGTATCGGTACAGACCGCTCTACTGGTGATTCGCTTGGCCCTTTAATCGGAACCTTTTTAGAGGATGCAAATTTAAATAACTTTCATATATATGGGACATTAGAAGATCCTGTACACGCTGTTAATTTAACCGAAAAGTTAGAATACATTCACAATAAGTATTTTGATCCATTTATCATTGGCATTGATGCATGTTTGGGAAGGTACAAGAACATCGGTTTTGTTAAATTAGCTAATGGACCTGTTAAACCTGGTGCAGGCGTTAAAAAGGACTTACCTGAAGTTGGTGATATTCATATCACCGGTATAGTAAATGTAAGTGGTTATATGGAGTTTTTTGTATTGCAAAATACTCGTTTAAATCTTGTTATGAAAATGGCTAAACAGATTTCGTCTTCCATCATAAAAGCTGATATGCTATACGAGCTTGCTAGAACTAAGCACTTATTAACTGACGAACTAAATTACAAATCTGCAGATTAAAAAAGAAGTGGATCCATAACTTCAATAGTTATGAATCCACCTCTAATATATCAATCCGTTTGGTCTAATATTTCTAAAATCCGTTCTAAATCTTCATTTGATAAAAATTCTATTTCAATTTTCCCTTTTTTCTTCGTCTTTTTTATCGTTACTGTTGTACCAAACTTTTCACGTAAAGTATTTTCTCTTTCAACGATAAAATAATCTTTTTTAGGAGTAACTTTCTTTGTTTCACGTGGAACATTTTCATTAATTTGTTGGACAAGCTTCTCCAACTGACGCACATTTAAGCTTTCTTTTATCGCCTTATTAGCAACTGATTCTACCTTTTCCTTTTTCTTTAATCCGAGCAATGTACGTCCATGCGCCATTGAAAGTTTACCTTCTGTTATCCAATCCTGAATGTGCTTTGGAAGCGATAAAAGTCTAACATGGTTGGCAATATAAGGTCGACTTTTTCCAAGTCGCTTTGCTAATTCCTCTTGTGTTAATTTCAACTTGTCCATTAGCGTTTGATAAGCAAGAGCTTCTTCTACCGGTGTTAAATCTTCTCTTTGTAAGTTCTCCAGAACAGCTAATTCCATCATTTGCTGATCCGATAACTCTCTTACAACTGCAGGGATAGTTGATAATTTTGCTGCCTTAGATGCTCTGTACCTACGCTCTCCAACAACAATTTCATATCCTTTAATATTCTTTCGGACAATAATAGGTTGTAACACACCATGTTCTTCAATTGATTCCTTTAATTCATTGATCGCTTCTTCAGAAAAAACTTTTCTCGGTTGGTAAGGATTTGGTTTTATATCTTTTAAGTCAATTTCACGAACTGTTTCTTCATTACTAATATCCATAGTTGCAAATAAAGCATTAATCCCTTTTCCGAGACCTTTAGCCATTGTCAGCCACTTCCTTTGCAAGATCTAAATATACTTCTGCACCACGTGATTTTGGATCATATTGTATAATTGGTTGCCCATGACTTGGTGCTTCACTTAGACGAATATTTCTAGGTATTATTGTTTGGTAAACTTTATTTTGGAAATATTTTTTTACCTCTTGAATAACTTGAATGCCTAGGTTTGTCCTTGCATCTAGCATAGTCAGTAAAACACCTTCAATCATCAAGTCCTGATTTAAGTGTTTTTGCACTAAGCGAACTGTGTTTAATAATTGACTAAGACCTTCTAGTGCGTAATATTCACATTGGACTGGAATTAAAACGGAATCAGAGGCAGTGAGTGAGTTGATTGTAAGTAAACCAAGTGATGGTGGGCAATCAATGATGACATAGTCATATTCATCTTTAACAGAATCTACTGCCCTTTTTAATCGCACTTCTCTCGATATTGTCGGTACTAATTCTATTTCTGCACCTGCTAATTGAATTGTAGCAGGGACGGCATATAAATTATCAACGGCTGTTTTTTTTATTACTTTTTTTATATCCATATCATCTACGAGAATATCGTAAATACAATGATGGACATCTCCTTTATCAATCCCGGCGCCGCTAGTTGCGTTCCCTTGGGGATCAATATCAATAAGTAGTACTTTCTTTCCAAGATATGTTAAGCAAGCCCCCAGATTGACCGAGGTGGTCGTTTTCCCGACGCCCCCTTTTTGGTTGGCTATGGAAATAATCTTTCCCAACGATGTCACCTACCTTTTAACTTCAAAAATAGCAATCATGTATTCTATTTTAACAAATATTTTTGTTAAATTACTGTTTGTAGAAAAAAAAGTTTTTTAAAGACGGTTTTTCTATTAAGCTCTGTTAAACTCTGTTGTTGATTTTCGCTCCTGTACACTCGCTTTCCGCGGGCACGGCCTCAGCTAACTTGGCAAAGAAAACCCGCTTTGCCAAGTGGATCTTCGGCTCGTGCTGTTCCCGCAGGAGTCTCGTGTACATCCGCTACAATCAACTAAGTTGTTAACAACAATGAACTTTAACAGAGCCTTCTATTAAAAAATGAGAAACTTTTTAACAAGTTTCTCATTTCCTACGTAACTAGTTATCTATTATAAAAATAATTGCTCTATTTCTTTTTCTTTGGGATTTTTATTGTGATTTGATAGTAATCATCAAATTCTTCTTCTTGAGATTTTAACTTAATGCCACTATCAGCAACCATAGATAATGACTGACGAATTGTATTAAATGCAATCCGCATGTCTTTACTAATTGCACGCCTTTTTGTTTTAGGTTTTTCCCCTTTACTAAGCATTTTAACAACTTGATCTTCTGTTTGTTTTACATTTAAGTTTTTCTCAATGATCATATTCATCAGTTGAATTTGCTTTTCCGGATCTTTTAAAGGAATTAGTGCACGTGCATGTCGTTCTGTAATTTTCTTTTGTAATAGACCCTCTTGAATTTCCATTGGCAACTTTAATAATCGGAGCTTGTTTGCAACAGTTGATTGCCCTTTTCCTAATCGTTGAGCTAATGCTTCCTGTGTTAAATTATGAAGCTCTAATAATTTGCCATATGCCATTGCTTCTTCTATTGGCGTTAATTCTTCTCTCTGTAAATTCTCGATTAATGCAACAGAAGCAGTTTCAGTATCACTTAGATTATTAACGATGACTGGGACTTCTTCCCAACCTAATGATTGGACAGCTCTAAAACGTCGTTCACCAGCAATGATTTCATATTTACCATCTTCTAGTTCTCTTACAACAATTGGCTGAATAATACCATGTGTATGGATTGTTCTTGCCAATTCTTCAATCTTCGTTTCATCAAAAATTGTTCTTGGTTGGAAACGGTTAGGTATCATTTGATTTACAGGAATTTTTCTTACTTCATCCCTATCAACGACAACCTCATCTGCCATATCTTCTTTATCTACCGGCAATTCTTTATCTCCTAAACCAAAAAAACGAGAGAAAGGATGTTTCATCCTTCTACACCACCTTAATAGAAACTCCCTTAATGTTATCTGAAAGTAGGAATGTAAAAAAACATCCCTACTGTTAGTAAATATCCCTTATTACAACATTCTATTTTTATTTCCAATATCCTTCTCATCACAGGGTTTTTCACAAAAAATACATACCAATAATTTATTCAAGTGGCAATTTATTTGGTGTTCCTGGTTTTCTTGGATATTTATTAGGTGTTTTCTTTACTTTGTTTATAACAATAATATTACGGTCACTTTCTTCAAAAGGCAATGTAAAAGAATGTACTGTAGAAAGATTGCCACCTAATTGGGTGATGGCTTTTCCAGCAGCCTTCAATTCTTCCTCTGCATTTGCAGCTTTCATTGCAACAAATTGACCACCAATCTTTACAAGTGGTAAGCAGAGTTCACTTAGTACAGACATTCTAGCCACAGCTCTAGCAGTTACCATATCAAATTGTTCCCGGAAACTTGATTGTTTCGCAAAAGTTTCAGCACGATCATGGAAAAACTGCGCATTCTCTAACTCTAATTCTTCTCCAAGATGCTCTAAAAAAGTAATACGCTTCTTTAATGAATCTACAATTGTGATATTTAGCTCCGGAAAACAAATTTTCAAAGGTATGCTTGGGAATCCCGCTCCAGCTCCAATATCACATAAGGTTATGGACTTGTTCATGTCCACATAGAATGCAGCAGAAATAGAATCATAAAAATGCTTTAAATACACTTCTTCTTTGTCTGTTATTGCGGTTAGATTCATCTTTTCATTCCATTCTACTAAAAGTTGAAAATACTTTTCGAACTTTTGTAGTTGGATTTGATCTAAAATTATCCCTTTTTCTGCTAATAACGTTGTAAATTGATCTACTTTCATTAACCATTCATTCCTTATTGCGCTTCTCCAGAAACCTTCGCTATTTTCCCATGCTCAATATAAACAAGTAAAATGGATATATCAGCAGGATTCACCCCTGAAATTCGCGATGCCTGGGCAATTGATAACGGACGTACTTTGTTTAATTTTTGTCGAGCTTCTGTTGCAATTCCATTAATTGCATCATAATCGATGTCTTCAGGAATTTTTTTATTTTCTAGCTTTTTAAGCTTCTCTACTTGTTGAAGTGATTTTTCAATATATCCTTCATATTTAATTTGAATTTCTACTTGTTCTACTACATCTTGTGGTAACTCTTCTTCAGGAGGTGTTAACTCACTAATTTGTTTATAAGACATTTCCGGACGTTTCAATAGATCCGCTGCTTTAATGCCATCTTTTAAGAGACTTCCACCAGCTTGCTCAATCATCGCTTGCGTTTTTTCGTTAGGTTTTAATGTTGTAGTACGTAGTCGTTCAATTTCTTTTGTTATAGCATTCTTCTTCTTCGTATATTTTTCATAACGTTCATCAGATATTAGACCTATTTCACGGCCAATTTCTGTTAACCTAAGATCTGCATTATCATGACGTAGTAATAAACGATATTCTGCTCTTGAAGTTAACAAGCGATATGGTTCATTTGTCCCTTTTGTTACTAAGTCATCAATTAATACACCAATATAACCATCTGATCTACTTAAAATAACCTCTTCTTTACCAAGAACATTGCGAGCAGCGTTAATTCCAGCAATAATCCCTTGTGCAGCTGCTTCTTCATATCCAGAAGTCCCATTAATTTGACCTGCTGTATACAAATTTTTAATTTTTTTCGATTCTAGAGTTGGCCATAATTGTGTTGGAACAATGGCATCATACTCAATTGCGTAGCCAGGGCGCATCATTTTTGCATTTTCTAGACCAGGTACAGTAGCGATAATTTGATGCTGTACTTCTTCTGGTAAACTAGTAGATAGACCTTGTACATATACTTCATCTGTATTTCGCCCTTCTGGTTCTAAGAAGATTTGATGTCTTGGCTTATCGTTAAAACGAACAACTTTATCTTCAATGGAAGGACAGTAACGCGCACCTGTTCCTTTTACCATTCCTGAAAACATTGGTGCACGATGCAAGTTTTCGTCAATTAGTTGATGAGTTTCTAAGTTCGTATATGTTAACCAACATGGTAATTGATCCGTAATATATTTCGTTGTTTCATAACTAAATGCGCGAGGTTCTTCATCGCCAGGTTGAATCTCTGTTTTACTATAATCAATTGTATTTCCATTAATACGTGGTGGTGTACCTGTTTTAAATCGAACTAATTCGAATCCAAGCTCTTCTAGATGTTCTGAAAGCTTAATAGATGGTTGTTGATTATTAGGACCGCTTGAATACTTCAATTCACCTAAAATAATCTCTCCGCGAAGGAAAGTACCAGTTGTAATGATAACTGTTTTCCCACGGTAGATAGCACCTGTCTTTGTAACAACCCCTTTACATACTTCATCCTCAATGATTAGTTGTTCTACCATTCCTTGAAGTAATGTAAGATTAGGTTGGTTTTCAAGTGTTTTCTTCATTTCATGTTGATATTGGAATTTATCCGCTTGGGCACGTAATGCTTGAACAGCTGGACCTTTCCCAGTATTCAACATGCGCATTTGTATATATGTTTTATCTATATTTCGAGCCATTTCACCGCCGAGTGCGTCAATTTCCCGTACGACTACACCTTTAGCGGGACCTCCAATAGATGGGTTGCATGGCATAAATGCGACCATATCCAGGTTTAACGTTAGCATGAGTGTTTTGGCACCCATTCTAGCTGCTGAAAGACCGGCTTCACTTCCAGCATGGCCTGCACCAACTACAATGACATCATATTGGCCTGCTTCATAAGTTTGCATATGGTTAAACCTCCTTGATTTTTAAAAATTAGCTCTGTTAAACTCTGTTGTTGATTTTCGCTCCTGTACACTCGCTTTCCGCGGGCACGGCCTCAGCTAACTTGGCAAAGAAAACCGCTTTGCCAAGTGGATCTTCGGCTCGTGCTGTTCCCGCAGGAGTCTCGTGTACATCCGCTCAATCAACCGTACATAATAGGAAAATAGCAATAAAGTTTTAACTTAACAAGTTAATAACCACAAACTATTTCCCTAAACAGAATTGTGAGAATAACTGATTTATTAGGCTTTCTTCTACAGTATCGCCAATAATTTCTCCGAGTAATTCCCATGTTCTCGTTAAATCAATTTGAATAATATCAATCGGTGTACCGAAATCAATTCCATTTAATACATCTTCAATCGCTTGTAATGCTTGATGAAGAAGTGCAATATGACGGCTATTTGATACGTAAGTCATATCACCAGCTTCAATTTGACCTTGGAAGAACATATCTGCAATTGCTTGTTCCAGGTCATCTATCCCTTTTTCCTCAAGTAAAGATGTCGTTACGATAGTTCTATTACTTGCGAAATCACGTACTTCATCTAAATCTATCTTTTGTGGTAAATCTGTTTTATTGGCAATGACGATAACGTCCATTCCACTTGTAGCAGCAAATAACTGCTTATCTTCTTCGGTAAATTCCTCTGCAGAATTTAATACTAGCAAGATTAAGTCAGCCTTCTTTAATACTTCTCTGGATCGTTCTACTCCTATTCTTTCCACAATATCTTCTGTTTCACGAATACCAGCTGTATCAACTAACCTTAATGGAACACCACGAACATTTACATACTCCTCAATAACGTCACGTGTTGTACCAGGTATATCTGTAACAATCGCTTTGTTTTCTTGGACAAGACTATTTAATAATGAAGACTTTCCTACGTTCGGTCTACCGATAATAACAGTTGACAAGCCTTCACGTAAAATTTTTCCTTGCTGTGATGTTTGCAAGAGCCGCTCTAGTTCCCCTTTTATATAAGTGGCTTTTTCCACCAAAATTCGATGTGTCATTTCTTCGACATCATCATATTCTGGATAGTCGATATTTACCTCTATATGGGCAACTGTTTCTAAAATTTCTTGTCGTAATGTCGCAATTAGTTTAGACAAACGTCCTTCCATTTGACCTAATGCTACATTCATTGCACGATCTGTCTTTGCACGAATTAAATCCATTACAGCTTCTGCTTGTGACAAATCAATACGCCCATTTAGAAATGCTCGTTTCGTAAATTCACCAGGTTCAGCAAGTCTTGCTCCTCCATTTAATACGAGTTGCAACACACGATTAACAGAAACAAGGCCACCATGGCAGTTGATTTCCACTACATCTTCTCTAGTAAAAGTTCGAGGTCCCTTCATCACACTAATCATTACTTCCTCAGCAACCTCTTTTGATTTCGGATCCACTATATGCCCATAATGAATTGTGTGTGTTGGTACCTCAAGTAAACTTTTATTATTAGGACTTTTAAATATTTTATCAGCAATAGCAATTGCCTCATCACCACTTAAGCGTACAATGGCAATTGCTCCTTCCCCCATTGGTGTAGAAATTGCTGCTATTGTATCAAATTCCATTATTATCACCTCTCTTCTTTTCCATCTTCTATATATAAATTTATTTATTATATTTTATTGAGAGATTATCATTATCTCCAAAATAATAGAATATCAAAATTTTGTTATCCACAAAAGTGATTTTTTAAATTGGAAATTTTTTATCCACAATCCAAAAAAACCATTAGTACTATTTTAACTTATCCACATGTGAATAACAATATCTCGACGATGTAAGAACACAATCTGGATTTTATTACAAAAAAAAAGAAGACTTCAGCTTAAAAGCTTTAGTCTTCTATAAATCTATAAAGATCTCCATATATAATTTGATCCGAATAAGTTAATTCCGTTTGTACTTGATTGAAATATGGAGAGCAATAGTTTCTCTTTACTTTTTTTGCCGTTTCTTTACTATAACAAGCATCTTCAATATAAATATATTTGTTTGTAGTAAATGTTCCATCTCTAAAAATAACTAAACGGTCATCATAATCAGATAATAAACTAATTCCGAAAGATAATGTATTATCTTCTATTCCAAGTAAATCTAATATAGTCGCTCTTAAATCAACTTGACCACCTACTGATTCAATCACTTTCCCTTCTTCTCCTGGGACATGAATGATCAATGGTACCTTTTGTAGCTCAATTTGATCTATGACGGTAAATTCCCGATTCAACGCTTCACTTAAAGCAGTATCATAATTGTTTGATATTCCATAATGATCGCCTACTAGTACAAAAATACTATTATTATACAGCTCCGAATCTTTTATTTTATCAAAGAATCGCTTTATCGCTTCATCTTCATAGCGGACTGTAGTAAAGTAGCGATTTACTACTCCCTCCTCCGTTTTTAATTCAGGAATAAATTGATCTTCCGGCTCTAATAAAAACGGGAAATGATTCGTTAAAGTTAACATTTTTGCATAAAACGGTTCAGGTAATGATTGTAAATGTGGTAATGATTGTTCAAAAAATGGTATATCTTTTAATCCGTAATTAATAGAGTTCTCTTCCGTAACATTGTAATCCTCTTTTGAAAAGAAATAATCATACCCTAATGAGTCATACATATTGGTTCGATTCCAAAATTGCGGATAATTCCCATGAAAAGAAGCTGAAAAATAATGGTAATCATCTAAAAGATGTGGTGTTGCAATAAAATCATTATCCGGTTTCCGCACAAATACGGAACCACCAGTTAATGGATAAAGGCTATTATCGATAATGAACTCTGCATCGGACGTTTTTCCTTGTGCTGTTTGATGGTAGAAATTTGGAAAGTATAAACTATCTTCCTTTAATTTGTTTAAAAATGGTGTAACTTCATGTCCATCAAAGGATCTGTCCATTACAAAGGCTTGTGTCGACTCCAAAAAAATAAGAATAACATTTTTCCCTTCCGCGACTCCATGTAAATCTGAAAGGTTACTATTTCCACGTTTTTCATGAACATATTGCTCAATTTCATCTAACTCTTTACCATCCGCTAATACTCCAGACACAGACGCCATGGAATTCTGATATATATCAAAAGCATGATAGTAATAGAGACCTAACGACTTTACTATTAATTCCTTATCGTACGCTTTATTCCAAAAGCCAGTATTGACTATAATACTAAGTAGTAGTGGAATAACTGCTAATCCAAAAGCAATTCTCCCCTTATATTTCTTTAAGAAATCAAAAGATACATCCGGCGAAAGCTTTTTAATAATAATTAATAGTAGGAAAATGGTATCCACAAACATAAAAATATCGTAATACTTAATCAGTTCTAGTGTACTCTGACTAAGTCCACCGACGTTCTGGAATTGAAATAAAACAGGGACTGTTACATAGTCAATATAAAATCGATAATATAAAATATTCCCGTAAAGTATCCCGGTGAGAATAAAATGAATAATAAAAATCGCCCTTGTTCTTGCAGGAGACTTTTTAAACAAAAATCCTATCCCAAGAATACAAGCAATCGATCCAAATGTAGTTACCAGTAATACAATCCCTTGTCCAAAAGATTGTACGGATACTTTAAATACAAAAGTATAAATGATACATAATTTTAGCCATAGTAATATAGTCGCTGTTGTATAAATGAACATATTATTATCCTGTTTATTTTTCTTTAATGCGAAAATCCCCATATCTTCACTTCCATCATTTGTTATATTCATTTATTTTATCACTATAACTATTGCAGTGGTACATTAATTTATTCGAATATTATCATTTCTCAGTGAGTCCCTGTCCCTATACTTATGTTAAGTTTCCTAAAAAAGAAGAACCTTTCATCATTATGATAAAAGGTTCTCTCTTTTTGGTTTTATAACTACATATCGATTTGGTTCTTCCCCTTCAGATACCGTTTGAACATGACGGTTCTCTGCTAAAGCTGTGTGAATTATTTTTCTCTCATAATTCGGCATCGGTTCTAACGATACAGACTTTTTTAAATGATGTGCTTTAGATGCAAGTCGTCCAGCTAATTGAATTAAAGTTTCTTTCCGACGTTCACGGTAATCTTCTGGATTTAAAATAATGGTTACATAATGCTGAGAATGACGATTTGCTGCAAGTTGTGTTAAATATTGCAGCGAATTAATCGTTTGTCCCCTTTTCCCAATCAAAAGTCCCATTTTTTCACCAGTAATATGGAAAACTACATTACGATCATCTTCTTTTACTACTTTAATGTCCGCATCTATTTCCATATTCTCAAGAACTGTTTGTAAAAAATTCTTTGCTGATTCAATTGCATCAGGCTTAAGTATTACTTTTACAATAGCAGGCCTTGAACCAAACAGACCAAGCAGTCCCCGTTTCCCCTCATCTACAATACTGATGTCTACGCGTTCTCTCGTTGCTTTTAGTTGAGCAAGTGCGGATTCTACTGCTTCTTCGACATTTTGTCCTGTAGCAGTGATTTCTCTCACTTTTTAGCTCCCCCCGCTCCTCCATCTTTTGCTTGTACCTTTGCTTCATTTGGACCTTTAATAAAATATGTTTGGATAATCATAAATATATTTCCTACAACCCAGTATAAAGCTAATGCTGCTGGGAAGTTAATTGCAAAGATTAAAATCATGACTGGCATAATATAAAGTAACATTTGCATTTGTGGATTTGCATTTGGTTGCCCAGACATCATAATTTTTTGTTGTAAGAAAGTTGTTAATCCAGCGATTACTGGTAATAGATATAGTGGATCTGGTGCACCAAGATCAAACCATAGGAAATCTCCACCAGTTGCAATTCCTTCCGTCCTTATAATTGCTTGATAAAATCCAATTAATATAGGCATTTGAATTAATAACGGAAAACACCCAGCTAGCGGATTTACATTATATTTCTGGAATAATTGCATTGTTTCTTGCTGTAGTTGTTGTTGTGTCTTAGCATCTTTTGAACTATATTTTTCTCTTAACTTTTGAATTTCAGGTTGAATCGCCTGCATTGCTTTTGAATTTTTAGTTTGCTTTATCATTAACGGCAAAATTGCTAAACGAAGAAGTATTGTTACAATAATAATGGATATACCGAAACTTCCTCCAAATAAGTTAGCTACTTCTGTCATTAACCATGATAAAGGCCATACAATATATTTACTCCAAAACCCAGTAGTTTCTGATGTAATATAATTAGGGTTATCAGGCGTTGCACACCCTGCCATTATCAGCACAAGTCCGAGAATTGCTGATATTAATAATATTCTCTTTTTCAAGCCAGTTATCCTCCCTGCTTTCTCAAAAATCACGATATGTACACTCTTTCGCTATTTTACCATTTTTCACTAATACTTTTATATTAAAACATGATATTTTTATCTTTTTTTCACATCTATATTTTTACTCAGCTTTAATACATGTTCTAAACTTTTCTTCACAGAATGATAATCCATTTCAGAAACTGGTTTTCTTGCTATAATTACATAATCTTTCGTAGGATCAACTTGATCAGAAAGCTCTTGGAAAACTTGTCGAATATAGCGTTTAATTTGGTTACGTTTGACTGCGTTTCCAATCTTTTTACTGACAGATAACCCAATCCGAAAATGACGTTGCTCCTCTTTTTTTAACGTATATAGAACAAATTGTCTGTTAGCTACCGATTTACCTCTTCTAAAAACGGCTTGGAAATCATTACTTTTTTTGATTCTAAACGTTTTTTTCATACTTTCACCTACAAATAATCGGTTTTTTCGATGTTACAATCCGCTCTCATCTCTCACTCAATAGAAAAAAAGACCACTGAGACGTTTCAGTGGTCTACGCTGATAACACTTTTCTTCCTTTGCGACGACGTGCAGCCAATACTCTACGGCCATTTTTTGAGCTCATACGCGCACGGAAACCGTGTACTTTGCTTCTTTTACGTTTATTTGGTTGAAATGTTCTTTTCATGTATGACACCTCCCCGAGGGTAAAACAAAATTTCACTTACAGACATACTAGGTAATTATAAAGATACGACATATCAATGTCAACCCCCTCATTCGACAGTAGAAAATCAGATCATACATATTAGATAGTTCTTCATTTTTTTGAACAGAATGTAATGACAAAAAAATCTTCCAGAATAGCAGTGCTTTCCACTAAAAATATAAGCTTGTGGATAATTTTTTTATAATAAAAACTATCCACAACACATATCGACAGTTTTTTCACAAATTAATCTCTTGTGGGTAATTTTAATACCCAGTATATTAGTATTGTGGATAATTTAGATTATCCATTGCGAACCTTAGTATTATTTGTTATGATTATTGTGTTTTCACTCTGAATACTTTGTCCACAAAATACTCTTATCCACAAATTGTGGATATCTTGTGGATAGTTTATCCAGTACCCTTGAATAAACTTGTCCACAATTAGTGGATATTGTCGAAATCTGTTTTTCTACCTTATTATATATTTTTCCACATTCATAGATATGTATAATTATTAATTATCCTTTATTTTTGTGTAAAACAGTTATATAACAGCTAGACCGGTTCTGGAAATTGCAAGGGAGGTAAGGGTTTGGAAAATATAGCTGATCTTTGGGAGCGAGTCCTGAGTAAAGTTGAAAAAAAGGTCAGTAAGCCTAGTTTTGATACATGGCTGAAAAATACAAAAGCACATGCTCTTAAAAAAGATACGATGATAATAACCGCGCCTAATGAGTTTGCGCGCGATTGGTTAGAAGGCCAATATACCCAATTAATTTCTGGGCTTTTATACGAAATAATTGGTGAACAACTGGATGTAAAATTTATTGTTCCACCTGAACAGGAAGAAGAACTTACAGATTTACCTCCTGTAAAGAAAGCGGAGAAAGACACACATGGTGAGTCCTACCAAAGCATACTAAATCCAAAATATACGTTTGATACTTTCGTTATTGGAGCAGGGAATCGTTTTGCTCATGCTGCATCACTAGCAGTAGCAGAAGCACCGGCTAACGCATATAATCCTCTATTTATTTATGGAGGAGTAGGTATGGGAAAAACACACTTAATGCACGCGATCGGTCATTATGTTTTGGAACATAATCCCACTGCAAAGGTAGTCTATTTATCCTCAGAGAAATTTACAAATGAATTCATCAATTCCATTCGAGATAATAAAGCTGTAGATTTTAGAAATAAGTATCGAAATGTCGATATCTTACTTATTGATGATATTCAATTCCTAGCAGGAAAAGAATCGACTCAAGAGGAATTTTTCCATACTTTTAATACGCTTCATGAAGAAAGTAAGCAAATTGTAATTGCAAGTGATCGTCCTCCAAAAGAAATTCCAACCTTGGAAGATCGTTTAAGATCACGATTTGAATGGGGACTAATCACAGATATTACACCTCCAGATTTAGAAACAAGAATTGCAATTCTACGAAAAAAAGCAAAAGCGGATGGGTTAGATATCCCAAATGAAGTAATGCTTTATATCGCAAATCAAATTGATACGAATATTCGAGAATTAGAAGGCGCACTTATTAGAGTTGTCGCTTATTCATCACTCATCAATAAAGATATCAATGCTGATTT
Organism: Paenibacillus bovis; assembly: GCA_007679095.1. GTDB lineage: Bacteria > Bacillota > Bacilli > Bacillales > Bacillaceae_C > Lederbergia > Lederbergia graminis. Next base: position 36,796 of record VEFU01000034.1, read on the forward strand.
AGCTGCAGAGGCACTAAAAAGCATTATTCCAAGTTCAAAACCAAAAGTGGTTACAATCTTGGATATTCAAAAAGCTGTTGGTGCTGAGTTTAATGTGAAATTAGAAGACTTTAAAGCGAAGAAAAGAACTAAATCAATCGCATTCCCACGACAAATTGCCATGTATTTATCAAGAGAAATGACTGATTTCTCGTTACCAAAAATAGGGGAAGAGTTTGGTGGACGCGACCATACTACCGTTATTCACGCACATGAAAAAATTTCAAACCTAATAGAAACTGATAGCGAGTTACAATCTAAAATAGATGAAATTCGTAATTCATTAAAAAATCAATAATGGGGATATTGTGCATAACCGGAACATCCATATGCACAGCATGTCCACATGTGGATATTTAGTAAAAATCATTCATACACAGACTTATCCACATATTCACAGGCCCTATTACTATTACTACGAATTTTATTTTTAAAAAAATATAAATATGCATGCAAAATAAATTAAATGTACGGAGGAAACGGAGCATGAAATTCATCATTCAACGAAATCACCTAGTTGATAGTGTTCAAGATGTAATGAAGGCAGTATCATCAAGAACTACTATTCCGATATTAACTGGGATTAAAATTGTTGCATCTGAAGAAGGATTAACTTTTACAGGAAGCGATTCTGATATTTCAATAGAATCTTTTATTCCAAAAGAGGAAGCTGGAGATGAACTAGTAGAAATTAAAGAAACTGGTGGAATCGTATTAAATGCAAAATTCTTTGGTGAAATTGTTAAAAAGCTACCAATGGATACAGTTGAATTTGAAGTTGTGAATCATCGTCAAACAATTATTAAATCTGGAAAAGCAGAATTTAATTTAAATGGATTGGATCCTGATGAATATCCACATCTACCACAAATTGCAGAAGATAAAACTTTTACAATTGCTACAGATTTACTTAAATCGTTAATAAGACAAACCGTTTTTGCAGTGTCCACCTCAGAAACACGCCCCATCTTGACAGGTGTAAACTGGCAAATTGAAAATGGGCTACTTGTTTGTACAGGTACAGATAGCCACCGTTTAGCAAGGAGATCTGTTCCTATCACTTTAGATGATTCTGAAAATGTACAAGCTGTAATTCCAGGTAAGAGCTTACTGGAATTAAGTAAGATTTTAGATGATTCAAATGACTTAGTTGAAATAGTTATTACAGAGAATCAAATCTTATTTAAATCTAAACATTTATTGTTTTTCTCTAGATTATTAGAAGGAAATTATCCTGATACATCCAGATTAATTCCTCAAGAGAGTAAAACAGATATTACATTGCATGTGAAAGATTTCCTTCACTCTATCGATCGTGCCTCATTACTAGCACGCGGTGAAAGGAATAATGTAGTAAAACTTGCAACTTTAGAAGGAAACTCAATTGAAATATCTTCTACCACTCCTGAAATTGGAAATGTAGTAGAACAAGTTCAATGTGAATCTATAACAGGTGAAGAGTTAAAAATCTCCTTCAGTGCAAAATACATGATGGATGCTCTAAAAGCTCTAGAAGATGGTGACATTGTAATTAGTTTTACAGGAGCGATGAGACCTTTTATTATCCGTTCGGTAAATGATGAATCGATATTACAATTAATTCTTCCAGTAAGAACATTTTAAGTTAGAAAACTAGAACTAAATGATAAAAACAAAGTAAAAGCCAACTAATTCTTGAATTACTTCAAGTTAGTTCGGCTTTTTACTTTTATATAAGTATTTTGGTTCAAGTTTTACTAGTTATTTTAACCACAGTAAGTAATGATTCCGTATTCATTTGTCGCTTTCGCATTTCTTCTTACATTTCTTTGTAAAAGGTTCTAATGTTTAGTAAAATATAGATAGTAACTAAACATGGAAAGAGTGAGAATGTGGAAATTAAAGTTCAAATTGACACAGATACGATCACACTAGGCCAATTTTTAAAATTAGCTGATGTTATTCAATCTGGCGGAATGGCAAAATGGTTTTTGAGTGAACACGATGTATTTGTTAATGGCGAACAAGACCAGAGAAGAGGTCGTAAACTCGCAGTTCATGATAAAATTGAGATCGAAGGAATAGGTAAGTTTATTATTGTTCGGTGAAGGATGTTGACTTCATGTATTTGCAAGAATTTCAGTTGGAAAATTATAGAAATTATGAAAAGCTATCGGTTTCCTTTGAAAATAACGTAAATGTTATTTTAGGTGAAAACGCCCAAGGGAAAACGAATATGATAGAATCTATATATGTATTAGGAATGGCAAAATCACACCGGACATCTAATGACAAAGATTTAATACGTTGGGATACAGAATATGCTAAAATAATGGGAAGGTTGCAAAAAGCACACAGTTCGGTTCCATTAGAATTAACTGTGTCAAAAAAAGGTAAAAAAGCAAAATTTAATCATATTGAACAAAAAAGGCTAAGTACTTATGTTGGGAATATGAATGTTGTTATGTTTGCTCCTGAAGATCTAAACCTTGTAAAAGGCAGTCCCCAAGTAAGAAGACGTTTTATAGATATGGAGCTTGGTCAAGTTTCCCCTGTTTATTTACATGATATGAGTCAATTTCATAAAGTACTCCAACAAAGGAATTTATATTTAAAGCAATTGCAAATAAAAAAACAAAAAGATATTACCTTTCTCGAAGTGTTGAATGAACAATATATTGAACTCGCGATAAAAGTAATTAGACGACGGTTTGAATTTATCCGAAAACTAGAAGATTGGGCAAAGCCAATACATTCTGGTATTTCACGAGGAATGGAAACATTAAGTATTAAATATAAGCCTTCTATAGAGGTATCGGAAGACACAGATTGGTCAAAGATGGTAGATGTATTCGAAAATAAATTTAGCCAAATTCAACAACGAGAGATTGACCGTGGTGTCAGTCTGATAGGGCCTCACCGCGATGAGGTTATATTTTTTGTGAATGGACGCGATGTACAAACTTTTGGCTCTCAAGGTCAACAACGAACGACAGCCCTATCTGTTAAACTTGCTGAGATAGATTTAATACATTCAGAGATTAATGAATATCCAATATTATTACTTGATGATGTCCTTTCTGAACTTGATGATTACCGCCAATCACATTTGTTAAATACGATAAAGGGGAAGATTCAAACCTTTGTTACAACAACATCAGTGGATGGGATTGATCATCAGACTCTTAAAGAAGCAAACACATTTCATGTTCGTAATGGTTTCATGGAGAAAGGGAATTGAGGTGATAGGATGTATGTCCATATTGGGGAAGATGTAATGATTTGGGCAAGTGATATTATCACTATTATTGAGAAAGAAACGGTAGACTCATCTGAAGATATTCAATTACATTTACAGAAAAAAGCGGATGTAATTGAGGATTTATCGCATGGTGCAGATTACAAATCCTTAGTAATAACGGAGTCTCATATTTACCTATCTCCCATTGCTTCTGGAACTATTAAAAAAAGATTAACAAAATTAGCTGATGAAGAGCTATTTATTTTATAGATTAACGACATATATGGAGCCCGCGATATGCGGGTCTTAAGCCGTTCTCTAACAATATCAAGCAGTCAAAATAGACTAGCTTTTATATATAAGATGTTTTATTAGCTTGTTATTCCTTCACAGTTAGCCTTGAAACTGCAGAATAACAGAGCGATGTATAATTTGAAAGAGCAGGTGAGTTTCATGACAATGGATCAAAAGGGTTTACAAGAAGAAGTTTATGATGAACATCAGATACAGGTACTCGAAGGGTTGGAAGCTGTAAGAAAACGCCCAGGTATGTATATTGGATCCACTAGCTCAAAAGGGCTACACCATCTTGTTTGGGAAATTGTTGATAATAGTATTGATGAAGCATTAGCTGGATATTGTGATGAAATTATACTAACAATTGAAGAGGATAATAGCATTACAGTAACAGATAATGGACGTGGGATTCCAGTTGGTATTCAAGAAAAAATGGGGAGACCTGCAGTCGAGGTTATTTTAACAGTTCTTCATGCCGGAGGTAAATTCGGTGGTGGTGGATACAAAGTATCAGGTGGATTACACGGAGTAGGTGCTTCAGTTGTTAATGCCCTTTCCACTGAGCTAGAAGTTTATGTTCATTTGAATGGCCAAATTCATTATCAAAAGTACGAACGTGGAGTACCTAGTTTTGACTTGAAAGTAATTGGAGAAACAGATCGTACTGGAACAACCATTCATTTTAAACCTGATCCAGAAATCTTCACTGAAACGATCGAGTATGACTATGATACATTAGCATCTCGTACTAGAGAATTAGCCTTTTTAAATAGAGGAATAAAGCTAATCATTGAAGATAAACGAGTGGAAAATAGAAGAAATGAATACTATTACGAAGGCGGAATTAAGTCTTACGTTGAACATTTAAATAAATCAAAAGAAGTTATTCATGATGAACCGATTTATATTGAAGGAGAAAAAGAAGGTATTTATGTTGAAATTGCAATGCAGTACAATGACGGATTTGCAAGTAATCTCTACTCATTTGCTAATAACATAAATACGTATGAAGGTGGTACACATGAGTCAGGATTTAAGACTGCTTTAACTCGTGTGATAAATGATTACGCTCGAAAAAGTAATATATTCAAAGACAATGATAGTAATTTATCTGGTGAAGATGTTCGAGAAGGTATGACAGCTATTGTATCTGTAAAACATCCTGATCCACAGTTTGAAGGACAAACGAAAACAAAGCTTGGAAATTCAGAAGCTCGTACCATTACGGATTCCTTATTCTCAGAGCATTTGGAGAAGATTTTCTTGGAGAATCCTGTATTAGCTAAGAAAATTGTGGATAAAGGTTTGATGGCTGCTAGAGCAAGACTTGCAGCAAAAAAGGCGAGAGAATTAACGAGAAGAAAAAGCGCACTAGAAGTTTCAAGTTTGCCTGGGAAATTAGCAGATTGTTCTTCTCGAGATCCACAAATTAGTGAATTATTCATTGTTGAGGGTGATTCCGCAGGTGGTTCAGCGAAACAAGGAAGAGATAGACATTTCCAAGCTATTTTGCCATTACGTGGAAAAATTATTAATGTCGAGAAAGCTCGATTAGACAAAATATTATCCAATAACGAAATTAGAACGATTATTACAGCTCTTGGTACAGGTATCGGCGAAGAGTTTGATATATCTAAAGCTAGATATCACAAGATTGTTACCATGACAGACGCGGATGTCGATGGAGCTCATATTAGAATTTTATTATTAACATTCTTCTATCGATACATGAGACCGTTAATTGAGGCTGGATATGTATATATTGCACAACCGCCACTTTATAAAATCAGTCAAGGGAAAAAAAATCATTACGTATACTCAGACAAGGAACTAGAAGAACGGTTAGCACAATTACCACAGGTTCCAAAACCAGGTATTCAACGTTATAAAGGTTTAGGAGAAATGAATCCGGAACAGCTTTGGGATACAACAATGAATCCAGAAACTCGCACCTTGCTTCAAGTTAGTTTGGAAGATGCAATTGAAGCAGACCAAACTTTTGATATGTTGATGGGAGAAAAGGTTGAGCCCCGCAGACTATTTATTGAAGAAAATGCAATATACGTAAAGAATTTGGACATTTAAGTGTAGAGACTTTTGACTTTAAAATAGGGTTTATAGCTTAAAATTGAAATTATATATGTTTAGCTTTAGGCGCTATCAGCATTAGTTTTATAAGTTAATTTATGAATGACATAGATTGTTTTTTGTTAAATTATCGTATTGCTAGTTGCTGATAGACGAACGCCTATTGCTTTCTTATGAGGGAGGTTCCCAAACGGTATGGCTGAAATACCAAGTTCTAATGTTAAAGAAATTAATTTAAGTCATGAAATGCGTACATCATTTCTAGACTATGCAATGAGTGTAATTGTTGCACGTGCATTGCCTGACGTACGTGATGGTTTAAAACCAGTTCACAGACGTATTTTATATGCGATGAATGATTTAGGAATGACAAGTGATAAAGCATATAAAAAATCTGCACGTATTGTTGGGGAAGTTATTGGTAAGTACCATCCACATGGTGACTCAGCGGTTTATGAGACAATGGTAAGGATGGCACAAGATTTTAGCTATCGTAATATGCTTGTAGATGGTCATGGAAACTTCGGATCTGTAGATGGCGACTCTGCTGCGGCAATGCGTTATACAGAAGCAAGAATGTCAAAAATCTCTATGGAGTTAGTACGTGACTTAAATAAAGATACAATCGATTATAAAGACAACTATGATGGCTCTGAAAAAGAACCAGTTGTATTACCTGCGCGCTTCCCGAATTTACTAGTTAACGGTTCCTCTGGAATTGCGGTTGGGATGGCAACAAATATCCCACCACATCAATTAGGTGAAGTTATCAATGGTTTACTTGCTCTAAGTCATGAGCCGGATATTACGATCCAAGAACTAATGGAGCATATCCCAGGGCCAGATTTCCCTACTGCAGGAATTATTATTGGTAGGAGCGGAATTAGAAGAGCATATGAAACAGGTCGCGGTTCTATTACATTAAGAGCAAAAGTAGAAATTGAAACAAAAGCGAATGGAAGAGAAACAATTCTCGTTCATGAGCTCCCATATCAAGTTGTTAAGGCGAAGTTAATTGAACGTATTGCTGAGCTTGTTAGAGAAAAGAAAATTGACGGCATTACAGATTTGCGTGATGAGTCAGACCGTAACGGAATGCGAATTGTTATTGAGGTCCGTAGAGATGCTAATGCGAATGTAATTTTAAACAATTTATTTAAGTTGACAGCAATGCAAACGAACTTTGGAATAAATATGCTTGCATTAGTGGATGGACAACCTAAAGTATTAAACTTAAAGCAATGCCTCTACTATTACCTTGAACATCAAAAAGAAATTATTAGAAGAAGAACAGAGTTTGAATTACGTAAAGCAGAAGCTCGTGCACATATTCTAGAAGGATTAAGAATTGCTTTAGATCATATTGATGCAATCATTGCATTGATTAGAGGATCAGAAACAACAGAAATAGCTAAGAATGGCTTAATGGAGCAATTCTCATTATCAGAAAAACAAGCACAAGCAATTCTAGATATGCGTCTTCAACGTTTAACTGGATTAGAAAGAGAAAAGATTGAAGAAGAATATCAAAATCTCATCCAATTAATTGGAGAATTAAAGGCGATATTAGCCGATGAGGAAAAAGTATTAGAAATTATTCGTGAAGAATTACTAGAAATTAAAGAGCGCTTCGACGATGGAAGAAGGACTGAAATTGTTTCTGGTGGGATTGAACAAATTGAAGATGAAGACTTAATCCCAAGAGAAAATATCGTTGTAACCTTAACTCATAATGGTTATATTAAACGATTGCCAATTTCAACTTACCGTAGCCAAAAACGTGGTGGACGCGGTGTACAAGGAATGGGAACAAATGATGATGATTTTGTTCAACATTTAATTACCTCTTCTACGCACGATACAATCTTGTTCTTTACGAATAAAGGTAAAGTATATAAAGCAAAAGGGTATGAAATCCCAGAATTTAGCAGAACGGCTAAGGGATTACCAATCATTAATTTACTAGGAATAGAAAAAGACGAATGGGTAAATACCGTAATTTGCGTAGAGGAATATTTAGAAGATTGGTATCTATTCTTTGCGACGAAACAAGGGATTGTAAAACGAACACCAGTATCTGCATTTGCTCATATTAGAAATAATGGATTAATTGCACTTGGTTTACGTGATAATGATGAGCTGATTTCAGTGCAATTAACAGATGGCAATAAGGATATAGTGGTTGGTACGAAAAATGGTCTATTAATCAGATTTAATGAAAATGATGTTAGATCCATGGGGCGTACTGCAACTGGTGTTAAAGGAATCACGCTTTCAGGTGACGATGAAGTAGTCGGCATGGAAATCCTTGAAGAAGACAATGATGTTCTCGTCGTAACGAAGAATGGTTATGGAAAACGAACACCAGCTGCTGAATACCGCATTCAATCACGTGGTGGTAAGGGATTAATAACATGTAAGATTACGGATAAAACAGGTACTGTAGTGGCTGTTGAAACTGTAAAAGGCGATGAAGATATTATGCTTATTACAGTAGGCGGTATCTTGATTCGTATGGACGTTAACGACATTTCTGTTATTGGTAGAAATACTCAAGGGGTCAAGTTAATGACACTTGGAGAAGAAGCATATGTCTCAACAGTGGCTAAAGTTGAAAAAGAAGAAATTGATACTGAAGAAACTGATAATGAGAATGAATCCGAGGAAGAAAACAATTCCGAAGAGTCTACTGATATAGATGTAGAAAATGTTATAGAAGAAGATATGAATAAGGATGAGAATCCGGAAGAGTAAAGAGCAAAAGGCGCCGGCAAGGCGCCTTTTGTTTATATGATGATTGTATTTGGAGGGAATTAACGTGAAAGTGAATATAGAAACTTTACAAATAGGTTCAGTCGTAACAAAAGATGTGATGGGGAAAACAAGTTATCCTATTATTCCAAAGAATACAGTCATTACAGAGAAAGAGTTAGAAATTTTACGAGCATTTCTTATTAAGGAAATTGAAATAAAAAAGCAGTTAGTAACAGGTGAGAAAGCTATAATTGATGAGAAAGTTGCTCCAGTTACAAAAAGGGAAAAAACAATACAAACTACTAAGAAAGGATTTGTGGAAGAGTATCGTTTTGCGGTTGAGCAATATAAACATGAATTTACTACCTGGCAATCTGGTGGGAAGGTTAATATCTCGAAGATAAGAGAAATCTTAAATCCAGTATTTGAAGCTTCTCATAATAGTAAAAGTTGGATTAGATCTATTCATCAATATGCAAATAAAGAGGACTATCATTATTACCACGCAATTGCTATCGGATTAATAGCAGGATACATAGCAAAGGAACTAGGTTTTAATAAAGGAAATTGCTTTCAAATAGCATTAGCTGGTTGTCTCGCCGATTGTGGGATGGCAAAACTACCGCTAAACCTTCTTTCTTTTGATAAAAGTTTAACTAGCCAGTCATGGGCTGAAATAAAAAAGCATCCTATTCATAGCTATCAAATGGTAAAAAATATTACTCTTTTAAAACCAGAAATGAAACTTGCGATTCTTCAACATCATGAAAGAATTGATGGAACAGGCTATCCACTTGCAGAAAAAGGGAATAGGGTACACAAATACTCACAAATTATTGCAATAGCTGATATTTATCATGCGATGACATCTGAGCGTCCGTATAAAAAAGCACAATCACCTTTTAAAGTATTACAAAGTATGGAAGAAGATCAGTTTGGAAAATTAGATGTTTCAGTATTAAATATTCTCGTCACAGCTATTACAAATCTCCCATTAGGGACTAGTGTGTCTCTTTCAAATGGTGATATTGGGAAAATTATTTTTGTAAAACCGGAATTACCGACAAGACCAATGGTTAAAATAAATGATACTGGTGAAATACTGGATTTGATTAATCATAGGGATATATATATTGAAAATGTTATCTATTAGTTTGTTTTATTGTTGTTGCATTTAATAGAATTGCGCGACTTAAATTAATTTCAAAATACCCCTTGCATCCCATACTGATTGGTGTTACATTAGTACATGTGCTTGAGAGCACAAACAAATAAAAAATAATATTTTGTTGACAAAGCATAATAACTTTGTTAATATAGAAAAGTCGCCATTGAGCGACAAAGTGATTTGTTCCTTGAAAACTGAACGAAACGAAGCGTTAACAATAATTAAGTAAGACCAGCAAGAGCTTTAAGGAACAAAGGCTAAGTTCGCCACGTCCTGTGGCAACGCCTTTGTTAGTGCATCCATGCACTTCAAAACTTCAATGAGAGTTTGATCCTGGCTCAGGACGAACGCTGGCGGCGTGCCTAATACATGCAAGTCGAGCGGACTTTTTGGGA
>VEFU01000350.1 GCA_007679095.1 Paenibacillus bovis
GAAGTTACAAATCTATCCGTTCAACTTACACCTCCATTACTACATCATTTACCCTTACAACCTCCATTCCCCACACATTTTAAATCCATTCAAAAAAACTATCCGTTACTACTCCATTTTAATCCCCAAATCCAAGCACCACCTTTTAATACTCAAATACAAACTCTGGTATATACAATTTCCCAACAACCTCTATTTAATCCTCTAAAATATCCTAGGCTACATCAAGTCAAAATCCCCCTTTTTCTTACAAAAGATAATTT
>VEFU01000351.1 GCA_007679095.1 Paenibacillus bovis
TTAGATGAGAATATTAAAAGAGTGGTAGAGGGAGTGAAGAAGAAAGGGTATGGAGGAGTTGGGGTGAAAGGAAGATATATGAATAAAGGGGGGTGGAAGAAGAAAAGAGGGTTAGGTATTGGTGAGGATGAGGATAAAATTGTTGAAGGAGGGATAGGGAAAATGGTTAAGGCTATTTAGGAGAAGGATTTTGTGGATAGTTGATTTGGATTTCGTGGGAATAGGAGGTGTGATGATGGAGTGAAGATTTTGAATGTGTATA
>VEFU01000352.1 GCA_007679095.1 Paenibacillus bovis
TTGTGTTTCAAGATGGTGTGCTAGAAAATGATTGGGTTTTGTATTTTTTGGTTTAGGTTGAAGAGTGTAGAGAATGTTGTGTTGGGTTTGTTGTTGTGTGTGGTGAGAAGAGTTAAAAGAATGGTGATGATTGTGATGGAATAAAGAGGTTTGGCGATGGGGGAAATTGTATTTTGATTGGTGGGTTTTTGAGGGATATAATAGGTTTGTTAAATGGGGAAGTTGGTGGGTGAATGGTTGAATGTGAGGATTGGATTGTTTT
>VEFU01000353.1 GCA_007679095.1 Paenibacillus bovis
GTAAAGAAAGAATTAATTATGGAGAAAGGATTAGAAGTGTTTGGGAAGGAAGGATTTGAAGCAAGATGTGTAGAAGAAATGAGAGAAGATTGGGGGATATGTAAAGGAGGGTTTTATGTTTGTTTTAAGTGTAAGGATGAATTGATTATGGGATTAATTAATGAGTTTATGATGGAGTTTAGATGGGATATTGAGTAGGTGGTGAAAAAGTGAAAGACAGAGGAAGTTTTATATGATTTTTATTATAGTTGATATAGCTTTT
>VEFU01000354.1 GCA_007679095.1 Paenibacillus bovis
TAATAAAGATATCGGCAACTTCTTTTAATGCCTGCTCTGCATTTAGTGGTTGTGAGTTAATTTTATGGTGAATTTGGGATATTAGGTGTGGGTGAGTTAAGAGAAGTAAATGGGGTTGGAAAATGGGTGCGTTATGAGGACGAAGCTGTGAAGTCGGTTTGTGGGGTATAGGGTGAAGTTGAGTTTTAGAAGTATTTAGTGGATCGTTTAAGGGAGTAATTTCTAATGAAAGATGTTGTATTGTTTTCTTTTCAAAGGAAAG
>VEFU01000355.1 GCA_007679095.1 Paenibacillus bovis
GAGTTCGAAGTAGCAGGGGCAGCATTTGGTAATAAGGGTTGTTCAAAAAGTGGTTGAAAATGAATGGGATGTTTACTTACAGCGGATGGAATTTGTTGTGGTGGATTGTTATATGGTGGTGGGTAAAAGATATATAATTTGGGGTCTGGTTTAGAGATTGGTGGAGGTTGTATGGAATCTTGTTGGGAGTGTAAGTGTGGTTTGAAAATAGAGTGTGTAGAAAGTTGAGTGGAGTGTGTTCGTGGAAATTGTGAATGTATGG
>VEFU01000356.1 GCA_007679095.1 Paenibacillus bovis
GGTTTTATGGGGCTAGATGAGTGGAGTTATTAAACCTGGGTGATAGTTGATTGATGAAGGAATTGTAGTGGGAAGTAGACCTAGTATGAGTTGATGGTTTAATTGTAGTAGAAAAATGAAGATTAATGATAGGTATGGGATTGTACGTTGTTGTAAGTGTTACATGTTTAAAGTTGGAATAGGTATGGGTGATGGAGAGTATAAGCGTGGGGAATTAATTATGGATAAAATAAAGTGATTTAATGAAATGGGCTATGAGTTT
>VEFU01000357.1 GCA_007679095.1 Paenibacillus bovis
TTCACATGATTCAAACTCTAATTCATCAAAAAGCACAACAACTCCAACACAACATCGCTCCACTCAAGCAACCAATCATCCAACTAACAAAAAACTTCTCGGACCACCTTACACTCAACCTCCATCAACCTCACCATCTTATTCAAACCTTTCCCACTATCAACCAACACCCACAATTATTACCCCAACCACACACAACACATCCTCACTCCTTTAAACAATTTAACCAACTACCTAATTTCCCAAAATCCCCTTATTTTCC
>VEFU01000358.1 GCA_007679095.1 Paenibacillus bovis
CAACACCACGGCAACAACCTCGAAGCGGACCCAGTCCAACCGGCCCTGCCCAACGAACACGAGCCCCAACCACACCACCCCCAACCTTTCTTCCCACTCACCCCCAAACATTTCCGGTTGATCCACCCCGTATTACAACATCTATCTTTACATTTACCTACCTATGCTTAACACCTAATCACCAATTCTCCTTTTATCCAATCTTTCTTCCTCCTAATTCAGTACCTGGTTTTCGTTGCACTGCATTTAACTGGCTTTACT
>VEFU01000359.1 GCA_007679095.1 Paenibacillus bovis
CCAACTCCACATCCTTTTCCACTTAACGTATACTTTCCCACCTTACCTCCCGCTCTCCGCTCTTTCCCTCTCCACTACCCATCTTATCACTCCCACTCTCACTCCCAACCCTAACTCATTCCCATTCCCACTTTCTCTCAATTCCCTAACCCCATCACCCCCCCTACTCCAAACACTCCTCTACCTCCAACACTCCTACCTTCACCCTACCCCTAAACCTATTTCCCACACAACCACCTATCTCCACCTTCCATTCCAAT
>VEFU01000035.1 GCA_007679095.1 Paenibacillus bovis
GCTGTTCCCGCAGGAGTCTCGTGTACATCCGCTACAATCAACTAAGTTGTTAACAACAATGAACTTTAACAGAGCCATACAAAAAAAGAGTATTTCTAACCGTGCTCATGACGGATAGAGATACTCTTTTCATTTTTTCTCTGTATAGTAAAACTTCCATTCGATATTTTGATCCCAATTTCCAAAGCCTTTACCGAATATCGTAAATCCGCCAACATGTGTAGCATCTTCTTTTATTTCAATGCGCAGTTTTATAATTTCTTCCTCAAAATGTAATGTATAGATGGATTCATCTGAAATAATATCTCCGTCGATGGCGACGTTATATGGAGTAATTCGGAGAGTTTTCAGTAAACCATATTGGCTTGAATTATCGCTCCACCACATTGGTGTGAATTTTCCTCGTGTATCTGAAAAGTTTCCAGGGCAAGTCCATGTTCCAATATCTTTACCATTAATGGCGAAAGAAATGTCGGATGGCCAATTATTATTAGAGTATGGAAATTCAGAGGAAAGCTCCATTGATAACTCCAACAGCGCCAATTGTTGGTTCTCTGTTAAAGGATTAGGAATCCGGTATTCGACGAACCCTTTTGAAAGCCAAATAATACTTGCATCCATGCGTCGAGAATCCATAAACACCTTAGGCTCATCTAGCCCAATGACAGAATGGGCCGTCGCAAGACCGCATGTTGGGTGTGCTTCAAAATCGGTATACATGCCCACAGGTAGAGATACTTCTTTTACTAAATAATCCGGAAATACTTTTTTTGGAAAAATAATATTGATGTTTTCGATAGCAAGTGTAGACACTTTTTGTAATCCTGATTTTCCTGGGATGTGCTTTGTTTTAATTACCTTCGCTTCTTCTAATTGGCGTACATGGCGAGCGACAATCGAACTGGTAATTCCTAGTGCTTCACTTAATTGTTTAATATTCATGTCATTGCTCGCAAGTAATTCAATGATGTTCATGCGTGTTTCACTTGCGAGCGCTTCTAATATAGGGAGGTTTTCTTTATTAAATGGAATTTGCATTATGATCCTCCTGTACAAAATAGTATACGAATCAACATAAAGTATAGATTAATAGTATCAATAGTATACAAATAAGTAAACGGTATGACGAATTTATGTCAAATGTAAGCGGTTATATCTATAAATTATTTGTGGTGATATAATACGTGTGAAATATCCTTTTAGTTTAGTGTACTAAAAAGTACATAATATTGATGGAGAAAGGAAGATTCATTATGGGAAAAATGACACGTGTTCCTTCAGTCCCTTTGATAACGAATGACCCTTATTTTTCAATCTGGTCACCTGCAGATCACTTGTATGACACAGAAACAGAGAGTTGGACGGGGGCGAAGAAGCCGATTCGCGGAAACATTACAATTGATGGCGAAGTTTATCGCTTTTTGGGTACCGGTGAGGAGAAAACATTAGAGCAAGTTGGACTTAACATCACTCCTACTCAAACTATTTATCAATTTGAGCATCCTGTCGTTTCGCTAGAAGTAGTATTTACTTCACCATTGATCTTGTATGATTTAGAACTTGTTTCTCGTCCAGTGACATATATAGATGTATCCGTAAGTTCAAAAGACGGTGCGGAACATGATGTTGAAGTAAACTTTGAATTTGACGAACGAATTTGTCATGATGCACAAACTCGTGAAAAGATGTTTGGTGCAACCGAAAGAGAAAGCATTACTCCATATGCGTGGATGGGCAAGTCGAAACAAACACCGCTTGGTCATTCAGGAGATCATATCGATATCGATTGGGGTTATCTATACGTTGCATCTGAACAAAATGATGTTGTACATTCCGAATATGTGCAAGCAACGGATGATCATGATGCTTTTATAAAATCAAGCCTGCGTTTTGGAACAGTTAATGGAACAGGGAAGCATGCGTTTCTGTCCGTGGCATATGATGATGTCGTCTCCATCATGTATTTTGGTCAACCAACGAAAGCTTTCTGGGCGAAGGATGGTCGCACAATATTTGATGTATTAGAAGATTCCATTGCAGAACATGGACAAATTTTAGAAAAATGTTATGTGTTTGACCAACAACTAGTTGAGCAAGCATTTGAAAGAGGTGGAGAAGCTTACCAATTAATTGCTTCTTTAGCATACCGTCAAACAATTGCAGCACATAAACTCATTCTGGATGAAAATGATGAAGTCATCTTCCTTTCAAAGGAATGTGATTCTAATGGATGTATTGGTACAGTCGATGTAAGTTATCCATCCATTCCGTTGTATCTAATGTATAATCCAGAGCTTGTTAAAGGAATGATGCGTCCAATCTTTAAGTTTGCTAGTTTACCAGTTTGGCCATATGACTTTGCTCCACATGATGTCGGACGCTATCCTTATGCAACAGGGCAAGTATATGGATTAGACCATAAAGAAGGAAACGGTACAGGACTAGGTCATGGTGATGTACCTCCAATGTTTTATCAATATCGTAAAGAGCAAAACCCATATGGACTACGAAACCAAATGCCTGTTGAAGAATGTGGAAACATGCTGATTATGGCAGCAGCAGTAACAAAGCTAGAAAAAGATGCGAGCTTTGCTGCTGAGAATATCGGGTTACTTGAAAAATGGGTGAGTTACTTGCTTAAATATGGCCAAGATCCTGGTGAACAATTATGTACTGATGACTTCGCCGGTCACTTAAGCCATAACGTTAACTTATCAGCAAAAGCAATAGTCGGAATCGCATCCTATGCCTATATTTTGAAAGAGCTTGGAAGAGAAGGGGAAGCTAAGC
Organism: Paenibacillus bovis; assembly: GCA_007679095.1. Taxonomy (GTDB): domain Bacteria; phylum Bacillota; class Bacilli; order Bacillales; family Bacillaceae_C; genus Lederbergia; species Lederbergia graminis. The sequence goes on from VEFU01000035.1 coordinate 2,791, forward strand.
TGTATCTTCAACAAGCACGGAAAATGGCGAAGAAGTGGGAAGCAGATGCAGAAGCTGAAGGAAGAACAAGACTTACATTCGATAATGAAGATGGTTGGAGCTTGAAGTATAACCTTGTTTGGGACGTATTGCTTGGTACTGAACTATTCTCGAAAGAAATGATTGCTAGAGAGATAAAATGGTATGTTAAGGTGACCAATGAGTTTGGAACACCGCTGGATAGTCGAAAAGATTACACGAAAAGTGATTGGATTTTATGGTGTGCATCACTTGCAGACAATAAAGAGGACTTTGAAGCTCTCATTCAACCAATCCATCAATTTTTACAAAAAAGCGATTCTCGCGTCGCGTTTTCTGATTGGTATGATACGAAAACGGGGAGTTTTATGCATTTCAAAAATAGAACGGTACAAGGTGGTCTCTACATGCCACTTTTACGAGATATGCTGACATAAAATGATTTCGGGTGGTATCCGTACCACCCGTTTTTTGCACCGGAAGGGATTAGATGCCTTTGGGGTTGTTTTCTAATTGTGAGTGCATTCGTAATCATTGATGTAGAAGACTCGATAATGGTTTTGTGATTTTACAGTTCAAAGGAACCGCCGAAGTTGGCTAAAGCGGGTAATATTGTAAAGGGTAATCGAGATGAGGGTAGCTATGGTCCCGACCTTCAGTCATGAAAGCAGAGGATGGGACATATTATGCTTATCGTACAGAAGATGCTTTGGAGAGAGGACAAGCATCAAAGTTTGTTCCTATAGTCACCGGCCATACAAAAAGCCCCTAGAACATAAAGCGGTAAAGGAGATGAATACGATGTGGGATTCATATGCGGACAAATTACAAGCTCAATTAATGGACCAGTTTTGGAATCAAGAAAAGCAAATTTTTAACAGTGCTAGTGATCTTCCTTTTGATAAAAACTCACAACCTTTTAACTATTGGTGGTATGCCCATACAGTTGATGTACTGATAGATGGATATATACGTACACAAAAAGAAGACTTTGTAGAAAAAATTATTATTTTAATAGAAAGTGTGAAGCGTTACAACGATGACAGTCTAATCAATGATTATTACGATGATATGGAATGGATGGCACTCGCACTCCTTCGAATGTACGAGCAAACGAAAGCAGATTATTTTAAAAACAAAGTATTCACATTGTGGACGGATATTAAGACGGCGTGGAATGATCATATGGGTGGCGGTATGGCATGGCGAAAAACACAGCTAGATTATAAAAATACACCGGCAAATGCACCTGCAGCAATATTAGCGGCACGTTTATATCGTAATTTCCATGATGAAACCGACTTAGAGTGGGCGCAGAAAATATATGAGTTTAACAAAAAAATGCTCGTTAACTCGGAAACAGGCTTTGTGTATGACGGAATTAATCGCCTCGGGGATGGAGAAATAGATAAGGATTGGAAATTCACGTATTGCCAAGGTGTTTTTATTGGAGCGGCAATCGAGCTACATGCTATCACAAGTGAAGAAAAGTATTTGGAAGATGCGAGGAAAACAGTGACTGCCACCCTCACACAACTAGTGAACGCTCAAGGTTTGCTACAAGATGAAGGTGGAGATGATGCTGGCTTATTTAAAGGGATTCTCGTACGCTATTTAACTCTTTACTATCAACAATATCAAGATGAAAAAGTAAAATCACTACTACTATATAATGCAGAACAAATGAAAGCAGCACTTCAGGAAGAGCAACTAATTGGCACTTCATGGGAGCATCCGAAAGAACAAACACAATTATCGACATATTTAAGTGGAATGATGCTAGTGGAATCCGCAACAATTTTAGAAAAAGATCATGGGAAGATAAAAGTGTAAGTTTAATCGACATTTGCGTGTTGAACTTGAAACGAAATGTCCAATAGAGCGATTCTAATCGACATTTCACCATCAAACTTATAGGAAAAGTTTTAACCATAAATCCGGTTTATCAAAAGCATTAAAAAGGAGAGCTGTTTGCGATGCAACAAACGAAGCTAGCTAATTGGGAGCAAGTTCCATTTACCAAGGTGAATATTGCTGATACGTTTTGGAGACCACGTATGGAAGTGCTACAGAATGTTACATTAAAAGCTTGTTTTGAAAAATGTGAAACAACGGGGAGAATTGCCAACTTTGCCAAGGCTGCAGGTTTAATGGAAGGGAAGTTTGAAGGCATCTATTTCGATGACTCGGACGTGTACAAAGTAATCGAAGGTGCTGCCTATTCATTAATGACAACCCCTGACCCGGCTTTAGAAGAAAAAATAGATCGTATTGTCGACTGGATTGCTGCTGCTCAGGAAGAGGACGGGTATTTGTGCACATATTTTACACTGGAAGCACCAGATAAAAAATGGACAGACATGGAGAAACACGAAATGTACTGCGGTGGTCATTTAATGGAAGCTGCTGTTGCATATTATGAAGCAACTGGGAAGAGAAAACTTTTGGATGTGGCTTGTAAGCTAGCTGATCATTATGATTCTATCTTCGGTCCGGGAAAACGACATTGGGTTGAAGGACATGAGGAGATTGAGTTGGCGCTTGTGAAACTATACCGCATTACTGGGGAAGAGCGTTATCTACAGTTATCAGAATGGCTTTTGGAAGAACGTGGCCATGGACATGGTGTAGGAATGATTTGGGAAAAAGAAGACTGGGGACCTGCTTACTGTCAGGATGATGTACCAGTAAAGGAAATTAAAACAGTAAAAGGTCATGCAGTTCGTGCAATGTATTTATACACTGCTATGGCAGATGTTGCTCGTGCCAAAAATAGTGATACATATCTTCCAGCGCTGCTTTCCGTTTGGGTGAATGTTGTCCATAAAAATATGTATATTACAGGTGGTATTGGACCAACTCATCAAAATGAAGGTTTTACCGAGGATTATGACTTGCCTAATGAATCAGCTTATTGCGAGACGTGTGCGGCAATAGGGATGGTATTGTGGAATCAACGCATGAATTTATTATTTGGTGATGCTAAATATGCCGATGTCATCGAACGTGCGATGTATAATGGAGTGCTATCAGGGCTTTCCCATTCTGGCGACAAATTTTTCTACGTAAACCCACTTGCATCAAGTGGTGGGCATCACCGTAAATCCTGGTACAATGTTTCATGCTGTCCGACAAATCTAGCTCGCTTTATCCCTTCCATTGGAAACTACATATATGCTAAAACGAATGATGGATTAGCAGTCAATTTATATGTAAATGGAACGAGTGAAGTAGTAGTTCGAGACAATAATGTAGTGCAGATTGAGCAAAAAACAGAGTATCCTTGGAACGGAAAAGTTGGGTTGGTAATTACTCCAGATGTTACGGAAGAGTTTTCTGTAAAATTACGAATTCCTAGCTGGTGTAAAAGTTATCAAGTTTTAGTGAATGGAGCTACAACTGATATTCTCTCTTATGAAAAAGGTTACCTTAACTTAAGACGTGTATGGGAAAAAGGGGATATCATCGAGCTGCTGTTAGACATGCCAGTCAACGTCGTGCGTGCTCACCCACTAGTACAAGCGAACATCGGTCATATTGCTATCCAGCGAGGACCTATTGTGTATTGCTTGGAAGAGGTGGACAATCACCACTTACAATATGGAAACATAGAACTGTCCGCGGATACGCAATTTCACGTAAAATACCAGAAAGATTTACTGGATGGTGCTATTACCTTAACGACGACTTCTGCAGGAGATGAATCGTACACCTTCATTCCATATTATATATGGGACAACCGGGAACCGGGGTTTATGCAAGTTTGGCTACGTGAAAAAGAAACAGATGCATTATATCGATAAAAAAGCAAAGAACTTCCCAATTAAAAGGAAGTTCTTTTACTTTTTTAGGACGTAAGTAAATCTTGCACAGAGCCAAGAACTTGTTCAATTGCTTCTTCGCCCATTTGTTCCCACTTACTTTTATCTCGAATATGTCCGTCTTTGTCAATTGGCTTTTGGAATTGGTTAAATCCCGATGCACTCAGCAAGGAATTCTCATCATAATCGAGACCGAGATTTACAACATGCTTGATCAAGTATGGTGTACCAAATTGAATATACGCATCAGAACGATCTAACTCACCTTCAATCACATCAAATGGGATTCTTAAGTAAATAGACTCGCCGTTTTCACGCCATAACAATGCATCGAACTTGCCCTGATCATATTCAAAATTACTGCAAAAGCTACACCCATGTGATAAAAATAGGTTACGCACGTCTCCAAAGGTCGCCCTTTTCCCTTCGAGCACAGAATTTTCTAATTTAATCATCCATATGAACCTCCAACAAAGTATATATGGTTATTGTGCTCAAGAAATAGGAAAACAATACAAGTAAACCTGATTTTGACATACCATACTTTTGGGTAGGATTATTTATAATTTTGTTTCTACTCACCTGCCTGAAGTTAAAAATGGAGTAGGAGGTAACGCTGGACCGTCTATCGTTCCCGGTCGAAGTAAAAACAGGAGTAGGTGGTCACGCAAGCGCGTTCATCGTTCCCGGTCGAAGCCAAAATAGATGAAGGAGGTAACGCTGGGCCGTCTATCGTTCCCCCTCCAATCAAAAACAGAGTGAAGAGGTAACGCATGCACCTCCATCATGCCCACCCATATCGAAAAAACAAAAAAGCGGTCACGCAATAATCCAGCGTGACCACTTTCTACATACACTATATTAAAATAACAACCGAAGTAACATCATTGATATAATTCCTACTAAAACAGTTGCTAGCAAACTCCGGGTTAAAATGGCAACAGCAAATGTTGGTAGTGCAGCGAATAGATCGAGATTTTGATGAATAGAAAAATCTCCGTCAGCTAAAAGTAATTCTTGTCCTACAAGTGCAGCCATAACGGCGACTGGAACATGGCTGAGCCAGCGCATGCTCCATTCCGGTAAATTTATGCGGCTAAGAGCGACGAGAGGGAGCACCCTTGGTACTACGGTTACGAATGCCGATCCGATAATGATGAGCAGAATATAAGGATTTACTTCCATTTCTCCACCGCCATTCCAATGGTTGCAGCCCCGATAATAGCTACGATTACACCTATACTAGTGGATGTCACAAGGCTCACACCCACAGCAATGACAACGCCGCTAAGGGCAACGATGATATCTAGTAACCATTTTTTGCGCGCGAACATTTGTAAAATAAGCAGACCAATAAACATAGATGGCAAGGCAAAATCTAAGCCAAATTGTTCTGGGTCTTGGATCCATTCTCCAAAATAGGCCCCAGCTATCGTGGCAAGAAACCAGTTTATGTAAGCTGCTACATTTAGTCCATGCATCCATTTCTCGCTTAATATTTTTTTGCTTGTCGCTTCATTCATTGCAACACCAAATGTTTCATCCGTTAATAAAGAACCAATGAGTGTATTTTTTAACGGAGAGAGATGACGCAAGTATGGCGATAGCGCAGCACTGAGGAGTAGGTGTCGCAGATTTACAAAGAAAATCGTAAATATAATCGCAGCTGCAGAGGCATTTACAGCTATCATTCCTGCTGCAATGAACTGAGCAGAACCTGCATAAATGAGCAAACTCATTAAACCAATTTCCGCTACACTTAACCCAGCTGTTTTTCCGACAACACCAGCCGCAAATCCAATGCTTAAGTAACCAAGTAAGGTTGGGATACAGGCTCGCACCCCATCTAAAAAACTATTATCCTCTTTAATAAGAACGCTACTTTCTGTTTTCATATGTACACCTCAAAGAAGTAATTCTACTGTTTAAAAAGTCTTAATACTGCTATTTTACTAAAAATAATTAAAGATAGCTTCAGAATGTCTTACACCTATTATTACCTCAACTAAAAAAGATTCTCAACACAATGCTGAGCACCACTTATCTTTTTCTATTAGCTCTGTTAAACTCTGTTGTTCGCTCCTGTACACTCTCTTTCCGCGGGCACGGCCTCAGCTAACTTGGCAAAGAAAACCGCTTTGCCAAGTGGATCTTCGGCTCGTGCTGTTCCCGCAGGAGTCTCGTGTACATCCGCTACAATCAACTAAGTTGTTAACAACAATGAACTTTAACAGATCCTTTCTATTAAAAGCGCCAAACTATCCATTAATAGTTTGGCGCTTATGCGTTATTTTTCTAAAGAGGCTATGAATCTAGCCATTCTTTTTATTGCTTCTTGTAATTGTTCTAAGGACGTTGCATAGGAACATCGAACAAAACCTTCGCCGCTTTCGCCAAATGCGGAACCAGGAACAACTGCTACCTTTTCCTGCTTTAGTAATTGCTCAGCGAATTGTTCTGAGGTGAGTCCTGTTTTTCGAACTGAAGGAAATACATAGAAAGAGCCGCCAGGAGTATGGCAATCCAACCCGATATTATTTAATGATTGGACGAAGTAATTCCTTCTTCTACGATAACTATTTTTCATAATTTCCACATTATCTAAATCACGTAATGCTTCAATCGCACCGTGCTGTAACATATGTGGAGCACACATAGTAGTATATTGATGGATTTTTAACATTACCTTTGCAAATTCAGTAGGTGCCGTTACAAAGCCTAGTCGCCAACCTGTCATCGCAAAACCTTTGGAAAATCCATTTATTAATATCGTTCTTTCATACATTCCATCGATAGAAGCTATGCTAGTATAGCGTTCATCATATGTTAATTCTGCGTAAATTTCATCCGAAATGGTAATTAAATCATGATTTATAATCACTTCGGAGATTTCACGAAGGTCGTCTTTATTTAAGTATGTTCCTGTAGGATTGTTAGGTGAACATAGTAAAATCGCTTTTGTTTTGTCTGTTATCGCTTCTTCAATTTGTGCTGCGGTTACCTTGAATCCATTCTCTGCAGAAGTTGCTAAAGGAACAGGTGTCCCACCAGCAATCGTAACGAGTGCCGAATAAGAAACAAAGGCTGGCTCAACAATTAACACTTCATCGCCTTCATTTAATAAGGCACGAAAGGCAAGGTCCAAAGCTTGACTAGCTCCTACTGTAACAATGATCTGATCTTCAGGGTTATACGTAACCGAAAATCGACTGTTTAAATAAGAAGCTATTTCTTGGCGCAATTCCAGTAGACCAGGATTTGCAGTATAGGAAGTAAAGCCCGCCTCTAGAGATGCGATGGTTGCTTCTCTTGCAGACCATGGTGTGACAAAATCAGGTTCCCCAACCCCTAAGGATATAACCCCTTTCATACTTGCGGCTAAATCAAAGAACTTTCGAATCCCAGATGGTTGGATTTGCTTAGCTGTATCGGATAAATAGGAATCATAATCTTTCACGGTGATACCACCATTCTACGGTCAGTATCTTCATTTCCATCCAAAATAACCCCATCATGCTTATATTTTTTCAACATAAAATGTGTCGTAGTAGAAACAACATTTTCAATAGTAGATAGTTTATTGGAAACGAATGTAGCAATTTCCTGCATTGTTCTACCTTCGATTGTGATCGATAAATCAAATGTTCCTGACATTAAATAAAGGGAAGTCACCTCAGGGAAGCGGTAGATGCGTTCTGCAACTTCGTCAAAACCAACACCACGCTTCGGCGTCACCTTTACTTCAATCATAGCGACAATCGTATCTTTTCCTTGGACTTTATCCCAATTAATCAAGGCAGGATAACTAACGATAATATTTTCTTCTTCTAACTTTTTAATCGTATTTTCAACCTTCTCACTGGTGGAGTTAATCATTTTCGCGATATCTTCTGCAGATACTTTATGACTTTCCTCTAATATCGTTAATATTTCAATCTCTTCGCTTGTAAGCTTCATTGTAAAAAACCTCCACTTTACTTAAAGTAAAAACATGCGGAAACAATCTAAACAAAATATATCACAACTTTCCGACAAGTGACAGGTACCTCCGTAAAAATGTCGAAAAAACTTTATTCTCTTTCAAGTATGGAACGAATGCAAAAAAAACCAAAAAAAACAGCAGTCTTACATAGGTAAAAAGGCTGCTGTTATAAATTATGGTCTGTAGTAATGTTTTATCATTTGAAAAGTATATGAAAAACGAGGGAAATTTCCTATTTTTCATACGTGATTTTTTTAACTGCATTTAATAAAACCTGTATGTCTTTCATGATATCAACTCGCATATTTAGTGGGGATCTTTGAAAGTCATCAAGTAGACGATAAATTTCCCTCATAAATAATTTTGTTTCATCCAGGTTTTGCAAAGGTAGCCCTCCCCGGAGAGTCATTATTGTAATGATAGTGAGTGAGGGAATGAATTATTTTCAGATGTTTATTGAAACGTTTGAATTGAATCTACAAAAAAATTAATCAGTTACCGCTTGCGGTAGTAATAGCCCTCTTTTGTCAATTTCCTCTTCTAAGAGCGTAATAAATACTTGATCAATGTCATCTAACGCTAGTGCTTTTTCATACGACAAAAGTAGATCCTCATCTGTAAGTAGTTCCATTTGCTCCTCCTTAACACTTATTATCCATTTAACCAAATTTCTATTATGATAAACCTTTATTTAACTCCATATAAAAAAGTATCTATCCAAATCTAGACTAAATACCTAAGAATGGAAGATATTTGATAGAGATAAAGTATTGTATAATGGCTGACTTATAGTAAGTAGCTAGTATGGGCACGCATGTTGCAACTCAGGAGGATGTAACTGGAAGAGCGCACTAACACAATCCTTCCAAAATACCACGGGCCCTGTATATTACTTTTTTCGAAAGGTTTTTATTCGGTTATGGAAATATTATTTTACAACAAATACTTTAACATAAAATTCCATACAAAGTACAACAAAATTCAAATAAAAAGTTCGACATCTTTTAACAATACTCTTTATTGAAATTATGGTTTGGAGCAAAGTTATCGGAATTATTCCTTATGATGAAACTGATAGTCCCAAGCAATTTTCCACTGGTCCTCTTCCTGTATGACAATCACGTCCTGTAATATTTGCAAGTTTCCATATTTACTTTCGTATGTCTGTGTCACTTTTACCTTATATACATCTTCAAATGTTGGAGAGTCACTTGTTATTTTCCACGTCTCTAATTTTTCTGGTTCTTCTATTGTAAAAGAAAAAGTTTCCACACCAAAATGGTTCATAAATACATGAGCACGGTCTTGGATATAGTGTGGCTTTTTAAATTTCTCTTGCATAATAGGGTGGAAAAGCATCCAGGAAGAGGAATACATCCCTTGCTGCTCTAACGTGTAAAATTCCGTTACAACTTTTTTGACTTCATCCGTAGGTTTGCATGTTATGAAAGAAATAATCATAAAACAAAAGAAAATACTAATGATAAGAACAAGCACGAATATAAGGGTCGTTTTCTTGTAACGATAATATGGAAACACGTACATCCCCCCAACACACTAATAATTCATCATATTCTTTTCACAAAAAGATTATTCGGACATGAATATTCATCCAAGAGGAAATTGTCGAATCAAGAGTAGCTGTACACCATAAACGTAACAATTTTGTTATTGATTAGGCAGAAGGGGAGTGCGATAATAGATGATGTGACTAAAGATATTTACAATTATTACCTACTTGGAAAAATGAAACTTTTTGTCGATAATGAACGTCTACTATTATGAATTACAAATGGAGAAGGGACAAAACGATGGAAACTACACAAAGACATACACCCAAAAAAAAGAGAAAAGGGTTAAAAATTTTTCTCATCATATTAGTTGTCATATTAGCTGCAATAACCGCTTATGGATATTCAATTTATCATAATATTAATAAAGCTGTATCAACGGTTCATAAACCAATTGAAAGAACACCAGAAGTAAAAAGGCCAACAGATTTACAACTTACAAAAAGAGAACCATTTTCTGTTCTTTTACTTGGAGTGGACGAGCGTCCTGGTGATCGCGGACGTTCCGATACGATGATTGTAATGACGGTGAATCCGGATAAAAAATCTATGGAAATGTTAAGTATCCCTCGTGACACACGCGTGACGCTCGTAGGTCGTGGTACAGAGGATAAAATCAACCATGCTTATGCCTTTGGTGGTGTGGAAATGTCCATGAATACAGTGGAACGTTTCCTCGATATTCCAATTGATTATTATATTAAAATGAACATGGAAGGCTTTAAGGACATCGTCGATTCTGTAGGTGGAGTAACTGTAAATAATGACTTGGAATTTTCTGCAGGGGGGACAACCTTCCCTAAAGGAAAAATAGATTTGAATGGTGCAGACGCTTTAAGTTATGCAAGAATGCGTAAACAAGATTCACGTGGTGATTTCGGACGACAATTACGACAACGTCAAATCATTCAAGGAGTTATTAATAAAGGTGCCAACATCTCAGCACTTTGGAAATATGATGAGATTTTAAAAGCAATCAGTAAAAATGTAGAAACGAATATTAGCTTTGACGAAATGCTAGATATTCAGAAAAACTATGCAGATGCTCGTCACAACATCGAACAATTACAAATTGCTGGTACTGGAAAAATGATTCACAACGGCAAACAAAATATTTGGTACTATATCGTATCAGATGAAGAACGCACAAAAGTACAAAATCGCTTAAAAGAACATTTAGGATTATAAGTAAAAAGCTCCCCGGGTAAACCTAGTTTTGCCTCAGGAGCTTTTTTTCTGTTCAATTTATGGAGGAGCTGTTAGTAAAAGAGAAGAGTTTATCACGACGGTTAAGGCATATATTAAAGCTAGGACGCGTCTTGAGCTGAGCTATCACGACGGTTTAAGCATGGGTTTAAGCTAGAACCTGTCATGAGAGAAGTTATGACGACGGTTTATGAGTGGATTAATGTTTGTACTTGTCATGAGCCGTGCTGTCACGACGTTTTACCTGTGTTTATAAACTTGAACTTGTCTTGAGAGCGGTTATCCCGACGAATCACCCGTGGATTTAAGCGTAAACCTGTCTAGAGAAGAAGTATAGCGACGGTTCATGCTTAGATTAATGCTAGGACTCGTCTTGAGAGCAGTTATCACGACGGATTTAGCATGGATTTAAGCTAGAAGTTGTCATGAGCCGTGCTATCACGACGTTTCATCCCTGAATATTAACTCACACTTGTCTCGATAAGTATTGTCACGACAGATAAGCAGTAACTTTTCGCTTGAATCTGACTTGATGAACGTTATCATGACACTTTATTCAAAGAACTAGCAGGAAACGGTAGAGAGATCTATAATCAATGTAGATTTGCAGTTCGTTTTAGCTAGAATAGTGCGAACACCAACTGGAATAAAATAAAAGCACCCCTCCAAATGGAAAGGTGCTGTTTATTATCTTATAGAGAGTCTAAGCTTATTTCGTTGATCAATTCACCAATTGTAGAATCCATAATAATTCCGCCAACGATTGCAGTTAGGATAGAGAATACTACAATATATAAGATGTAGCTGTAGAATGGATCGATAGTAGTTGCTCTTTGAGTTAAATATCTACCCATTAAGTAAAGTGGTACAACTAATGTAGCAATTGCTGATGCTGCAATAATTAAAATAGTTGCAAACACAAATGCTTTTACTAAAATTAGTAATAATCCTGCAACAAGAACAACAATTGCTCCATTTAGTAACGCACCATAGTGAGTAATGATTGTTTTAAATGAAAAGTCTGGTCCGAAAAACTTAGTAATTAGGAACATAGATACAACCACAATGGCCATCGATAATAACGTAAAGAAGAATGAACTTGCAATAGTTGAGAACCAGTTAACATCTTCTAATAGGAGTTCAGCAAAGCCACCCATAGTTGCTTTAAAGATTTGTACAACTAACGTATAAACCGTAATACTAGATAATAAGGCAAAAATAACAATTGAAATAATGCCGTTAATAAATTCATGACCTGATTGTAAAATAGCAGTTGGATTTTTCAAATATCTTAAATAATATGACCAGTATTGCTTAGATGTTTCCTTCACTTTTTCCACGTGAACATTTGGCTCACCTGGTTGTACCGTTTGTTGTGTGTTTACTGTGTACTCATTTTGAGGAGCATTTGTAGTGTTTACTTGTTGGCTAGTAGCCTCCATCGCAGCTCCACATTTCCCACAAAATTTTCCAGTTGCTTGTTCATTACCGCAATTTGCACATTGCATCAAAATTCCCTCCAAATTCCATGTTCATTTGTAAGTAGCAAGTCCTACGTACATCATATGTACCAGCTATTCAAATATTCTGATATGTGCCGATACAAACTTTCTTTTTGTTAGCTGGTGCTTCTTTTTAACGTAATTTTTTACAGGAAAGTGAACGAATATTATGAATCTACTAAACATAAAAAATGACATTAGCGACACACGCAAATATAAGAAGAAAATAAGTTCTAGTTCCATTGTAACAATAGAAAGTGTTAGCATTGGATGCCATCTTTACGTAAATAAGATCCTATAAGATTATTACCAGCTGCAAAAATTCCGCAAAAAGTAAATCCGACTATGTAATTATCCCCTCTTAATATAGAAAATACAAAAACCTATACATGATTCTATCATAAATATTACAAAAAGGTAACAATTATACTTCTTCCTATTCAATATAAATAGCCTTGGAAATATACTTGTTTCCTGTAATTTTAATAGGAATAAGTACCTAATTGTATAGACGCTAAGTCAATACAAGAAATCCACTACTAATAAAAAGTAATCATGTAATTTAAGAGATTAGTTGACAAATAAAAAAATGTTTGTATTGACTAAAAGTTTGAAAGCGTTTAAATTATAAACGAAGTTAGATTTTAATAAAGGGGATGCTTACATGTCTGAAAAGTTAAAAGTTGCTATTGTTGGTTGTGGCGGAATTGCTAATGGCAAGCACTTACCTAGCTTGTCTAAAGTAGAGCAAGTAGAGTTAGTGGCATTTTGTGATATTGAAGTAGACAGAGCCGAGAAAGCTGCTGCACAGTATGGAGTAGCAGATGCAAAAGTTTACGAGAATTATAAGGAATTATTAGAAGATGCATCAATTGATGTGGTTCATGTTCTAACACCTAATAGCTCTCATGCAGAAATCTCAATTGCTGCATTAGAAGCTGGCAAACACGTAATGTGTGAAAAGCCGATGGCAAAAACTTCAGAAGAAGCACGACAAATGGTAGAAGCAGCAAAACGTACAGGCAAGAAGCTGACAATTGGATATAATAACCGTTTTAGACCAGATAGCTTACATCTACATAATTTGTGTGAGCGCGGTGATCTAGGTGAAGTTTATTTTGCAAAAGCACATGCAATTCGCCGCCGTGCAGTACCAACTTGGGGAGTATTCCTTGATGAAGAAAAACAAGGTGGAGGCCCTCTTATCGATATCGGAACACACGCACTTGATTTAACATTATGGATGATGAATAATTATAAACCAAAATCTGTTATGGGAAATGTTTATCATAAACTAGGTTCAAAAGAAAATGCTGCAAATGCTTGGGGTCCATGGGATCCAGAGAAATTTACAGTGGAAGATTCAGCATTCGGCTTTATTACAATGGAGAATGGAGCTACAATCGTTCTTGAATCTAGCTGGGCACTAAACACGTTAGATGTTGATGAAGCAAAAGTATCTTTAAGTGGTACAGAAGCTGGAGCTGACATGAAAGATGGTCTTCGCATTAACGGTGAGGAATTTGGTAAGCTTTACACGAAAAAAGCAGAACTAGATGCCGGTGGAGTTGCATTCTATGATGGAAAAATGGAATCAGATGCAGACCTAGAAGCAAGACTTTGGATTGAAAGTATTATCAATGATACAGAGCCTTTAGTAAAACCAGAACAAGCATTTGTTGTTACACAAATCTTGGAAGCAATCTATGAATCTGCAAGAACTGGTAAAGCTGTATATTTTGATGAAGTACTAGTGTAATAGAAGGACTTATATATGGTGGTCAATAAGTAGAGAAATCTATTTATTGACCACCATTTTTATATAATTCTGTTAAATTGCGAATCTTCTGTTATAATAAAAGGTAAAGTTGATCTAAATGAAACCGCTACCATTGTAGGAGGGTTTGTGTGGAAAAGAAAACTCTTTGGATATTAGCAGCAATTGCAGCATGTCTAGCATTGGTATTCGGATTTATTGTTTGGAAAGACATTAAAGGAGTAGTGAAAGAGCAAGAAAAACCAGAACCAGTAATGAATATAGTAGCTGAAGTCGAGGAAGGACTCGTGGAAAGCGAATTAGAAGAGTACACGGAAATGAATCCGTTTTATGACAAAATAGCACCAGAGCGATTAAATGATGCCAAAGTACAAGAATATATTCATAAAATGTCGCACCAAAAAGTGAAGGCAGACGTAAAAGATTGGTTTCTATCAAATGACTCCGGAGCGAATTAATTGGTTACTAGCATCTCTAGATAAAGCGAAGTTGGAACATGAGGAATTATACAGAGAAATTCTGATTAGGTGGAATAACGGGGATTTTACTAGAGTAGATAAAGATCATAATGCCATTTGGGATTTGGAAAATGGTTCAATAGGTCGAGCAACGGGTTTATTGACTCCTGAAGAAGAGGCTCCATACATAGAATCTTCGGAAGAAGGCCCAACATATACACCACAACAAATGGAGGAGGAAGATAATGAGTAAAACAAAAATTATATTTAGTTTGCTATTAGGTGTTATTGCGAGTCAATTTATATTTGGTTTCTTAGACTCGTTAGGATTGTATTTTTCATTAGCAAATGTTTGGCATTTTATATTTGGTGAGCCCACCACATTTTCCGTTACTATCGTTACGCTCATTACGATAGTGCTATGTTATTTTCCCATTCGTTTTCTATATAAAAGAAATGTAGAATCTAAATACTAACAATTGAGGTTTATTTCTTTCCATTTGTCACTCCCCTTAAAAGGTTTTAGTCGCTCACATTAATATCCTACTACAACTAATCCAAGATGGAATCTTCTTAATAAGCCCTTTAAAATTAATTTTAATAAAGGCTTAGACAAAATGATTTGGCATGGATGTAAATCCGAACAATGTAAGTGTAGCTATAACGCTTCGGAAATACACTTCGCTTTCCGCGGGCTTAGAAAAGTGAAAGGCGCTTGGGACTTGAAGGAAGGCTAATTTCGCAACATCCTGTTGCAACGCCTTCCTGACCCGCCTCGTGCGGGCCCGCGACAAGCAAATGTTCTGAGACAAAGAAAGGCGTTCTTTGCCTTTCATGTCTCAGGTTATTTGACCTCGAGCCGATAGCGCCTACAGCTAGACAAGGCTAATGAGCCTCCTCGGCGCTACACGCCTGTCTAGCTCAGGCTCCTAGCGGCTGGCGAACGAGCCATTCCTTTCCCTACGATAAGTCAACATCGGCAAGAGGAACGTCGACTAAAACCGGCACGTCCTGTGCCGACGTCGACGTGACCCACATCCTGTGGGGCCTCGCCGTGTTTCCTTTATCTCAGTACAGGAATGTCTCCCGTTCGTACGCCGCTAATCAGTCGCCTTCGCTTTTCTATCTGCGGGGTCTCCCGGCTACCGTATATCCCGCAGTCAATCATGTATACCAAAAATACACCACAGAGAATGGAAATGATGCTAGTGGTAGTTGTCTATACGATGCATGTATAAGTTATATTCAACTTTTTAAAGCTTTATTTCCATGGTAGGAGTCTTCGTGTATTTCCTTCGCTGGTAACTATAAAATTTTTATAATTGATAAAGTGACCGAACTATCTTGTTTTGAAACAAGTTATAGTTCGGTTTTTATTTGCAAACATATTCCTTTATGAAAAAACTCATTTTTTTGAGGAAATGCTGAAGTTTGTTTACTAGTGAACAGACGCCCAAAATTCTGCTCCCTTTTCCAAAAATGTAGCGCTTACATAACTGATGTTAATTCCTTAAGATAAAAGTAAGGTTGGCGCTATCCTTATTCGTGGAGGTGTTTTAGTTGAAGGGGAAAGTAGAGAATAGAGAGTTTGTCATTACCCCAAGTAAAGGATCGAGATTTAAGAAGTTAATGAAGGATATCGCTTCACAAAAACAAATACAGATCATGGCGCTACTTGGTGTCGTGTGGATGATTGTTTTTAATTATTTTCCAATGTATGGATTAATTATTGCCTTTAAAGAGTATAGTGTGATTCGCACCATTGCAGAGGCACCATGGGTTGGCTTAATGCACTTTAAAGAATTTGTGCAAGATGATTATTTTTGGATTGTTATCAAGAACACACTTGGTATTAGTTTAATTAAGTTAATTATCGGTTTTCCATTACCTATTATTTTTGCATTATTGTTAAATGAATTGACATCGCTGAAATTTAAGAAAATGGTTCAGACGATTACATATTTACCGCATTTTCTTTCCTGGGTTGTACTAGGAGGTATTTTAACCACTTGGCTTGCAGATATTGGTATCATTAATGATATTTTAATTGGACTAGGGATTACCAATGAGCGGCTAAACTTTTTAGCAGAACCAGAATACTTCTGGGGAATTGTTATCATCTCCGATATATGGAAAGAGTTAGGTTGGTCGGCCATCATTTATTTAGCGGCAATCGCTGGTGTTTCCACTGAATTATATGAAGCAGCAACAATCGATGGAGCGAATCGCTTCCGTAGAATTTGGCATGTGACACTACCTGCAATTAGACCAACCATTACAATTCTATTTATTTTAGCAGTTGGTGGCGTATTAAATACGAACTTCGACCAAATATTAGTGCTACGTAACGCATTGAATGAAAGTGCGAGTAGTGTTATTGATATTTACGTGTACAATGTTGGGATTCAAAATTCACGATTCTCCTATGCAACGGCAGTAGGGTTGCTGAAGTCAATCATTGCTTTCATTCTCTTATTATCTGCCAATAAAATTACGAAAAAACTTGATGGAACATCCTTGTTTTAAAAGGGAGGGATACACATGTTAAGACTATTAAAACGAAATAGAAGAACGACTAGTGAGTACATTTTTGATAATATCAACATTCTTCTCATGATTTTCATCTGTTTCATCACGCTTTATCCTATCTGGTATGTCATCGTAAATTCCTTAAATGAAGGAATGGATGCGATGAAAGGTGGCATCTATTGGTGGCCGAGAGAATTTACATTGGATAATTACAAAGCAGTTCTTTCCAATGAAGGTATCTTAACTTCGTTTGGGGTTACGATAGCAAAAACAATCATCGGTACTATTACTCATGTGTTCTTCACAGCGATGGTTGCATATGCCCTGTCGCGTAAGGATTTACGAGGAAGAAATATATACATGTTTGTTGGTATTGTTACAATGTTCTTTAGTGGTGGATTAATTCCATATTTCCTACTTCTACGAGATATTGGATTATTAAATAACTTTTTAGTGTACATTATCCCAGCATTATTTAATTTCTTTCATTTAATTATTTTCGTTTCCTTTTTTAGAGAGCTTCCTACTTCACTTGAGGAGGCAGCAAAAATGGACGGAGCAAGTGATTTGAAAATCTTTTTCAAAGTCGTAATTCCGTTATCGATGCCAGTAATTGCAACGATTGCATTGTTCCAAGGTGTGTACCAATGGAATGATTATTTTGCAGGGGTTATTTTTGTTAATGACGCGGACCTGCAGCCGATTCAGACTTATTTATATAAAGTGGTAGCGGAATCGAGCTCCAATCAAATGATGGTCAATGCTCCGAGTGGAGTTGCGGCGAAATCATTAACGTCACAATCTTTAAAACTAGCAACAATGGTGATTACAACGTTACCGATTGTACTCGTGTATCCATTTTTACAAAAGTACTTCGTCAAAGGAATGTTGATTGGTTCCGTAAAAGGTTAATACATTTAGTAGTTCTTCCTCTATGAGGAATTCACATTTTAATAAAAGTTCTGTTAATCTCTGTTGTTGATTTTCGCTCCTGTACACTCGCTTTCCGCGGGCACGGCCTCAGCTAACTTGGCAAAGAAAACCGCTTTGCCAAGTGGATCTTCGGCTCGTGCTGTTCCCGCAGGAGTCTCGTGTACATCCGCTACATTCAACTAAGTTGTTAACAACAATGAACTTTAACAGAGCCTTAATAAAAAGAGAGGGGTTATGAAAAAATGAAGAGAAAAAGATGGCTGAAAAGCCTGTATCTCATGTTTGTTGTTTCCATTATAGGAGCATTGCTTGTGGCCTGTACATCGAAAAAAGACAGTGATTCTGTCATTAATCAGAAGCCGCAAACTGAACTAACGGAGGATGAACCAGGTTGGAAAGAGGATACATCTCCAATTACGTTCGATTGGTATATTAACTTCTCTTGGTTTGCAAGTAAGTGGGGAAATGACGCAACATCCAAATATATTACGGAAAAAACAGGGGTATCATTAAACCTAATCTCCCCTGCTGGTAATGAAACGGAAAAAATGAATACGATGATTGTGTCAGGTGATCTGCCAGACTTCCTTACATTGTCTTGGGGAGAAGATGCTGTTAAACAAATGATTGAAGGAGAACTCGTACTTCCATTAAATAAACTTGCTGATCGTTATGATCCATATTTCTTTAAAGTTTCGGATGCAGGAAAATTAGAGTGGTATCGACAAGAAGATGGTAATATTTATGGATATCCAAATGCCTCTTCTTCACCAGCGAATTTTGATAAATATAAGGACCAAAAGCCATCTAACCAAACATTTTTAGTACGTAAAGATATGTATGAAGCAATTGGTAGCCCAGACATGAGAACACCTGAAGGCTTCCTCAATGCATTGAAGAAGGCGAAGGAAGAATTTCCAGAAGTAAATGGTGCTCCATTAATTCCATTAGGATTACATGAGTTTGGTGATAATGGAAACTATTCATTAGAAGGATATTTACAAAATTTCTTAGCAATTCCGATGGAAAAAGACGGCGAATTATATGACCGTACGACAGATCCAGAATATCTAAAATGGTTGAAAGTATTTAGACAGGCAAATGAAGACGGACTATTAGCGAAAGATATTTTTATTGATAAGCGTCCACAAATGGAAGAAAAAATTGCGCAAGGCCGTTATTTTGCAATGCTGTATCAACGAAGTGATATGCAGGCGCAGCAATTAGGACTTTACCAAAATGATCCAGATTCTGTTTATATTGCAGTAGATGGGCCAGCAAATTCTAATTTAGACGAACCAACACTTGCTGGTGACGGCTTATCAGGTTGGACGATTACGCTAATCTCTAAAAATGTAAAAGATCCAGAAAGAGCCATTCGTTTTATGAGTTACTTAATTAGTGAAGAAGGTCAACGTGATATGTATCTTGGTCCTAAGGGAGTAACGTATGACACGATTGATGGTAAGGATCAGTTCAAACCAGAAGTTCTAGAATTGTTAAATAGTGACAGAACTGCATTTGACCAAAAATATGGAGCTTCTCATACATTCTGGATGTTAATGGATACCGATATGCAATTGCAATGGCAGCCACCAACCTCAGAGCCGTTTAAACAACTAGAGGATTGGACAAAAGGAAAAACGCAAAGCTTTGCAGTGTATGATGATATTAACCCGCAAGGTACATCGTCAGAAGGGGTAGCCAATACAAAAATAGCCCAAGAATGGGGTAAAACTCTTCCGAAGCTAATACTAGCAGAATCTGATAGTGAGTTTGACCAAATTTTCGATGAGTTTATAAAAAAACGTGATGAATTAGGATACAAGAAAGTCCGCGAATACCAAACGAAGAAGTTCCTAGAAAATAAAGCGAAGATTGATAAAGCAATGAATCAATAGATACGTGTTGAGAAATCCTCCTAGATTTTAGGAGGGTTTTCTCACTTCAATGGTATTGAAATCCTTGTTTCTTAAAGTAAATGATTGTGTGATAATGGAGTTATGGACAATATGTAGGATGTGGTCATCATTTTTATGAAAACAATAGCGAAAAGCATCTATCAACGATATAGCCAGTTATCCTTGCAAAACAAATTCGTCGTTTTGTATGTAATGTTGTTTATGATTCCTGTCATTATCATCGTTTTCTTTTATTCGAATGCATTTTACAAAAATGCGGTCAAAGATAGTAAAGAACAAAATGAATATTTGATGGAAATGGAAAAAATTCATATCGAAAAGAATATAGAAACAATGCGTGAATCAGCACAAATGATAGCATCTGATGATCACATCATCGATTTTATCAGCAATAGAAACGAGCGAACTGTAAGTGAATTAATTGAATTTCAACGTGAACATATAACGAAAATGGTGAATGTGCAAACAGTTAACCCTAGTATTAATCATTTCCGTCTATTTATGGATAATGAATCAATGTATGAGATGTGGCCGATTTTATATAAAGAATCTCGTATTGTGGCAACACCGTGGTATTCCGAAGTAATGAATCTCGATGGAAAAGAGCTATGGTGGCTAAAGCACGATGATATAGACTTATTATCGAATATTAAAGAAGAAAGGCCAAAGATCTCCTTGTATAGAAGGATTAATGATTTGTATGGAAACCATCTAGGAATTATTGAAATTTCCATGCTGCAAAGTAATTTTTTTCCACGGATGTTTAGTCCGATTTCAGATGGAATGTCTGAGATGATCGTCATTAATAATGATGAAGAAATCTATACAAACCCAGCAAATAATTTTTTGAAAGATGAAAAGTTTAGTAGTGAAGATTATCGCATTATTTTAGATAAGTTAACAGATGAAGAAGATACGGATAGTTTTTTATTAACGAATCGCCATATCCCTTATTTAGTCGTTGCGACATATGTGAAAGATATCGATGTCCATATGGTTAATGTCATTTCACTTCAAGATATTTATATGGAAACGAAAAAAGCTAGAAATGTTACATTGATAACAGCAATGGTTATTTTATTTATTTTATCAGTACTTACGTATGTCATTATTTCGCTATTACTGAAAAAATTATATAGGTTAATAGATAACATGAAACAAGTGGAAAAAGGAGATTTTTCCACTGAAATAAATACAGATGGTCATGACGAAATTGCTATTCTTGCGTTTCACTTTAAACGAATGCTAAGTAAAATTAATACATTGATTGCGGATGCAGTGTATAAACAGGCAGTGACAAAAGATACCGAATTAAAAGCATTGAAAACACAAATTGATTCTCATTTCCTCTACAATACATTAGAAAATATTAAGATGATGGCGGAAATAGAGGGGAAATATGAAATATCTGATTCGATCACTTCTTTAGGTGAAATGATGCGTTACAATATTAAGTGGAAAAATGAATATGTCGTATTAAGTGAAGAAATTGCACATATAAAAAATTATGTTGATATTATGAATCTGCGTTTGAATCGACCACTTTCACTTGTAGTAGATATACCTGATCAGTTACGAGATCAAGAAATATTAAAGCTATCGCTGCAGCCTATCATTGAAAATGCCATCAAGCATGGTATCGAACCAAATTCGATGAAGGATGAGGAGTCGATCATTCATGTGAAAGCATATTTGCAACAACAAACAGTAATCATTGAGGTAACCGATAATGGGGTAGGGATGGATACTCAGCAATTATATACGCTTAATCGAAAAATTAATGGACTAAGTAATGATCAGTCCACGAGTGAAGACGGAATTGGCTTGAGAAATGTCCATGAACGTATCGCTTTGTTTTATGGAAAAGGGTATGGAATTTCCGTGAAAAGTGTGAAAAACGAATATACATCAGTGATGATTAGACTGCCTTATTTAATCATAAGGGGGGCGAGTAGGGATGCATAAGCTATTAATTGTGGACGATGAAAGGAATATTCGACTTGGGATTCAAGCAATGATTAGTCGAGCATTCCCAGAAACATTCGAATTTCTATTAGCTAGTAACGGGTTGGAAGCTCTTGAACTATTAAATTCAAATGAGATTGACATCTTATTAACCGATATTAAAATGCCAGAAATGGACGGTATTCGACTTGTCCAATCCATACAAAATCTCGCATACAAACCAACTGTTCTTATCATTAGTGGCTGTGACGATTTTCAATATGCGAAAGAAGCAATTAAATTTCGCGTCAAAGATTACTTATTAAAACCTATCAATCGCAATGAATTAAAACAAACTTTAGAACGTGTTCTACTAGAAGCAGAAGTCGAACAAAATACAAAAAAAGCTGCTAATGAATATTGTTCCAATCAATTAAATTACATTTTTATCCACCCGAAAATACGGGAAGAAGAAGTGAATAAGATTGTCACAAACCTACAATTGGATGCTTTTATGGACGGCTATTATGTTGGGGCAATGAAGTTCCATGAATCTAGTGAAGAAGAAAATGTTGCCTATGTAGAAGATATGATTGCGAAGTATTGTAGTTGCAGTGAATATTTCTGCTTTCGAGACAAGGATGGGAACGTAATTATCCTCACTTGCGAGGAACAATTATTTCATACACTAAAAGCACATATGAAATCAAAAAGATCATCACTAGGGATAAGTGTCAGGCATACTCACTTACAACATATTAAAACAGCATATGAACAAGCAATCTTTGCTCTGAAAAATTATTTTCTTTATCCAGAAAAACCGCTCATTCATTTTAGTCATGTAAATAAGAGTAAAATCACTGATCATGATATACCAGTAGATAACTTGAAGAAAATTTTTCATATGATTGGCACCAATCGAGAACAGGAAATAAAAACCTCTTTACTAGAAGTATTAAATCTAGAGGAAATCACAAAGCAAGGAATTGAGTATATGGAGTTACTCAGTAGGTCCATTAATACAATTATTCTAGATGCTGCCTATCACAGATTAGGTGAGGATTCGGTAGAAATTTTAAAACGTTATGATAAAGTTGGGTATATTTATCATTTTAAAAGTTTTTATGACTACTATTATGCATTGGAAGAGATGATTTTTCTTTTACATGAGTACCAAAAACAGTTAAAATCTGTATACTCTGAGCAAAAGTATATGGAAATGGCCATCAAGTATATACATGACAACTATAACCAAGATATAAATTTAGCAGTTGTGTCTAATTATGTTTCCTTGAATTATTCGTACTTCAGCCATATGTTTAAAGAATATACTGGTCATAGCTTTGTTGATTACTTAAAGAAAGTGCGGATTGAACAGGCGAAAACATTACTTACTAGCCCTGAATTAAAAATTTATGAAGTAAGTAGTTTAGTAGGATATAAAAACCCGAAGCAATTCACAAGAGTTTTCCGAGAGTTTGTTGGAATTGCTCCAAAAGAATATCAAGAAAAATTACTAGTCGACTGATGGTAGTGGAGAAATCCGGGAATGTTTTAACTTCCTGGATTTTTTTTGTGGTTGTATTTGTCCTAATCGGTTCATATATTGTTTGGGAATATATTAACAAATAGGGAGTGAGAGTGTGATTCAATCTCAAGATGTAGAATTTTACAAGGAAAATGGCTATTTGCTAGTGAAAGGTGTATTTAATCCAGAAGAGGTTGCTGAAATGAGAACGGCAGTGGAACAAATTTTAAAGCGATCTGTACAAGCCAATAAAGATGTGAACCACACATGGCAAGGGGATTATATTCCTGAAGAAGAGCTGAAGCAACTGGATTTAAAAGGATTCCATGATGTCCATTATCATGATGCAGCATTCACAAAAGCAGTTGCTCATCCGAAAATGGTTGCCGTTCTTACAAACTTGATTGGTCCTAATGTTCAATTGCATCATTCAAAAATGCTGGTAAAACCACCAGAAAACGGCGCAGCATTCCCGATGCATCAGGATCATCCGTATTTTCCGCATGAAAGCCATTCGATGTTAGCAGCAAGTGTTCATTTAGATGATGCAGATGAACGAAATGGCTGCATCCATGTCATACCTGGCTCACATAAACAAGGTCCGATTGAACACGAAGGCAGCTATTACTTGAGTAGTGAGGACTATCCGATAGATTCGGGTGTAGCTTGTCCAGCGGAAGCAGGCGATGTATTAATCTTTAATTATTTAACGATCCATGGTTCCAAACCAAACCGTAGTGAAAGAACGCGCCGCAATGTCCTATTTCAATATCGTGACCCAGAAGACCTTCCAACAAAAAATGTCCACGTCAATTGGGGACAAGGCCTAATGATTGCTGGAGCAAATGTAAGGAAATTTATGGAGAGTTAGTGGACATGTTAGTTGAAAAATGTCGTTGAGAAGATTATTTGAAGCATGTCTAATCGACATTTCAATCTTAAAGTGCCGATGAACTGTCTAATAGGATGCTTCTAACGGACATTTCACAAGGGAATCGTGGTCGAACTGTCTAATAGAACGCGTCTAATGGATATTGCACCAGTAACTTGTCAACGAACTGTCTAATAGAACATCCCTAACAGACAATTCACCAGCAATCCAACACTTAATTGCCCAATAGATCTAGGCTACCCTAGATTTTACCAAAAACAAACAACAAAAGTTTAAAGTTCTTTTCCAAGGGGGAGGTCCAATTAAGGATCTCCTCCTCTTTTAATCTAAAAGCTCTGTTAAACTCTGTTGTTGATTTTCGCTCCTGTACACTCGCTTTCCGCGGGCACGGCCTCAGCTAACTTGGCAAAGAAAACCGCTTTGCCAAGTGGATCTTCGGCTCGTGCTGTTCCCGCAGGAGTCTCGTGTACATCCGCTACAATCAACTAAGTTGTTAAAAACAATGAACTTTAACAGAGCCAATCTAAAAAAACCTCAAGTACCTCTTCGTCGAAAAATATGACTTTTTTCCTACAATTATAATTTTTTTGTTTGCGCCAAATGATATATTTGTTATAATGATTTAAAACAATCAATGGAAATAGGTGTTGTGATGATGGTGCGTGGGAGCAGAGAGCCGCTTTATTTGCAAATCCATGAGTACTTTAAAGAGCTAATCTCTACAAATCAATTAGCTGCTCATGAAAAAATTCCAACAGAAAAAGAAATTATGCAACAATTTAATGTAAGTAGAATTACAGTCACAAATGCACTTGCAGAACTAGTGAAAGAGGGGTTAATTTATCGAATTCCTGGAAAAGGTAGTTTTGTCCAGGATGGAGCGCAGCAATTAGCAGTCTCTAAGCAGGATGCTTCGGAGGAATCTACGCAACTAGAAGAACCTCAATTTGAATTACTACCAGCTGAAAACCTACAACATAGAAATAATAACACCAACTATGAAACTCCTATTCTAGAAGAAAAAACTGAAAATTCCGGGGTAACTGTAACAAATCGTAAAGTTATTGGTTTAATCCTGCCAGTGATTGAAGATTTCTTCGCGATTCGATTAATTAATGGGATTTATGAAGTATTTAATGAATCGGAATATATGGTGACACTTATGCTAAGTCAGAACTCTAAACAGCAGGAGCGCGAGGCAATTCGTGAACTATTGCGCATGCAAGCAGTAGGGTTACTCATATTCCCAGTGGATGCAGAAATTTATAATGAGGATATTTTAGAATTAAAAGTAAAAAACTTCCCGTTTGTATTAATTGATCGCTACTTACCAGGTGTTGAAACGAACTATGTATGCTCTGACAATGTGGAAGGAGCAAAGCTAGCTGTTTCTCATTTATGGGATTTGGGACACCGAAACATTGCCATTTGTTCAGATTCAGCACTACCAACAATTACAGTCGATCACCGCATTAAGGGTTATATGGATGCACTCAAGGAACGTGAGACAATGATTAATCCGAACTTAATTGTGACCGATTTCAAAGTAGGTGCTGGTCATGTGGATGAAAATCATATTTTATATGATTTTATCAAGAATCGTCATGCCAGTGCTTATATTGCATTAAATGCCAAGTTAGGTGTTTATATCGCACGTATTGCAAAGGAATTATCATTACGAATTCCGGAGGATATATCGATTATTACGTTTGATGATCCTTCATTTGATACCGACTTTGGCGTCTACACCCATATATCTCAATCTGAACAAGATATTGGCCGGGAAGCAGCTAAAATTCTTATACAAGTTTTGGAAGATCAAAAACATGATCGAATCATTCATTATCGAAAAAAGAATCTTTCACCTAAATTAATTGTGAAGTCCACTACTGGGCCAGTACCTCAATAACTAGCTAAAATACCTCCTAATATAAGGAGGTATTTTTTTTCTGAAAATCTATTGACATAAATGATGTAATTGTTATAATGACATAAGACATATTAGACAATTCTAATTACTTATATAATTAATACTTCATCATGAATCTCATCAGTAATTTCCTTCAAAAGCGCAAAACAAACATATTCCTTCTGCAGAAAAAATTAAGCGCTATCATTTATCAAAGCAACACATCTAATCACAATCAATATCTATGGGATATTAGTTTTTCCCTTGATATAGAAATTTAGTTTTGGAGGTGAATAGATTAGTAGAACGCTAGTTAAGTGATACGAGATTAAAAGAAAACAAAAAATGTTGCAGGAGGAGAAAATGGTAAGAAAACTATTTTTGATCAGTTTGATGCTAGTTCTCGTTTTATCAGGCAGTACAATTTACGCGCAAGGTCCTAATCCTGAACCAGCGAACAATGGCAAAATTACTTGGCCAACTAGTCAAGCGCTACCTTCCTTTGCAAAGCCAAAACATCTAGATGTAGTTGATATAGAAAAAGAGCCAGGTGATGTGAAATTACTTTTCGCCACTTTACAAGGAAATATAAATCGAGAAAGACCGAGAATATATCTTTTTGAGAATGTGGAAGAAGGCAAATATACTTGGTTGAATAATTTAAAAGTTCCGTATACTGAGGCAGAAAACCCATGGAATGTACTGTATAAGTATAAAGATGAAATTGATGGCATGGTAATTTATGATCCAGATGTGCCAGATACAGTGAATGTTGCAACGACATATGCAGGTTTGGAAAATGCCGTTGTAGTAAGTCCGGAACTAGCTGCAAGACTTCAAAGAAAACCATTCAGTCTTGAGATTATTAAAGATTTCCGTGGCCAATTTGAAGATGGGTTAGAAGCTTATCAATGGCAGTTCGAGCACCTATGGCCAAGAACAACACATCGTATGTTAATTGGGTTAAGTCCAACGAAAGGTGTTCCACTTCCAGAAGATAACTTTGACTCCTTTGAAACGTTATTAGTAGCAGAAGAAGTTCGTGATAGTTCCAACCGCGGTGTATATGATATCGATTTAACGGATTTCCTAGGTGAGGATTCAGTATACCTTCGTTTCCAAGATGCGTATTCAGCTGATGGCTGGGGTCCTGCTGTACATGAAGTAACCGTGAGAGCGGATGGAGAAGTGATTGCTCAGTTTATCCCAGGTACAGAAAGTGAAGAACCATATTTATATGATGCAGATGGATCCAATTCAGACTCGCGATTTGATTATCATCGCTGGGCAGATGGCGGAGCATACTTTGTATACGAATTTAATCCACCGGCAAATACGGAAGACTTAACTGTTTCAGTTGATATGTGGAACCAGTTTAAAGTATCAGCATCCAATGTGAAGCCAGTTGCATCAGGAGATCAAGAACCTTATGGATTCTTACGTGACTATGCAGTGGCAAATAAAGCAATGGTGTTCTGGTTAGAATCTAATCTTACAGAAGAAAAAGCATTATTCGAGGAAATTTTATCTGCTACAGAGCCGAACACTCCATACTTAGGTTGGTTTGGAAATGATGTTGCAGGTGAATTCAGTGGTACAGAGCTTGCTTCGAAACATGGTAATTACGTGCTAGCAGCAGACTGGTTTAATAATATGACTGTTTTCTCAGGAGCAAAAGGGAAAATTAAAAAACAAAAACCAGTAGCAGCACTGGAATTGGAAAACAAGATTTATATTACTTTTACATTAGGTGAAGGTGACAACCTTCAGTACAACCAACATCGCATGCGAATCATTTGGGATGACGAGAGACGTGGAAGTGTTCCAATTAACTGGACAACAAGCCCGTTATTATATGATGTTGCACCTTCCATTCTTGGTCATTTCCAACAAACTGCAACTGATAATGACCTATTAATTGCAGGTCCATCTGGTGCCGGATATATTTACCCAAATGTTTGGCCAGACGAAACATTCCATACGTTTGCGAAACAAACAGGTAAATACATGAAGAAAACAGGGATGGATATTATTTATGCACTGAACCGTGAAGATCACAAAGATGTCATGTTAACAGAACAAAAAGCTCAGGCTTATATTGACTACGCAAATCCAAATGGGATTTTTATCGGTTGGGATAACTATTCCGAAACAACGATCCTAAATGGAAAATTACCACAATCTATTCTTTTATCTGCAAGCAGTGTTGGGCAAGCCCAAGAAGTCATTGCTAGAGAAACTGCAGATTGGGATGGCGAATCACCATTATTCGTTGCAATGGGAATGCTAGCATGGTCAATTGGCCCGAGTGAAATTGAAGAAATCGTTAACTCTCTTGGAGAAGAATTTGAGGTTGTCCGTGGTGACCAATATTTCGAACTCGTACGCGAAGCCAATGGATTACCGAAGAAGTGATTGTAAAAACTACCATTAAATTTCTGTAAGAATTTTTCGTGCAATGTTGATTGGAGCGGAGGGCACGAGACTCCTACCATGGAAATAAAGCTTTAAAAAGTTGAATCTAACTTATACATGCACATCGTATAGACAACTACCACTAGCATCATTTCCATTCTCTGTGGTGTATTTTTGATATACATGATTGACTGCGGGAAAAACGGTAGCCGGGAGACCCCACAGTTAGAAAAGCGAAGGTGACTGAACAGCGGCGTATGAACGCGAGTCATTCCTGCACTGAGATAAAGGAAACACGGCGAGGAACGAGCCGATGTTGACTTATCGTAAGGAAAGGAATGGCTCGTTCTCTAGCCGCTAGGAGCCTGAGCTAGACAGGCGCGCCTAGCGCCGAGGAGGCTCCCGAACCGTGTCTAGCTAAAGGCGCCATCGGCTCGAGGTCAAATAACCTGAGACAAAAAAGGCAAAAAGCGCCTTTCATTGTCTCAGAACATTTGCTTGTCGCCGATTGGCGGGCGCCTTACGCATTTCCAAGCCCGCGGAAAGCGAGTGTCTGGAGCGGAAATCAATAATCCATTATAAAAGGGTTGGTAAAAATGACAAACAGAAATCGAACAGAAGAACGTACAGGATTTCAGGAATCAGCTCCTTACAGGTCTTCCTATGACCTGCAAACCGACTTTGTCATGGTCTATGGAATCGATAAAACAATGCCAGAACGAATAAAGAAATGGAAAGAAAAAGGATATGTCATTCACCTCATGACAGGAGTTGCCTGGGGCGAGTACCAAGACTATTTATACGGAAAAGTAGACGGTAGAACACATTGGGATGAAGCCCAGAAAAACAAACAAGGTGATCACATTAGTCATGGTGTTGATGTGCCATACATGGTACCAACGGTTGCTTATACAAACTACTTAACAGAGCGAATAAAAGTTGCTGTAGATGCGGGAGTGGAGGCAATTCACTTAGAAGAACCGGAATTTTGGGTAGATGGTGGTTACTCAGACGCATTCAAACGCGAATGGCAAATTTATTATAAAGAACCATGGATGCCACCGCATGAATCAGAAGACGCTCAATATCGCGCTTCCAAACTAAAAGCCTATTTATATAAACGGAGTTTGGATCGACTATGTAGTGAATTAAAAGAATATGCACTCGTAAAATATAATCGTTTTCTCCGTTTTTATGTACCAACACATAGTCTGATCAATTACACACAGTGGCGTATTGTAAGTCCAGAATCAGCATTGATTGATTTACCAGCAGTAGATGGATATATTGCACAAATTTGGACAGGAACATCTAGGACTCCTAATGTATACGAAGGCGTACGAAAGGAACGAACATTTGAAAGCGCTTTTCTGGAGTATGGCATGATGCAAGAGCTAGTTAGTGGAACAGAACGGAGAATGTGGTTCCTACACGATCCAATTGAAGATAATCCACGCTACACATGGTCTGATTATAAGAAAAACTATTTTAAAACAGTTGTCGCATCACTCTTACATCCAGAGATTGCTAGATTCGAAGTGTCTCCTTGGCCAAGAAGGATTTTTGATGGGAAGTACCCGAGTGAAGAAAATCATGAGGTGAAAGAAGCGATCCCTGAAGAGTATGCAACGACATTACTGAACATCATGCACACGCTTGGAAATATGAATCAAGATGATGTCCAAGTATATGGTAGACAGGAAAAAATCGGAATCCTCCTATCTGACTCCATGATGTATCAAAGAAAGAATATTGCTGCTCAAGGCTCAGAGGCGAAATATGATGGAACAGATGCAGCTGCAGTAGAAAAAGAAGAAGATATCAAACTATTAAACTTCTCTCATTTCTATGGTTTAGCACTACCTCTATTAAAAAGAGGATTTTGGGTAAGACCAGTTCAGCTCGATAATGTACGTCGTTTTTCCAATTACTTAAAGGACTACCGTGTTTTAATGTTAAGCTATGAATTTTTGAAACCGGAATATCCTGATTTACATAATGCAATTGCCCAATGGGTGAAAGATGGGGGGATTCTAATCTATGTTGGTGATGACGGCGATCCATACCACAAAGTACGAGAGTGGTGGAATAATGGCAAGCAGAAATATGACTCGCCAAGGGAGCATTTGTTTGAGAACTTAGGCTTAACAACAAACATACATGCCGGAATCCATTCAGTAGGGAAAGGAATCGTTGGTTATCTTCCGCAATCTCCTGATAGCTGTGCGGAAAGTAAGCAAGGTGCAGATGCTTTAAGAGAAATAGTGAAGAGTGGTTTAGAAACTGCTGACCAAAGTTTTAAATGGGAAGAAAATAATTATTTTATGCTACAACGAGGACCATATCGAATTGCTGCCGTAATGGATGAATCGATACATCAAAGTCCCCTTGAAATCGAAGGAAAGTTTGTAGATTTATTTAGTCCACAATTGACCATTCGAGAAAAAATTGTATTGAACCCAGACGATAATGTATTTCTTTACGACTTAAATTACGAGAGACAAAATAATCAAGTTGAAGTGATTGCAGCGTCTTCTCGTATTGAGAATCTAGTTCATGATGAAGAAGGTTTCGAAATGGTCGTAAAAGGTCCAGAGAAAATGAAGGCAGTAGCACGAGTATATAGTGCGCGAAAACCACAACATGCTTCCATGGTAACTGCTGACAAAGCGAATGAAATTAAGTGGGAGTGGGATGAACCATCAAATACCATTTTACTTCATTATTTTCATGATTCCGATCAGGAAGTGAAGATACAAGTTAGATGGAAAAATGATTAAATCTGAGGCTTTGCCTTAGGGAAAGGGGGAAAAATGAAAAGTCATGTGGAAGCGCCAATAAACAGAAAGCCTGATATTGGTAGAAAAGTTAATAAAAAAAGTCTTTGGAAAAGAATCTGGGAACATCGAATCTTTTACTTGTTTTTACTGCCAGGTGTCATTTGGTTTTTTATCTTTTCCTATATTCCGATGTATGGTATCACCATTGCCTTTAAAGACTTTAACTTTGCACAAGGAATATTTGGTAGTCCATGGGCAGGGCTGAAGTATTTCAAACAATTTTTTGATTACTATCAATCTGGCGAAATTATCCGTAACACATTAATTATTAGTTTACTAAAGCTAATCATTGGTTTTCCAATGCCGATTATATTAGCGCTTATGTTAAATGAAATTCGTTTCCCTAAATTCAAGAAAACGGTACAAACTATTTCGTATTTACCACACTTTATCTCATGGGTTGTTGTGGTGACATTGATGCAAAGGATGTTTACGCCGTATGGAGGACCGGTAAATGAAATCATTGCCGCATTAGGCTTTGACAAAGTGCAAATTTTAGGGAATATAAAGTACTTTTACCAACTGATCATTCTTTCTGATATTTGGAAGGGAGTTGGTTGGGGAGCTATCATTTACCTAGCTGGTATCTCAGGGATTGACCCACAGTTATACGAAGCCGCAAAAATGGATGGAGCCAACCGTTTCAGGCAAATGTGGCATGTGACATTACCTTCGATTCGAGGAATTATGGTTATCTTATTCATCCTAGCATGTGGAGGAATTATGTCTGTAGGTTATGAACAATTATTACTTTTAAATACACCTTCCACCGCTTCAATTGGAACGGTATTGGATGTATATGTCATTAAAGCAGGTTTAGAGCAAGGTAGATTTAGTTATGCGGCAGCAGTAGGTTTATTCCAAGGACTAGTCGGAATGATATTAATCATCACCGCAAATCAAATTAGCCGCAAAGTAAATGAAACGTCACTATGGTAAATAGGAGGGGATGAAATGCGTATAAGAAAGTGGTCGCTTTTTTCCATCATAAATTATTCACTACTAGCACTTTTTGCTTTTACTACACTTTACCCCTTTATTTACATCCTAGCTTATTCGCTAAGTGACGGGGTAGAGGCGATGAAGAATACGATCTATTTCTTACCAAAAGGATTTACATTTGAAAATTACATTACTATTTTCAAAGATACGAAATTCTTAGGTGCATATCAAATTACGATATTGCGAACATTGATTGGAACAGTTCTTCATGTGTTTTTAAGTGCATTATTCGCTTATGCACTAACAAGAAAGAATCTCCCAGGTCGGAGCTTCTTCACATTCTTTATCTTCATACCAACACTATTTAGTGGTGGTTTAATACCGACATTTGTATTGTATCGTGATTTAGGATTGATTAACTCGTTTTGGGTGTACGTCATTCCATTTCTATATAGTTTCTTCCATATTATTATTCTGCGAACGTTCTTCCAGCAAATTCCGAGCTCATTGGAAGAATCAGCGAAAATGGATGGTTGTGGAGATTTCCAAATCTTCATGCGAATTATTATGCCATTATCGATTCCCGTATTAGCAACGATTGGTTTATTTAATGGAGTATTTCACTGGAATGATTGGTTTACGGGTACCTACTTTGTGACAAGTAAAGAACTTTTACCAGTACAAACTTTATTGAATAATCTCTTGAATGAATCACAAGCATTAGCAGATGCCGCTAAGAGAGCTTCTGAAATTGGTACTTCAACCGGATTAGTGAATGCATCACAAACGACACCAGAGTCTTTGCGAATGGCAACCTTAATGATTGCGACATTACCAATCTTATGTTTATACCCATTCTTACAAAAGTACTTTGTAAAAGGTGTAATGATTGGCTCTATTAAAGGATGAACCTTCTTTCGAAACGGGAGAAGTTTATCAATAAAAAATATGTGGTGACGAGGGGGAAGTAAGATGAAAAAGGCGTGGAGATTAGCATTACCTTTTTTGCTAGTTTTAGTGCTTATAGGACTGTCCGCATGTAAAAAGGAAGAAACGAATGCAGACGGATCTATCACATTGAAGGTCTTGCATAACTGGAATGGTTCAAGCGGGGCTGAAAATATGCTTGATAACCCTGTTGCAGAGAAGATTTTAGAAGAAACAGGTGTGCGTGTTGAGTTTGAATACACTACTGGTAGTGAAACAGAAAGAATTACACAGATGTTTGCTACAGGGGAAGAGTTTGATATGTACACTGGTCCTGCATGGGGCGGAGAAAGTGAAGTGCTCCTGAAGGCGGCAAATGAAGGACAACTATGGGATTTAACAGAATATATTGAGAAGTATCCGAATCTAGCAGAATTAGTGAAAAAAGAAAACTTTGCTGAATCATTATACGATAATATCATTAGCAAGCAAAAGGGTGGCCAATTCATGCTTCATGCAAACTACCCTGCGACAGATGCAGACGTTACAAACTGGTTATACGGTCTGTATGTAAATAAAGAAATTGCAAGCGAAGTTGGAGTTGATCCACAAACGGTTCACTCGCCTGAAGAACTGTATGATTTTCTGAAAAAGATAAAAGATGCAAACCTTGAAGTGAACGGTAATCCAATCTATCCACTAGGTGCTCTAGGCGGTGGCTGGCCATTAGATATTATGTCGGAGATGTTTGTTCCAGTGGCTGGATCAACAGCGTGGTTTATTGATGATGATGGAAATACAAGACTGAACTTCATGACAGAAGAGTATGAGAACTATATTTTATACATGCGCAAGTTGTTAAGTGAAGGTCTACTAGATCCAGAAGTATATACACATACGGATACAATCGCGAAAGAAAAAATTGCACAAGGCCGTGTTGCTGCTCTTCCAAATCAGTTCCCTGGATTATGGACAGAGTTAGTAAAAGCTGGTCTTCAAGATAAGTATGTTCCACTTGGACCTATGAATGACTTTAATGGTGATAAGTATCGTACGGAAGTGAATGTAACAGGTAATAACTTAATTGCAATTCCGAAAACTGCTTCCAAAGAAAAACTAGAAGCAGCGATGAAGTTAATGAATTTCTTAGCATCGGATGAAGGTTATTTACTAGCGAACTATGGAATTGAAGGCGTTCACTATGAAATGAAGGATGGCAAAGTAGAAGCGAAGAAGGAATGGGTAGATAAGGTCCAAAAAGATCCAAAAGCATTAACGAATGAAGGGGTTATGTTTGGAAGCTTATCTGGTTTGAATCGCCAAGTATCATTAGCTGGTGGTCCATTCGGATATCAATATGATGAAAGATATAAAGTGCAAGCTGAATTCGAGAAGATTATGACACCAGATGGAATCAAAGCTACAACTGGTAAGGATCCTAATGTAGTGTTTAATGAGCATCCGAAGTATGAGCAAATCAAAGCTATTTTCGATACGATGGGTGATGTTGTTCTACAAGCAATTCATGCGACATCAGAAGGTAAAGCAAAAGAATTAATTAATGGAACAAGAGACGCATTAGAAAAAGCAGGAATTCATGAAGTAGAAGATGAGATTACGAAACAAGCTAAATCTGGAACTGAGTTCATGCGTTACAGAACATCGAACTAAGCAAGTAATGAAATTGCCTTTAGGGGGAGGGAATCTCTCCCTTTTTTTCTTATAAAAACTACTAAAAATCATTCGTGTGAATATAGTAGAAAGAGTGATTTTTGAATAACTACTAATCTTTTATTACTGGAGGATACATATATGTCATTTAAAATTGGGATGCGCATTCCGCCGAAAATTGGTGCTCAAGGCATGGAAAGTGTAGCAAGTTGGGCGAAAAGTGTTGGATTAGATGTGGTAGACGTTCCGTATTATAACGAAGAAGTAAAAGAGATATTTGACAGAGTTGGGATTGAGGTTGGCTCGATTGATGGCGTTGGAGCAGTAGGGATGACAAAGCTACTAAGTGAAGATGAAGCAAAACGCCGGGAAGCAGTGGATGCCCTAAATAAGCAAATTAGTGAGGTTGCTAAAATAGGTGGGAAGACGATGTTTATATGTCTGGCACCAGATGATATATCCCAACCGCGTTCACGAAGTTTTGAAATTTGGAAGGAAACATTTCCAGAGGTTGTGGCACAAGCAGAAAAATCGGATGTTTATTTTGCTTTAGAAGGATGGCCTGGACCTGCACCACAATATCCTTCGATTGGATGTACACCAGAAATGTTACGGGCCATGTTTGAAGCCATTCCTTCAAAACATTTTGGTGTCAACTATGATCCATCCCATCTTGTACGTTTGGAAATTGATCATTTACGATTCTTATCTGAATTTGGATCAAGGGTAAATTATTGTCATGGAAAAGACACGGAAATTTTAACAGATGATAAATATGAGATGGGCATCTTAGCAGCTACATTCGGTAATAAGTATGATTTCTCGGAAGGCTCATGGCGCTATACAATTCCAGGAGCAGGAGACGTCAATTGGGAAAAAGTAGCGATTCGTCTTGAAGGAATTGGCTATAAGGGACCAGTTAGTATTGAACTAGAGGATCACCGCTACTGGGGTACATTGGAAAAAGAACAACAAGGGATTTTGAAGGCGAAGCAACATTTGGAGTCAATATTTAAATAATAGGCTCTGTTAAACTTTGTCGTTGATTTTCGCTCCTGTACACTCGCTTTCCGCGGGCACGGCCTCAGCTAACTTGGCAAAGAAAACCGCTTTGCCAAGTGGATCTTCGGCTCGTGCTGTTCCCGCAGGAGTCTCGTGTACATCCGCTACAATCAACTAAGTTGTTAACAACAATGAACTTTAAAAGAGCCAAATAATTAAAAGCTTACAAGCTTGCGAGAAAGACAGATCTTTAGTCGAGTGGTGAAAACGCCACTCGATTCATAATGGGAGGACAACGGTATGGAGAAGAAGATAAAAATTGGAATTATTGGTAGCGGTGGCATTGCGCAGGCACACGCACGCGCTTATATGCGCATGGATGATGTGGAGATTGTTGCAGTAGCAGACGTCATTCCAGGGAAAGCTGCTGAGTTCGTTAATAGGTTAGGAATTACAGGTGCAAAGGCATTTGATAGTCATTTGGAATTACTAGAATTAGATGTTGATGGTGTGAGTGTTTGTACGCCAAATGTGGCCCATCATCGCACAAGCGTCGATGCACTCCAAGCAGGAAAACATGTTTTAGTAGAAAAACCACTTGCCGTCACGTTAGAGCAAGGGGTAGAAATGGTAGAGGTCGGCAAGAAAGCAGGTAGGATCTTATCTGTAGGCTTCCAACCGCGTTATGATCCGAACATGCAAACCGTTAAAAACATTGTTCAATCAGGTGAGCTTGGAAATGTATATTATGTACAAACTGGTGGCGGTAGAAGACGAGGCATGCCAGGGGGGACTTTTATAAATAAAGAACTTGCTGGTGCAGGAGCAATGGCTGATATCGGTTGTTATTCCTTAGATTTAGCATTAAATGCACTTGGCTATCCGAAACCACTCAGTGTTTCTGCTTACACATCGAATCATTTTGGTACAAATCCGCATTACCATGCAGAAGCTTCTAAGTTTGAAGTAGAAGATTTCGGTGTGGCGCTTGTTAGATTAGAAGGCGGAAAAGTGTTGAACTTTAAAATATCCTGGGCGATGCATATGGATTCATTAGGACCAACTCTTTTCCTTGGAACAGATGCAGGCTTGAAATTAACTCCTGCAGGAAGTGGACCTTGGAGCGGTGTTTGGGATGGAGGAATTGGCTCGATTACCCTTTTCCATGACATTCAAGGGCATCATACAGAAAGTCCTATTTCTGTTCAGCAACATAATGTCGATATTTTTTACGAAAAAGTACGCGCCTTTGTAGTAGCGGTGAAGGAAGGAACAGAAGCTCCGATTCCAGGAGAAGAGATTTTAATAAACCAAGCTATAATTGATGGAATTCTACGCTCATCCGAAATCGGTAAAGAGGTGGATATCCATATTCCAAAAATCGGGGGGTAACAACCTCCCGATTTTTCTTCGAATTTCGATATAAAATTGTGGTATGATACTATGTGGAATGGGGATGATGAGATGTTGCAAATTTTTATCATTTCTGGCCCGTGCGGAGTGGGTAAGTCGACTGTCTCAAAGGAATTAACTCGTCTTATTCCGAAGAGTGCGCTTATTCACGGTGATGATTTTTTACATATATATAATGAAGCTACATCACCACCATGGGAAGAAATGTTAGCCATCATGTGGAAGAATATATTATCGATCACACAAAATCTCCTACAGCATCAATTTCACGTTATAATTGATACTGTAGTTGAAGATGAGCTAGAATGGTTTTGTAGACATTTTTCTCATATGAATGTACAGTTTCGCTATGTCGTTTTACGAGCCGATGCATCTGAATTAAAAGAGCGTATACTAAAACGTGGTGATGTTGAAATAACTGAACGTTCCTTATTTTTACTTGAAAAATTAGAAAATGAAACAGCTTTTAACAAACCGTATTTATACGATACAATGGATAAAGCAGTGGAGGAAATCGCAAAGGATATTATCCAGTTTCCTCCATTAAAAATAAAGTAAAATTGGGCGAACTTGAAAATACCGCCCCCCTCTATCGAAAGGTGAGTGTTATCATGGATTTGAAGTTAAAGCAATGGCTAGAATTTGAGCATTTAGATGCGAAATTAAAAGAAGAATTACAAGCAATGCAAGGAAATGAGAAATTATTAGAAGATAGCTTCTATAAAGATTTAGAGTTTGGTACTGGTGGAATGCGTGGAGAAATTGGCCCTGGTACAAACCGAATGAACATTTATACAGTGCGTAAGGCTGCCGAAGGTCTTGCTCGTTTTATTGTGGAACAAGGTGCGGAAACAATGGCACGTGGTATTGTAATTGCTTATGACCCACGTCACATGTCTGCTGAATTCGCATTGGAAGTAGCAAAAGTAGCTGGAAAACATGGCATTCAAGCATATTTATTTGAATCTCTCCGTCCAACACCAGTACTTTCATTTGCAGTACGTTATTTACATGCGTATGCAGGAATCATGATTACAGCGAGTCATAACCCACCAGAATATAATGGATTGAAAATGTATGGTGAAGATGGTGGTCAGCTACCTCCTGCAGAAGCGGATGTGATTATCCGTTATGTACAAGAAGCAGGCAATGAACTAGCAATTGAAGTAGCTGATGAAGCAGAGCTTACAAATAAAGGTCTTCTAACATACATCGGTGAAAAAGTGGACAGAGCTTATATTGAAGCAATGAAGTCTATTCAAATTAATCGCGGGGTTGTTGAAAAAGTTGGGAAGGACCTTAAAATTGTTTTCACACCACTTCATGGTACAGCGAATCTCCCAGTTCGTGAAGGTTTGAAGGAATTTGGCTTTGAAAATGTCACGATTGTAAAAGAACAAGAGCTACCTGATCCGAATTTCTCAACGGTAGCATCTCCAAATCCAGAAGAACATGCTGCATTTGAATTGGCAATCAAATATGGACAAGAAATTGATGCAGATATTCTAATGGGGACAGACCCAGATGCAGACAGATTAGGAATTGCAGTGAAAAATGATGCAGGTGAATATATCGTATTAACCGGTAACCAAGTAGGGGCGCTACTAGCGAACTATATATTGGAACAAAAACAACAAAATGGTACCCTGCCTGAAAATGGTGTTGTCATCAAAACAATCGTAACTTCAGAAATTGGAAGAGCAATCTCAGAACATTTCGGACTTTCTACGATTGATACTTTAACAGGATTTAAATTTATCGGTGAAAAAATTAAAGAATTTGAAGAAACACATGAACATACATTTTTACTTGGCTATGAAGAAAGCTATGGTTATTTAATAGGTGATTTTGTTCGTGACAAAGACGCCGTACAAACAGCTGTATTTGTAGCAGAAGTTGCTGCTTATTATAAGTCACAAGGAAAATCTCTATATGATGGCTTAATGGAGATCTTTGAAAAATTCGGCTTCTATAAAGAAACACTAAGATCATTGACGTTAAAAGGAAAAGACGGAGCTGAGCAAATTGCAGGCATTTTAGAAGAGTTCCGTAATAATCCACCAAAAGATATTAACGGTGTTGCGATCAGCAAAATTGAAGACTATGACACAAGTATTAGTCTAGACGTAGCTACAAATGAAAAAACAACAATTGAATTACCAAAATCAAATGTTTTAAAATTTATCCTAGAAGATGGATCATGGTGCGCACTCCGTCCATCTGGAACAGAACCAAAAGTGAAATTCTACTTCGCAGTCAAAGGCAATTCCCTACAAGACAGCGAACAAAAATTATCGGTACTTGTCGAAAATATTATGGGTAAAGTAGACGAACTAATTAAATAAGCTGTTAACCCCCACACTAATCTAGATAGTAGAACGGTGTGGGGTTCTTTGCGTTATACGGACATATTTCATCTAAAAAGTAAAGTATTACATTTTTCGGGTTGACATGTACGGTCAAGATTATGTATATTGTGGATATTGTGAACGCATCCTAGTGGATACTCCATGAAATTGGACGATGTTAGAGGGTGATGTTACATAAGA
Source organism: Paenibacillus bovis (assembly GCA_007679095.1). GTDB lineage: Bacteria > Bacillota > Bacilli > Bacillales > Bacillaceae_C > Lederbergia > Lederbergia graminis. The sequence goes on from VEFU01000035.1 coordinate 42,542, forward strand.
TTTATTAAAAATGTACGTATAAGTTATATGTTAGCATGCTTGTGAAAAGAGGTAGAGGGAATATTCGAATAGAGGAGGAGACAGTATGAAAAAGTTTGTAAGCGCATTCCTTGTAATGGTTTCTATTGTTCTAGTAATTTCTGGATGTAGCAGCGGGGAGAAAAGTACCAAGGATGAAGGAGAAAAGTCCGCAGATCAAAAGGAAGAATTAACGTTTGATAGCTCTTTAGAGGGTGAGATTACTTTTTGGAATTTCCTCCCTGATATTTATGATGGAGTGATAGAAGAGTTCAATAAAGTTTATCCAAACATTAAGGTGAAAAATGTTGTATTAGAATTTGGAGAACTGCATGATAAATTGCAAACAGTAACATCTGCCGGAAGTGGAGCACCAGATGTTGCGTTAGTAGAACAAGGGAGTTTTCCTCGCTATGGAAATGGTGTACTAGAAGACCTGCTGCAGGAACCATATAATGCAGGACGCTATCAATCAGATACATCGGAGTATAACTGGGAGCGTTGGAAATCAGTAGATGGTACGCAACTTCTCGGTATGCCGTGGGATGTTACACCGGGTGTTTTTTACTATCGAGAAGATTTATATGAACAACATGGATTACCAAGTGATCCTGATGAGTTAGGTGAATTTCTCCAAGATCCAGAAAATGTGTTAACTGCAGCGCAAACTTTTGCAGCCAATGGAATTTACATGTATGAATGGCGCGATTCTCCGGCGATTCAATATGGAGATGCAATTGGCTACTACGATTCGGAATACAATTGGTTGAGAAATGATGAAAAGATGGCAGACTTATTAGACTTTGTAAAAAGAGGCGTACAAATTGGATGGGCGCCGCAAGTGTCGGCATTGTTCTCTGATGAAGGTAAGCAACTAGTTTCTCAAGGGAAAATAGCTTCGTTTCCTGCAGGTAGCCAAATTGCCCGTGACTTAGAAACACTATTCCCTGATCAAGCCGGCAAATGGCGTGTAACGAGAATGCCACTGGATCTATATGTGGGGCTTGGTGGATCTGCACACGTAATTCCAGCTCAAAGCCAAAACAAAGATGCTGCTTGGGCATTCGTTGAATGGATGAACCGTAGTGAAGAAGCATGGAAGATATTTACGGACAATTCAATTCAACCTGGTTGGACAAGTATTTCCACATTACCTTGGTATGCGAACCATGAAAATGAATACTTAGGTGGGCAAAAAGATTATGCGTTTTACGATACGCTAGATGAACACATTCCTGTAAGAAGATTAACACCATTTGATGGTCAAGCATGGGAAATTTATATTAGTCACGTTGCAAGAGCCATTGATGAAAATATTGATTCCAAGACAACGTTAAATCAAATTGAAGACCAAGCGGAAAAACAAATCCGTCCAGAGATTAATAAATTATTAGAATCTGAATCAAATTAAGGCCACTTTTCTCACATTCTTTTTAGAAATATAGCAAAATATGAAAATATTTAAAGCGTTTCCATTGAAAAAATGTAAATACATGATAAAATCAAATCATAAATATACGTACAAGTTTATGTTGTTGAAGATGACTGGTAATCGAATAACCTTTCCCCTTGTACGTATATATGGTGACAGGTAAGAAACAATTAGACTGTCATCGCTAGATTTTGTCGAAATTTTGAATGTGAGGGAGGAGAAGGAAGTTGGCTAATAAAAAAGCAAAGATGATAGTGGAAAAGGACTTTAAAGTATCTGAGGTAGATAAGCGAATTTATGGATCATTTGTCGAGCATTTAGGGCGATGTGTATATGGTGGAATTTATGAACCAGGTCATCCGGAAGCAGATGAAAATGGATTCCGTAAAGACGTAGCACAACTCGTTAGAGAACTAAATGTACCTTTAGTGCGCTATCCTGGTGGGAATTTCGTGTCCGGTTATAACTGGGAAGATGGGGTTGGACCGAAAGAAAATCGCCCACGTCGTTTGGAACTTGCATGGCGTACAATTGAAACGAATGAAATTGGAACAAATGAATTTGCTGATTGGGCGAAATTAGTTGGTGCTGAAGTGAATATGGCGGTGAATCTTGGTACTAGAGGGGTAGATGCTGCTCGTAATCTAGTAGAATATTGTAACCATCCATCCGGCACTTATTATAGTGACCTTCGTATCTCTCATGGATATAAAGAACCTCACAAAATTAAAACATGGTGCCTTGGAAATGAAATGGATGGTCCATGGCAAATTGGCGCTAAGACAGCAACAGAATATGGAAGACTTGCAAATGAAGCTGCAAAGGTTATGAAGTTAGTTGACCCTTCGATTGAATTAGTAGCATGTGGTAGCTCAAGTAGAACGATGCCAACATTTGCAGATTGGGAGGCAACTGTACTTGATCATACATACCACAATGTTGAGTATATTTCTTTACATCAATACTACGGTAACCGCAGTAATGATATAGCAAACTATTTAGCTAGCTCTCTTGAAATGGATGATTTTATTAAATCTGTTATTTCAATTGCAGACTATATCAAGTCGAAAAAACGTAGCAAGAAGACTATTAATCTTTCATTTGATGAGTGGAATGTATGGTATCACTCTAATGATGCTGACCGTAAAATCGAGCCTTGGTCCATTGCACCACCACAACTAGAAGATATTTACAATTTCGAAGATGCATTACTAGTTGGTTCTATGTTAATTACATTACTGAAGAATGCTGACCGCGTAAAAATTGCATGTATGGCTCAGTTAGTAAACGTAATTGCACCAATTATGACTGAAAATGGTGGACCAGCATGGAAGCAAACGATTTTCTATCCATTTATGCATACATCTACATTTGGAAGAGGGGTTGTTCTAAACCCAATCGTTTCTAGTCCAAAATACGATAGTAAAGATTTCACAGATGTACCTGTTTTGGATACAACTGCAGTGTACAACGAAGAAAATGAAGAACTAACAATCTTTGCGGTTAACCGTGACCTAGAAGATACTTTATTACTAGAAGCAGACATTCGCAATTTCGATGGTTACCGCGTTCTGGAACACATTGTGTTAGAAAATGATGATTTAAAGCAAGTAAACACAGCTACAAATCAAGCAGTTGCACCACACACAGGTGGAGACGCTAAAAATGACAATGGCCATGTAACAGCATCACTACCTAAGCTATCATGGAACGTAATTCGCTTGAAAAAACAATAATGGGGTTTACCCCGCATTATCCTGAATTGTTTGGGGGCTAACCCCAAACAATTCTTACCTCATGATATCCACTAACATCTTCATCAACTTAGATTTCAAATCAAAATAATGAAAGTGCTTTCATTTTATACTTAAGCTCTGTTAAACTCTATTGTTGATTTTCGCTCCTGTACACTCGCTTTCCGCGGGCACGGCCTCAGCTAACTTGGCAAAGGAAACCGCTTTGCCAAGTGGATCTTCGGCTCGTGCTGTTCCCGCAGGAGTCTTGTGTACATCCGCTACAATCAACTAAGTTGTTAACAACAATGAACTTTAACAGAGCCTATACTTAAAGGAGTGTGATGCCTTTGGGTAAGTATGATTAGTCGATCGTGAAAGTATTTGTTGAAAATTGAATAAGGGGGAGTAGCAATGGGGAGAAATGTGCTGAAAAAGATCGCATATTACTTTTTAGCACTATCATTACTTGTCCCTGCACCAGCATCTGTATATGCAGCTGACGGTGAGGGAAAAGTAGAAGTAAAACCGGCTGAATCACAAGATAAGCCTGTTTTTAAGAATGCATCTGTACATGATCCTTCTGTCATTAAGGTGGACGATACGTATTACGTACTCGGATCTCATCTAGCTATGGCGAAGACGAAGGATTTGATGCAATGGGATAAAGTTGCAGATGGTGTAAATGCAGCAAATCCGTTGTTTGATGATGTAACAAAGGAATTAGCAGAGGCGCTCGATTGGGCAGAATCTGAAACATTATGGGCTGGAGATATTATTCAGCTAGAAGACGGAAAGTTTTACATGTATTACAACGCTTGTAAAGGAGATTCGCCTCGTTCCGCACTTGGTGTTGCTGTAGCCGATCATATCGAAGGTCCATATAAGGACTTAGGGATTTTCTTGAAAGATAAGAAAGTATAAAAATTTGGGTCTACCACAGTCATTTAAGCTGTGGTATTTTCATTTTATGGAGACCAATA
>VEFU01000360.1 GCA_007679095.1 Paenibacillus bovis
ACAACCAGAACTATCGCATGTCCTAGAACATCTCATTCCTCAACACCCTGTATTACTAAACACCCCACCAACCCTCCATACACTACCTATCCACCCGTTTCAACCAACACTCCTTCAACCTACACCTATTACACTACATCCACTTCTCTCTACTCCCTACAACCCTCACTTTCATCCACACCAAATCCCTCTTCACCTTCCATTATCTCCACAACCTCAACCAGAACCTCCTCTATTAATCCTTCCTCCTCAAAATATCC
>VEFU01000361.1 GCA_007679095.1 Paenibacillus bovis
AATAAGTATCCTTCTAGTCTTGGATGGAGTGGGTTTTGTAGATAGGGTGGAGGTGGAAAGGTAGTTAGAATGATAATGTTAGATTTATTGGGGGATTGTGTTAGTTTTTGGGGTAATTGAAGTGCAGTTATATGTGGGATTTGGATATGTAAGAGAGAAAGATGTGGTGAGAAGTTGTGGATTGGTGGTAGTGCGTGGTGACGATCTGAAAGTTCGGGAAGCAGTTGCATACGTTCTTGCAATTTGAGAAGCGAAGTGAG
>VEFU01000362.1 GCA_007679095.1 Paenibacillus bovis
TCCTCACGTATATCAATTGATACGCTCCGGTGTTCATTCGGTCGCTTCCTCGAACTGCTTGCTTCTTTTTGTCCAACTTATAATAAGGTTACTACATATCTTATGGAAATACTCCATAAGGTGAACGTTTCTCGGTTTATTGTTTCTTCTCATATTATCTAGTTTTCAAAGAACAAAGTTTTGAGAGTTTAACCTCTCAAAACTGAACGAAACGAATGCGTCTTATTTAGAATGTCCTATAGACATCTCTATATTCCTT
>VEFU01000363.1 GCA_007679095.1 Paenibacillus bovis
TCTATGACGTTTTTTCGATTGAATGGGAATCATTCACGCGATTTGATTCCCTTCTATGACATTTTTTCGATTGAATGGGAATCATACTTGCGGTTTGATTCCCGTCTATGACGTTTTTTCGATTGAATGGGAATCATACATGCGATTTGATTCCCGTCTATGACGTTTTTTCGATTGAATGGGAATCATACACGCGCTTTGATTCCCTTCTATGACGTTTTTTCGATTGAATGGGAATCATACACGCGATTTGATTCCC
>VEFU01000364.1 GCA_007679095.1 Paenibacillus bovis
GTTGGTGGTGTTAGATGAAGGTGGAATTTTGATTGATAGAGGAGGGATGAGGGAGTTAGAAGTGTGGGAGAGTGAAGGGGGATTAAGGGAAGGTTTTGGAGATGTGGAAGAGTTAGGAAGGGAATGTAAATTTAGGGATTGTGGAGATAATGGGGAACCTGGATGTGGAGTGAGGGAAGCGATTGAAAATGGGAAGTTTGATGAAAAAGGGTATGAAAGTTATGTGAAAGTGGAGAAAGAATTAGCTTATCTTGAAGGA
>VEFU01000365.1 GCA_007679095.1 Paenibacillus bovis
CCTCATTCTCCTACACCCTCTCCACCAACTTCAACTACCAGACTTTCTACATTTTCTTTTGCGACTTTAATGCTTCTACCACCATTCCATATCTCTCATTCAATCCCTTTAGCATCTACACTCTCTTTAATACTTCCTCTCTCACCACCACTCAAATTTCTATATAATCCAACTAATCTTCCTTTACATACAAAATAAAAAATGCTACCAATTAAAATAACCCAAACAACTATCCAACCAATAATAATTATTTTTTCGT
>VEFU01000366.1 GCA_007679095.1 Paenibacillus bovis
CCCCCCAAAACCCATTATCACCACCATTTTAAATTACCTTTTCATCCACGAAAAATACCTCCTGAATTCCACCATGAATACACCTTAATCCTTCATTTACATCCCTATATCCAACCGAATCTCAATCTACCCACCTTCCCCTACCAAGTCAACAACCCATTTACCATTCAACAATTATTAACCATTACCCACTTATTAATTACCCATTATTCTACCCTCTTCTTCCATTATACCTTCCTCAATCCCCCAATCATTTTCT
>VEFU01000367.1 GCA_007679095.1 Paenibacillus bovis
AAATATGATTGACGTAAATCCAACAACTCCAATTGCTATTCCAAATCTGCATCCCCATCTCCCTCTTCCCCCTCTTCCAATAACCCAACCACCAAAACTATTAATCATTATCCCAACTTCTACATCTCATATTTTACTTCCCCAAAAAGAACAAATTCTACCACCTATCTCTCCACTACTACAACATCCACTTATCCCTCCATATATCCCCTATCACCCACGACAATCATCTGTTCCTGACCATTTCCACTCCTTTATC
>VEFU01000368.1 GCA_007679095.1 Paenibacillus bovis
GAAGGCATAATTTGTGAGTTTGTATAGAGATGAGGGGGAGGTATATCGTTTGTCGGGGGAAGAAGGTGAGTAATGGGAGGGAGATAAGGAGGGGTTAAGGGTTGAATTTGTGGGATTGAGATTGTTGGTGGATGAGAGATAATTGTGGGTTTTGGACGAGGATATGGAAGATTTAGAATTCGACACTTACTACTCATCGACATGGCGATTGGTTTTAGTTGTTCTTGATGTACATGGTGATGGAAGTGTAGATGAGCT
>VEFU01000369.1 GCA_007679095.1 Paenibacillus bovis
ATTTATGTGAGGAGATTGTTTTGTGTATGGGGATATGTGGTAAGTTTTATTTTTTATGGGGAATTAAGGTTTAGGTTTGAATAATAAGGGGGGGATAAATGGGAATAGAATTGGTGGAGAAATAGGGGATGAGGTGACTTGAAACATAGGAGTCAGAACGGGAAGGAAGGGATGTTTTTGTGGTTGGTTCATTGGTGGTTGTAGAAGTGCATTTGGAAAGGTAGTAATGGGTATTGTTGGTCCCGGAGGGGCAAAATC
>VEFU01000036.1 GCA_007679095.1 Paenibacillus bovis
AAGGCAAATCCGTCCCTTAATAAGCAAATTGTCGTTGTCACACAGGTCTAATTGTAAATTATTTCCAAATGGATGGAACCACCTTTAATTCGGTATTTACTTTTTTGGCTCTAAACAGAAGATATAATAAAACTGAAAATTAGTACATTATTTTTGCAACACTAGTGACTTAGGAACAATTTATATAGAAATAAGAAGTAATGGAGAATGTTATGGAAAACAAAATCAACATCACGCATACCTTCGATGCTCCACTTGAACTTGTATTTAAGTCTTTTACAGAAGCAGAGCATCTAAAGCATTGGTGGGGTCCTTTAGGTTGGACATTTGAGGTCGCGGAAGCAGATTTCCGTCCTGGTGGAATTTTTCATTACAGTCAAAAACCGGACAATGGAGACATCATGTGGGTAAAATTTGTGTACAGTGAAATTATTGTTCCAGAAAAGATTGTGTATAGCAGTTTCTTTTCGGATGAAGAGCGAAATACCATTCGAGCTCCATTTCACCCGCAATGGCCATTAGAAACGTTGAATACCATTACCTTCGTAGAGGAAAACGGGAAAACGATTGTCACAATCCTTGTAGAGCCAGTATCTCCAAGCGAAGAAGAGCTAATAACATTCAACGAATCGATGGAAATGGTGAAGGAAGGAAATGCAGTAACCCTTCAGCAATTAGAAGACTACTTAAGAAAATGATAATTGTGAATTGGCTAGTTTTAGTTCGGTGATATTTAACTGATGGAAACTAGCCTAATTTTTTACATAAAAAAACACCCAAAGATAGATTCACACTTTTTGGGTGCAGTCCGTAGACGCTACTTATTATCTTTATTCTTTATGAGCTCATCCTTATCTACTGTCGTTGGTGGCTGCTCCATCCAACCATTTCGTATCATAATATTGGCTCCATCTTTTGCATATAGCGCAATTTCGAGGGAAAGCCTTTCATAAGCTATTACTAAATCTGTTCGTTGACTTGCAGCAGCTGAGGTTGCATAATTTCCAGTTCCTGCAGCACTTAATAATCCCATATGAAACATCATTAACTTGTCGGAAAATGGTGCTGTTGTGGAGTCCGTTACATATATCGGAAGAAACAGGTGATTGGACATCATCCTTTATCAGTATATCTGAAAATAATTTCACATGTTTTTGCGCAATATCTCTACCTCGTAACATCCATTTTTCCACTTCTTCATTTTGACATGTTTGCGCAAAGCTGAGTGACAGCTTACTTCCAATATCGTTTGATAAACCATTCATATATAAATGGGAAATTTCAATAGCATTGATTGGACGTTGTTTGTTAAAAAAAGAAAAACCACTTAAATATTCTTTACTGTCTACAAAGGAACTTTCAGTTGGATACGGTATTTTCGGAGCTCTCACATATAATCCTTTTTCAAGTAAAACATCTGTACATTTTGCAAACAAATCTGCTGCTTCGCTCAAACCTTTTATGAAATATCTCTTAATATCTACCCTGGCAGACATCGTAATAAAACCACTATACGCAAGCATGCCCACTCTCGCCATATGGGTTATGTACTGGAGAAGAAATGGATCCGTATATAAACGGGGGGCATTTACATTTACATCTTCCTCTGTAAAGCCTGTTGGTAGCGGTAATTTTTCCGCTTGATATAATTCCGTAATATGTGCGGAAGATGTATTCTAAGCTAATTCCACAATGCGGCGAATATCTTTATCACCTACAATGTGTTGAAAGTAATTTAAAACACATTTGGACATACTATCATTCATATAAGCAGTCCAAATGATAGCAATTTCTGCTGATGTCAATTGAATGTGATTCTTCGTCATAATTTGGGAACCTCCATTATTATGGTATTGAGGTTATTATCATCTATTAACTGTTAAATTATGACGGGCATGATATTATTTACTTTGAAAAAGTCGCATATTAGCGAACTTCGCTCATATAAGTGTTGTATAATTGATTGCATTTTTCCAAGCATTGTAAATAAATTGCTCTTACGTTCGCATCTGGACACAATTTCAAATAGCTTTCGCTTTGGATTAAATCTATTAGTGGTTTCACCCGTAAGTAATATAAGGAATCATCGCTATCCAACAATTTTAAGTATCCTTTTAAAATCGCACTATACTTTTTATCGATGATTCTATATTCACTTTTTGCTTTTTCATGTTTATAAAAGTGGTGGATTTCACTGGCGAAAGTGGAGCCGTTTTTAAAATAAATTGGACTTGCTGTGGAGTAGAAATAAGGCTCATCCTTGTAAAGAGTTTTCGTGATGCGAAAAACATGCCAGTTCTTTATTTCCTTGTACCGCTCCCCTAACACTCGATGCTCATTGGAAACGAACTTCCATTGGGAATTCGTTATTTCATCTAATAGTGCTGCATTGTGAGATTTGGAGTCCACCTTTGTAAAGGAGCACCACCCGATATAATTCTGATCGTATCTCCCCACGACACAAACCTCTTGCTCTGGGCTAATATAAATATCAAAATACAATTCCTTTTCATTCAAGCGATAATTCGGTGTTAACTGATTTTCTTCATTCACTAAGTTGTGGAAATTCATATTGCCCTCCTACGTTTATTGGGACTGCTTTTCCTTTTCCAATAATTCGATGATTCTATCCAGCTTCCTTTCAATCTCAGATGCTTGATAATTTTTTGCTGATGAATTGACCAACAGCCTGCGGATAAAAAGAGTAAACGAAACAACGAAAATAACAAAAAGCACCACAACAATACCAAAATAAACAATCGCACCTACATCCATACTTGCTCACCTTCTTTCTGTAGGGACATGGGGTCAGTAGGGACATGGGGTCAGGAACCTCGTCCCAATTTAGTGGGACATAGGGTCAGGTACCTCGTCCCCTCTTAGTACCTCATATTAAAGTTGGACGCGGGGGCAGCATCCCCATCCCAATTTGGAGTAATGGGACGCAGGGTCAGCATCCTCATCCCAACTAGTACCTCATATTGAAAATAAAATGAATTGCCCCCACTTCCAGTATATGTAATTTTTCATTCAATAAAGTAATTCTTATGTTATAGGGTGGAAGCATTTTTTCATACGTCATCTCTACAAACAGTTCTTCTTGCTCATTCGTTATGAAAATTTTTCGATTGCCAAAGTTTTTCGTTATTAAATAAGTATCGCCAGCTTCTGTAACTAGTTCCATTCTTGGGTGTGTTTTTATTTTTGTGCGATCAAACAATTGAAAGTTTCCTAGATTGCGAGATTGACCTTGCCAACTCGATCTTAGCCACGATTTAAAGTGCATATCTTCTTTTATGTTACAGAATATTTCCTGATGTTCATCATATGTTTGTACGTTTAATATTAAATCAGAGCTAATAATCCTGTCGATTACCTTTTGGAATTTATGCTTATAGTATCGCTCGATTGTACCGACTTTCTTCTCTTCTTCATTACTTATATGCAATGTTTTTGTACTTCCTTTATAAAATGGAAACTCGTACATAAATAAATACATACATAAATCCCCTTCCAGCCACAGCATGATGATGCTTGAAAGTATTATATCAAAAATGTATAATTAGAAATGAATTGGAATACATTTAAAAATAACCGTCCAATGCTCGTACATTGAACGGTTCATGTAATAGTTGGTTCCCATCAAGGGGATCAGCTTTTTAGACAGGAATAACCCAACCAAAATGAGCCGCTAACTCAAGGATGGGTTATTTTTTATGGTTAAATGACAGCATTGCCACGACCAGTGCTCCAAATGTAAAAGTAAGCGTTAACGTTTCAAATACTGACACGCGACCACCCCCTTCCATTTCGGGAGTGAGCCAACCACCCTTAAGCACCCAAATCTATTACATATCCAATATACCACACGTATGTTCGTATTTCTATTGCAAATACACAGGACAAACTACCTAATTTTTCCGTGTGCCTGGCACCGAGACAATTGGGAATATTCCCAATCGTCTTGGTGCCAGGCACTCATTTCTGCATTAGTTCATAGATTTTGCGAGTTGTATTCACATTTCTAACGGTTACTTGTTTGTAAAGCTTTGTTCCAATAATTTTGTTCATGCCTGATTTCTTATAATGTTTCTTCTCTAGCGACCACAGAATCGCTCCAGGAACATATTTGACGGTATCTACTTCGGGATTAATAACTAACTTCTCAAGTACAGACTCATCATCCGCTTCCTCCCACAGAAACAGAACGTCACTTTTCATCTGTTGATCGTTTTTCCAAGTGTCTGGCAGGGCTTGTACAACCGCTGTGATATCATCCAAACTACGCACTAACACTTTGATGTTCAATCCGAAGTCTGTTTCGATTGCTTCTTCTAATATTTCGGATATCCCTGTTTTGGAAGAATGATCCGTCGCGAAAACGATATTACCTGAATTAATATAAGTAACTACGAAACTCATTCCAACTCTTTCAAACGTTGACTTTAGTAACTTCATATCCACCTTATTCTTTCCACCTACATTAATCCCTCTAAGCAACGCAACATACTTCATAATGAACCTCCTATTGTTTGGGTGCCTGGCACCGGGAATCTTTCGAATATTGGCAATTGCTCGGGTGCCTGGCACCGAAACAATTTTCCGGTACTTGGCACCCGAGTTTATTCTACTGCTTCGATTAGGCCCATGTTTAGGCATGTGTCGATGAGTAGGATTTTTTCTTTAGTTGGGAATTTTATCGTAAATTTGTCTGTATCTACTTGTGTGATGGTACCTGTTCCGAAGACACGGTGTTTGACGATTTTCCCTTCGGTTATTTCTTCTTTTGCTTGGATCGCATTTGGGTTGAACGGCACTTTGCCTGTCTTCGGTTTTTGCTTTAGCTCTCTCTTAGTTGGAGGATTCAAGATGTTTTTCACATGCACAACAAATTCTGATGCTTCGGTTTTGTTCCCATCACGATTTCGATATGTAAGCAGTTGTAGCTTTTTCTTTGATCTCGTCATCCCTACATAAAACAAACGAGTTGCTTCTTCCATTAAATCACCAGAAGCACGGTCTTCCTTCGATGGGATAACTCCACTCACGCAATCAATCATATACACCTTTTCAAACTCTAACCCTTTGGAACTATGAAACGTCGAGAACGTAACTGCGTTTTGACCTTTTTTATGTTTTGCTTGTTGCATCACGTTTTTTAAATAAGTTAATCTATTCGCAAATTCTTCTAATGTTTTGAGATGCTTCGCGATATCCTCGAGCGTATTTAATATCCCGATTAAATAGTCCTTGCGAAAACCAAGGCGCTCACACATTTTATCAATCGCTTTTTCATACCCGAGCTTTTCCCGAATGAGCTTAATTGCACGGACTGGGGTCATCCCGTTTATTTCTTGAAATAGCTTTTTGCATAACTGGATCTTCTTCACTTGATAATCCTGAACAGGAACGAACTTTAGTAAATTATCAAACACAGACTCGTTATTTACTATTCTTTTTACTGCTTCCATTTGCTGCTTCGTAATATACGCATCAAATTTCGTATGAATTTTTTCTAATATATCAGGACGCTTATCGGTAAAAGACATCCTCATAAAATTAAGTATATCCTCGACAACCCAATGCGAGAAAAAGCGGTTATCTGCATCTTTCATATAAAATGGAATACCTGCACGGTCAAACTTGTTCATGAGTGTAATAGAAGAAGAGTTATTCCGGAACAATACAGCTACTTCTCGAAGGTTTTCGGTGTCCTTTATTTCTTTTACTAAGTAGTTAGATTGCTCGTTGTAATCATGAAAGTCGATAATTTTGATCGGCTCCGCTGTAGGATTATTCGTGAACATATTCTTCTCGTAACGATGTTTATTTCTTTTAATAAACTGATTCGCCGTGTCCACAATCTCTTTGGATGATCGATAATTTTGCTCCATAAACAGGGTTACAGCGTTTGGATATACCTTTTTAAAATCTAGTAAATACGAAGGCTCTGCCCCTCTCCAACTATAAATCGATTGATCATCATCCGCCACCACACATAGATTTCCGTGTGTCTTCACGAGCTTTTCCATGATGGCATGCTGAACAAGTGAGGTGTCCTGACTTTCATCCGTTAACACATAATGGAATTTCTGTTGATATTTTCGCAGAATGTGAGAATCTTTCTCGAGTACTTCATTCCCGATCGTTAACATATCATCATAATCGATTAATAGCTTGCCCGGGTTGTTGCGTTTGAACGCCTCATATTTAGTGACAATTTGCACTGCATTTGGAACATCGCAACCTACCGAATCCCATTTTTCAGGAGGAAGCATTTTATTTTTCACATAACTGATGAAAGTCGTCAGCTCGTCCATCTGGTCTTCGGTGATGTTCTCGCCTGTGAGCGACTTGAACAAATTACGTAAAATCATGTTCTTATGGAGATGTTGATTATCTGCATCCATTGTACCTTCAATAATATGAAAGTGGGTACGTGTTTTATAAAAATATTCACGTACTACTTGGAACGCAAAACTATGTATTGTAGAGAAATCTACTGGTTGTAATTGTGGAAAAAAGCGCGCAAACCGCTCCTCCATGTCTTTCGCGGATGCCTTGCTGAACGTAACCGCCTTGATGTTAGAAGGATCTACACCCTTTTCTTCTATTATAAAACCAATTCTCATAATAATCGTCGTCGTTTTTCCAGAACCCGGTGAAGCTAACAATAGAAGTGGCCCCTCCGTCTGAAGAACAGCCTGCCTCTGCACATCATTAAGACGTACCCCTAGCTCCTCTTCCTTCCTCCTAAAAAAATCCACCATAGGGGTTCCTCCTTCCTTCACGGTGCCTGGCACCCGTACTATTCCAAACATTCGAAATCGTGCCGGTGCCTGGCACCCACTCAATTTAATCATACTATCCATCCTCTTCAGAAATCAAAGATGCTATACTTATATAGTGAGGTTTTTCCTATTTTTAAGGGTTTTCACTTGATAAAGGATTTAGATTTAGGAGGAAAAGTTACTTATGCAATCTATAGAAATACATATGTTACCAAGAGAAGCTAGTCATAATATGGAGGATTTGGAGCGGATTGTGAGCATTGTAAATCATGTATATGCCGTATCAGAGGGTGGATTGTGGCTAGGTGGTGCAAAACGCACGTCAGTGGAAGAAATAGCAGAATTGACTCGTAGCGGTGAGCTAGCGGTTGCTCAATACATGGGGAAAATCGTTGGGAGTGTTCGTGTTCATCGTCTCGATGAAGAAACGGCTGGATTCGGCATGCTTGCAGTGGACGAGGAGTACCAAGGAATGGGAATTGGACGAGACTTAATCCGTTTTGCTGAGGAGAAGTTCCAACAAGAAGGTTTTCATAAGGTGCAACTAGAGTTATTAGTACCACAGGAAGGTACACATCCCGCGAAAGAATTCTTGCGAAACTGGTATATGCGCTTTGGCTATCAACCAGTACAAACAGACTCTGTCGCAGTCTCCATTCCACAATTAGCACCAATGCTCGCCCTCCCATGCGAATTTATCATATTTCACAAGTGCCTGGCACCCGTACAATTAAAAACATTCTAAATCGTTTGGGTGCCTGGCACCCAAACATTACTTCTTCCGGACAAGGTGCAGTATTCCTTGTACAACTAGCCCGGCGATTAGGCCTATTCCCGCCGCAAAGAATAGTGACATTAGTCCTGTTAAGTCTCCCCATCCGTCCATGTTCTTGCTAAATTGCGTGTACATCATCGTGAAGCCGATGATCAAACCGCCAAGGAAGATGAAAAATGTTGCCTTCATCCGCAATATATAAGCCGCTCCTGAAATTCCACCAAACATAATCGAAAGAATGGCGTATGCCAAAATATTTTGTCCTGTCACATCCTGTTCTAACATTACTTTAACTCCGAAAAATAACAGTAAAAAAGAAAGAATAAAAACAATTACTCCTACTGTGAAAAACCTTTTTACTTTCATTGTGAGGCCTCCCTTTGCATAGGTAAGAAGTATTACTAACTCCCTTTTATTATATGTGTAAATTGGCATTTAGAGTTAAAGTTAAGATACTTTATTTTTTGGCTCTGATAAAGTTCATTGTTGTTAACAACTTAGTTGATTGTAGCGGATATACACGAGACTCCTACCATGGAAATAAAGCTTTAAAAAGTTGAATCTAACTTATACATGCATCGTATAGACAACTACCACTAGCATTATTTCCATTCTCTGTGGTGTATTTTTGGTATACATAATTGACTGCGGGAACAGCACGAGCCGAAGATCCACTTGGCAAAGCGGTTTTCTTTGCCAAGTTAGCTGAGGCCGTGCCCGCGGAAAGCGAGTGTACTGGAGCGCAAATCAACAACAGAGTTTAACAGAGCTTATTTTTTAAAGAGATATTGAAATTAGATTAGCTATGAAAGAAAAAATGCACCAACTAATTGTTGGGCTTGTGACTCTATCTAAATCAAACCTTACCAATAATACTTTTTTTAAAAAAAGTAAGCAGCCCTGCTTTTTAAAAATAGTTTGTATATATAAATTGCTTCACTATCCTGATTTTTCTCCATTAATTAGTAAAACATCATAACTTATCGTGACACTAGACTATATCCAAAATGCTCTTGTATCAATATATTTGTGAGGAATAGATCAATCTCTAGTTAAATAGAACATTTATTGCTTTGTCCGCTTATCACTAGCTCGTTTCATTTATTACGTGCATAAACTATGATACCTAATCTAAAGGGGGTGTTGTATATGAGTTATGGCGGATATGGCAATGGCTATGGCGGTGGAGGAAGTAGAAATTCTTTCGCTTTAATTGTTGTGCTTTTCATCTTGTTGATTATTGTTGGCGCATCATTTTTATACTAATCAACACATTTCCTAACCGGAAAACTAGCTAATTTTCACAATGTCTTTTCCTCCAAATTGGTCCGACCCCGACGCCCATTCGGGAGCTAGGGGGATATGTTCGATTTGCTATAGGAAATAACTCAAAATGAGCAAGTGCACTTTAATTTCAGATGTAACTGCCACCACAACTCCTTTTATTATTGGTGAAAATTAACTTCACCCAACTGTGCTGCAGCTTATTTATGTTGTATCTGTGAAAGCAAATAATAGACTAGCCCCCAATAAAAAAGTAATTACCGCTCGGTTTTACGCGAGGGTAATTACTTTTTTCCTTTTACCTATTCTGTTTGATAACTTTCAATCATATTAGCGATATGGGCATATGCACCACCAGCAAGTAAAAGAGATGTAACCATAATTGCTTCTGCTAGTTCTTCGTTACTAGCACCAGCTTCGACTGCCTTTTTCGTATGAACATCGATGCAATATGGACATTGGGATGCGTGAGCAACTGCTACCGCGATAAGTTCTTTCATTTTAACGGACAATTTTCCAGCCTTCATTGCGGTTGCACTAAAATGGGAATATCCTTTAAACCCATCTGGTGCAAACTTACCTAATTGACCAAGTTGTTTCAAGTTCGATCGTTTATACAGCTCATCTTCGGCTTCGGAGTTTAAGGCATTGCTAGCATGTGTACTATGCGTTACCGCTCCTCCTGCCTCCACAGCGGCCACCACATAAATTGCCTCGACCAATTCCTCCAGAGATGCACCTGCTTTTTTGGCACTTTTCGTATGTGTATCAATACAATACGGACACTCTGTCACATGCGTAATCGCTACTGCAATAATCTCCTTTTCCTTTTTAGAGAGAGCTCCATCTTTCAGTACACTCGAACTATATTCCAAAAAAGCTCGTGTCTGTTCTGGAGCAAGATCCCGCACTTGCCGTAAATTCTTCACATACTCTTTTGCATATAATGGGCTCGACATCGTATAACTCCCTTTCATGTAAGGTCTTTCCTATTATTTGAATAAACTTTTAAAAGATACCATTACTACTACCCATTATACCCAAATCAAAACGAAGTGAATTGTTTAGGTACCAGGCACCGGGACAATTCTGAATCTTTCGGGTGCATGAATCTTTCGGGTGCCTGGCACCCGAGCAATTCTAAATACTCTAAATAGTGCGGGTGCCTGGCACCAAAATAATTCTAAACACTCTAAATAGTGCGGGTGCCAGGCACCTTTGGCACCTTTTTGCATTTTGAGCAGCCGCGTCCTTCTTTTACATGGGAGAGGTTGCGTTCGAAGGTGTGGCCGTTTTCGCATTGCCATGTTAGTTTTGTGCGGGCATTTTTGTATTCGGTTGAGAGGCATTTCCAGCCTTTTTCTGCGGCAATGCGGTGTATTTCATTCGCATCTAGTCGTTGGGAAGCACCTGCTCGTTCTGTTTCGAAGCACTTTCTACACCAATTTCCTTTTTTTATCCGCCATGGTGTTGTGGAGAAGTGATGACCCTTTTCACATACAAAATCCATTTTTGTATCAACATTGATATACTCATTTGATAAACATTTTCCACCTTTTGCTTCAGCAATATCCTGTATTTCCTGGAGCTCACTTTTCGTAGGATAGTAGTTATCAAAATTAATATCTTCCGGCTCAATTTTAAACTGAAAACCTCTTTCGGAAAGCTCATTCACTATAAAAGAAACATGATCTGCTGGATCGACCGTATAAGGAATCACTAGCAACACAATGCCCAATTCTTCACAGCGTTTTTCCTTCAGCTTATCTCGTGCGATTCTATCTTCTAAGCTCATGTCACCTCGCGAGTAAAAGAAATCGACTTCCTCATAATGTTGTTTTCCATGATACTCAAAAGCAAGCTTTAATTCAGCATTATAGCCATCCAGTTCATATCCATCTAACACAGAATGATCCTTCACAAATTTCATTTCAAATAACGATTCTAGTATAAAGCGGCAGCGTTGCTCATTTAAATAAGTAGTACAGTTAGGACACCAATGCCCATTTAACACATGCTTTGGAATCGCATGGAATTGATGACCATTTGCACACTCCCATACTAAATGAGTAAACACATTTTTATAGGAAGTCGATAAACATTTACCGCCACGCTCTTTTGCGATTTTCTTCATTTTTTCAATCGAATTTTTATGCTTTCCGGCACAAAATGAACACCAATTCCCTCTTAAAATCTCAGCCGGTCTTGTTTCAAAAACATGGCCTTCTCCACACTTGAACTGAAGTTTCGTAGATTTATTCACATATGTATCAGATAGACATTCTCCACCGCGTTCTTTCGCCATACGTTTCATGTCCTCTATCGTAACAGTTCCATAACTTTTTCTGTTTTCTTTTTTACGTGCGCATGTTGGACACCATGTTCCTTTGCGGATATGCTTTGGCAGTGTCTCCCACACATGCCCTTCTGCACACTTCCATGTTAATTTTGTTAATTGATTAATATATTCTTCTGACAAGCACCATCCACCATTCTCTGTTGCCATTTGTCTCATGTCCTCGATCGTAAGTGTCTTTGCCATCGAATGCACCTCATTTTTCATACAATTTCAACTATCATTCTATTATAATACGAAGTGACAATAATCGAATCATCTAGGTCTATTGGATCACTGCCATGATATAATAATTGGTATATAAAAGATGAAAGGTATTTGATTTTAGTGAAGAAGTTCATTTACATCCTGTTCCTACTGGTGATTGGTGTAATTACGGCCAATATTGTTCTTTGGTCTGATTATTTTGCAGACCGCAATACAACAGAAACAAATGAGAAAATAACGGAAGTTTCATCTAGCTCGGATGAAACTGAAGATCAAAGTGAATATGAATCTATTGAAGACACTATAGAAGATTTATCTGCTGTAAAACCAGAAGCTGCTGGCGAAGTTGCCAACATCATTGCAGAAGGTGAGTATTCCGTGAATGATATTGAATTAGTCTATAGTTATTTCATGTCCGAGATTTATTGGGGAAACAACTATTTGTATAAAAATTTTGACGTGATTGCCGATGAATGGTTGGATCTGGATAGTTATAAAATTGAAATGATAGATTTATTAGAGGATTATAGCGCACTTGCTGGTAGACTCCGCGGTGGAAAAGGCCGAAACGGAATTCCAGTGTTTGAAGACTTGCGAAAAGAATACGTAGAAGCAGTCGAGGAATTAACAAAGCTATCATTACCTTACCGTGATGACATTACGTGGCTCGAAATTGTCGCCAGTGACGAGTGGGCGATACTTGAGGAGAAAACACACAACGCCTTTCGAATAAAAGAAGAACTACAACAAAACATCGACACCTTCCTACGAGAAGTCTCAACCACACAAGCCTACCTCGTAGAAGAACGAATCAAACGCATGGAAAAAGAAAACGAAGACAGAGACAAGTGGCGACGGTACTATTAAAAACGTGCCAGGCACCCATACAATTGGAAACATTCACAATTGCTCGGGTGCCTGGCACCAAAACGATTTGGAACATTCATAATTGGGCGGGTGCCTGGCACCTTACTGCTGCAGGCACCTCACTACAATCCTTCCACGATAAATCGATAGCACTCTTCTAGTCCCTCTATGATCCCATCGCCGCTTTCTTCGTCTGCGGAGATCCAGCCGTTGTATCCGATGTCACGGATTGCTTGGAAGATTGGTTGGAAATCGATGTCTCCTTTTCCAAGTACCTTCCAGTCTCCATCTGCAAAATCTTTTAAATGGAAGTTATCAATCACCGAATGAAAGCTATGAATAATATCTGCTACATCTGTAATGCCTGACTTCACCAAATGTGCTGTATCAACCGTTAATCCTACTGCATCGTCTTTTACCGAGCTAAAAAACACATCGATATCTTCTTTATACATTACCGGATTATCATAATGTTGATGCAGTGAAAGCTTCACACCTTTTTGTCCCGCTTCTTTTCCAAGTTCGGAAAGAATCCCAGCATATGCGCGAATATCGTCTGCTGTCACGCCTTTTCTCGGATGCGAATGGCAAAAAACGATGATCTCACTACCGGCTTTTTCCGCAAAAGTGAACAGCCTCCTCAGATGCTCCTGGTTCTCTTCATTCAGAGAGCCTCCCGCAATGAGCGCTGATGCTACCCCTTTTGGATTTCCCCAAGCTTCTAAAAATATTTCCGGACTCCCAATATATGGCGCATATTGGGAGTGTTTTAGCTGCAAACCGTCATATCCGACCGCTTGGTAATGCTTAAATAAAACTTCCTGCTCTTCGATTGTACTTGTTGGCCTAGAGAATGCTAATTTCATTTTGCAACAACCCTTCTGCATCAAAAGAGATAACCGAATTCTCCTCTGCTGCTTGATAGGCCCCCGCCAACAAGGATACCGTTTTCAAATTATCGATCACATTATTCGTTGGGACATGTCCACTCTCGATACACATTAATAATTGATTAAGACCGCCAAAAGTAGCTTCCTCCCGAGAAATGTGATGTTTCCATGTTTTTATCGGCTCAGCTTGTCCACGTTGATATAATTTTACAGACGTATGGTTCGCGACAATCGTCCCTTTTTCCCCAATGACAATCATTTCATTTTTACTAAAAGAGCTAGAAAAACTTTGTACATACGTGACAATCGCGTCGTTATCAAACGCAATTTGCACCGTTGCCTCTGTTTCCCCTGCACAATTTATCGCGGATGATGACCTCGTTTGGCACGCAATCGTCACCGGATTCGCATCGAGCACTAACCTAAATCCATCTAACCAATGAATCCCCATTACAGATATCGCATGACGCTTATTATTTAATCGCCAACCAGCATCTTGTCGGAAAAAAATCTCAGTAAACATGATCTGACTAATTTTCCCGATCGCATTTTCCTTTACAATCCCACGGATTAGCTCAAACGGATAATGCCTTCTAAAATTTTGATTAACTGCCATCGGAAGCTTTGCCTTGCTCGCTTTATCGACTATCGCAGCAGCTTCCGTTAATGTATCGGAAAAAGGTTTTTCCACAAAAATTGGAATACCTGCTTCGATGATTGGAAAGAGCACTTCTTTTCTCACTGACGTCGGGGTACAAACAACGGCAACATCGACATGACTATTTTCAATAAAATCCTGCAAATCTGTGAATCTATGTTTAATTCCATATTCATCTGCTCGTTTATTTAATACTTCCTCATTCGGATCACAAATAGCTACTACCTCGACACGCTCCGGATGATTTTTATACCCATCTAAATGTAACTGTGTCACTCCACCCGCTCCAACTAACCCAACTTTAAACACCTTGTCCATCTCCATCCCTCCAATTTTATTATCCAACTCTCTTAACATCTATGTCCCCTACTAAAATACTGTGATGAGGCAAAAAAAAAGACCAACTATTATATGTATAGTTGGTAGATTGGCAATTTATTCTATTAATCTGTCATCTATTTTTTCATATCATTCATTACACTTAAAATGTCTTTCTCCAATTCTTCTTTCAGCACAGTGGAAATGCTATTCCCTGCTTTCTTTATGTGCTTCAACATATCTTCTAATGCCTTCGTCGATTGTTTTAGCTTACCATCATGAAAATGTTTTTCTGCTAATCTAAGTCTATTATTTAGTACATTTACGACGGAACCAGATATGTCACCTGACTCCACAGATGTCTGTAATGTTGTTGATAAAGACGCAAATGTTGCGTGACCAAACACTTTCACTTCCCATAGTTGTGGAGTATACCAGTTATTTGGATTGTTATGGAGCTTCGCATCAACTAGTTGAACTCTAATATATCTCGCTTCTCCTTCTAGTGTATCGGTCGTAAATCCATAATCAAACTTAATATTGCCCTCCGTCGTACGGTCAATTGCGGTTGTAAAATTCACACCATCCGTACTAATTTCTACTTTGTATTGATAGTACGCTTCCGAACCATTAAATAAAAACCACGAAATGTCGATATTGCTTAGGCTGTACGTATTGCCTAAATCGACCATCCACCATTTCGGCCAAGCATTATTTTCCGAAATCCATCTAGTAGAATAATCGCCATCATTGACATTAGAAGGCGCATTGATGCCCAGTCTGTCCGGTGCATATGCTTGTTTCCCTTGTGATAGATTAATATGTTCCTTCACAGGTACGACAATACCTGTCGACTCACTAAATAATATTTGCTCATAATAATCAAAAGATGCATACCCATTATTAAAAGCAATTGGCAACCAGCGTTGGCCAGTACCTTTATCTTCACTTGGCCAATCTGCCCAGCCATGGATCCATCTATTCGCATGCATGACATAAGATGTCGTTTCTGTTCCAGATCTCGTGACAATGCCACCTGATTGCGCAGAGAAAGTCGTTGCATTTCCAATTGGACGTAGCTCTGACCATGGTCCTTCAATCGAAGTGGCGGAAGCATACATCCCTTGGCTCGGGTACCAACCCGATGCTCTCGATGTGAACAAATAATAGATACCATCTTTCTTAATCATAGAAGGCGCTTCACGATATTGACCTTCGAATATTTTCGCTACTTGTTTCACTACTTTCGTGTGTGTTTCATCTAGTTCATAAATGAATAAATCACTGTTCGTATTTCCGGCAGAAATAATATACCCTGTACCATCATCATCTTTAAAATAAGTGATATCCCTCGAGTCATTCCCTTCAGGTCTAAAGCTACCATGGAATGTTAATTCTTCCCCTGGTTCTCCGGAAAAAGACGCGGCTCTTCCTAAAGAATAATCCGGGCCACTTAATTCATAATGCAGCCAGCCAATCACTTTTTCGGTTGGTTCATGATACGTAATATGCAATCCTTCAAATTTCGCATCTTGTAAATCCGGATGCGAGTTCGTATCTAACACAACCTTCTTATTCCCCCAAGAAACACCGTCATCAGAAGTATACACATTTAATTGCTTAAATCCGCTTCTCCCATCTTCATCCCAATTAAAACTTACGTACTCGTAATAATAATAAGTGGAGCCAATTTTTAGGGTAGGGAAAATTCTTGGGTTCCCATCCTCATCTGTATAAGTGGTCCCTGTCTTATTGTTATAAGCTTGCATGTCATCCGCTAGCTCAAAAGTAGTTACTTTAATCGGTTCAGATGGAACAGATTCCCCACCAGGATGGAATGCTTGAACTTTGTAATAATACGTTTGATTCACATCTAAACCATAATCTGCGAATTCAACCGCTCTTCCGTTATACACTTCTTCATATGTCCCAAATTTATCCGCACGATATACCGTATAGTTCGTTGCATTATCAACAGCATGCCATTTTAGGTCGACACTTGTAGCTGCTTTTGCATCTGGAGAAGTGACGAACGGCATGGCAGTTAAACCAACCGGCTGATCTAATTCCGTTTCAGATGTAAAAACCTTTACCTCATGAAGTCCCGTATACCAAGTAACTGGCCTATCTGCATTGTTTGTATGTCCGTATTGTCCTAAAATCTTCACGCGCACATAGCGGTATTCACCTTCAAGATCTAAACTTTGGAAGGATGGTGTTTTATTTTTACTCTGGTCTTGTAAAACGACGAAGTTTTCTCCATCATTACTTCCCTCGACTACATACTGAACATATACTTCCGAGCCATTCCATTGTCTCCAGCTTAAATCGATTCTGCTTAAGTCATACGCACGTTCCAGATCAACCGTCCAATGTACTGGTAGATCGCCACCGAACTCAAAATAGTTCTGTTCATCGCCATCATTGGCAGCTGCTGGATTTTCCCCTTTGTCCGACTCTACCGGTTTTCCGACCGAAACAAGTAAATCACTATATACATGTACTTCTCCAGTCTCCGCATTCAAATCATATTCTTTCGCATAGCTCATTTCCGCAAAACCGTTATTTAACTCTAGTGGGAGCCAAATATATTGGGATTCCCTTAAAGCTGTCGGATTCCAGCGATCTCCTGCATACATGAGCGTATCTTGCTTCGAGCCTTTTATCGTAAAAATAAACGATGGTTGCGTGTAAAAAGTGGACGGATTTCCAAGATTTCGTAGCTCCGACCAGCCATTTGGATCGGTAATATCTGCTGTTACTGCATATTTCCCTTGGTTCGGATACCAGCCTGCCGACCCCGATGAAATAAAATAATACAATCCATCTTGTTTCACAACTGCTGGTGCTTCACGGTGTCCACCTTTAAAAATGGTATACATATATTCATCCACATACAGATAATCATCTGTTAGACGGTACACATTTGTATCGAATAAATTAGCGGTACTAAACAAATATGCTGTCCCATCCGTATCTTGGAACACGGTAAAATCACGGGAAGTAAAGCCTTTCGGTTGGAAACGATATACAAATTCATAATCACCATCAATTGTGTCGGAAACTGCGACGACAACATTTCCTTGATTATAATTATCCGCTTCTTCCCAATGGCCCCAAAGCACATATTTACCAATCTTTTCATTGTACAGTACTTTCGGACGTTCTATCTTGGATTCGGCAAGCTCTGGATGTGAAGCAGGTGTTAAAACTGCATTGCGAAACTCCCAATTCTTCAAATCCTTCGAAGCATACACATTCACACCTTTTAATGTCGCACCACTATGTCCTTTGTCTTCCCCGAACCAATAATATGTGTCTTCTACTTGGATGATATGACCACCATGTGCCTGAATCATCGCTCCGTCCGTATCGTACCAGAACTCCCCATTTTTAATCGTATCGGTTGTTGTATCCTCTAATACTGTTACAGTAGCAGTAACTTCTGTATCAAAACCTTCCACTGTCCCTGTAGTAGTAAATGTACCGGTTTCTGCGTATTTACCCGCATCGATGTCATCCCAATCGACGTTTACCATCGTATACAAACCGCTCATATACACAATACGAACTAGTTCCGGCATTTTAGGAGCATGACCTTTTTTCGTCGTCACATCGACAACGTCCAAAGATCTCGGTTCTGATAAAGGATGAACTAATTGTATCCATTCTGATTCGACAATTGGCTTAAACGTTCCATCTAATGCATTTGCTGGAAGGGAGTGATTAGAATCAACAACCCAATCACCACCATCTGGACTGTCGGCAGCATATAAAGTCCATGCATTATTGGCATATTCATACTTATACCATTTGTCCTCATTTTTAAGCTTGAACACATTACTTCCTTCAATTGGTTTCACTACATTCGCTTCGGTACCGAGTTCTACCCAATTACGACCATAGCGGCTAATGGCATAGTGTAATTTTTCTTCCCCATCAACAAGTTTTTTATAAGCAAACAAATATGCCGTAACTGGATCTTGCTCGAGGATGGTGATCGTGAATTCCTTCGTTTTGGTGGAAGCTCCTTTTGAAACAGTCGCAGTTAATGTCACATCGATATCCCCTGCGCCGATTTGTGGACGACTCACCATTCCGTCAAATCGTAAATGAAATGGATTACTAGATTCCCAGCTAATCGTTGTTCCATTTGGCCCTTCTGTCGGAAGCGTTAGTTTTGCCGTCACTGCATCCTTATTCGGAATCGTTAATAAATCCATATCTACTTTTACGGAATCCTCCTCACTTAGAAGCTCCAAAACAGTTATTTGAAATTCCTTTGTTGTAACGGCATTTCCTTGTGTGATTGTTGCCGTTAATGTGACCGTCGCATTTCCTGCACCGATTTCCGGACGCGTAACCGCTCCATTATGGCTAATAATATCTTCATTGCTAGACTTCCATGTTATTGTACTTAAGTTTTTCCCTTGCGTTGGCAATGTTAAATCTTGCATGACGGCACTCGTATCACCTAACGTTATCGCATCTGCATCCGCCTGCACATTCGCTTCGTTTTCAGGAGCAGTAAACAATGCTACTTCTGCTGGAGATAAAGCGCGATTAAAAATATAGAAATCATCAATTTTCCCATCTAAATATGGATCTGGATATTGAGATTTCCCAATAAAATTGTTGCGTGTATTCCCTAAATCACTAGGTTTTATGGAAACCTCACTACGAGCTACTTCTTCCCCATTCACATATAAAACCGCTGTATTATTTGCAACGGTTACTGCATAGTGAAACCACTCACCAATTGCTATTTGAGGTGGTGCCTTACTAACAACTTGTTCCGAACCACCATTTTTCAGCGCAAATCGAGTGTCATTTCCACCACTAGTCGGGGTCAGGAACATATTAATGTTTTCATCGTTGCCAAAATCAAAAATACGACTCCACGTTTTTTGAGCATCTAATTTTACCCAGGTGGCAATGGTCATTTCAGCGGCATCACGTACAATTCCTGCAGGAAGCTGGACATATTCATCTGAACCATGTAAATCAACAGCCCCACCGGTTCTTCCTTCTGTCCAAGTAGCTCCGTTGATAAGTGTTGCTGAACCACCATCTCCTGCACTGCTATTCGCCGTAGTGCCTTCTGTTTCGTCAAATTTATAAGCTGCAATAATTCCTTGAAGTTCATCTGGTGTATCTGGAATCCGTAATTCAGTTCTTACTTCGATAATATTGGATGGAGAGGATTGGTCGACGCCATTAAAATACGCCAACTTATAAAAATACAGCTGTCCTGTGTTCAGTTTACTGTCTTCAAATTGTACATCTTGGCCACTATAAATCAGCTCATATGGACCGTCTTTTCGTAAAGCGCGATACAAATGATATTCGATGGCTTCATCCTGCTCTGACCAGCTTAATGAAATCGTACTATCCGTTTTACCGTCGATGGATATTTCAGGAGCAGGAGGTGCTTCCGTTGTTGTGATGGATTGTGCGGAACTCATTGCTGATTCTACGCCACCAGCTTCAGCTGTGATTTTATAAAAATACGTTGTTGTAGGGGATAAATCTGTGTCTTTAAAGGAAGCCTGCTCACCCTTATAAATTTGCGTATACGTTCCAGATTCTTCTTCGGAGCGATATAGTCTGTAGGATTTGGCTTCCGCGACCGTCTCCCAACTAAACTGGGCAGTGCTAGCTGTCACGTTATCAACTGTAAAAGTAGCAGGAACATCTGGTGCAATAGATACGCTCGTTACACGCACATCATCAAAAGCGACATTCCCCCATTTCGTCCGAAATCCAATTTTACCTGCAGTGAATGTGCTATCAGCCACTTCTATTAGTCGTTGATCATTCACATACCCAATAATTTTGTCACCGTCTAGTACCATTCTTAATTCATACCAAGTACCAGCTTTAACTTCGTACGGAACTTCACCAATGACATGATCTTGTCCATTTTCTCTTTTAAAAAGTTCTACTTCACCGTCAGGATGTAATCGCAGCATATAGAAGTTATTCTGATCTTTATATCTTGCTAGAATTCCAGAAAAAACACCTTGCTCTGGTTTGATTTTTGCTTGAACGGCAATATCGTCCCAAGCCGCATCACCCGTTATCGCAAATGCTTCTGTCCCGCCAGCATTTTGGTATAATACTTTATTGTCGGATTCATCATCCTGAATCGTCCAAGATCCATTTGCCCCTTCCAAATCCCAGCTAGAAAGATCGCCAGAATGAAAATCTTCTTCTAGTAAAATATAAATGGAAGAATCTTTCGGTGGCTGTTCTTCTGCTGAAACGTGCGTTAAAGATGGAAGAAAACAATTAGCAATCAAAGTGATAATTAATATAATCCTCAGCGATTTACTAAACTTCATGAACAGAATTACTCCCTTCTTCTTCATTTTCTTTTTTACCATCCAGATTTAGTTTCCTACCATTGGCATCCCCCCTTTTAAAAGCGATACCTTACAGATTGAAACCGGTACCAAAAATGAGCTTAAGAAATATATTTAGCTTGTTGCATTTCATTCATGCTTCGCTAAATTAAGTTCCACTCGATTCTATGAAACTGGTTTCATAAATGTGTAGCATCATCCCTTCCCTCTTTATTTATCCATAGGACTTTCCCTGTTTTTTCATGCTGAAGTTCATTTTATTGATAACGCTTTCATTTCCAATTTTATCATCCATTACCATTAAAATGAACAGGTACTTTTAACCATTCGATTCTCGAAAAATATCAAAAATATACCCTACCTAATCATATTGACCTATGAGTTTTGCCTTTTTATCAATGTATGCTTAGTAGTTTATAATAGATTTCTATTATTCAAAAAAATTGGAGGGGTTACATGAAGAAAGTTTTAGTGTTGGCATTATCATTATTCTTAGTTTTATTCTCTTTACCAGTTCAAGCAACAAATACGAATGCATCTAATACGATGTTTACCGTTGCATTTACAGGCGATCAAGTTTCTCCAGATGTTATTAAACAAATTGAACAAGCTGGTGGAACAATCGTTGCTACGTATGAAAAAGTTGGAGCTCTTCAATTCAGAGGTCCAAGCTCCTTAATGAAGTCACTGAAAGGTATTAAATCCGTTCAGGCAGTAAGCCCTTCTTTTATGTTACAGCTACCAAAAACGAGTATGGTAGAATTCAATGACACTCAAGCAGTTAGTACTGAAGATGCAGACTTATATGAGATGTATCAATGGGATATTAAACAAGTGACAAATGATGGAGCTAGTTATGACTTAGAAACTGGAAATCATAACGTTGTCGTTGGCATTATTGATTCTGGCGTAAGCTCCACTCACCCTGACTTACAGGCTAACTTTTTAGGCGGAAGAAACTATGTACCTGCTGGCGGTTTTAGCGGTACCGATCCAACAGAAACTGGTGACGAAACAGATTATGAGGACCGCAACGGCCATGGTAGCCATGTTGCAGGAACGATTGCCGGAAATGGTCGCATCCTGGGTGTTGCACCAAATGTTGGATATAAAGCATATCGTGTGTTTGGAGCGGAAGGTGGCTCACCTACAGCGGCAATTGCAGCAGCGATGATCGATGCGGTGGATGATGGCGTTGATGTCATTTCCATGAGTTTAGGTGGCTTTGCTATGATGGGTCAATATACATGGACAGACCCTGTCACTGGCGAAACTTTTAAATTAGGCAATGATGTCGCAGACCGCGCAATTTATAAACGCGCAGTAAAATATGCAAATGACCATGGCGTAACAGTTGTAGTTGCTGCTGGAAACGACGAATTAAACGCGACAAAGAAAAAAGAAGTTACCGACTTCATGAACGCACAATATGGTCCAGAAGGCTATAAATTTGTTGGTGCAGGATTTGGTGTTCCGAGCTCCGTTCCAGGGGTTATCACGGTTTCCGCAACAGGACCTGATTACTCTTTAGCATCCTATTCTAATTATGGTGCTGGATTCATTGATGTAACTGCTCCTGGAGGCGACTACCAACGTTTCCCAGAACCAGATTACCATCTCGATATGAATTTAAGTGCCTACATCGGTACTGGATATGTTTGGATGGCTGGCACATCAATGGCTACACCAAAAGTATCTGCAATAGCCGCTTTAATCATTGCTAAGCATGGAAATATCGGCCCAGTGAAAGTCGCGCAAATGATCGAAAAAACAGCGATTGATATTGGACCGAATGGAAAAGATATTTATTTTGGAAAAGGAATCGTTAACGCATATAACGCATTAAGATAAAAATAAAGCTAAGGCCGATTATTGTGCCTTAGCTTTTATTTTTCAGAATCGACAATGCCGGCATTGGATCATTACATGTCATCAACGTTGCTCCGCATTCTAACGCATATTGCACCTGCGCTCCATCATCCGGACAATAACACCACGCTAAAATTCCTTGTTTTTGAAAAAATTCAATTCTTTCAGGGGTTAACAAATCCATACTTAGCGCGCCTGCCCACATCTTTGAGTAAGTGCCGTTTTCACTTGGATCAAAATTTTGCATCACTTCTCCCAGAAAGCCTTGCGTTTTCAACCCATACGTATCATAAATATGAGCAATAACTTCGGCATCGAAGGACGTGAACACACAGCGAGTAAGATAGTCATACTCCTTCAACATCACAATCGCTTCGTCTGCCGCTTCCTTCGCATCGGCACTAGGTTTTATTTCCACATTTAATAATATATCTGGGAATGGTTTCAATAGCTCACAAAGCTCCCGAAAGGTTGGTATTTCCAGCTTCCCATACTGTTGGAATTCATTACTTGCATCGAATTCCTTCAGCTCTTTCATCGTAAAATCACGAACCTTCCCAGAACCATTCGTCGTTCTATCAACGGAATCATCATGAATCACCATGAGCATCTTATCTTTCGAAAGCCTTAAATCGAACTCAACCATCTCTAACCCTAAATCTATAGCTTTTTGAAAACCAAGCAGTGTGTTCTCTGGATACGCAGACAAATAACCACGATGGCCTGCAACAACGATCGAATTGGAGTTTTGTAAACGATCTATCATTCTAATTCGCATTCCTTTCAAATTAGGAGATTGGTGATATTAATTCCAAGAAACGCTCCTAGACTAGGGTAGCATTGCATTTTTCAATGTAATAGCATATCATTATTTGTATAAAATACAAATGGGTCAATGCTATTACATGCGCTTAAAAAACGGCAGACCCGAAAAAAGTGTAGAAGTAATTACCTAACTTTTTCCTGGAGCGGTGGGCGATTACTTCTTTTTTCTATTGGTGACGAGCAATTCCATTAGAATAATAACGAACAAAGCCCCCTATTCCGTTTTCTGTTTTTTCTTCCTAATATCTGTCACGACGAAATATATTACGACAACAGCTAAAATTCCAATTACCCATGCCATAAAACTTCTAGGTACACCTAAAGTTCTTAATACAAAGTACATTAAGAAAGCGAATATTGCATATTTTAGATTAGTATTCATAGGACTCCCCTTCGTTGTCTCTATTAAAATATCTTTGGACTAATCAACGCGATTGCCCCCAGCGCCCCTAGTACTAGAACAATTACTTGGAACACTTTTTGTGGGATTAATGGGATGAGCTTGATGCCGATGAACGCCCCTAGTCCAATAAACGGAATCATCATCACATTATATTTCAATGAATCTACTGTAATGATGTCGATATGTATGTAGAATGGTATTTTGATAAGGTTCACTGCTAAAAAGAACCACGCGCCTGTTCCGATAAACTCCTTCTTTGGCAGGCCTTTCGAAAATAAATAAATCGCCATAATGACTCCAGATACATTACCAATCATGGTGGCAAACCCAGCTAATATCCCCATTATAGGACCAAACACTTTCGTAGTTTTAGAGCTAAATAGTTTTAACTCTTTCTTTTTATAAAAATCGTTTACAAATTGGAATACGATTAAACAGAGGATTAAGATTCCTAATACTAATTGAAATTCATCCCCCGGCACTTTCCATAGAACGACAAACCCAGCTAATATACCGATTAACACCCACGGGATCAATTGCAACAAATACCGCCATACTACCGCTTTACGATAATACGAAACTGCAATAATATCCCCAATAATCAGCATGGGCAGCATCACCCCAACCGATTCCTTTGCCGGAAAAATTTGCACGAGTAAACTAACATTAAAAATCCCGATCGTAGAAATCCCCGTCTTCGAAAAACCAATAAAAATCCCAATAATAGCAGATAAAAACCATTCAAAGATCGATAAAAAACTAAAGATAAACATGCACCCCTTTCGTTATTGATAGTTTACGATTCGAATTGCCGGGTCTAATGGACATTTTGGGTGGGTATTGCAGGTGAAATGTCTGTTAGAGATGCCCTATTGGACATTTGGAACAGGATCCACGAGTGAAATGTCTGATAGAAACAGTCTAATGGACATATTGATCTAGATTCGCGAGTGAAATGTCTATTACAAACAGTCTAACGGACATTTCGAACTCCAACCTCCCATAAAATGTCCAATAGCACATCCATTCACCTTGTCGAGAGTATTAAAAACTCCATTTTCTTCTACTCAAATGTTGCAATGGATATATTATTAGTGTTTGAATATTTATAATATAACAATATGTAACTGTTTGTATATGAGTCTCGTTAAATAGTTGTAGATATGATGATGGGGGTTGAATGAATGAGGAAGTTGTTCATGTTGCTGGCCGTACTATTATTACTCACTGCTTGTACGAAAGGAAAAACGCAATCATTAGGTGAATTTTTTAAAGATGCAAATGTGGAGCATGTAGAAAAAGTGAGGATTGTAGATGGTTCAACTGGCTACAAAAAAACGATAACAGATCAAGAAGAAATTGATACGTTTATTTCTTTAATTAAAGATATCGAATTTTCCCCGCAAGAAAATCAAGAAAAACGGGATGGCTGGCGATATAGTATTACTCCTTTTGATGAGGAAAATGAATTTCAATTTGGGCTTCATAAAATTGACGATGTTTATTATGATTCAAATCCAGATATTCATCCAATTGTAGATAGCTATTATAAACAACTTGAAATAAAAGAAGAATGATAGCATCAAATCGAACTCCCGCATCATCCCCCTCCCTCTTCACAAGCTCGTCTATTTTTTTCACCTCTAACATACAATATGTTGGAGGTGAATTGTATGCAAGATGCGACTATAGATAAATTACATATTTTTATTACGATGTTTGTGATTAGTTTCATTATGAGTATTCAAGGCCCGATTTTTACACCGTATGCATCGATGTTAGGAGCCTCTAGTATCATGATTGGGATGATGTTAAGCGCCTCCCAACTAACCGATTTAACAGGAAATTTAATGGTCGGACCGTTAGTGGACAAGTATGGAAAAATAATTTTCATTTCGATACCGATTTTCATTTCAGGATTGTTATATGTTGCACATGGCTTCATTGCCGACTATACTAGTTTACTCGTTTTACGCGCCATCAATGGATTTGCACTTGCCTTTTTAATGCCAGCAGCGTTCGCCTTAATTTCTGGATATGCAAAAAACAGTCGACAACAAGGTAAAAATATGGCGATTGTCGGTATCTTGGGAGTCATTGCCGATATTATCGCGCCTATTCTCGGTGGAAAACTCGGAACCACGATTGGCTATGCGAATACATACTCGATCATGGGATACGCCTTACTCGTTATCGCTGTCTACACTGTTATTTTTTTACGAGATAGACAATTACTTTCGGTCAAAAATAAAAAAGCAAAGGCAACAAATTTGCTAACTGTTTTTCAAAATACGCAGCTGCAACTCGTGTATTTAACGGGATTTGCGGTCATGTATATTCATGGAGTCATCAATTATGAGGTTCCGTATTTAACTGTTGAAAAAGGGTACTCGACATTACGAACGGGGCAACTTTTTGGCTTTGAAGCAGTTGGAACATTAGCATCCTTGTCCTTATTCTTTTTACACCGATACGACCCAATCAACCGCATGATGTTTGGCTTATTCTGGCTTTGTATGAGTTTGGCCGCCTTTTTTAATGGACTGCTCGATTTACCTTTATCCTTATTTTTAATGGGCTTTTGCTTTGGATTGGTGATGCCTGCTGCCGGAACAGCTGTTACAAATGCAGTACCAAGCACCGAACACGGAAAAGCGTTCGGCGTTCTATCAGCAGTTTATTCACTCGGGATGATCGCGAGCTCCTTCCTCACCGCCATCATCCGTCAAGCAGTCTCTCCGTATTTCATCGCTTTTTTAGTTGGAATGATGATATTAACGCTGATTGGTTTTATAAAATTTAGCACTCCAAATACGATACGGGATTCGAGGTATTGAAAAAGGGCCAGTCCTTCATGGGCTGCCCCTTCATTTTACAATGCTCCCATACCACCGTCGACTCGATACTGAACGCCAGTAATAAATGAACTTTCATCAGAGGCAAGGAACAAAACTAAATTCGCAATATCATCTGATTCCCCATACCGTCCTAGTGGGATGCTTTTTGCTAGTGTTTCTTGTTCTACTTCCAATCCTTCCTCTAAAGAACGCATCATTCTTGTGTTCACTGGCGATGGATGAATGGAATTTACACGTACATTTGCACCTGCTACTTCTACTGCCGCTGCTTTTGTTAATCCGACAACTGCATGTTTCGAAGTGATATAAGGTGCTACTCCAGGGCTACCGCTTAATCCAGCGACCGAGGATGTGTTAATGACACTTCCATGACCTTGTTTCGTTAAGACTGGAAGCACATATTTTAACCCTAAAAATACTCCCCGTACATTGACACTAATGACTTTATCGAAGTCCTCCACTTTTTGATCCACAAGTGGTGCTACTTTTCCTTCAATCCCTGCATTATTAAAAAACACATCGATCTTTCCGAAATGTTCCACTGTCTTTTTCACATAGTTTTCTACATCCGCTTCTTGAAAGAATCCTTGTTTTCTGTTAGGTTATGTAAATGATTATTGTTACTATAAGGTAAAAAAAGAACTTCCAATTTTCTGGAAGTTCTATTTCGTAATAATGTTTTATTCAATTAAACACCCGTTAGTTTAAGTACAATACTACACCACATTACAATCCTCTTGTTCATTATTCTTTGTTTATAAATGTATCTATTATCACACTTGCTCTTGCTGCACTTAATATTGTTTTTGTATCTTTAATCGAGATGACATAGGAACTTTTTCCTCCAGATGGTGTATATTGGTATGTGCTTAAATCATTACCATATTCAAGATTAAGCTTGTATCCATCTTCTAATTGGTAAATTCCCAAGGTATATTTCAATTCTTTCTTTTCATAATAGTTAACTTCTGCTACCGGTTGTCCGGTCACTATCTTTTTGTCTTTCCCTTCTAAAATATGAAAATTTTCGTACACATTTACCAAATCTTTAAAAGCAGGATCTGGATTTGAAAATGTTAAGAGTTCCCCATTTGTTTTGCTATGCTTAACCGTAATCAAATCAATTTCTGGGCTAGTCTTCATAATATGTTTGAGCCCGTCAAGTTCTCTTTGCGAAAGCCAATTTGTAAATATTAATCCCCCTAATATAACAATGATAATGAAGAATATCCATTTTTTCATTTCCAATATCCCCTAACTTTTCAGCCTTGCTCATTAAATCTTTTCTTTTCATTTTTGGTTTCACAGCATTACTTCCAACTAAAAATATATAATCATAGATTTCCATTTCAACTTAATCTCTTGTTGTACTAATCTGCCCCTTTAGTATAATAAATACCTCTTACACATCATGTTCGATATATTCCTCAAGTTTATCTTGTCATAGCATAATAGATTACATAAAACCAACTAAAAAAACCATGAATACATGCCCATATAATTGATTCGTGTAAACTCCAAGATATTGCGATTGCCAATGCTGAACCGAATGTAATTCCCGTTCTAGCTACTGATTTACCTGTATCGTTCATTTTCTTTACCACCCTTTCGTTACCGTCGCAAATGCACACAAAAACTTCCATTACATTTTCAACTAAACTGTCCTATTAGTTGTAGAAGCAACAGTGTTTTACAGCTGATTTAGTTAATTTGATTGTATCATAAGTTTCTGAATTTTTTACTTAATTCCCATCTCATTCAGTCATTCATTGTTACTTCATTTCTTTGTTGGACGTTTTCCTAAACTTAAAACCAAGCAAGGAATTATTTAAACACTTGCTCGCTCCATCCTTTTCGTCTTCTTGATAATTATTCACGTTCTGGATGTGATATACATTCGTTCCTGAAATCAATTATTAACAACTAACTTTATCAAAAACTTCTGTTAAAATAAGGATAATTGACGATAGAGAAGAGATTGGGGTGGAAGATGTTGAAATTATTACTAACCTCTAACGGTTTTTACACGGATACGATTAAAGAGCGATTTCTAACACTTATTCATGGAGAACCAAATGAACTGGACGTTGCTATTATCACGACTGCTTCGCCACATAAAGAAAATAATAGGTATGCTCAGAAGGCAAAAGAGGACTTTCAGAATATGGGTTTTCAAAACATTGATTTCATCGATATCGAGTTTGATAACCCAAATAGTTTGGCGAATAAGGACGTCATTTACATAAATGGTGGAAATCCTTTTAACTTATTATTTCATACGAAAAAGAGCGGAGCAGATAAAATCTTACGAGAGTTAGCTGCCAAAAATGTTGTCATTGTTGGTGTTAGTGCAGGTGCGGTCCTACTTGGTCCAAATATGAAATTCGTTCAGTTCTTCACACCACATATGAACACATTCCATATGGAGGAACTATCTGCATTAGGATTAACAGACAAACTCATTTTCCCTCACTACGATCGAGAAGATTTATTCCAAGATCATACAAACAAGACGATTGAACATAGACTAAGAGAATTTGAAACCATGGAGAACTGTGAAGTTACGAGATTGAAGGATGAGGAATATATTATTGTGGAGCTTGCGTAGCATTAGGGAAAAAACCTGTGATTCTACTATCATGATTGAAAGTTATATGCGGGGCGTCCAATTACCGAACATGGAACGGTTTACTGTGTTGGTTCCTCAATAGGGACTCGCCATTAAGGCTGACATAACCCACCCATAATGAGCAGTTACTCAGGGGTGGGTTATTTTTTATCATAAGGACAGAATTTTATTTTTTAACTATTCCGTATACTCCACATCATGTTTTTCGCAAAATTCTACTGCGATTTCTTTATATTTTTCTTCCCGGTACGCATACCATTCGTCAACCAGTCCAAAACGTTCCACATTGTCTCTAAAACGTTTAAATGCACCTTTGCCTTTTATCACACTCAGAAGTGTATCTCGTTTGGTATCATCGGAAACGTTATAGCAGAATCTTTCCATGATGTCATAATCATTAATATCATAACTAGTAGGAAGCTGAGCATATTTCTCAAAGTTCTCCTCTATGTCAATGGCTATTTCCATTTCACCTTGTTGCCAATCTGAAAGATGATCAAATTCCTCTCTATCTTCTGCCATCATTAATAATTCTTCTGACATAAAGACTATTTCCCCTGTTTCAAGATTCAAGTAAGCACTGCTTTCCTCTGATTGCATTTCCATTCCATCTAAAATGTCAATTAGTTTTACCTGCATAGATGATCCCTCACTTTGCTTTTAGCTGAAATATGTATATGTTAAGTATAACGTACGGTAAAGGATGATTTCGAGCTTTTTACAGAGTTACTCAATTAACAACGCTTCTCATCTTTAGGAATGCGATAATGTTTCAAATATAATTTTAGGCTGATGATGGATGAATTGTTGTTTTCGACAAATAACTAAAATAACATGATAATAAAAGGTGTTAGAATATTCTCGACATGGGTATATATTCATTTGCAGGACTGTTCAATGTCTTAATGTCATTTATGAAAAGGTGAAAATGTTGATGGAACCACTTGAAAAACGCTTTTACTCTCAACCTACACTTACACTCGCAAAAGCATTGTTAGGAAGTTTTCTTATTAAAGAGACACCAATCGGAACCGCAGTGGGGATGATTGTAGAGACAGAAGCATATATAGGGCCGAATGATCGTGCAGCCCATAGCTATGGTGGTCGCCGAACGAAACGAACGGAAATTATGTTTGGTGAACCTGGTGTTACTTATACATATTCCATGCACACACATTGTCTTTTTAACGTGGTAAGTGGTGAAGTCGGGGAACCTCATGCAGTTCTTGTAAGGGCGTTGGAACCATTTGAAGGGAAAGAATTAATGGCAAAGAGAAGACCAAAAGCTAAAAACGAAACCCAATGGACAAATGGGCCAGGGAAACTAACAAAGGCTCTCGGGATTACGATGGACGACTATGGTCATCCCCTTGATAAATCTCCTCTTTGAATTGCAAAGGGAATGGATATTGACGCAAATAATATTGCATCGGGAGCACGAATTGACATACAAAATTCTGGTGAAGCTGTTGATTATCCGTGGCGCTTTTGGATTTATGGAAACAAATTTGTATCTCCCAAAACCCGATAATTACGATTTGGTATTTTCCCTAAAATCAGACTTCCTTCCATTAGCGAAAGGTGAAGTGTAATAGTGCCCGTCCAATCGTTTTTTCTACATCTACCATTCTTAGAAGGAAGCTGAATGTTTTTATCAAAGTTCTCCTCTATGTCAATGGCTATTTTTTATTTCATGTTGTTGCCAATCTGGGAGATGATCAAAATCCTCACCAAGTTCCGCCATCCTTATAAATTCATCTGAAACAAAGACACTTTCTCCATTCTGTCCACAATTTTTTTTTAGTTTTACCTGCATCATGATAACTCGCTTCGCTTACATATCAACTGCAATGGAAAAGGATATTTTCGAGCCTTTTCCAAGTTATACCCACTACAAGTGCTTCTTCTATCATTAGAAATGCTATAATGTTTCAAAGATAATATTAGGGTGATGAGGATGATTCGAAATAAAAGAGATTTGAATCGGTTAGAATCTGAATTACTTCAAATTCAAGCTAATATTAATCGATTCTCAGAAGAATTTTTTAATCAAGAAATCAAAGATATATGGGAAAAGATGAAGATAAGTGAAGGTAATGAAATGTTAAAATCCATGCCAGTAGATGTTATTTCTACTTTAGAAAAAGGGATGCCCATTAATCTTCTCGTGAATAAAGGTTTCCGAACTATTTATGATATCGCGAATCAAACACCGCTCGAACTAATGCAACTCGATGGTATTGGAGAGAAGACTGCTTACCCAATTTACGATGCAGTCTCCAGAATAAAAGAGTCTGTTTATCAACAAGCACATCCTAGAATTAATCCAGATGATATGTCTAGCGAAAATATCAATTTACTAGAAACCATTTATAAAAAATGGGAGCTTTTAAAAGATATTGAAACGTTAAAAGTAGACTTCGAGCAATTTTACAAAACAATTAGTCATGATATACAAATAGCGAAAATGCAAAAAGGTATTATTGGCTCCCTATTTCAAGCTAAAACCGAAAAGTTAAAAATCAAGTCTGCAATCGACAATTTAAACAAAGAGAAAAATAAAAGTACCTTATACGACATTAAAGAAAAGCTACACTCTATCATTCATTTTTCCGTGAATAAAGAGGAATTAACTCAACACTTTGTTCGAGAAAATGCATCCTATTACACGGAAGTTGAAAAAGTGACTGGCTATACACAAGCTGAGTTGTATGAAAATTTACCAACAGAAATTGTAGATGCGGTAAATAATTTTACATTAGATACAACTAATCTAGAGGTTACATTAAGAGGTTACCAAGAGTTCGGGGCGAAGTATGCCTTATATTTTAAACGGACCTTACTTGGAGATGAAATGGGACTGGGAAAAACAATCCAAGCATTAGCGATGATCAATCATTTAACTCAAAATAATCAAAAACATGCCATGGTCGTTTGCCCTTTAAGTGTTATGACGAACTGGAAAAAGGAAATTAACCAGCGTTCAAAACTACATACATATATTTATCATGGAAATAACCGTGATGCTGAATTTGAAAAATGGCAATCCAATTCTGGTGTTCTGATTACGACATATGAACAAACATTACGAATGAATTTTGAAGAGAATCACGAGTTAGATGCATTGATTGTAGACGAAGCCCATTATGTGAAAAACCCAGGTGCAAAGCGCTCTCAAAGTGTGTATAAACTTGCAGGTATAGCGGAGTATGTTTTATTTATGAGTGGTACACCAATTGAAAATAGATTAGAAGAAATGAAACAATTAATATCCATTTTACAGCCAGACATTGCGGAACAATTATCAACAGAATTGCATTTATTGCAACCAAGTGAATTTAAACAAGTTGTAGCACCAGTTTACTTACGTAGAAATAGAAAAGATGTACTGAGTGAGTTGCCAGAACTAGAAATCGTTCCACTGTGGATGGATTTTGGAGAAGAAGAAGAAAGATTCTATCATCAAGCAGTGATGGCAGGTCAATTAATGGCGATGAGACGTGCGGCATGGCAAGGTGGTTCTCCTGAAAAATCACCTAAATTAGAGAAGCTGTTGGAGATATGTGAAGAAGCAGCTGAAAACGGACACAAAGTTTTGGTATTTTCCTTTTTCAGAGATGTAATTACGACAATACATCAGTATATAGAAGGTAAAACATTTGAAGCAATTACTGGTGATGTTCCTAATGCGAGAAGACAAGAAATAATTGATGAATTTACAAAAGCAGAGCCGGGATCCGTTCTTCTAAGTCAAATTACTGCTGGAGGCGTCGGGTTGAATATACAAGCTGCTAATATTGTAATTCTATGTGAACCGCAATGGAAACCCTCTATAGAAGAACAAGCAATTAGTCGTGCATACCGAATGGGACAATCTAGAAATGTGATTGTATATCGACTACTAACGGAAGAAAGTATTGATGAAACAATGCTTGAAGTATTAGGTGAGAAGAGTAACATATTCAATTTATATGCTAGAGACTCAGATGTAGCTTCACTCGCATTACAAGAGCAAGAAGAACCAGAAGAATCTGTTAAGCAAAGAGTATTAAAATTAGAGAAGGAACGACTGGCAATATGATTGTATACTGGGTTCTATTTAACGACACCCAGTGTTTCACTAAGCTTGAAACCAACCTACCAACAATGTATAATTAGAGTATACTAAGAATACATTAAAAAGTACCGTCCAATGCGCTAACATTGAACGGTTACTGTAATAGTTGGTTCCCCCAAAGGGAATCGGCATTTAGGCTGAAATAACCCACCCAAAATGAGCCCTAACTCAAGGATGGGTTATTTTTTATGGTTAAATGACAATATTGCCACGATTAACGCTCCGAATGTAAGACTAAGCATTAACGATTCGAATACTGACATACGACCACCCCCTTTCATGGGAGTGAGCCGACCACCCTTGAGTACCAAATCTATTACACTCCAATTACACCACACATACGTTCGTGTTTCTATCCTATCATTCTTTCATTTTCACGAGATTTCTGCCCATTTCTCGCGCCATTCCAAGCGTTCTTTTTCTTCTATTTGTTGTTCGAGAATATCATCCCAGCGCTTTAATCCTGTATTCCAGACACGCGCAAAGAAAATGTCTTTTTCCTTATTGTACAGTTGAAATTCGATGCATGGAATATGTGCCACCTCTTGTTGATCGTAGCTATTTACGTCCGATACTACTGTTTGAAAACCATCCTCATCCAGCCGATTTTCTGTTTCAGCTAAAACTTCCAATAGCCTATCCGTGTTTACTTCATCCAAATCTATTTTATAACGAAAAGGCTCCAATTCTTCTTTTTGCTCTAGTGAAGGTTCGTTTATCTCTGCCCAAAACTGATCGTGAACCGGGCTGTAATGAAGAACTGTCGACTCTTCATCCAGTTCTTCTTCCATAATTCCTGTCTGGATTTGCGCCTCTCCTTTTGACGTAAGCTGGTACACTTCCCTATCTAAACGAATCAAGCCCATTCGCTGCATTTTTATGAGTAAATCTTCAATGAATAGCTCCTCGACCAACAGCAGTTCCGACAGATTAGCTGCGCGGCGGATAGTCGTTTGCTCGAAGGTGAGGAGCATCATTTTCATAAGAATGTCCATTTTCGACCGTTTTACGCGGGTAAAAGCGACATCATAGGTCGTCACTGGCAAATACCAAATAGAAGATTCCTTTATTTCGATTGCTGGATTTTGTAGTAATGTCGAGCGTAATTGTTTTTTCAGTTTATCCATGCACACTCACCTCTTCCAGCATTCGCAGTCCATTTTGCTTTTTCACAGCGTCCAACACATTCGCATACATCAATCTCGTATCTTTTTGCTTCGTCCGTTCCGTGAACATCTTCGTACTTCCGATTAAAACAAGCAATTCCCTTGCACGCGACAGTGCAACATTGAGCCTACGGTAATCTCGCGCAAAGCCGATAGAATCATTATTATCGTGATTCCGCACCATGCTTAGCAGAATGACATCCATTTCCATGCCCTGAAACTTGTCTACTGTTCCCGTACGAATCGTCAAATTCGGTAAGCGGAGTTCCTGATGAATGAGGCGGTCAATCCTTTTCACTTGTTCGCCGTAAAAACTAATGACACCAATGCTTTTTTTCTCATTAGTATCTATTCTTCCCACTTGCTTTGCCTGTGCGACTGCTTCATCTAATTCCTCAAGCAATTCCACAATACGATCCAATTCTGCCTGATTGTACAGACTTTTTCCACCTTTCATTCTTGCTTCAAAAAACGGTGATTCGTTCGGCATATCCATCCACAATAGATGATTATGGCGCTCTATGTGCCGTGATACAAGCATGTGATCGCGATCGACATCCGAATTTGCTAGACCGCAGCGCAGTCCTTCATTTTCTTGTTCATAAAACTGTGTAATGGTCGACATGATGTTTTCATGCATCCGATATTGGATGGCAAGCATCGTTTTATTGCTTTTTGGCAGATTTTTAAACAGACGTTCAAACAGCGACTCATGAAGCAGCTGCTTTAATTCTGCTTTTCCTTCAAAATCCTCATTGTCATCCGCCAATTCTTGTAGTGTTTCCTCCAATGTATCATCACCTAACAGCGGTGGCAGCTGGTGATGATCGCCAACTAAAATAATCTTCTTCCCTTTTAGCATTGGCAACAGTAACTCTGGCGGCGTCGCCTTCGAAACTTCGTCTATGATGACTACATCAAATTCAGGATAGCTATCGATAAAATCTTTACGTGCGGAAGCAACACAAGTTGTCCCAATGACATTCGCGTGTTTTACATAAAGCTTACGAATTTCATTCAAGTCATGGTCACTTGCTTCTTGCAGTAAAGAAAGCCACTTACCCTGTATGGATTGAAATGTAGGGAGCTTCTGCTTTTCGTCTTTTAAGGATTCTCGTGTAAAAGAAACACTCGCCATTTTCCGTAAAAGCTGTTCGTGCTCTCGTTCCGGTTCTGTTTGGATGATTTCTTGTAAAGGTGTTAGCTTTTCTTCCTCTTCTTTTAGGAGGCCGTGTAATTGCTCCAGACGGGATTCCTGTTGAGCTTGTTGCTTCTCTATTTCCTCTAGCTGCAGTTCGTCAACCTTACATTTTTGTTCATTCGCATCAAGTCGAACTTTTGCTTGCTCATACTCTGCCTGTTTTTTCTCTAAGTCGTCCAGTTTGGCTTTCGTATCTTGTAGTAATGCTTTTGCGTTTGGAATGAGTTCTACTGAATCCTGCATATCCTTTTGTTTAAGTTGTAGAGTAGTGAGCTTGGTCGTCAGCTCATCTTTTTCACGTTGCACATGTTGCAGCGTCATTTTATTATCGTTTTGCACAGGCTGAAATTGCACAATTAGTTCCTGCTTCAAAAAGCGGAATGCCTGTTGTGCCTTTTGGATCGCCGTATTATCTGGCTTCGACCGCTGTGCTCTATCCCACACATACCGTCTCCTAGCATATAAACCTCCGAGAAATTGGACCAATCTTTTAGGATAAACTGGACCGTTCCTTAATTCATTTCTCATATTCTCTAAAAACTGATCAATTTCTGCAGAGTTCGTTGTAGCAGGATTCATTTGAGACATGCTTTGCTGGATCTGGGCGATGGATACATTCCCTTTCTCCAATAGCTGTTCTACATAAGCAATGGCACGATTTAATGTATCATTATACGTTTTTAACTTACTTAATTGGCTATTCTTTTCGCGAAGTCCATCTAGTTCTGCGATTAATTGCAGAACCCTTGGCGACCGCTTTATATTGCGTTCGAGGATGATCCACTTTAAGCTATCAACTTTGCTGGCGTCTGAAATTCTTGCAATGACAGCATCCGTCTCTTCCACAATCCCCATCCAGTTTTCAACATCTGCCGTCATCTGTTCGATAGTTTTCTTTTTTTCATTGATTTCATCTACCAGTTCCTGAAAAGCAATGCTATTTTGCAGACGAGTTATTTCCTGATGAAAGGCTTCAGATTGTTGTTGGATTTCGAGTTTATCAGGCTTACTAGCGAGAAATGCACGATCCTTTTCAATCGTATCTTCTAATAATTGAAGTGATTGGCGGATATCTTGTACTTGTGTCCGTGCTTCTTCGTGTTCCTTTTCGGCAGTCTCGAGATCCATTTTAAGTTGATCAATGCTTGCTTGGATTTCCGTCATCTGTTGTTCTGCCTCTTTTTTCGCTGCTAGCTGTGTTTCAACACGTGGCAGTTCCTCATCGATTTGCGCTTGCTCCTGCTCATTCGCCGCCCATTCATCTTCTATTTCTTGTTCACGACGTTTACGAGTTTCATATTGAGTGGAAACTTCCTGCAACGTGTGGTCCTTCCAATATTGGCCGACATTTTCCTCAATGAACTTCTTACCTTCTTCTTCAATACTTTCCGTGCGCCCAACTCGAAGAATGCGAATGTCCTTATTCGCTAGTAATCTACCAAGCGCATTGTCAACGGCTAAATTGGACTGAGAAGCAACCAACGTACGCAGCCCAGCTCTAGCATTTTGTAGGCAGATTTCCGAGATAACCGTCGTTTTCCCCGTTCCTGGTGGCCCTTGAATAACATATAAATCTTCCGCAGATACTGCACCGATGACCGCTTCTTGTTGGAACTCATTTAAGCGATTGTGAAATTGCAGATTTTCTTTTCTTTTTACTTCTTTTACAGGTGGTTTGTTTTCAAATAAAAGTCGCTCTAATTCCGGATTGGCAGCTAGTCCATTTTCCAATTGCTTGAAGCCTTGGCGTAGCCTTTTTACCTGGCTTAATGTCGCGAAATTACTAAAAATAACTT
Organism: Paenibacillus bovis; assembly: GCA_007679095.1. GTDB lineage: Bacteria > Bacillota > Bacilli > Bacillales > Bacillaceae_C > Lederbergia > Lederbergia graminis. The sequence continues at coordinate 37,376 of VEFU01000036.1, forward strand.
CCTTAGACTGTGTCTCCAGTCGTTGCTCACGCGCACGTTGTTCCATATGCTTCGACAATTCCACTTCCACCGTTGCAGCAGAACGATTCGCTTTCAGCACCTTGCCGATTTCTTGGTCCATTCCTTTTAGCTTCACACTCAAGTCCTTGAGCGACTTCCATTCCTGATCTTTTAGCTGGCAACCCGTCATCGTTACACGGCTAAAATCATCATTGAAAATAAGCCTCGAATAGCGTGAAATCATATCGGGAATATCGGCAGCCCGCTCCTGGATTTTCAAGTACCCTTCCCAACTCGCAATTCGTTTTTTCACATAGGTGGAAAATTCCTTTGCAACTGGCATTCTGTTAATTAAGTTCAGCAACTCAACGGAAATCGGTTCATTCCGAAGAGTTTTATGATCAAACGTGAGATGTACTGGAAGACGCCAATTCGATTGCACTGGAATATGAGCCGGACGCGTCGTCACATTCGTCACGACAAATCGCTCCTGCTTCACGACACAATGCAGCACCATCACTTGCCCATTCATCTTGTTTGCTAGATTTACGTTCGCGACATTATCTAGAAACAAAGCAACCGAAACAATGCGATCCGCTGACTGTGGGTACTTCTCTATATAAACGTGAAAGGATTTTTCCAATAAAAAAAACGATTGCTCCTCCAACCCGAGCTCCCGTATTTTATCCTTCGCTGTATTGGTCACCGTAATCGGACAACGATATGTCGTCTTCTGTATATTCACCATGCTGTCACCTGCCCTACCAACACCATATCCTCGTTCAATGGCATCTCAAAAATCTATTAAAGTACTTCTATATTTAGTAATAGAATTATAGCACAAAGTTGCATCTGGTGCCTGGCACCCGAACAATTGGGAATCTTTTCAATTGCACCGAAATTGCGCTGGTGCCAGGCACCTAAACAATAAAGTTCGGGTGCCAGGCACCTAAACAATTACACACAAAGAAAGACTAATCGGAAGTCCAATTAGTCTTTATATAGAGATTATCTTTTTCAAGCCCTCCACACTATAACCGTATGTCCAGCTTGGTTTATTGTTTATTTAGCACCTAATCAGAAAGGGGCAAAAACCGGGTGCATGCATTTTATCATTTTATCAGAATGCTCCGGAACCGCCACCTCCACCACCAACGCCGCCGCCCGCACCAGGTGTTCCACCGCTTCCAGTTGAGATGTTGGGCATCGTAGCTGCTTCCGCCTTATCAAAATGAGTATGTGCTGATGATGCAATCATTAGGAACAAAAGCATGTTCGTTCCTGAATTATGGTTCAGTTGATTATACTGTGGCACATGTTCCATAAGGATCTTGCTTTTCTTTTGAATCGTATGGTTGTTTCGGCCAAGCCCATAAATAAAGGCTCGTTTCTGATCATCGTCAAGCCATTCATTCCACTCTGTTGGTACTAAATCTGCAAACTTTACCTCGAATCTTTCCCATTGTGCTTTAATATTAGCACCCTCCACCGTTTTACGTTTATCAATGATTGCAAAGACAATCACGTAAACTGCCAATACAATTGCGGCAAACATCCAGCCATACAATTCATGTATCCCAAATAGGATGATGAAAGGAAACAGAATAAGACTCGAAAGCCCGACTGTCATTCGTGTGTTATCTCGTTTTTCATAAAACTCTTTTGCGTCTACTTCCCGTTTGACACTTTTCTTCCAGTTCGCGAAATATTTCTGATAACTTTCATGATTGTTTTTATTTTTCGTGTATGTTTCAAGATCTGTCAGACGGAAAGTTCCATTTTTACCAATAATGTCGAATAACCAAGTAAGCAGTATTTGTTCATGCTCATGGTCCGTCTGCCTGTTGACGACGACAAATGTCTCCTGATCATTTTCTTTCACATAGCCATTACGCACTAGATCAAGCAGTGCTGCCGTCAAAGCATGTGTGTCCAGTACACCGTTGTTCATGTACTGGATCGTGGCAGGCATACTCAATCCTGTTTTTGGCACGAAAAAACTATCCACAAACTGACGCTCCAGCTCCGATTTAATTTGACGTTTATATTGACTACGCCTCATCATCAGGATAAGCAAATAAAGTGCAAATCCAACGATAACAAAAGGTGCAATACGATGAAAGAGTTCTTTGCGCTTGTTAAATGCTGCAATTTCAGCTTCTTTCTTTTCTATATCCGATAAAATATCTTGCCTAATGGACTTATCTCCCGCAGATGAAGCTCCAGTAAATAGCGATGAATCATAAGCTACCCGTACATCACCTTTTTCACCTGAAGATACATGACCCATGGCAAAATGGACAACACCGTCTTTGTCCACCTTCCCCGTATCCCAGGCACTGTCGTAGCCAATGAATTCAACATCCCTCGTCGGTTTTGGTGGGTGAATGTAAATATTGAGGTCATTATAATCGGATTCATTACTTTGATCAAAAAATGGCCAGTAAAATTGAGCCATGTCTGCGTATACCTCAACGCCGTTTATAATGGTATATGTCAATTGGATTGTGACCGTTTCATCGGTACCTTTGCGATGGACTTTGTATAAATTGTCCTCTTGTTCCACATTCAATGCCTTGCCGTTTTCTGTAGCTTTCATATCCTGAATTTCTGTGCCTTTTTTCGCAATTAATGTGCGGGTAATCCCATTGAAATCCCCGTCAAAGGCATACGTATGTGTTTCCTCTACTTGGATATTACCATCAGACTGTAAATATGCATGGATATCTGTCTTTTCAATATCGTACTCAACAGCTAGGGACATGATTGGAAATATCATAAATGCCAGCATGGCGACTATAATTACAGATAACTTTTTCATTTTTCCATCCTCCTCGCCTCATAATCTATACGATTTAACTAGAGTAAAGGTTTCAAACGCTATGGGTTTGGTTACCTAATCCATTTTTTGGTTAGCTCTGTTAAACTCTGTTTTTGATTTTCGCTCCTGTACACTCGCTTTCCGCGGGCACGGCCTCAGCTAACTTGGCAAAGAAAACCACTTTGCCAAGTGGATCTTCGGCTCGTGCTGTTCCCGCTGGAGTCTCGTGTACATCCGCTACAATCAACTAAGTTGTTAACAACAATGAACTTTAACATAGCCTTTTGGTTACATGATAATATTGCCACGATGAACGCAAACCATCCACCAAGCGGTGCCAGGCACCGAAACTATTTTGAAAAGTTCGGGTGCCTGGCACCTTGAAAATTCTGTCTTCTTAGGCGTATAGTTAAGTAAATGAAACCGTTATAAAGGAGAAGGATTCGTGGAGATGAAGAGAAATTGGGCAGGTAATTTTCAGTATAGTACGACGAATTGGCATGAACCTGAATCGATGGAAGAGCTTCAACAATTAGTCTCACAATTAACGAAGCTACGTGTCATAGGATCGCGCCATTCATTTAATAGTATCGCAGATTCGAATGAAAATATCGTTAGCTTGCAAAAGATGAACAAGGTGTTATCGATTGATCATGAAAATGCAACCGTTACCGTTCAAGGTGGAATTAAATATGGAGACCTTTGTCACGAGCTTCAGAAACATGGCTATGCCTTACATAACCTTGCTTCTCTACCGCATATTTCAGTTGCTGGAGCCTGTGCAACCGCAACACACGGCTCTGGAAATCACAATCAAAACTTAGCTGCAACTGTACGGGCAATGGAAGTAGTTACAGCGGATGGGAATATCGTAACTTTTTCAAAAGATCAATCAGAAGACGAATTACACGGAGCGGTAGTTGGACTAGGGGCGGTCGGAGTTGTCGCAACCTTAACGCTAGATATTCTACCAAGCTTTCAAATGAGACAAGATGTTTACGAGAATCTACCCTTAGCACAATTAGAAAACAATTTTGACAAGATATTTTCCAGCGCCTATAGTGTGAGTCTGTTTACAGATTGGCAGGATAAAACGTTTAATCAGGTATGGCTAAAAAACAAACTGACAGATGATCAGACTTTTAAATTGGAAGAGGACTTTTTTGGAGCAAAAGCAGCGAAAGAAAACGTTCATCCTGTACCAGGGGTTGGAGCAGAGAACTGTACTGCCCAATTAGGGGTTTCAGGAAATTGGCTAGATCGTCTGCCACACTTCCGAATGGATTTTACACCAAGTGCGGGCCAAGAACTGCAAAGTGAATATATTTTGGCACGCAAACATGCCTATGATGCTCTTTGTGCTATAAGTGAAATCCGTGACCAAATCGCACCACATTTGTTCATATCCGAAGTACGAACCATTGCCAAGGACGAGCTATGGATGAGCCCATCTTACAAGCAAGACTCCGTGGCGTTCCATTTTACTTGGCATGACAATTGGGAAGCAGTCCAGCACGTGCTCCCACTTATAGAAGCACAACTAGAACCTTTCCAAGCAAAACCACACTGGGGAAAACTATTTACAACCTCCCCTAAAAAAATACAATCACTATATGAACAGTTACCTGACTTTCAACAACTGGTTACGAAGTATGATCCACATGGGAAGTTTCGCAATGACTTTTTGGATAAATATATATTTAATTGATTTGAGTAAGCACTCCAACAAATTATAGAAAAATTAGAAGGATAGGAGAGCAGTACTTACATCTGCTTTACCTATCCTTTTTTGTATTACAAATAACCTCATATATAACAAGACCAGAGTTGAATATTGTTGAACTAACGCACCGATAGATTATTAAACTATTTGATTATGATTAGGCTTGGAGAGCTTTTTGTAATGATTTTTCCATTGTTTCTACAAAATTCTGACGTGTTTCAGCAGATAATTCTAATAGGGAAAGGTAGGGATTTAAATCTTCCAATTCGACTAATAAAAGCTCCCCTTGCTCATTCCGACAAGCATCAACTCGTTGAATTCCCCAATCAAGATTGTTCCATTCAATAAATCGTTTAGCAAAAGCTAGATCTTCTTCCGTAGGTACATACTCTTTCAATTCCCATCTTTTATCTTTATCTGGTGCATAAAGAGCATACTGAAATTCTTTGTCGATAAAATAAAATGAGACTTCATATTCAAAATTGATAAATGGTTGTACCAATGTATTTTTCAATTCTGAATTAACTTTTTCACTCAATTCATCTTTTGTAACAAATTCCATCCCGATAGAGTCTGCTCCATCTTTCGGCTTTACGATATACGTGTCTACACTAGGAAGTTTATTTAGGGAATCAAGGGTATCAATGGTTGGAATAACAGGAAAATGAGCATTTGTTAGTTCAATTAAATATTCTTTTCCGTTCATATCAGCCTTCCCATCAAACGAATTATATGTGTTTAAATGTTTAGAAACAATCCGGCTGCGGAATGCTTCATATTTGTCTTTAAAATTTGCGACTGGACCTGCATTTCGGAAAACAATTAAATCAGCATTATCTTCAAATGCTTCAATATCTTCAGGATGACAGATGACTAAATTAAAGGCTTCTCTAAGTTTTGAAGTTAGAAATAAATCCTCTTCATAATAGTTTCTTCCTTTTGCTTCATAATATAAATCTGTTACAAATAGTAGCGTCTTCATTACGACTTCACCTGCTTTTCTTAGATTTTTGTTGCTAAAAAACAAAAAATCCCGTCTCAGTAAGAGACGAGATTGAAACTCGCGGTACCACTCTTGTTTAATAAGATGTTTGAAAACATTTTATTACCCTTTACAAACGTACAATCATACGTTGTCCCTTGTAACGGAGGAAACCGATAAAGCTTACTAAACATTCGGCTTTACTTCTCAGAGATGATTTTCAGTTATTATCTGAACACTGGTTCTCAGCAAAACACCAGCTCTCTTTGGAACAGAAACAATAACGTACTCTTTCTCTTCATAGAATTTTATATAAAGTAAGTTAAATTTATGATTATATATTAGACAGAAAATAAAATCAATAGTGGTAAAAGGTAAATACTTCTTTTTCCTTCTTCCACTAACCTGCCCCGTTACTTCAATAAAAAAAAGATGTTGCCGAAACAACACCTTGTCTCACTCAAGCACCCTTTAGTTTTTGGAAGGTCGGTAACCTTAATTATCATACTTTTAGTTTTCCTGCTAACAGTAATATTGTATAGTCTATACATAGAGAAAGGGGCTTTAAAATGTATATTAAATATATTGAAGGTACATTGGACGAAATTAAAGAAGAGATAGGAAGTGATGATTTAAACAATCTATATGTGCGAATTGGTGAAAAAGTTCAGGTAGGTTCAACATTGTGTGAGGTAATTGATATTGTACACTACCCTGGAACATATTATGAAGAAGAGTATAGTGTAGATGTTTTTGTGAAAGTAATCAAAAAACTCCCTGAATCATCTTTAGGTGCAACTATAGCTGGGGGTGTCTTGGCTTTCCTAAATAGAAAAAAAGGCTAAGAACCGTTTTAGTGGCTCTTAGCTTTTGATGCGATATGTCAACCTTACATGGATGAATATTCAGGTGAGGAAATTCTCGGATAATTACGTAAAATGCTTCTACTATGTATGTATGTATTAAGAATGATGGTTTAACTCCTCAATTAAACTGCCCCGTTAGTTGAAGAAGAATATGTAATACTTTTCATTGTACCACCTATTTAAACATCTCAAGATGATTCGCTACCAACTTTGTATTATTTTCTGCGATATATTGTTCTGCCAATTCGCTTTGGTACGAATGGTATTTGGTTACATAGTAGAAAGGCAGTTTTTTACTTTGTCATTTTGTATCACCTTAAACCTTGGATCTTTGAAAACTAATTGAAACCTACATAACTTATATTGACATTTGAATGTAGGGTGATGATTCAATGGTTTTTCGTGCAAAAGTAGATGCGTTTTTTGTTAATTTTATGTTGATAGTGATAATAGTTATTGGTTTGGGGTCATTTTTTCCATTTTTCATGGAGGAAATTCGAAATGAGGCGGCTGGGGTTCTAGTACAAGTAGTAATCATACTGACTTCCATATTCCTTATTGTGATAAGTTTTATTTTATGGGTTGCTTTTTCAGTGAGGTATGTTTTTTATCAAGATTATTTATTTATTAAAGGTGGTCCGTTTAGAAGTCGGATTCCATACGAAAATATAACAAAGGTATCACCTACAACCAAAATTTTTACAGGGCATAGAATATTGTCATCGAGAGATGCAATTGAAATTTTCAATAAAACAACATTTATGGGGAGCATGAAAACTTCACCAAGTAATAGAAAAGAATTTATTAGCGAACTAAAAAAACGATGTCCTAACATACAAATTCAAGAATGAAAATTACCAATGCCTTTTGTTGAAAGGGCATTTTTTATGTTTCTCTTCACATATGAACAGTCCTAGTTAAGTCGTCAATTCTTCGTTCACATCTTTCCATATAACCGACTAGTAGATTAGCAATAAGTGGTTTTAAGGTAGAGACAGAGGATTCTTGCGTGACCTCTTCAAGAAGATTCGGCACTTGGAGGGAACCGTGGAATCCGACGCGTGACCTCTTCAGGAAGATTTGGCACTTGGAGGGAACGATGGACGGCGCCGCGTGACCTCTTCACATAGATTTGCATCTAAATAGAAACGATGAAAGCGAATGGCTCCAATCAGCAACTGATGATGGGAGCCATAGTATGGAACAGTCATTACTTGCCCATCTATTCACTATCAGATGGTTCAACTTTTACACCTAGTTCATTAAACACTTCCTGAGTTACCTTTAAAGCATTAAGAACACTTGGGAATCCTACATATGGGATGAGGTGGATAATGCATCCTACAATCTCTTCTGGTGTTAAACCCACGCTTAGGCCAGTTTTAATATGCATTCCAATTTGTGGCTTTCCTTGGGTAACAAGGGATGTAATCGTTGTAAGTACTTTTTGTTTGTTATCCAATCCTGGGCGGGAATAAATATCTCCAAAGGCAAATTCAACTACGTACCTGCTTAAATCAGGGGCAATATCTTTAAATCCTTCGCCAATATCCATAAAGCCTGTTGGATTATCATCTCCTGAAGACGTTAGTTCCTTTATCTTTTCAATTCCTTTTTGATATTTTTCTGAAGTCATTTCCAAAATCCTCCTTAGTATTCATTCTTTCATTCCTAAATGGTGGAATGCTAGCTTTAATAGCCATCTTAACAAAGATTCGACTAAATAGAATGAATAATGCTCAACTTCTGAATTTTGGAAGAAAACGGGTTCTATTTAAATCGCAACTACCAAAATACATATAATAAAAGCTCTTTCCATTGTGGACAAGTGCTCTCATGCAAGGTGCTCTTTTATCATTTAACAACATCATCATTTTTGGTTCAAAACAGACAAATAATCTTGTGCACCATGTAAAACGCGGTACACATATACTTTGTTTTCCAAAACCCGATAAAATGCTACGTACGGGTCCATAATTAACATCCGAAAATCATAATGTCTTATTAACTTATCAGTTAATTTAACACCTAAATTAGGATAATCTTGTAATTGTTCAAGGCTGGAAAAAATTTTATCGAGCATATGATAAGCAGCATCTGGGTTATCAAGCAAAATGTAATCAAATATACCATCTAAATCTCTATTTGCCTCTGCTAAAAGTTCAACCTTGTAACTTCCCATCAATCTTATCCTTTATTTTCTTTTTTGCATGTGCAAGTGTGATTGTTTCTTCGCCAAGTATACGTTGTTCTTCAGCGATTAGTAACTTTTCTTTCAAATCAAGAAGGCCTTCCCGTTTTTCAAATGCCTCAATACTCATTACAACAAGATCGCCTTCCCCATTTTTAGTAATATAAATTGGTTCAGCCTTCTCTCTAACTAAATTAGAAATCTCATTATAATTATTTCGAAGTGTCGTTGAAGATTTAATTATCAAACTTACCCCTCCAATAGCAATAGGTACTGTCAATATTTTTGTGTAAATGACTTTTCAACCTCTCAAGGTAGATGATCACCTTCGTATTCAAATAGATTT
>VEFU01000370.1 GCA_007679095.1 Paenibacillus bovis
CAAGGAATTAAAGCTAAGATGTGACGAAAGAGTGGTGTTGGAGTTATTTGAAAGTGTGGCGAAGTAATAAGGAAGGTTGGGAAAATTGGAATGAGTGCAGAGAATATTGCGTTAAAGGAGTAGTTCTGTTTCAACGAAAAATATGTAGGAAGAAAGGGAAAGAGTGGGTGAAGGGTTAGTAGGAGAGTAGAAGTTGGTACAGAAGTGTAGTTTAAGGATTCAAAGCAAAGTATAAAATGAAATGGGAGAAAAAGAGCT
>VEFU01000371.1 GCA_007679095.1 Paenibacillus bovis
AGGATCATTTGAACCTCTCAAATATATTCCAAAACCTCCTCCAACACTACTTTTACCATTAGTCACTTCTAAAACTCCTAAATTACAAAACAAACAAACCATCAAACCACCACTACAACAACCATCACAATATCTTCCACTACAACAACTATCCATCACCCCACAATCTGGCTTTCCATCCACACACCATCGAAACATCCTAACCCAAGAACAACAATCGGCGAAACTAAAATTCGTACCCGAAACAGCAAAAGAAAT
>VEFU01000372.1 GCA_007679095.1 Paenibacillus bovis
AAAATATGATTATCATGAAGATAATAAAAAATAGACGACGCATTTATGCCGAGAAAATTTATTGATGTTGAGAAGAACCCTTAACTAAACTTGCAGACGAATGTCGGCATAGCGTGAGCTATTAAGCCGACCATTCGACAAGTTTTGGGATTGTTAAGGGTTCCGAGGCTCAACGTCAATAAAGCAATTGGAATAAAGCAATTATGTTATTGTGATTTAAAAAGGAGGTCTTGTATGAGGTTTGGAAATTATAAAAT
>VEFU01000373.1 GCA_007679095.1 Paenibacillus bovis
TTGATTCGTTGGATGTACTAACAATATTGCATTATTTAACAGAATCGCAATAAGCATGATGATCGGGATTCGAGAGATTAGGGTTAGTTGAAGGTGGGTGAAAAATAATCGGAGAATAAGTGGAAGAATGGTGATTGGTATGAGTGAGATAAGGATTATTGGATGTGGGAAATGATTGAATTGGAGTGGGATAAGGAGATAGAGAAGGAAAATAGAAAGAGCTAAAAGTAGAAGGATATGGAATATGAGCTGGTGGT
>VEFU01000374.1 GCA_007679095.1 Paenibacillus bovis
TAATCAATTCTTCTCACGCACTACTTTTTAAATTCTCTCCCGCTAAAATCCTACCACTTAACACCTCTCCTATCACATACAATCTTTCATTCCCTTTTTCACCCTCAACTCCATCAATCCATAACATCACACCACCCTTTTCTTCCACCACTTCCTCAACGCTACTTTTCATATTATCTTTCATCCCTCACCTAACAACTAACCCATATCCTTCATACACCTTTTCAACTTCCCTTTCTCAGATTTTTACTTGTTTC
>VEFU01000375.1 GCA_007679095.1 Paenibacillus bovis
CCCATCCCCAATCATTCCCATTTTCTCCACTATCTTTCAACACCTGTTCGACATACACGTTTAATAATTCTTCAAATCACCCATCTCCAACCACATCCACCAATCACTCATTTTCATCTTCCCTTATCCACACATCAACAAATCCCCCCATTTAACCCAATTCTCCATCAACTACATAAATATGGTCCAAAGATTGACATTCAAATAGCACATCCCCCCACCAAAGCACAACATCCCATACAACCTCTTGCTCCATC
>VEFU01000376.1 GCA_007679095.1 Paenibacillus bovis
TTCAATCCCATAATCATCAATTCCATTCCTTTCACTCCCACACTTTCCACAACACTCCCCTTTACCCTCCATCTCTACATAAACATCAATACATTCTCCTACTTCTTCTACCTTTTTTACCACCACATCTTTTAATCCTCCAATACAAATCTTAAAATTCATATACACCCATCTCCATTTCTTTACTTCTTTCTCCACAATTCAAGTATAAAAGAATTCCATCTATCCCTGTATTTTTTTGCACACAAATTGTACC
>VEFU01000377.1 GCA_007679095.1 Paenibacillus bovis
CCAACACATCCAAAGCCACCTTCTCCACCCACTTTAATCAATTTATTACAACATCACCCCTTTAATCACCAATCTCAACTCCTACAACCCCTATTACAACATCAATCCCCAAATTTATTAACTAATTTCTTTCCACCTATTCCTCAAAAAAACAACCCTTCTAACCAAATTCAAAACTTAAATCCATACTTCATCAATTCATACCATACTCTACCAGTTGAAAAAAATTACAAAAGATACTACACTTATATTCTCG
>VEFU01000378.1 GCA_007679095.1 Paenibacillus bovis
GAAGTTTGGGAAGGTATTAAGAGAGTTTTAGAGGATTGTAGAGGAATGCGTAGAATTAGTGTGAGTTTAGAGGAGAGTTAGAATTGAATTGTAGCAGAGGGTATTATTGGTGAAGATGATGTTGCAGGATTTAATGGTTGTGGTTATGATGGGTTTGGAATTGGGTCGATTGATTGTATTGGGGGAAGTGGGAATAATCGCAAACAGTTTAACGTAATCGATCATAGTGGAGCTGGGCAATTAAGGGGTGAGAAAT
>VEFU01000379.1 GCA_007679095.1 Paenibacillus bovis
GTTGGAGAAAGGAAGAAGTTGGAAGATTGTTTGTTGAATATGAGGTTGAAAGATAGGTAAAGAAGGAGGAGGAAGTTGGTAAGGATTTAATAGTAGGTGATATGGTTGTGGTGTTAGATTTGGAGGGTGTATTTGGAAGTTATTTAAGTGTTGAGGAAGAGGGATTGTAAATGGATGATGTGGTGGGAAATATGTTGCGGCGTGTTCGTGATATTCGAGTAATGGGGAATGTGTAAGGGAAAGCAAGTTGTATTT
>VEFU01000037.1 GCA_007679095.1 Paenibacillus bovis
CATTTTGGGGAGGTACTCCTTTTTTTACGTCTCAAAAACCTTGGGGCTCTAAGGGTTTAATTTATGAAATTGATTCAAATAAATATTAATATCAAAGTAATTTTTTATATCTTTTCCTAAGAAAGTTATTTTATAGACTATTTATTGGAAAGTTACAAAGATAAAACGTATTATCATTCATAAGTAGATAGATGAAGGGGTGATTTTTTTATGAGCTCAAATCAAAGAAAGTATTTTAAGGGGATACCATTATCTGTCCTTGACCTTGCACCTATAAATGAGGGTAGTACGGCTGAGGAGTCATTCAAAAATAGTGCTCAATTAGCACAACATGTAGAAAAATTAGGATTCAACCGCTATTGGTTAGCAGAACATCATAATATGCCAGGCATTGCAAGTTCTGCAACATCAGTGCTAATTGGCCATATTGCGGGCCAGACAAAACATATCCGAGTTGGCGCAGGCGGAATTATGTTACCGAACCATGCAACATTAGTGATCGCAGAACAATTTGGGACACTTGAGTCGTTATACCCTGGCAGAATTGATCTTGGGTTGGGACGAGCACCAGGTAGTGACCATGCGACCGCATATGCCTTACGAAGAACATTGAATCGTGGAGCTGAGGAGTTTCCACAACAAGTCGAAGAATTGGAAGCATACTTCGAAGGTACTGCACAGGTCCATGCATATCCTGGTGAAGGATTAAATATCCCTATTTGGTTGTTAGGTTCAAGCGGCTTTAGTGCACAACTTGCTGCTCAAAAAGGGCTTCCGTTCTCGTTTGCAAGTCATTTTTCTGCGGAGTATACAATGCCAGCGATCAACTTGTATCGTGATAACTTCAAACCATCCAATGATTTAGAGAAACCATACGTCATGCTTGGTATTAATGTAATTGCAGCAGAAACAGAAGAACGAGCACAGTGGCTAGCAACATCTCAACAACAGCAGTTCCTTAGCTTAATTCGAAATACACCAACACCATTACAACCACCTGTTGAAAATATAGAAGAAATAATGTCTCCAATTGAACGAGCACATATTGAGAAGTCTCTGAATTCCCGTTCCACCATCGTCGGAACTCTAGAAACAGTTAAGCAAAAGCTGTCTGCGTTTATAAAGGAAACAGAGGCTGATGAACTCATTATCAATTCACAAATCTTTTATCAAGAGGATCGTTTAAAATCGTATGACATCATTGGAGAAATGATGGAATAGTGCTCCTTTCATATCCTCCAATGTGAAGAACATATGCATATATATCATTTTGTGTGTAACGATATAAATGCACTACAATAATTAGCATTTACGGAGGAGTAATACGAATGGGCAAAAACCAACAAAAACAAAAAAACAATCAAACGGGCACGAGCCAACCAGAACCACTAAGTGGCTCCCATAAAGTGAAGAATAAAAACCATACACGTCAAAAGAGTAAGAGCCATCATGATATGTAAATGAAAAGGGTCAGTAACCACAATTTGAAAATATTCGTAATTGTGGGGACTGACCCTTTATAATAGGATTAATGATATCTTATTATTGGAGGTTACTATGAATCGTCTTACTGAACATTTAATTGTCATTTCATTTGATTGTCTTTCCACGTTGGATTTTCCTATCATCGAGAAACTCCCTAATTTTCAAGAACTTCTAAAAAACGGATCTCATTGTAAGCATGTTGAAACCATTTACCCTTCTGTCACATACCCATGCCACGCAACGATTGTTACTGGAAACTTCCCAAAACGTCACGGAATTACGAGCAACACATTCATCCAGCCCGGCAAGCCTTCACCAGATTGGTATTGGCACCGCCGCCATGTAAAGGGAACCACTTTATATGACGAAGCAAAAAAAGCTGGGATGACGACAGCAGCCTTACTGTGGCCAGTAACAGCAAAGGCAAAGATTGATTACAACATGCCCGAAATTTTTGCAAATCGACCTTGGCATCATCAAATCCCAGTGTCCTTAAATAACGGAAGTGTCTTTTATCAAATCGAAATGAATCGCCTGTTTGGCCATCTACGCAACGGCTACAGTCAACCAGAGCTGGACAACTTTGTGCTAGAATCCACTGTTCACACAATCAAAACAAAAAAGCCTAATTTAATGTTAATACACTTTGTGGACCTTGATTCGCAACGCCATTATCATGGATTTTCCTCAGAGGAAGCTATGGCTGCCCTAAAACGCCATGATGATCGTCTTGGTCGTATTGTGACAGCACTCAAAGAAAGTGGTATTTATGAACAATCCACGATTATTGCTCTTGGTGACCATAGTGCATTGGACGAAGGCAAAGCAATAAAACTGAATGTATTACTACGTGAGCATGGATTAATAAACGTAAATGCGAAAGAAAAAGTTACAGACTGGAAGGCCTACTGCAAAAGTTGTGATGGTTCATCATATATATATTTAAAAGACAGAAATGACGAGGAAACGAAGGCATTAGTGGAGAAACTTTTACATAATCTAGTACAAGATGAGAACAATGGCATTGAGAAATTCATTTCTGGCGAGGAAGCTGGTAAAAAAGGAGCAGATCCAACCTGTGCTTTTATGTTAGAAGCTCGACATGGATTCTATTTTCATGAAAGATTGCACGGTGACTTTATTGATCAAGTTACTGCAAAAGATGTAAAAGAAGGGCGCTATACAGTCGCAACTCATGGTTACTCCCCGGAAAAAGAAAACTATACAACAGTATTGATGGCAGCTGGAAGAGGAATTTCAAAAGGCAAGGTTGTTTCTTCTATGCATTTAGTGGATGAGGGGCCAACATTCGCCAAGCTTCTTGGACTAAATTTAGGAGAGACCGACGGAAATGTAGTAGAGGAGCTTTTAGTATTGTAAATTGTTCGTTAATTTTTAATTTTCCTAACAAATCATTCTTGTTTTCTAGTACAATAAAGTAAATTTGCAGACTAGGAGAGATACGAAGATGAAAAAGTATTCGAAGGAAGAAAGAAGTTGGGTACTTTACGATGTTGCCAATTCAGCCTATGCGCTCATTATTTCCGCTGCAGTTTTCCCTATTTTCTATAAATCCGTAGCAGCTAGCGCAGGAGTAAGTAACGATGATTCAACAGCTTATCTCGGCTATACGATTGGATTCGCTACATTTATCTTAGCATTGCTATCACCTATATTAGGGACAATTGCCGATTATCGCGGATTAAAGAAAAAATTCTTTAGCTTCTTCTTTATTCTCGGTACTCTCTCTACTGCTGCACTCGCTTTTATCCCTAGTGATCAATGGATACTATTATTAGCTTGCTATACGATAACTGCGATTGGCTTTTCTGGGGCGAATGTCTTTTACGATGCTTTTCTCGTAGACGTCTCCTCTGAAGAACGTATGAATGAAGTATCTGCACGAGGTTTTGGCTTTGGATATATAGGGGGTACAATTCCTTTTGTCGTTAGTATCGCACTTATTCTTTTAGCACAAAAAGAGATGCTTCCTTTTTCGGATGCAATCGCTAGTAAAATATCATTTGTAATTACTGCAGTCTGGTGGGGGCTGTTCACAATTCCCATGTTAAAAAATGTCTACCAAAAATATTATATTGAACGTGAGCCGAATCCGATTGGAAAAAGCTTTAAACGTCTAAGTCAAACATTCAGTGACATTCGGAAATACCGGACATTATTCTTATTCTTAATTGCCTATTTCTTTTATATTGATGGAGTTGGAACAATTATTAAAATGTCTACTGCCTATGGGACGGATTTGGGCATTAAATCTGAAAGTCTGCTAATCATTTTATTTCTAACACAAATTATTGCAGCACCATTCACCATTTTGTTTGGAAAACTCGCTAAAAAATACTCAGAGAAAAAAATGCTTTACGTCGGAATTATTATCTATATTATTGTTTGTGTGTATGCCTTTTTCATTAAATCCGTGCTTGATTTCTGGATTTTAGCAATGTTAGTTGGGACCTCACAAGGAGGCATCCAGTCACTGAGTAGATCTTATTATGCACAAATGGTTCCGAAAGAAAAATCAAATGAGTTTTTCGGATTTTATAATATTATCGGGAAGTTCGCTGCTGTTATGGGGCCGGTCTTAATGGGAATAACTACACAAATTACAGGAAACTCCTCCTACGGTGTATTTAGTCTCGTTGTATTATTTATTATTGGTATTTTCATTCTTGTACGCGTACCAAACCCGAAAGAAGATGCAAGTGTTGAGATTAATTGAGGAGGACGAAAAAAAAGACGACTTAAAAATCACATTTGTGAGTTTTAAGGTCGTCTTTTTTCAGCCTGTTTTAGAAAAACGTGAAAAAATTGTAATTTTAAGTGCGCTGAACATGAGCTGTTCTTTACTATAAAAGCTCTGTTAAATTCTGTTGTTGATTTTCGCTCCTGTACACTCGCTTTCCGCGGTTACTGCCTCAGCTAACTTGGCAAAGAAAACCGCTTTGCCAAGTCTGTATTCTTCCATACCCTCTGTAAATTACCGGTAAATCTAACTGCTATTTTGGCACTTCCATTTTGTAGCTTTTCACCCACAAGTATAACCTTACCATTCTCAACTTCATGTAATACAATGTCACGCTTATTTAATGTGATATTACCTATCGCAAAAAACGGGTTATATTCTTCCTCCAGCTCTTTGCTATCAACATTTTCTTCCGTTTTATCTTTCTCTTCAACTTGAGCAATATCATCTTGCTTTTCAATCTGTGCGTCCTTCTCTGAATTCTGCTCTGTGTCATCTGCGCTACAAGCTACTAGAATGATAGATAATAATAAAACTAAAAATAAATGCCTTTTCATAACTACCTCCTATAAGTGGTATAATTTTCTGAAATACTATAATAGACTCACTTAGGTCATTGGCACTAATATGTATCTAATCATCAGGATATTTGTAATAAGCAAAAAGGAGTAGAACCCATTAAAGTGCTCTACTCCTTTTCCTTATTGATATTTCTCCATATGTTCATTGTACGCATCTTTTAAAGCGAAGTTTTGATCATTCATCCACTTAATTGTTTCTTGTACTTTTTCATCTTTTTCTAGTAAATCTTGTACCTGTTTCTGTACTTCCTCGTCGTGTTTTGCTATTTCATCTGGAAGCTTCTTAATGTCCCATGCATATTGATACTGGCCATCGACATCAAGTAATGGAATTTGTGCAGTGATATAATTGATTGTGTTGCCGTCTTTATCTATTAACTTATTAATCAACAGCATGAGAGAATAATTTTCTACTGTTACTTTTCCAATAATTTTCTCTACTTCAATCGATATATCTGTACTTTCCATCTGGATTTTTAGTTGATCAATCGCTGATTCTAGAATAGCTTGCTGTCCTTCAAATGCGTTGTCATAAATCGTCTCTTCTTCCCCATTTTTGATAGCATCAAAAAAGAAATAAACCATTTCTTCATCTGTATAACCAGCTAGTACACTATCATTTTTTTCCACATTGGTCTTTTCATTACCTTCATTGTTAGAGCATCCAGCAATAACCACGAACATGATTGAAAACATTATGAGCAGGCGTTTCATATTATTTAATCTCACTTTCTGTTATAAGATTTTCATCCTACTACATGGCAGCTTGTGCGGACATAGCATTTGTTTGCAATTCGTAATAGAAGCCTTTTTGTTTCATTAGCTCCTCGTGATTTCCACGTTCTAAAATACCGCCATCTTTGATGACGAGAATTTGATTGGCTTCACGAATCGTACTAAGACGGTGTGCAATAACAAAGCTAGTACGTCCCTTCATAAGCGTTTTCATTGCAGCCTGAATTTGACTCTCTGTGCGTGTATCGATACTACTTGTTGCTTCATCCAGAATTAATATATCTGGATCTGCTAGTATCGCCCGAGCAATCGTAATTAACTGGCGCTGTCCATGGCTTAAATTACCACCATCAGCTGTTAGTTCTGATAAATAGCCATTTGGTAGTTTTCGGATAAAACTATCCGCATTTGCCATCTTAGCAGCTTCCACTACCTCTTCATCTGTCGCATCTAAGCGACCATACCGTATATTTTCCATAATAGATCCACTAAACAGGAAAGCATCTTGGAGAACTATTCCAATACGACGTCGTACGCTATTTCGATCAAACAGTTTTATATCTGTACCATCTATCATTATACTACCATTTTCAATATCGTAAAACCTTGTTAACAAGTTAATAATGGTTGTTTTTCCTGCTCCGGTAGGGCCGACTAATGCAATGTTTTGTCCTTTTTCAGCAATAAAAGAAACATTTTTTAATACTTTTCCATCTGCTGCATTATAAGAAAAATCAACTTGTTCAAAAGCAATGGAATGTTTTATCGCTGGAAGAGGTGGTAGTTTACTATGTTCAATATCTTCTTCTACTTCATCCATTACTTCAAATATCCGCTCTGCACCAGCAATCGCTGATTGAAGTAAATTGAATTGAGTAGCTAGCTCATTTATCGGTCGACTAAACTGCTTAGAATAGTTAAGAAATGCGACTACCACACCAACGGTTACGACACTCCCCTGTATAGCTAACCAACCACCGATAGCCGCGATAAGTGCAAAGCTTAAATTATTGATAAAGTTCATGGAAGGTCCCATCACACCTGTAAAAATTTGCGCCTTTTTTGCCACATCTCTAAGTGCGCGGTTTTTTTCCTGAAATTGCTCCACTACCTTCCCTTCTCTGCGGTACACTTTAATTACCTTTTGACCAGACACTGTCTCCTCAATAAAACCATTCAGTGCTCCGAGCTCTTTTTGCTGGCGACTAAAAAATTTCCTTGTGAAAGAGGCAACGTTTTTCGTAAACAAAATGACTATCGGAATAATGATCATGCTAACCAGTGTAAGCCACACATTCATTGCTAACATGAAAATAACGACCCCTACTAATGTCAGAATACTATTAATGAATTGGGCAGCACTTTGATTCAGTGTATTAGAAACAGTATCCATATCATTCGTTGTTCTACTCATCAACTCACCATGAGTCGTTTTATCAAAAAATGGAATAGGGAGCTTTTGTAGCTTGTCAAATAGGTCACTACGCATATCACGAACTGTATGTTGAGACACGGTTGCCATGATGTGCATTTGCAACCAAGAAAATATAGAGCTACCAATATAGACAGAAAGTAATACGAAACAAAGCGTTACTAGTCCATCATAATCACGCGGGATAATATATTCATCGATAGATTTCCCAATCAAATATGGGCCAACTAACATTAACAAAGAGCTAATCGCAGTAAAGAGTGTAACAGAGATTAACCCTATTTTCTGCTTTCGTAAGTATCCCCATAGACGTTTTAACGTTTCTTTCGTATTTTTCGGCTTTACCACTGGCCCAGTTGGAACTCGTCTACCTGGTCCACGTTGGAAAACTGGAGGATTATTATCTGCAGGTTTTCCACTTCTTTCATTAGCCATTGATTACTTCCTCCTTCCTTTGCTGTGATTGATAGATTTCCTGATATATTGAACTTGAAGCAAGCAATTGCTCATGTTTCCCTTGAGCAACAATCTCCCCGTCTTCTAGCACAATAATAAAATCTGCATCGACAACAGAAGAAATACGTTGCGCAATAATGATACAAGTGCTGTTACTCCAATCTGTTTTCAATGCTTGTTGGATGGAGGCTTCTGTCTTCACATCCACTGCACTTGTACTATCATCCAAAATTAATATCGTTGGTTTTAATAGTAATGCTCGGGCAATCGCAATTCTTTGCTTTTGACCACCGGATAGATTCACACCACGTTGACCAAGAACCGTTTCGTAGCCATTCGGCATTTTACGAATAAATTCATGAGCTTGGGCAGCAACTGCAGCTGCTTCTACTTCTTCCTGTGTTGCATCCGGTTTTCCAAAGCTAATATTTTCATAGATGGTTCCGCTAAACAAGATAGTTTGCTGTAAAACTAACCCTATATGCTTTCGTAGTTCCTCAAACGGAAGTTCGAGCACATTTTTACCATCAAGCATAACAACGCCTTCTGTCGGTGCATATAATCCTGGAATAAGATGAACGAGCGATGATTTCCCCGCTCCCGCTGCACCTAAAATGGCAACGGTTTGCCCCGGCTTTGCTTCAAAATTAATCGATTTTAACACGTTTGCTTGGCTATTCTCATATGCAAAAGATACATTACGAAATTCAACATGTCCTTCGACAGGATGTAATCTTTGTGCCCCATTATTATTCTCTTCTGGCTTGATGGCAAGAACTTCATTTACACGGTCTGCAGATGCTTTGGCACGTGAAACAGCCATTAGGAGATTACTAGCCATCAATACTGAAAACAATACTTGAGTTACATAATTAATAAAGGCAACAAGGTCGCCGACTGGCAAATCCCCCGCCCATGCTTGTCCAGCACCAAACCAAAGGACAGCTACAATCGTAACATTCATAATTAGCATCATGATGGGCATATTGAGCGCCATTATTCGAAATGACTTCACAGCAAAATCTGTATAGTCTGTATTACGCTTCCCAAATTTCTCTCTTTCGAAATCTGCTCGAACAAAAGCTTTAACTAAACGAATTCCACGTAAATTCTCTTGAAGCACATTATTTACAGCATCTAACTTTGCTTGCACTTTCGAAAATAGTGGAAATGCAAAGCGAATTAAACAATAAATTGCAATGAATAATAGTGGAATGGAAACCGTTAATATTAATGCCAGTTTTGGACTTATAACAATTACCATTACAATACTCCCAATAATTAACATAGGAGTACGCACAAATATTTTTAATAACATTTCAATAAAATGCTGTAGTTGGGTCACATCATTTGTTAACCTTGTTACAAGCTGACCACCTGAAAAGCGATCTATCTGTTTAAAGGCAAAGCTTTGCACACGCTTGAATAAATCATCCCGTAAATCAGCAGCAAAATAAACAGATGCATAACTTGCAAAAATGGTACATCCGACTCCACCTAGTAAACCAATAAAAGCGATAAGCAGCATCTTGAGTCCGGTTGATTGTACTAAAGCTAGATTTCCCTTCATGACGCCATCATCGATAATCGATGCCATAAGTTGTGGCTGCATTAAATCCATACAAACCTCAATCACCATTAACAACGGTGCTAATATAACAAATAACCAATGTGGTTTTAAATATCGAAATAGTTTTATCAAACAATTCCCCTCCTGTGGCAGAATTCCCTTCTATGTATGATTATTTATCCATGGTATCTGCTAGATTTGCTTTTACTTTTTCTAACAAGTGAACTAGCTGCTCTTGCTCATCTACACTTAATTGTGTAAAAGGGGCCGAGAGAAATTCCATCTTTTTTATAGAGATGTCCTTGATTCTTCTCATTCCCTCATCACTCAACACAACCTCTTTTATACGTCCATCACCTGTATTGGATTGGCGTTGTACTAGCCCTGAAAGTTCAAGCCGATCAATCATTTGCGACATTGAACTGGAGCGAACTTCGAGCTTTTCGGCTAATTCACCAATGGTGTGTGGTCTTTTAGACAAGATACGCAAGATAAACCATTGGCTTTTTGTTATATCATTAGAAGCGACGTTATTACGTCCATTGCGCTTCATCATTCTTCCAACATATTGAATACTTTCCATGAATCTTTCTAAATAGTGGTTTTCCTCCACAAATTATCACTCCTTCGAAAAAATATTATATAGGTATCCTAACTATCTAACAAGCGCTTTCAGTTAATCTATAAAAAAATGCTGCTCCACGACGAATGAAATAGTATCGTCTCAGAAGCAGTACAAAAAAATAAAATAAAAAAAAGAATAAATAATTGCTGTTACGCTACAATTTTTTTCTGCATTAACAAGGATTGATCATTGTCGGAAGCTGGTTCATAGCCTTTTTCAATAAAACTAATAATTGTTTTCTTATTAGTTGTCCAGCATTGTACAAGACCCCAGATGCCAATAGTAATAGGATTTAAGAAAATCCACTTTAATACTTCTCCCCATTGACCGCGGAAGATTGCTACCCAGCCACCAAAGAAAAATGTAGTCCATGAGAAGCCTACTTTTAATTCTTTGACAACCCCAACCTTGTTTTTCAATTTAACCTTTGCCAAATTATAGAACAAATTCAGTATATCAAATTACCTAGAGATTTGTACTAGAAATATCTACATTTCATGGATAATAAAAAATCTTCAGTAAATGATTATTAATAATTGCCTTCATATGTAAATATAGGTAATCTATATATATAAAATTCTAGGAGGCTATTACACGTGAAATACTTTCCAATTAAGGGTACTAATTTAAATGTTTCCAATATTGTTATGGGTAATATGCGTTTAACACAGCTTTCTCTATCTGAAGTAGAACACTTGATTAGAACATCAATGGATGAGGGAATAAATTTCTTTGACCACGCAGATATTTATGGTGGTGGTAAGTGTGAAGAATTATTTGCAGATGCCATTCAAATGAATCCTAGCATTCGCGAAAAAATGATTCTGCAAAGCAAGTGTGGCATTAACACAAGAGATAATATGTATGATTTTTCAAAAGAGCATATTCTAAAGTCAGTAGATGGTATTTTAAAAAGATTGAAAACGGATTATTTAGACATCCTACTTCTCCATCGCCCAGATCCTTTAATGGAGCCAGAAGAAATTGCAGAAGCATTTGATGAGTTACATAACAGTGGGAAAGTACACTATTTCGGTGTATCTAACTTCAACCCTATGCAAATTGAGTTATTACAGAAGTATATTTCTCATAAACTCGTTGTGAACCAATTGCAACTTAGTGTTACTCATACACCATTGATTGACTCAGGAGTAGCGATTAATATGCATCATGATCAATCTATTAATCGAGATAGTAGTATTCTAGAATATTGCCGACTACACGATATTACCGTTCAAGCTTGGTCTCCATTCCAAAACGGCTTCTTCCAAGGTCCATTCCTTGGTGATTTAGAGAAATTCCCTAAATTAAATGAACTAATCGACCAGCTTGCTGAAAAGTATGAAGTAACAAACACTGCCATTGCAACAGCTTGGATTACACGTCACCCAGCAAATATTCAAGTTGTACTAGGAACAACAAAAGCACAACGTATTCAAGATGCATGTGCTGGATCTGACATTCCTTTAACAAGAAAAGAATGGTACGACATTTATAAAGCTGCAGGGAATATTATTCCTTAATTTATAGTAGTGAGGAGTCTCCTGGACAATTTGAAATTAATTGTCTAGGAGATTCTTTTTTTATGGAAAAATGAGGTGGGAATGGTTGAAGTGTAGCACTAATTAAATAGCTAAAAGCGTGATTTAAGAATCTATTAGACATTTTGAATGAATAGCCGTGCTCAAATGTCCGTTAGAACTCTTCTATTAGACATTTCAAACGGAGACCCCTTCCCAATTGTCAATTAGAACCTCTCTATTAGACATTTCAAACGGAGAACCTTACCCAATTGTCCATTACAACCTTTCTATTAGACATTTCAAACGGAGAACCTTACCCAATTGTCCATAAGAACCTCCCTATTAGACATTTCAAACGGAGAACCTTACCCAATTGTCCATTACAACCTTTCTATTAGACATTTCAAACGGAGAACCTTACCCAATTGTCCATTAGAACCTCCCTATTAGAAATATTTAAATGGAATCTAAGCCATAATGTCGATTAGAATTAGTAAAACAGGTCAAAACCAACGAAATTAAAAAGATGCCCCATATTATGAGGCACCTTCTTCATTAATTAATCTCTGTTTCTATCAATTTAAATTCCGTAACATCTGCAAGTCCACGGTTGGTAATTCTAATTTCCGGGATTACTGGTAAAGCGATTAATGAGAACGTCATGAATGGAGCATTTAAAGGAGAACCAATTTCTTTCCATGCTGCTTCCATTCCTTGAACTTGTTCTACCACCACTTCTAATGGTTGATCAGACATAAGCCCAGCTATTGGCATTGCAACTTTTGCTAATACTTCTCCATCACAAACAACAATCATTCCGCCACCAATCTTGGCTAGTTCATTAGCTGCAAATGCCATATCCTCTGTATTTGTTCCCATCACAAGTAAGTTATGGCTATCATGAGCAACAGTTGAGGCAACTGCACCTTTCTTCAATTGGAATCCATGAGCGAACCCAAGAGAAATTTGACCTGAACCACGGTGACGTTCGATACACGCTAGTTGGATGATATCTTTATTAAGATCTGGTTGAATAACTCCATCTATAACATTAAGTGTAGCAGTCATTTTTTCAGTACGTGCACTGTTTTCAATGATTTTAATTACATTTACATCTGTAGCAGTTTTTGCACTTTTACTTTTCAACAGGAAATCTTCTGCAGTTAATTCGGACTTCAAATTAATTGAATTTCTAATATGTTCTGGATACATAAAAGTAGGGAATTCTTTTACCAATCCACCATTTGCAAATACAACTTCCCCATCTGTAATAACTGTTGCAGGCTCAACATTAGAAAGGTCATCCATTAATAAAATATCTGCGCATTTACCTGGTGCGATTGCTCCAAGATCTTGTTCCAATTTATAATAACGTGCTACATTAATCGTCGCCATTTGAATTGCAGTAACTGGATGAACCCCTTCTTCAATCGCACGACGTACAACGTGGTTTAAGTGACCTTTTTCAATCAATGTTTGTGGGTACACATCGTCTGTTACTAGACTAATATTATCTGTATTAACTTTGTCTTCTGTGACAACTTTAATAACTTCCTTTACATCATGCCATGCGGAGCCTTCACGAATCATCAAATGCATTCCTAGACGTACTTTTTGTAAACCTTGCTCGCGAGTTACAGTTTCATGGTCAGAGTTTGCTCCTGATGCTAAGTATGCTTGAAGCATGTGATCATCATCAGCAGGGAAATGACCTGTCACTGCCTTATTTGCTTTAAGTGTTTCTGCAATTTCCCCTGTCATGATCTCATCACCAAAAACTACGCCTGGGAAGTTCATTACTTCTCCTAACCCAGCAACATTTTCCCACTGTAAACCAGCTTTAATATCGTCAACACCTAATGAGGCACCTGCATCCTCTAAGTCTGTTGTTGCAGGAACACAGGAAGGGAAAGTAGTGAACACTTTTAAAGGCAGTTGTTGGCCTTCTTCGTGCATTAAACGCACTCCTTCAACACCAAAAACATTGGCAATTTCATGGGGATCCATAAAAATACCTGTTGTTCCTTTCGCAATCGCTGCCTTCGCAAATTCGGTAACGGATAGCATCGTACTTTCTACGTGCATATGCCCATCTAAAAAACCAGGGACAATATATTTTTTCTGAGCATCAATTACTTTTGTTTGCTCCCCAATTGTATGATCAGCATTTCCAACATACGCAATTCTACCTTCCGTTACAGCCACATCTATATTTTCGAGTAATTCACCAGAATACACATTTACTAATGTTCCATTTTTCACAACTAAGTCAGCCTTCTCCACTCCTCGAGCCACTTTGGAAAGCTGTCCACTTACTTCATATAGTTTTTTTCTAGCCATAAACCAATTTCCTCCTAATATAGAAATGGGGAATGACACTTTTATACAAAGTGCATTCCCACAGAATGAGTTAGATTAATGTCCCCAGCCTAAGTACCAAACAAAGACGAAGAACAGAATATACATGATTGGATGAACTTCTTTAAACTTCCCTTTAAACACCATGAATAATGGATAGAAGATGAAGCCAAGCGCGATACCTGCGGAAATGCTATATCCAAGAGGCATCATAATAACTGTCATAAATGCTGGTATTGCATACTCAAATTCGTTCCATTTAATTTCTGCTAGAGACGAAGCCATCAATACGCCTACAATAATTAATGCTGGTGCAGTTACTGCAGATGTGACTACAACTAGTAAAGGTGAGAAGAATAATGCTAAAACGAAAAATCCTGCTGTAACGACAGAAGTAAATCCTGTTTTACCTCCTGCAGAAACACCTGCAGTTGATTCCACATATGATGTTGTCGTTGAAGTACCTAACGTTGCTCCGACCATTGTTGCTACAGAATCTGCAGACAGTGCTCTTCCGATTCTTGGAAGCTTTCCATCTTTTAAAAGTCCTGCTTTTTTCGTTACGGCAACTAAAGTTCCTGCAGTATCAAAAAAGTCAATAAATAAAAGCGTGAAGATAACAATGAGCATATCTTTTGTGAAAAGTTCATCTAAATGTCCTGCAAACTGTCCAAAAGTAGGCTCTAGACTTGGAATTCCTTGCACAATATCATCAGGTAGTGGAACTTGCTTAAAGATAATTCCTACGATTGCAGTAACAACCATTCCGTAGAAAATACCGCCTTTGAAGCCTTTAATCATAAAGAACGCTGTAACTACTAATCCAAAGATAGCTAGTAATGTTTCAGGATCTCTTAAATTCCCAAGTTGCACTAGTGTGTCTGGATTATCAGCTACGATTCCAGCACTTTGTAGACCAAGAAACGCAATAAATAGCCCAATACCTGCTGCAACTGCAAGCTTTAATTGCTCCGGAATCGCATTAATAATTGTTTCACGGATTTTTGTTAATGTAAGAATAAAGAATATTAAACCTGAAACAAATGTACCAGCTAATGCTGTTTGCCAAGGTACACCATAGCCAATAACTACTGTGAAGGCAAAGAAAGCGTTAATTCCCATACCAGGTGCTAGAGCAACCGGATATTTTGCCCAAAGTCCCATAATTAGGGTACCAATAGCAGCAGCTAAACCTGTTGCAACAAATACAGCTTTTTGGTCCATTCCAGCTGCACTTAATAAAGAAGGGTTAACAAACAAGATATATGCCATCGCTAGGAATGTAGTTAAACCAGCAACAGACTCTTGGCGATAACTTGTGCCTAACTCCTTAAATTTAAAATACTCTTTCATCCCTTTTTTCCTCCTAATGAATCAAATGTGATGCAAAAGAACCTGGATAGCGCTCTATCCAGGTTCTGATCTACATTCAAAAACGAGAGAAAATGACGGTAATAGGAATAATAAAAATGCACAAACAATTGTCATTCGCAAACGCTCATGAAATGTAGTCAGGTATTTTACGGTTACCCGGTAGAAACGCTCAAGCCATATTCTCAAGCATATACATTCAATGAACTTATTTAGTTATTAATCTATGATTCATTTATAGCATAAAAGACCTATACCAGTCAACCAAAAATACGAATAATATTATTTATTTTTTAACGAACGTTCGTAAATTACCCTCTTCACAGTCATTATATGCGGAATTTACTTGATAATTCCTGAAGATCATCTGAAATAACATGTAAGTTATTCGAAATTACCTGATTTTGCTTTACTAATAGCAATTGATTTTCAGATAAGGCGGCTATTTCCTCAGTACTTGCCAAAGTTTCTTGGGAAATACTAGTGAAATTTTCAGCTAGTTGCTCCATTTCAGGAACTAATTGCATTAATTCCTTTAATTCTAGTTTCATATCTTGTAATTTTTGAATTGTATCCATAATCTTTACTAATAGAAATTGAAAAGCATCATTAGAGTTGCTAGTGACATCAATATGCGAGTTCATTTTTACTGACATTTGGTTTGCTTCTTCCGAAATTTGCTCACTAATCATCGTCATTCGAGTGATAGGAACCTTTATTTCCTCTGTTGCACTTGATGTTTGTTCTGCTAATTTTTTCACTTCAGCTGCGACTACAGCAAAACCTTTCCCTGCTTCTCCGGCACGCGCCGCTTCAATCGTAGCATTTAGCGCTAGTAATTTTGTCTGCTCGGAAATATTTTGGATTAATTTCACAACTCCTTCTATCTCATGAGATTGGTCTTTCATTTCTACAATAATAGAATTCATGTTCATGAATTCGTTACGTAGTTCATGCATGGAATCCGTCATGTCATCAAGATGAGCCTTACCAGTCTGTGCTTGTTCATTCATATGCTCTGCACTCTCATCTAACACGTTAATTTGATTAGCTACTTGATTGATATTGTTCTTGATCACTTGAAATTGATTCATGCTATGGTCAGAACTAGAAGCAGTTTGTTCCGCCCCTTCATTTACGATATTAATTACACGGAAGAGTTGGTTTGTGTTATCTCTTACTATATTAGAAGATTCACTTAACATCGTACTTGTACTTGTTAATTGAGTTGTTGTAGATTGTACCTCTACTATTAAACTTTTCATATAATCCATCATTTGATTAAAGCTTTTAGTTAATGATATGATCTCCGGCATTGTCGAACTATGAGGGACTTTTTGAGTCAAATCACCCTCGCTCACCTTTCGCATACTCTCCCTCAAAGATGCCAATGGTTTGGTTAGCTTTTTGATTGCAAATAAGATAACTAAAAAAGAAATTATGATACTAGTCGCTAAGATGATAAGGGTAAATCCGCGTAACCCATCTATTCCTTGTAAGTAATCTGCAGTAGGAATAGCAATCACCACAACACTTCTAATTTCCTGTAAAAATTGGAACGATAGAACATATTCTTCGCCATTTATGTCTGTATACATCTTTCCTTGCTTTTGCTCCAATATATTTGCAATAACCTCTTTATCCAACTGGACAGTTGAGGAACTACTGACATCAAACGGGGCCATTATCCCATCTTCATTAATATGGAAAAAATCAGCATTCAATCCATCCTGTATCATTTCTACAGACTGAGCACGGATTCCATACTCGAATTGTTTATTAAATTGCTCTAAATTGTTTATGTAAGATAGCTTTAAATACTCTGCTCTTTCCCTTGTTACCTTTATCTCTCTTTCAATTCTATTTTCACTCGTTTCCATTAACATTTCCCTTGCTTGATGATAACTAACAAGCCCGATTGTTCCCGATGAGATTATTAGAATACTAATAACTAAAATCAATAATCTCGTACTTAATGAAAATCGTTGTAAAAAAGTGGAGTTTTCTATTTTTGTCTCTGTTTTTTCTATGAATTTCCGAAAAAAACTCATCATTCTTATCCCCTTTTTTTATCAGGTCATAAGAACTATTATGAAGATGCAATGTAAAGATTCTGTAAACGTTCGGCTAAGATTTCATATTATTTTTAAAACAAAAAATAGGACACCATTGGATGGCGCCCTATGTTCACTTAAGACTCACTTCTTTGTGATTCATATATTTTCTCTTCTACTCGTTTATCGATTTTCTCTAGTTGTTCCTTATCCTTCAGAAGATCTTCTTTGTTGATCTTGATTAACTCTGACAAAGAAACCTTACCTTTTCTCATAAACTACTCTCCTTTAAGAGAAATATTTATTTTTCTATTTAAACAATATATTAAATTTGAATATTAGTCAATTTTCAAACTTCAAACGTTTCAATTAGAAAAGCGGAAGGCACCTGCCTATCGGCGACAAACAAATATTTCCCCCAATGTAAACCCACCCCTACCACGTCCTATATACGACTGACACCGTTCGAATATTACGAACGGTGTCAGCATCTATTTGAAAGAAAAAGGGGGGATGATAGCGATGCGCTATCGAATGTGTCTTCCTTTATTATTATAGGGGGCAATTATTAACAAAGTATGAACAAATAGAAAAAGACTATTAACAATCTGTTAATAGCCTGCTCCACTAATCTACTTTACTACTTGGACTTGTTTTATTGTTCTACCATCAATACTTAATATTTTAAACGACAGGTTTTCTTTTTCTAATACTTCTCCTTCTTCTGGGAAATATTTAAACTCTTGTAATAAATAACTCGATAGAACATCTTCGTCTTCTGGAATATCAACTTCAAACAGAGTATTAAGTTGATGTAACGGGATTTTTCCGTTACAAATTATTTCCGTTTCTGATATCTTTTCCACTAATAATTCATCTTCTATATCCATTTCATCTTCAATTTCAAGTCCAATCATAGCCTCTATAATATCTTCATGGGTTAGAATACCTTCTGTTCCACCATACTCGTCTAACACAATTGCAATATGTTTTTTCTCTTGCGTCATTTTACGAAACACCCATTCAATGGAATGAAATTCATAAATGACGAGAGGATCCATATCACTATATGCCTTTAGTGACTTCTCCGGTTCAATTGACCATGTTAACAAGTACTTAGAGTGAAAAACACCAATAATATGATCAATATCCTCATCATAGACAGGATATCTCGTGAACGGATTTTGGATCGCAATATCTCTCACTTCTTCAAAAGTAGCTGTTTTCGGAAGTGCAACAATATCTACACGCGGGGTTTTCAATACATCTTTTACATTTAAATTGTAAAAATCGAGAACACCCTTAATTCGATGGGACTCTTCCTGTTTGAAAATCCCCTCGGTACCAGCAATATCAACCATTGCCCTTAAATCCTCTTTAGAGATAGAGACTTTTTCTTCCTTATCCTTTTTTGCTAGTAAATTAATGACAATGTTAGTAAAAGCATTAAGCATGAGTGTTATCGGTTTAAAGATTAAAACAATCCCCCGAATAACTGGAAATACAATAAATGCTATCTTATCTGGAAATGTAGCTGCTATCGATTTGGGCAATACTTCTGAGAATACGATGATTGTTACCGTCAGAATAGCTGATGCTAGTGCAACATTAATGCCATAATCAATTGCAACCATTGTAACAAGTGTAGGTAAAGCAATGTTCGCTATATTATTCCCTATTAATATTGCAGTAATAAATTCGCTCGGTTTTGATACTAAGGCTAATAATTTCTCTGCCTTCTTATCATTATTGTTCGCTTTCGTTTGTAGTCTCATTTTATTCGTAGCAGTTAATGCTGTTTCACTACCTGAAAAGAAAAAAGAGACAAATAATAAAACGATGATCGCAATGATCACTTGCAGGATCCTCCTTATTCATACCTTCAAACAGAAAACAGGTATAATGCTGGATTCCTATTTTCTCTCACTTACTAATATTCATTATAAATTTTCGAAAAATAAACGAACTACATCGGCACCACCGATAAAAATTCCTAAAGTAGTTCCAAGATTAGATAAAACAATAATTAGTAAAATTCTTGTAACTTTATTATTCCAAAACCCTTTTAAACTAAAAACATCCTCAGAAAGGTTTTCAAAATCGGCTACACTCGGTCTCCGTATATAAGCCTGTACAAACCCTGAAAACCAACCTGCTGCAATTAATGGATGTATCGCCCCAATAGGCGCAGCAACAAATGCAGTAAGAATCGTTAACGGGTGGCCAAATGCAATTGCCGCTCCTAAAGCTGAAAAGGTGCCTGTCCACACTACTAAGCTAATCGTTTGCTGAATACCAGCAGCAGGATTAGCAATAAATGTATAGGCAATTAACCCAACAATTAATAGCGGTATGATCCATGCCAATACTTTCGGGGCTTTTGATTTTGGTGGTAATTCGGTAAGCCTTTTTAAATCGTGTTCCTTATGTATCTCTTTCGTAATACCGGGTACATGTGCCGCTCCAAGAACTGCTACAATCTTCTTCCCTGGTGCATCTTTAATCTTTTGTGCTAAGTACTGATCACGTTCATCTATTAGAGGTTCTTTTAATCTCGGGAAATTCTCTGTAAAGTCATTTAGTACAGCATTAAGAGTATCTTGTGATTTCATTTTCTCCAGTTCTTCTTCTGAAATACTTTCATTGTTGAAAATACTGTAAAAGACGGATAGAAGCAGTTGAGCTTTCCCCCATAACCCGATATTGCTCCAAATACGTGAAAAAGTAACTTGTATATTTCTATCGGCAAGTACTAAGTTTGCCCCTGTTTCCTTTGCCGATTCAATTCCTTGAATCATTTCTTGACCTGCTTTAATTTCAAATTGCTTTGCCATTCTTTTTTGAAAGGATGAAATTGCAAGATTCATTAAAAGCAAGGTAGCCTTCTTCTCTTTAATAACTTTAAAAATATCCATGTCTTTCCATTTGTTTTCATCCATAATCGATTGATATCTTTGTTCATCTAATTCAATACAAACAGAGTCCGGTTGCTCCCGCTCAATTACTTCCTTCACCTGTTCTGCGCTATGTCTTGATACATGTGCAGTTCCAATCAATATAATTTCTTTATCTTCTAAATGAATTCTCGTTATATTTTCCTCAGTCATAAGCTACCGTCCTTTTAATTTGCCGATACTAACAAAATCTTTGTTTTTATTATACTGTATATGATTTATTTTTCCTAAGCATTGCATTTTTAAATAACGATAAGATTACACTTTATATGATTATTCTACATATTACCCCTTATAACCTGCTTAAATCGTGTATAAGAAAAGTTAGCAGATGCTTTTTTCAGAAACTTGAAGAAATTATGTAGTATAATGGTCCTGGTGTTTTACATATAAAGAAAACTGGGGGAAGCATCATGAAAAAGGTTTATTTAGTCGTTTTATCCGTTTTTATCTTACTTATTTTAGGAGCTTGTGACAGTATTACTTCTAGTAGTACAGACAAAATTATTTTTGGGACTGGTACATTTGAAGAGGGAATCACAAATGAAAAAAGTACCTTCTCACAAGATGAGGACATTCTGTTAGAAACATACTTAGATGAACCATTTGGTGTACGGAATATTCAATATACACTTTTACAAGAAGATGGTAATGGCGGTGAAGTATTATACGATGATTGGGAAGATAGCGTTGATCCTACTTGGGATTCACTAGTGTCCGAATTTCACCTCATTGAATACGACGGTACATTTGAACCTGGAAACTATATATTGCGGATGTATAAAAATGATTCTGAATTGATTTCAGAAGGTACATTTTCAATTGAATAATATACAAAAAGAGCAGGGGTACGGTTCCCCTGCTCTTTTTGTATGATATATC
Source organism: Paenibacillus bovis (assembly GCA_007679095.1). GTDB lineage: Bacteria > Bacillota > Bacilli > Bacillales > Bacillaceae_C > Lederbergia > Lederbergia graminis. The sequence goes on from VEFU01000037.1 coordinate 20,788, forward strand.
TTGTTATTGGAACAATAAACGTTAAAACGATTGTTCAGAGGTGGAAATCATGACTGCAATTCAACGTTACGAACTCCAACAAATTGGAGATGAATATACTCTTATTGTTTATGTCGATCCAGGATCTGAAGAATTTTCTAATGAGTTTGGAGAAATTACTCCAAAATCAGAAGAAAAGTTTAAACAAAGAATATTAAATTTTGCTAAGCAGCGCTTTCCACATGTAAAAGTTACAACTATTAATGTCATGGCAGGTACCATTTTATTAACATCTTTATATTTAGGTACAAGTGGCTCTGCTATGGCTAGTAGCCCTACCCAGCCAGACCAACCACAGGCTGTCTACACAGTAAAAAGTGGCGATAGTCTTTCAAAAATTGCTAAGCAATATAATATTAGTGTTGAATCGTTAAAGGAAATCAACGACTTAACTTCTAACACTATTTATGTTGGTCAGGAAATAGAACTTCCTTTTCTTACATATAAGGTGGAAAGAGGAGATACTTTATATCGAATTGCTGATAAATTTGGTACATCTGTAACGGAGATTAAAACATTAAATAACTTAAAATCAAATTTGTTAAAAATTGGTCAACAATTAAAAATTCCTGTTAGTACAACAACTGAAACTACCAATAACGAGACACCAGTGACTCCACAGCCACAACCGGAAGTAACTACACCGTCTACAATAGAGCAAAAGGATATTGTGTATACGGTTGTCCGTGGAGATACGTTATATGGTATTGCCAAGAAGTTTAATACTAGTGCGGCACAAATTAAAGAACTAAGTAATCTATCATCTAACACTATTTTTGTCGGTCAAAAATTGATCGTTGGAAAAGAACAAGTACAAGTACCAACCCCGACGCCGGTACCAAAACCAGCACCGACACCTGCGCCTATTGTAGAACCTGAAGTCACAAAGCCTGTAGAAGAAGCTTCAACATCGTATATTGTAATTCCTGGAGATTCTCTTTCTGTTATAGCGAAGAGATTTAATATGGATGTAGATACCATTAAAACGTTGAACAATCTAAAATCTGATACCATTTTCGTTGGGCAAAAGTTAATCGTACAGCAACAGCCAGTTACACCAGCACCACCACCTGAACCAGAGGTGATGCCACCAAATGTAGAGGAACAAAGACCAACATCCTACATTGTAGTTGCTGGTGATTCGTTATCTGTTATAGCGAAGAAGTTTAATACAACCGTGGAAGAAATAAAAGCATTGAATAATTTAACTTCGAATACGATTTTCGTTGGCCAAAAGTTAGTATTACAGGAACCTGTAGTAGAACAAGTACCAACTCCTGAACCGGAAGTTACTATCCCAACCGAGCAGCAACAAGCTACTCCTGAAACGTATACGGTTGTGGCTGGTGATTCGTTATATATTATTGCAAACAAATTCAAGACAACCATTCAAGATCTCAAAACTGCGAATAATTTAACGTCAGATGCCATTTTCATTGGCCAACAATTAATCATTCCTTCCATAAACAATGTTCAGCCAGAACAAGTGGTGCCTGTAACAGAGCCGGAAGCACCAATTAGTAACGAAGACATACTTACCCCTAATCCAGAGGAACAAGAACCTCCAAATTTCAATGAGGAGATTAGTAATCCAGTTACAGAGGAACCATTGCCACCTGTTGGAAACGAGGATGTAAATAATCCTCCTCTAGAGGAAGAAATAGTGGAAGAAGAAGCACCTATCATAGTCGAAGAAAATGATGATTCAGTGTATACGGTTATTGCAGGTGATACGTTATCAGGTATTGCCAAGAAATATCATACGACGGTTACAGCTATTAATAGTGCTAATAATTTAACATCTGATACGATAAGTGTTGGACAAACATTACAATTACCTGTGAATGCCAGTACGAATGTTAGCTTAGGGTATATGTATTTTGGTAGTGTAAATAACTTTACGAATCAAGTATTAAATACAGGTAATTCTTTTAATACTGTTTCGCCAAGTTATTTTGACGTTAATCCGGATGGTACTCTTAAATTAACATATATGGTAGACCCTACGTTTGTGGAAAATATGCATAATCAAGGAATTCGAGTTGTACCATTTTTAAGTAATCACTGGGACCGAGAAGTAGGACGCGCAATGTTAGCAAATCGCGAACAAGCAGCAAGGCAAATAGCCGATGCGATTGCAAGGTATAATCTTGATGGTATAAATGTCGATTTAGAGAATATCACCGATGCCGATCGTGCAGCTTTTACTGATTTTATCCGTATTTTAAGAGAACTACTTCCCTCTTCCAAAGAAGTTTCTGTTGCTGTTGCAGCTAATCCGAATAATTGGCAGGTTGGCTGGCATGGGGCTTATGATTATAATCAGCTTGCGAAGTATGCGGATTACTTAATGATGATGACATATGATGAAAGCTACCAAGGCTCCGAACCTGGCCCAGTCGCAAGTCTTCCTTGGGTGGAAAGGTCCATACAATATGCATTATCCCAAGGAGTGCCACGTGATAAAGTCGTAATTGGCTTAGCACATTATGGACGCTATTGGTTAGAAGGTAGTTCAACTGGCGGGTATGGTATTTCAAACTCTCAAATTAATGAGATGTTACAAAAATACGAGAACACCGTCACCTTTGACGAGCGTAGCCAAAGTGCGAAAGCAACAATTACCATTAAAGCAACGGATCCTAAGATGTACATTTTAGGAAAGGCTTTACCCGCTGGTACCTATACTGTTTGGTTTGAAAATGAGCAATCCTACAAAGCGAAAGTGGACCTCCTCCATAAATATGGGATACATGGCATAGGACACTGGAGCATCGGCCAAGAAAATCGAGAAATCTGGAGTTCCTATCCAACCTGGTTTGCTCAACGGGATGCTGCAATTGTAGTTTCTGCTAACCCTGAAGAGCCACCTAAAGTGGAGAATCCTGTAACAGAAACAGCTGTTACCTATACCGTTGCACCTGGAGACACGCTATACCGAATCGCACTCGCAAATAATGTATCCGTCGATAGCTTAAAAGCCGCTAATCAATTAACAACAAACACTATTTTTGTCGGGCAAGTGTTAAAAATACCTACATGAGTATGAAAGAGATGGATTTCCATCTCTTTCTTTAATTTGCCATTACATATGTACATTTGTACATCTCTCTTTTGTCAGAATGACCTTTTAATGTTAGCTCATGCGTCTCTTCTTTTGTTAGTTGGACAAGCTATTATTTTCTGACTCTTCTCTTAATCTATTATGCTCACATTGTTAAAAAATTGATTACCATTACTTATTACCTAACAAAAATATAGTAAAATAGTTTTCTTTTCTTTATAATGATATAGGTATTAATTATTTTTTATTTATTATAAAAATTCTAGGGGGTTTGTTTTTCATGAAGTTTTGTCAAGAATGTGGGAAGGAACTAGCAGCGGATGCAGTCTTTTGTAATGAGTGCGGTACGCCTGTTGGGGAAGCCAAGAGTACGCCGGCAGCACAACCTACTCAACGCACCCAACAAGCAACACCTGCAGCTCCAAAGAAGCCGATGTCGAAGCAAACGAAAATATTGCTCATTTCTATCGCAGCTGCAATTATCGTATTATTTGGGGTTCATAAAATAGTAGAATCGATGATGTCGAAAGATCGACTAATCACCAAGTTTGAAGATGCACTACATGACAAAGATGCGAAAGCAGTTGCTGGTTATTTATCTTCAGATGATATAAAGTTAAAAATTGACGAAAAGTCCATTGCAGGTTTAATGGAGTATTTTGACGAAAATCCTGATCAGATTAAAAACGTCATTACTAATTTGAAAAATCAATCTAAAACTATTGATAACTTAAAAGAGGATAAAAAAGATTATCGTGGTTATGGACTAGTTAGATTAGCACACGACGGAAAATTTTTATTCTATGATAAATACGAATTAAAAATCGAATCTGTTTATCTTACGGTTGAAACAAATTACAAAGATACTGTTATATATGTAGATAATAACGAAGTTGGTAAAGCAGATGAGCCATATTTCGAAGGTACATTTGGACCATTTGTACCTGGCTATCACACAGTTAAAGGAACTCTAAAAACGGACTTCATTGATTTATCAAATGAAGAGAAGATTTTTATGGAAAGTGACGATGGAAAAGTATTCTCAAGCATTTATCTTGATGCAGAAGAGATTACAGTAAATCTTCCAGATGTAGAGAATATTACTTCCACAAAATTATTTATTAACGGAAAAGATGTTGGTATCAATTTAAATGAAAACTCTACTTTTGGTCCTATTTTAACTGACGGCTCCATGACGATGTACGTAGAAGCTGAATTACCGTGGGGAACAGTAAAAACAGAAGAAGTAGCGATTGATGACGATTATATGAATGTAGAATTAATGAACGAAGGTTTAAAAACAACACTTATGGAAACTGTTCATCAATATAATGAAGAATATGCAATTGCATACACAGCTATTGATGAAACTAAGTTAACAACTGCTACACAAGAAATGAAAGATAAAATCATTGAAGATGCAACTAGTGAAAAAGATTATGGAAGAGCAACAAAAATTCAGTATGTAAGTACAACCTTTGATCTGGATTCATTTGATGTTTATTATGAAGATGGTAGATGGGAAGCTGATTTGTATGCTCAAACAAAGGTTAATGATGCTTATTACTATGTTTCTTATGACGAAGTACCAGAATTAAGCGAAGATATCTCTAGAAATTACATCACACTTGTATATGATGAAAGTGCAAGTAAATGGCTAGTAAACTCTGTTGGATTTACTTGGGGCTTCGATGACTCCAACGTGAAAGAATATACAGCTGAAGAGCCAAAAACATACGAATCCACATGGGTAAATGAAACAAAAGATGAAGAAACCCAAGAGGATAATACAGAAAATAACGAAGAAGAAGCAGCTTAATTAGCTGTTCAAAAAGAGAATGATAAAAAGTTAATGTGAAACTTAAAGCCAAACAGTTTCTTGAAATATTTTCAAGATTGTTTGGCTTTTTTCTTTAATTATAAGTGTGTTCAAAGCACATCTTTCTTTCAATCTTGAAGTACAGTTTATATAGGACTAGGCTATCACCATTACCAATATAGGTTGATATTAAAGAGGTACTATTGTAAGAAATGAATGTTACCAGCGAAGGAAATACACGTAGACTCCTGCGAGTAGTACGAGAACGGCGAGACCCCGGAGGGCATGCCCGAGGAGGCTCGCCACTCGCTCTCGGAAAGCGAAGTGTATTTCTGTAGCGGTATATTTTTTGCACTATCTTTGATTTGGAATAACATCAAGTTAAAATAGAATTATCTCAACAACTCACTTATCCAGTGTTATTCCTTATAATTAACCAGCAATTGTACTATCTCATCTTCTACATTCTTCATCGTCTCACTAAGAAAATTATTAATCATGATAGAAAAAATCAACTTCTCACCACTTAGAGTATTAACATAACCAGAAAGTGTTGACACTCCTGTTAATGATCCAGTTTTCGCCCTTACATTTCCTTTCACAGGTGCCGCTGTCATACGATACCTTAGTGTTCCTCCTACCAGTTTCCCAGGTTCTCCTGCAATTGGTAAAGATTCTTCAAACAAGTGAAACCAATCTTCACTTTGTATTGCAAAAAGTAGATTTGAAATTTCACTGGCAGGAATTAAGTTTTTGTGAGACATTCCGGACCCATCGCGTAGAAGTATATTTGCATTATCTACCCCATAGCCAGTCATTGTATCCTCTATTACTTGTAACCCTTTTTCCCAGCTACCTTCACCATGGATGACTTTTCCTAACTCTTTTGTCAGCGTCTCACCATGACCATTATTACTCATTTTCATAAAAGGAATAATAAGTTCTTTTAATGGAATCGACTCTTTCATAGCAAGTAATTTTGCATTCTTAGGGGTTTTACTTAAAATAATTTTTGATTTCCCAGAAAATGATATGCCATTTTCCTCTAACGTCTCTCTAAAAACATGGGCAGTATAATTCGTTGGTTCCCACACTGTAACCCAATTTTTACTGGTTTTATTTTTTAACGGAATGGTTCCGTTGAAGACAATCGTGTTTGTACCATGTTCTCTCTCGAATTCAATTTTTCTTGAAGCATCTGCTGCTACTGTTTTCGTATTATTGATAATGGTGACATAATGAGTATCTGGATAAACTTTCACTTCCGCTTTATCCCCAACTGATTTCCCAGGTCGAAGTTCTACTATGACAGTTCCGGAATCGTAATCCATGTCTGGAGAAAGTGTTAAAGCAGACACTTGAGCTCCATAATGAACAGATTCATCTGACCAGTTGATATCCTGTGACAAACGGATATCATCATACCATGTATCATCGGCAATGATATTACCAGATACTTCGTGTATCCCCTTCTCCTTTAATTCGATTGCAAATCGTTCAAAATCGGCTTGCATTAAGGTTGGATCACCTTGGCCTTTTAAAATAATATCTCCTTCTAGAGCCTTCTTTTTTATTTTCCCAGTCATTAACACTTCTGTTCTAAAACGATATTCAGGACCAAGATTTTTAAAAGCTGAAACCGCTGTCAATATTTTCATGTTAGAAGCAGGATGAAGTCGAATATTCTCATTATGTGAGTACAATATATTGCCTGTATTCGCTTCTCTTATACACAAAGAAATAAGCGCCCCATCCAACCTCTTATCTTGAAGTACAACAGCTAACTTCTCCTGCAAAGTACTTTTATTGTACTCGGTAATTCCAGCAACTTTTCTATGTATATGACTATTTTCCTGTATTTTGATTGGATGTAACGTGTACATGATGTGATCCCTATTACGATTTACAGCTTCGATCACCGCATCATTATATTCTGTAGAAATCGGTATACAAACAGAGCATACTACTATAAACAGAAGTAAGATATACTTACTACTTTTAGCTGGGCGCATTTCTTATATCACATCCTTATAAGTAATTACTCCTACTATAAGGTATTTACTGGAAAAAACAAAATGCATAAAAAGCGAAGTACAAAAATATGTACTTCGCTTCGACATTAATCATTCATTCTCGCAAGAAAGTCTCCTAATAAATCATCCAAACTTTCTTCCTTTTCTACATGTTGTTCATCTGCATCTACATCTTCTTCCGATCTTTCCCATGTGAAATTACTTAAATCATCCTCTTCCTCTTGCCAATCCATCGTTGCAGCTAGCTCTTTTTCAGAAGAAAGGACCTTTTCTTCTACTATCTGCTCCACTGGATCTTCCACCTTATCCTCTTGTAAGTATAATGCATCATTAATATCAAGTGAATTACTATTTAACGAAGCCAATAAGGCAGTAGAGCGCACAGGATCTTTCAAAAGTTGATAAATAATACTTCCTAATAATGCCTCGGAATGTTCATGTTTCAACCAATCGCGCTGCGACTTACTTAATCTATGTGGTAATGGAATAGTAATTGTTTCTCGTTCCCGTGTATAGGAGCTTCCTACTCCTTGTAGAACAAATTCCGCTATTTTACTAGAGAAGTTTCTTCGTTCCGTTTCCTTCAATGTTTGTAAATGCTTCAATAAATGGTCAGGTGTATCGGATGGCACACGAAAAGATATAGCTTGTCCGCGTTTGATCGTACCTGCTTTTTTATCCATTCTCTATCACCTAGTTCTTAACTGGTTCTTTTACTGGAGCCTTTTTCTGCTCTGATTTTTTAGCAAAATCCATAATTAACTTATAGTACGCATTCGCCATCATCCAAATACTTTCTTTTTCATCTTCAAAGAAATCAATGTTATAACCATCTAAATTATTATTTAATGTTTTGATATATTCTTTTAAAACATTTGCTCCGCCCCCAACAAAATAACAGATTTCCGTTTGGGAGTTTTTTTGCCAAACATTACGGAGAAGTCGATATTGTTTCTTTGCTAGGTCTAACAATATACGATCGGTAATATCATGGACACTCGTTCTGCTACCTTTAACCATAATATGATTTCGATCGTTTTTCTTCGTTATTATTTCTACGACATCACGACGGCTGTCCAATTCCACTCCATGCTTACTTCTTATTTCTTCGCGAATCGATTCTAGTGATTCTGATACACCAAGATTGAAACCTTGCGCCTTATCATCATCAACATTGCGGTTTTTAATTACAGCGATATCAGTGGAAAGGCCACCAATATCTTGTATAATGATGCGCTTGTCTATCAAATCTTTATTAATAACCTTTAAGTTATTATCCATCACTAGATTAATATAAGCTGCAAATCCTTCTGGATATACTTTCACTTCATCAAATTTAATATTTACTTTCTTCCCTTGATACTTCGGTGTTACTAAGAACTCAACTTGATGCACCGACCCAACTAATTTAGAGCGGTAACCTGCATCTTTCCCTTCTTTCACTTCACGTAAAGGCAATCCTGTTCCTAAAATATAAGTAGCATCAATTACGTTTTTCGCTTGCGGGAAAACATTATTGTTTTCTTCTCGAACTGCATCAAGTGCTAATGTAGCAAATAGCATGACGAGTGTTTGGTCTTCTTCCGATTTACTGCTTCCAGGATCAAGTTCAGTTGCATTAATACTTTTTGTTGCTAGTGTACCTACTCGATAAATTGCATTATTTTCCTTTAAAGCAGGTGAATGTACTTTTATATGAATACCATCTAGTGGGTTCTTATTATCTAATTCTTCAATGCCTATTACTGGTCGATCTTCTGTATCTCTCGCAATAATGTTAGGGATATTAATCTCATAATCTAATTCTCCAAACAGCGCCTTAATTGAATCATTACCAACGTCTACGGCAGCAACTCTTGTTTTGGACATTCATACACCATTCCTTTTCATTTAATATAATGTATCGTGATTTGTACAAGCCTTCTACTATAAGACTACCGAGAAATGGTAGATTCTTCAATCATTCTCTAAAAATAAAATAAAAATGTAATTCTGTAAACATTTTGTAAACAAACCAACTATTGTATACAAATTCGTTTACAACTAGTACAATTCCGTAAACATACTTATAAATCAATATGTTTACGTGTTTGTATACATGTAAACAGTTTTGCACACGAGACGTTTACTCTTTGTATACATGTTTACGTTTATTGTTTACATGTATACATTTATGTTTACATCTATTTGGAACAAAAAAAGAGAGCACTTAATTGCCCTCCCCTTCCGTTCTATATTCTACTTTTACTCATTTGCTTCATTTTGAATCCGTTTTAAAAACTCCTCTGCTGCACTATATCCCTGTTGACTCAAATACCAATTATTTGCTGCTGCTTCTATTAAACCAACAACATCCCTACCAGGTTGTAGTTGCAATTGTATGTGAGGAACCTGAACTCCCATATAATCGACAAATTTTTCTTCTAACTCTAATTCATTATTCAAAGAATTTTTATCCCATTTCGTTAATTCAATATCTAGAGCTATTCTTGTTTCATCTTGGAAAGCTTTCCGCCCATATACACGAACTACATTTAACAAGCCAATACTACGCATGGCAAGGAACTCTTTATTCGTTTCGTTATGTGTACCTAGTATGGTTTGTGGACTTAATTTTTTTAAGACAACAATATCATCGGCAATCAAGCGATGTCCTCTACCAATCAGTGTATGTGCAGTTTCACTTTTTCCAATTCCTGATTTTCCACGCAGTAATATACCCATTCCATACACATTAACACAAACACCATGAATAGCAATTTCAGGTGCAAGCATCTTTGTTAAAAATCCATCTAATTTAGGGAGAAATTCCTTCGTACGCTCTTCTGTTCTTAATAATGGGATTCCTTCTTCGGAGCAATATTTTAATAAATATGTTAAACCTTCCTGTCCAGTAGTAACAATAAAGCATGGTGGGCGATATTTAACGATATTACCGATCCTGAGCTTACGTTCATCTTTCGTTAAATTATGCAAATAAGTAATCTCTTTCCGACCCATTATTTGAACATATTGCTTAGGAAAAAACTCAAAGTAACCGATAAACTCCAAGCCAGGCCGATACGATTCTGACTGCTTAATTTTTCGGTGTAATTGATTTTCTCCAGCTAACACTTCCAATTGAAAGGTTTTAACTAAATGCTCAACAGTAATTTCCTTCATTATCCATGACACACTCCAACTAATACGAACTTTACTTACATTATTTCTATCATACTCATTTATACGATTAGAATCTATAGCTAAACGTCCATCTATCGTACTATTTTTAATAATTAACACATACATACGTTTATTTATCTTTCCCGGGAAATATCGACAATTTTATAAGGAAATTGTCGAATACATTGTAAAGTATAGTTATAAGATCTTTACAAAACATGAACCATATTTTAAGTTTTCTTACTGTATAATGGGTAGTAACAGTATACGAAAGGTTGCGATACCTATGATAAAGTTTGACTTACATACCCATCATTATCGTTGTGGTCATGCAATTGGCTCTATCGAGGATTACATTAAACAAGCAATTGACTATGGAATGAATTATATCGGAATTTCAGATCACTCCCCCTATTTTTATAGTGATGAGGACCAATTATACCCTACAATTGCTATGAGTAAGAGTGAGTTTCCCCATTATGTAAGCGAAGTAATGGCATTAAAAGAAAAATATAAAGATAAAATTCATGTATTACTCGGTGTCGAAAGCGATTTTTTCCCTGAACATATGGAGCTTTATCGTGACACATATGCTCAATATCCATTAGATTACATTATTGGATCTGTTCATTATGTAAAAGGTGTTAATATTTTCCAAAAAGGTCGCTGGGACGGTTTAACTGCAAAACAAAGAGTGGAAGTAAAAGATGAATATTACCACCTAATCCAACAATCTGCTAAAAGTAATCTATTTCAAATTCTTGGTCATATTGATGCAATGAAAGGTTTTTATCCGGATTTTTCTCATATTGAAACAGATATCATTGAAAAAACACTAGAAATTATTGGTCACGAAGATGTTGCAATTGAGATTAATACATCAGGAAAGACAAAGGACTGTGGTGGTTGGTATCCTTCTGACGATATATTAGAAAGAGCGTTATTTTATAAAGTACCCGTAACATTTGGCTCAGATTCTCATGTGCCGGAGCGCTTATGTGATGAATTTGATTTAGTTCGCAATAAGTTAAAGGAGATTGGATACAATGAGTGGGTATACTTTATACAAAAGCAAAGATATGTAACACCACTTTAACTTTGCCAATTTCTCTAAATACCATCCAATGTATTAATAAAGCAAAAAAATATAAACTTCAAATTAATCCAATAAGCATAAAGAAATGTCAGATTATGTCGATACATCCAATATAATAACTCTAGGGAGACATGTAATGAGGAAAAGAGTAAAGTTGGAGGATATCGCTAAAGTAGTAGGTATTTCAAAAATGGCAGTATCACTTGCGCTTAGAGACCATCCATCCATCAGTGAAAAAACAACTAAAAATGTCAAAAAAGTTGCAGAAAAATTAGGTTATGTACCAAACCGTTTAGCACAAAGTCTTGTAAAAGGTAAATCTAATACACTTGCAATGTTGATGTCCGGCCCTCTCCATGATGATTATCAAAATCAAATCCTGCGAGGAGCTATTCCATATGCGATGAGCCGCGGTTACACCATTTTCGTCGGACCTATGGCACAACCACAATTGGAAAGTATGTACATTGAAAAATATAAAAACATGATGGTAGATGGCTTTCTAGGCTTTCACTCTATTACTGATAATAGAATTAATAGTGAAAACTATCAAAAATTAAAGGATGAAGGCATCCCGTTTGTTTTGTATACGAAGTACTTCCCTGATATGGAGACGGATTATGTAGTATGTAACGACTTTCTTGGTGGTTACATGATGACAAAACATCTAATCGAATTAGGTCATAAAGAAATTGGTTTTGTGTATGGTGATTTGCTCTTTCATTCTTCGGAAGTTCAAGAACGTATTCGAGGCTTTCAATATGCAATGGAGGAACACGGCATTCCTTATAATTCCGATTCATATATCCCTTTCCATTTACACTTCCATACTAAAACAACTGAGGATATTTTAACGGTGAATGAAACGTTCACAAAGCAACTGACAAGCGAAAAACGTCCTACTGCACTGTTTGTATGTAACGATATTGCTGCATCATCTGTTTATATTGCACTAAAAAAATTAGGACTTAGTATCCCAGAAGATATTTCTATTGGTGGTTATGAAGGCGTATACTTAGGATCGATTATTGATCCTCCTCTTACAACTATTGCAACTCCAATAGAAGAAATTGGGGAGCAAGCATGTAAAATTCTGATAGATAAAATTGAGGGGATCATCCCTAGTTCAACATTTGTAAAAGTTAAACTAGATCCGAAATTACAAGTACGAAATTCAACCGCTCCACCAAAATTGATTACATGAAAAACGCCTCCAAACCTAATTGTTTTGGAGGCATTTTTATTACTTTTGAGATATAAGTTGTTTTACATGCCAAATTAAACTTATTGCTTCTTCTTTATCTATTGCTTTACCTGTCTGAGCATTTACTTGGTTAATAATTGCTTGTAACTGATTTTTGCATGCTTGTTCGTTTCCTCGATTACGTGCAACTTCAGCTGCATTTAATTTCGCTTGGAGCGTTCTTACAATCCCCTTCTTTTCTATAAATGTATCCACTTGCTTGCTAGCACTCTTAAAATCTGGAATTATTTCAAGGGAAATATTATCTATCCTTAGCCATGAATTTCCTGTAGTTGCATGTAACCCAGCAAAAACTTCCACACTTGAATTAGTTCCTGAATTAAACGTTACAGTTTGCCTTGTATAATTTCCTTGCATACCGAATGATAATTCATTCATAACTGTCCCTTCTTCACCATGTGGTAAGCGAACTCCTAGTCTCCCATCAACATTATGATTAGACGTTTGTACCCAAGCAGTGAGTTTATAATTTGTATTGGGTTCTAACTTAATTGGTTGATAGATTGAATTCCAATCTGCTGTGTCTTTTATCCATGCATTATTAGCCCCGGAATAGGCAAAGTCTGAATTAACATGGATTCCTGCATCCCCTTCTGAATGCCACGGAACAATAGAATTCGTTTCAAAATAGTCTACATGAAAAAAATACCCGTTTGATTGTGGATTTTTCTCCCCTGTATGCACTATCCGAATAGTATGCTCATCAGCAGGAGATAGATTTAGATCATCATATGCAAGTACGGAATGAATTGGATTCCTACACATCTTAACATGTATAAAATAGACAAACCTGCTCAAACTAAAAAAGCCCGTTCATACGGGCTTTTCAATTAGCGATCTGGATCTTTCGGATGTAGAAATTTAGGTCTACTGTGTTTCATTGGAATTGGTGTCCGGACTAAAATATCCCGCAGCGCTCCGAAATTAAATGGGATAAGTGGCCATAAATATGGAACATTAAACGACTTCATCCGTGCAAGAAGAATAATCCAAAATGTAACACCAACAACAAATCCTATTGCACCAAATATGCCCGTTAAGATTAGAAGGACTATTCGGTATATTCGATTTGCAAGGCCTAGTTCATAACTTGGTGTTGCAAAGGTACCAATTGTTGCAATCGCAAGATATAATACTACTTCATTTGCGAAAAGACCAACTTCAACAGCAACTTGTCCTATCATCAGTGCAGCTACTAAACCAAGTGCGGTTGCTAAAGAGGTTGGCGTATGAACCGCGGCCATCCTTAACATATCGATACCTATTTCTATGAGAAGAAACTGAACGATTAAGGGAATTTCCCCCGATTCATTTATTCCAATGTAATGGATATACGATGGCAGTAAGCGTGGATGTTCCGCTAACAAATACCATAAGGGTAACATGAATATAGATGCCCATACTGCAATAAAACGGACAAATCGTAAATATGCGCCTGTTGATGGTTTATTACGATATTCCTCCGCATGTTGTAAATGGTGCCAAAAAGTAGTTGGAGTGATTAAAACACTTGGTGATCCATCTACAAAGATTAACACATGCCCTTCAAAAAGATGGGAAGCTGCAGTGTCAGGACGCTCGGTGTAACGCACAACAGGGTAGGGATTCCAAAAGCTGCCGCCAGATATAAACTCTTCGACTGTTTTCTCTGCCATAGGAAGACCATCTGTGTCGATACTCTCCAACGACTTCTTAACATTTTTTACATGTTCTAAATCAGCAATATCTTCTAAGTAACAGACGACTACATCTGTCTTAGACCTTCTCCCAATTTGTAAGTACTCCATTCGTAATGAACGATCTCTAACCCTTCTTCTAGTAAGTGCAGTATTAAACACGATTGTCTCCACAAATCCATCTCTTGCTCCTCTTACAACCCGTTCCATATCAGGTTCTGCAGGACCCCGAACAGGATATGTTCTTGCGTCAATTACAATTGCTTGATCTATCCCATCTACGACTAAAATTGTTGGTCCTGCCAAAACAGTATCAACTGCTTTATCTAGGTCATCTACCGTATCAATTTCAACATATGGTATATATTTCTTAATTAATTTTTCTAATGGATCATTTTCTAATGCATCGGCAGATACTTTTGCAAGAAACTTCATAAGGTAATGGAGTATATCATCTTTAACAAAGCCATCCACCATGAAAAGAGCCATTTTGCGTCCTGCATATTCAACATCTAAGTGAACGACATCAAAGCTTTTATCCACACCTAGACGTTCATCTAGATATGATATATTTTCTTCAATTTTTCTACTAACCTTGTGAGTCCGTTGTTGATCCTCCATTTTCTTCCTCCGTTCAATAATGGGTCAGTATCCCCCATTATTGACGCATATAGGGTAAAAATACCTTTTTTTATTTATTATTTGGAGATAGATGTATCTTACTGCAAGCCACATAAAATTTTTTGAAACTAAAACCAGTTGGAAAATACCCCTTTTTGCCACACAGATTGTAAGGAGTTAATTTCTAGAGAGTTAATCAATACCTCTCCATTTTCCACATAAATCTCTAATCCTTTACTCTTACCCGATGGAAAAATTAAATTAGTTATTACAAACTCTCCATTTTGTGCAAAAACCTCAATAGAAGATTTATCAACAAGTATATGAATTTTTATTATATTCTCATCTTCTATGGAAACAGTATGGCGCCCATTAAAGTATGGACTGAAATAATCATCGTCAGACTGAGTGCGCTTAACAAACAACTCTTGCTCAGAGTGGCTATATCCTATAACAGTTTCTTCCCCCTCCTCTTCAGATTTCCTTACCTTGAAGCCAAAGTTAACCGGCTCTTCCATTACTATTTCTGCTGTTAATTGAAACACATCCGCTTCCACATCTTCTAATATATTTGGAATATCTGATGCTTTTACTACTTGATTTTCAATTTTAAATAGTTCCGTTTTTGTGATTGTATCTAACTCCTTAATCGGTTTTTGAAAAACTTTTATATCACCCTTCTTAGATGTTTTCAATTCTATTACTCTCGGGAATGAAGCAGCACCTCTCCATTCTTCTGTTGGTATACGGTTTGCATATAACCAGTTATTCATCCAAGCAATCATTATACGTCGTCCATCTTCTGAAGGAATATCAGAGAAAGACTGGGCAGCATAAAAATCTGCACCATAATCAAGCCAGTTAATATCTTCAGGATTGTCATCACTCACAAAGGATGTCCCATCAAACTCACCTATAAAATATTGGGCTCCAGATCCTCCTGCAATGGCTCCATCACCAATGTCCACCTGTAACACCCATTTAGTATTATTGGGATCCCCATCTATAGGTAACTCGAATAAATCAGGACATTCCCAAACCCCACCTTGGGCTCCAGCACCTTCACCGAACTCACTTAAAAACTCCCAGTCTATTAAGTTATCAGAACCATAGAACATTATCTTCTTACCTGCTGCAAGGGCCATCACCCATTTTTCCGTTTTATCATGCCAAAGTACTTTCGGATCTCTAAAATCCCGTATATCAGGATCACTTGGTATAACTGGATTCCCTTCATACTTTTCCCAAGTTCGTCCTTTATCTTTGCTATAGGCTATACTTTGTTTCTGCTCTTCTCCATTATGTGTAAAAATGGCTACTAGGCCATGACCACCATCAAAGAATCCAGACGTATCATTCCAATCAACAACTGCACTCCCTGAGAAAATGGTTCCTAATTCATCCGGTTCTAAAGCAATTGGTCTATGTTCCCATTCAATCATATCTTTACTGATTGCATGCCCCCAGTACATTGGACCCCATTCTGTACCATGAGGATTATGTTGATAGAACAGATGATATTCTCCCTCGTAGTACACCATCCCATTAGGATCATTCATCCAATTTTTTTCAGGACTAAAATGAAACTGTGGTCTGTATTCCTCAGTATAGTATTTTTTTGAAACAATATATCTATTAATTAAGACTGCTGAAACTATCCCAACAATTAGCACCAAGGACATTATTATAAGAGATTTCTTTCTCAATTATTAATCCTCCTAGTTTTTCAAAAAAATCTATATTATTTCTTCAAGTGCTGGTATAGCGGACATCGCGCCTACCCGAGTACAAACAATGGCACCAACCTTATTACTAAACAATGTTATCTTTTTAAAGTAATCAAATTCTTTTAATGCTATTTTGGGTTTTTCGTTTGTAGCTAATCGAGAAAGCATAGCTCCTACAAAAGCATCACCTGCACCAGTAGAATCAATAGAATCGACCTTAATACTTGGAACAGTCTCTATCTGTTGCCCATTGGAAATTAATGTCCCTTTACTGCCTAATGTAACTGCAACTGTCTCTGTTCCTAATTGATGAATAACTTGTACACCATTTGCTAAATTATCTACACCTGAAATAATTTTTAATTCTTCATCACTCACTTTGACAAAATCAGCTTGTGCAATCCCTTTTTTTGCAAGTTCTACAAAACTATCTAGTCTCCCTTTCCATAGGTCAGACCTATAGTTAGGATCGAAGGAAATAAACTTGCCTGCATCCTTAGCCAATAACATAGTGTTCAAATAAGTTGATCTAAAAGGGTCCTCTAATAATGCTGTAGCAGAGCCAAAGTGGAGTATACTAGCCATACTTAATTTATGCTTGTCTATATCCTCTTCTGACAAAAATACATCTGCACCTCGATTAAAAACAAAATCCCTTTCTCCATTATCTTTTAAAGAAACAAATGCAAGTGTTGTTGGGTGGTTTTCATCAAATAAGAGCATCGATGTATCAACCTTTAACTCATCAAGTGTGTTTTTAAGATAATGACCAAATGGATCATTTCCTACCTTTCCACAAAATTGAGCATTTCCTCCTAGCTTTACTATAGTGGCACATACATTTGCAGGAGCACCGCCTGCCTGTTTTTCAAAATGCTGACCTCTAGTTAAGTCGAATCCAACATCAATACAGAAAAAATCAATTAATAATTCTCCAATACAAATAACTGTTGAATTAGTATTCATAAATTTGCTCCTTCACTTTGATAAATGATTCCATATTAAAAGGAGGAAACATGTGGTCACTTTATAATGATCATTAAAGTAACAATTTACTGTTTCCTCCTATGTTTCATAAATTTATACTCACTTTTTATTTTGGAACGGATACATTTCCTTTTTCGAGCTTTACTTCCCCATCAATAGAGAAAATAGAAATACTATCACAAGCTTTATCTGGGTAGATCAAACTTGTTAACGCATATTCACCGTCATTAACTAGTAATTCCACAGAAGAGGAATCTACAACTATACGTAGTTGAATTTTGTCATTACTCTTAAGATTAATCACTTGTTCATTCGAAAACATCTCTGAAAAGCTGATGTCCCCAGATTTTTTCCTGTCCAATATTAACGAATTACTTACCGTATCAATTGTTATGGTACTCGAATGATTTTCGGAGTGATGTATGGTGATTCCATATTTTTTAGCATTCATATTCTCTAATTCAAAAACCATATCCATGTACCTTGCATCTACTTTTATGGTTTCTACACCATTAATGTATATATCATTTATCTTTTCTTTAAGGGAAAAGTATGAGTCTAACTCCTTTACGAGTCTTTGAATAACTAAATAACTCCCATTAATCTTACGAACAGATAGTTCACGTGGAATTGTCATTTGGCTTCTCCATCCATGAGTAGGCACTTGATTCGCATAACGCCAATTACTCATCCACCCGAGATATATACGTCTTCCATCTTCTCTAGGAATATCCGAAAAACTAACACCAGCATAATTATCCCTACCAAAATCCAACCATCTAATATCATCATGTTCTGGTACAAATGTAGAGCCATTAAATGAACCAATAAAGTACTGTGTACGTGATCCAACATCAAATTGCGGATTATCACCGATACTTACAAGTAGAACCCATTTTTCTTCATCTCTATTTTCTACCTTCAATTTAAATAAATCAGGGCATTCCCAAACTCCTTCATGTGAGCCAACTCCTTCACCAAACTCACTTTCAAACTGCCAGTCTATTAAATTAAAGGAAGAGTAAAATGAAATTGTCTGTCCAGTTGCTAGAACCATAATCCATTTATCCTCATGCCAGAAAACTTTAGGATCTCTAAAATCCACTTTTGTTTCATGACGCAGAACTGGATTTCCATCGTATTTAATCCACGTTCTCCCTTGGTCATGACTATACGCAATACTTTGCGTTTGTACAGCGGGTTTCCCCTCCACTCCATCTTTGTGGTGTGTAAATATTGCAACTAAACCAGGTTCCTCAGGGAAAAAGCCAGTTGTATTATCCCAATCTACAACAGCACTTCCAGAAAAGATTGTTCCATGCTCATCAGGCGATAAAGCAATATCTAGCTCTTTCCATGTAATTAAATCCTCGCTGACAGCGTGGCCCCAATACATGGGACCCCATACGCTATCATTTGGATTATGTTGAAAGAACAAATGATACTCACCTTTGAAATAAACTAATCCATTAGGATCATTCATCCAATTTTCTTTAGGCGCAAAATGCAAATTCGGCCTATATTTATCTGTTTTTTGCAAATTCAATCCACTCAACTCCTTTATTTTGTTGCGCGATCATAACCTGCCTGTTTTATCTCTAACCATTCCTCAAAACCAAGGCGGTTTAGTTCCTCCAAATAATCATTCCACTCTTCTTCTACTTTTCCATTCGTAATCCATTCCGCTCGTTTTCTATTTATATAAGGGTAAAAGTCTGCCTCAATTGCTGAAAGTCTATCAAGTTCTTCTTTCTTGAAAAACACTCTAGGGTAAATATTTTCTGCTTTCATATGTGGAACCATTACTTCCTTCATCAAATCTAATCTCCAAGCAGCATCATCTGGTTTTGTTGTTACTGTATTATAATAGCTATCTAAAATCGCTAAAGGCCCTCCGACAGATGTTTTCTCTCTCAACTCTACAGGCGCAGTTCCATCTAATGGAAGGTGCTTCAACATTTGAGCATCTTCATCCCATTCAAAAATATTTTGTAACTCATCATCACCAAAAGTTCCCCAGTTATTTTGAACCGATTGATGAGGATCATATAGTTGATCAATCCATTTTGCTGTTAACTCTAAATTCTGATTTACACTTGTTATTACCATTCTTGAACGGTCAAATCCCATTCCGTTAGTTCTAGTTACATTTTTATGACCATCAGGGCCAAAAAGTGGAGGCATTAAATCATAGGTATCATTCATACCTGTTATATTTGCTTTATCCCAAGTAAAATATAAACCGTATCTACCTTCTTGTCCTTTTGCAACATACGTTGGCCAGTCGTGTTCAAAAGCTTCAATATCAATTAATTTTTCATTATACAGCTCATTCATAAATTTAATTGCCTCTTTATATCCTTCTTCAGCTGCTGTTAATTTCACTTCTCCATCATTTGTGACAATGGTCCGATCCCAGTTATCACCAAGACCGAAAGAGCCGAAAAGAAAACCTGGATCTTGACCACCATCATTGATAATAAATGACATTGGAATTGTCTGCCCGTCTCCAGCAGGATCCTTATCTCTAAATGCAATTAAAACTTCTTTTAGCTCCTCGGTTGTAGTTGGCATATCTAATCCTAACTTATCTAACCACTCCACGTTAATCCAAGGGAAGTTATCAACCGAGTGAATACTTTCTTTTCCTTCTCCTAATTCTTCAATCCATGGAAATGAATATATATTTCCATCAGGGGCTGTCATCATTGCTTTATACTGTGGTGATTCTTCGAGTACTTTTTTCAAATTAGGCATGTAATCTTCTATTAAATCGTTAAGTGGAATAATCGCTTCATCCTCTGCATATTTTAATAACTCGTAATCACTAAACCCTGCATTCATTATGGCATCGGGCATTTCCCCAGTCGCCATCGCTAGATTTCTTCTTTCTCCAAATGTATCCCCAACAAAGTTTTGCCACTCAATATGAACTCCTGTCTTTTCTTCTAAACGTTGAAAAATCAACTTATCATTTGGATCATCTGGAGCTAAAGGTGAGCTTGATGTCATTATTTTCAATGAAACCTTTTCTTCCAATGGGAAGGTAATATCAGATAATTCATAGTCATCAGACCAAGTTTGTGTCTTTTTGTTACAACCTGCAATTACTACAAAACTAACTAACAATAAAGTTATAAGTTTATATATATTCTTCATATTAACCCCTCTTTTTTAAATAATTATTTTAAAGAACCTACCATTACACCTTTCTCAAAGTACTTTTGGAAAAACGGATACATAATTAATAAAGGTAAGCTCGCTACTACAATAGACGAGTATTTAATCATTTCTGCAATTCTTTGTAATTCAGCCCTAGCAAGTTGATCAGCTATCATTCCTGGTTGAACTTCGTTTTGAATCAATATTTCACGTAAAACCAATTGCAATGGATATAGTGAACGATCATCTAGATAAATCATAGCTTGGAAGTAGGAGTTCCACTGACCAATAAAAGCGAATAGAGCGATTACAAAAATAATAGGCTTCGACAAAGGTAAAATAATTTTTAAGAAAATCATAAAATCTGAAGCACCATCAATTCTTGCAGCTTCCTTCAACTCATTCGGCAATCCTTTAAAATAAGTTCTTGTTAGGATAATATTCCAAATTCCTACAGCCCCTGGTAAGATAATTGCCCATGGCGTATTAACTAAGCCTAGTGATCGAACGACTAAATATGTAGGGATCATTCCTCCATTAAAGAACATTGCGAAAAGGAAGAAAACTACAAATGCCTTTTTTCCAACTAGATCATCAATGGACAGCGAATACCCAGCAAGAACTGTAAGAGTGACAGAGACTACAGTAAATCCCACAGCATAAAGTATTGAATTAAGGAATCCTCGCATGATCGATCCATCTTGAAATATCCGAACATATCCATCAATCGTCCAATGATCGGGATTAAAAGAGATACCCTTTGTTAGCAATATATTGGGTTGTAAAAACGAACCAATTAATACATATAAGAGAGGAAGAGTGACAACGATTACTACTAAACTCAATAAAATTTTATTTATTAGTAGGAGTAACCTATCTGTTTTAGAGTTATTTATTAGTTGATTTCTATTTGGTTTTTTTGGCATATTCCTATCTTCACTCCTTCCTAATATAGTGTTTCACCATTTAGTTTTTTAACTACTGTATTCGTTATCATTAGGAGGATTAAACCAATAATTGTATTAAACAATCCTACCGCTGCACCGAATGACCAATCTCCAGCTAACAGACCTCTTTTATATACATAGGTATCAATAATTTCAGATGTAGGTAAATTCCTGTCTGTTTGAAGTAAGTATGCCTTTTCAAAACCAACTCCCATGATACCTCCAATAGCTAAAATAAAGAGTACTGCCATTACTGGCTTAAGTGTTTGTACATCAATGTGCCATATTCTCTGTAAAAGTGATGCTCCGTCAATTGTAGCTGCATCATGAAGTTGTGGATCTGTATTCGAAAGTGCTGCAACATATACAATCGATGAAAAACCAGCACCCTGCCATATACCAGATGTAATAAAAATCGTTCTAAAATGATCTGGGTTAGACATAAAAGAAATTGGATTATCAGTGAATGCAGATAATATCGAGTTAATTGGCCCAGCTGGTGATAAAAAGATAAACAACATCCCTGCAATTACTACTGTAGAGATAAAATTAGGTGCATAAATAATTAATTGTATATTCTTTTTAATGCCCGCTCTTCTTACCTGATTTAACATAATAGCAAGTATTACAGGCACAGGAAATCCAATAATAAGCCCATATACACTAAGTTTTATCGTATTCATGAAGATTTGAAGAAAATTGGGAGAAGTTAAGAAACTAGTAAAATGAGATAGACCAACCCATTCACTTGCCCAAATTCCTTTCGTAACACTATAATCTTTAAATGCAATAAGCACCCCATACATCGGAACATAATTAAATATGAATACCGAAATGACAGCAGGGGCTAAGAATAAATATAAAATATAGTTTTTCTTAATATAATTAAGTGCATTCTTTTTTTTCTTACTTGGAATTGGCTTTTCATTAGAAATTGACGTAGATTTTACTACAGTGCTATCAATATTCGACATAGCTGTCCCTCCTTTGCTTATATATTGTTCTTCTATTTTTCAACTATTCATCACCTTCTTATTACTTTGTCAGCACATATAAAATGAGAAGTAAGGGTTTACCAAAGAAAGCGTAATTAAGATCAATCAATTGCAAAAGCGCTTTCTCACACTTAATATAGCAAAGCAGTTTGATATACTAATTCAATTTTTTTGGATACCTATGTTTAAAATCTTTGGAACTTTAAAAACAAAAAACGCCTTATCCAAGAACTTAAAACTTGAATAAAGCGTTTCTGCTGTAGATACTATATATTTTTGGGAATGTTGCATTTCTAAGGTTTCTGATATAAAGAAATACTAGTATTAATATTTTCCACTGCTTCCTTAACGGAATCTTCTACATCTCTATTACCTATTCCCACATTCTCAAATAACTTTTTAATATTATCACTTATAACAGGATAGACTGGTGTAACTGGCCTGCTTTTAGAATTATTCTGAAACTGGTGAATAAATATGTTTTTGGGATATTCATTCAACTCTGGGAAATTTTCTACTACTGAATATCTGGCAGGAAGATCTCCAGTTACTTCCACATATGTTTTAGCGCTTTCAAAGCTTGTCATAAATTTTATAAACTGCCAGGCCTCATCCGGATAATTAGTTTTTGAAGAAATGCCTAAAGCCCATCCACCATTCGGTGTGACCTGATACTTACCTTTTGGTAAAGGGGCAATTCCATAATCCCTTCCTAATTTAAAATCAGGGTGATTATTTGCTATAGCCGATAGAGCCCATGAGCCTAAAACGGTCATAGCAAGCTGACCAGTTTCAAAGGAATGTGCAGGTAATTCAACTGCTGCTACTTCATATTTATTATAAAGATCTTGATAAAATTGAAGCGCAGTTATTGCCTCCATTGAATCTAAATAGCCACTAGCAGTAGTGCCATTAGGACTTAATATATCTGCTCCAAACTGCCAAAGGATCGGCATCTTAAAATAGGCCGGACTTTCTCCATCGCTAAACCCTTGTGCTGGATCAATTCCATATAGATCATTATTCGAATTCTTGACCTGTATAGCAATATCCAATATCTCCTCCCAAGTTAATGGATCATCCGGATCTTTTGATGGAAATGGAATTCCTGTTTCACGAAAAATATGCATATTATAAAACAATGCAATACTTGATTCTACAATAGGAACAAGATAAAGTTCACCATTGTAACTTAATCCATTCATTATTGATTTTGGGAAATCATTTATATATCTCTCTTCCATATACTTGTCCAAAGGTAAGAGAGAACCTGCATTTACATACAGAGCTAATGTTGGACTGTCAATTGTCACTATGTCTGGTGGATTTCCTGTTGCAAATTCCGTTCGGAGTCTTATTTCATAATCACTATACCCCACAGCTTCCATATTAATTCTAATATCTGGATGTGCTGCTTCAAAAGCCGAAACTAACATCTCATAGGCACTATTTTCTGCTTCATTACCAAGATTTCTCATAAATGTTAGCTCTGTATACTCTCCTACTTCTTTATTTTTATGTGGTTTTTCACTAGAATTTATTATCATATAAAATAGTATAAACCCCATAATACTTATTGATATGGTACTGTCAATATTTTTGTGTAAATGACTTTTCAACCTCTCAAGGTAGATGATCACCTTCGTATTCAAATAGATTT
>VEFU01000380.1 GCA_007679095.1 Paenibacillus bovis
TAAATAAAAAGGATAATGGAAGAATGATGATGGTAAGTGATGATGGGATTGGTGGAAGTTATTGTAATGGTGTGATTTTTATGAAAGATGGGAAGTTGTTTAATGAAATTGATGGTGGTGAGAACGGTGAAGGGTTGTTGGAAAAGATTATTGAGGTGTTATGGTTTGTAGGAGGGGATTGAGATGATGTTTGGTGGATTCGGGTTTAATAATGTGATGCGTAATAAGGGGAGATAGGCTGGGTATTTTTTGAGT
>VEFU01000381.1 GCA_007679095.1 Paenibacillus bovis
CCGTAGAGGATAGTGTAAATTCCCGTTGAAGTGTTTCTGGCAAATTGGGGGAGATCAATTTTTCAATGGTTTGGAATAAAGTATTTGGTGGATAAATTTGTATGAGGGTTGTGTGCTGGTTTTATTATGATGGTGGGAGGGGTAAGTTTGTTAGGGTTAGAGTATTTTGATTGGAGTGTAGGTGGGGAATAATGCGAGTTAATAGAGTTGGATCAATAGTAAGTGGAATGGTAAGATTTAATATTGAGCGGTTAG
>VEFU01000382.1 GCA_007679095.1 Paenibacillus bovis
GTTATGGTTAAATAGTGTACGTAGCTCAGGGATTGGATGGATGAATGGTGGATTTATAAGATTTAATGGGGTGTGGTAGATTTTTAATGGAGGTTGTAGATGTGGAATAAGTGGTTGTTTGGTGGGTTGGATAATATAATAAGGAAGTGGGTGTGGAAGTGTTTTTGGTATATGAGGTTGTGATTTTTGGTTTTTGTTATCAGGGTAAAAATCTGTAAAGTGTGCAAGAGTTTGATGATTTGTATGGAATAAAAG
>VEFU01000383.1 GCA_007679095.1 Paenibacillus bovis
TGTTTTAACTCATATGTAAATCTCACACCTTCTCCCTCTTCTTCCCCAACTAATTCTCTCATCTATTCCCCAATTTCTCCATCATACCCTCCACTATCACCCAACACTTTTCCACCAACTTTCCCTTTCCTTTCCTTTCATACCTCACCATTTTCCCCAAGTTCCCAAACTACACCTCCATAATCCACTCCATCCACAACTACTCTAACATAATCGTCATTTTTTCCTCCAGCACCTAGCATAGATCCGCCACCA
>VEFU01000384.1 GCA_007679095.1 Paenibacillus bovis
TAACTAACCTGTCTACCTCACCATTCAACTTCACCCTTCAACCAAAACTCTCCACTCCACCAATAATCCCACCTCTTACCTTTCCTTTCTTTTTCAACAACTCACTAACTACTCTTCCACAACCATCCATTAAATCTTTTAATACATCTCCCTCAACCACAAATACATCTCTTACTCCTTCATCAATCCTAAAAATTACCTCCCCATGATTAACCTCAACAACATCTTCAGTAACTAACCTACTCCATTCTTCA
>VEFU01000385.1 GCA_007679095.1 Paenibacillus bovis
ACACCACCCATCACCCACTTACAACTCTCCCACACTCAACCCCGATTAACCCAAGCTTTTCCACATCTCCAAGACTTACCAACCCAATCTAAATTTACCCATTCTCCACATAATCCCCAACCTCCATCTCCAGTCACGCAAGCCATTCAAAATCCCAACCTTCATCAAAAACCCTATCAAACTTATCTCAAACTCCACAAACAATTAGCTTATTTTGAACCAAAACAACATAAATACTTCCACCTCCAACAAAG
>VEFU01000386.1 GCA_007679095.1 Paenibacillus bovis
TTTTCACTCACATATTCTTCTAAATCAATACCAATCTTCCCCCTCCAAACAATAATTCCCTCAACTCCCTTATCCTCTTCACCCAATCCTTTTTCTTCTAAAACCCATTCCAATTTCCCTTCCCTTAAATCTCTAACATCCACACAACCTAATCCATCACCTACAACTCATTTTCCTCTCATCACAACCAAACCTTTCACTTCTTCTTTTTCCAATCTTCCTGCTTCTCTTCTTAATAAATCCAAATATTCACC
>VEFU01000387.1 GCA_007679095.1 Paenibacillus bovis
GTGTTGTTTGGATTTGGAGAGGGAATGTGAATATGAGGTTGAATAGTAAAAGTTGGAGGTTGATATATATTGGGTAACAGAATATGAATTAATTGGTTCTTTGTTTGGTCTGTAAATAAAGATAGAAGTTGTTCGGTGAATGTTGTTTGGTAGGAGATGGGGTGATGGAGATTTGTGATTTTGGTTGGTATGGTAAGTTTAGGAATAGAAGGCGAGGGTGGTTTTGGAATAGATTGAATAACAATGGGTGTAA
>VEFU01000388.1 GCA_007679095.1 Paenibacillus bovis
ACATCCCTTCTTAATCCTAAATCCAACAACTTCTCCTCTTCAACCAATCCTAATCACTCCATCTAACCCAGCACAAAAAATAATCTTCCCACCAAATCTACACCCTACTACAATAAATCCGTTCATTATTACTCCTCCCATTCCCCTTTATCTAAACCCACCACTAAATCATCAACTCCCGATTCCATTACCAATGTCGCTTCCTCAACTACACAACCCAATTTTACACAATCCACACCCAAAAGCAATATTA
>VEFU01000389.1 GCA_007679095.1 Paenibacillus bovis
TGGGATAGAAGTAGGGATAAAAGGAGTTAGGATGGGGATAAATAATGGAAGAATAAATAGTGGAATTAGAGTGCTAGTAATAGGCATTAAAAAGAGGGATATAGGAATAGGAAATGGATTGATTAATAGGATGTTTTTAAAAGGATATTTATGTCCAATTGTTGTGGAAAGAGGAGAGATTAAAAAAGGAGTGAGGAATGTTATTGGAAATATAAATGGAGGCGAAGGTTGAAGATAATCATGAGTAAAGTCG
>VEFU01000038.1 GCA_007679095.1 Paenibacillus bovis
GTAGCTGTGGCTAAAAACTTTGCCTCCAGTCAACTATGTTCCAATTGTGGTCATAAGCATAAAGACGTTAAAAACCTTGCTTTTCGTGAATGGACTTGCCCGAAATGTATGTGCCATCACCGAAGTCGTGATATTAACGCAAGTATAAATATTCGTAATGAAGCGTTACGATTAACCGCAGGAACTGCGGGGATAGCCTAATCCATAACTAACCGATAGGTTAGTGTTCTTAGGAATCCCCCACTTCAAACAACTCGTAAGAGCTTTAAGTGGCGGGTAGTTCAATAGAAAGTATTTTCCGAAAGAAATTCACAAGAATGACTTTCAAGATTTCAGTGCTTGGCGAGAGGGAAATTATACTTTCTTAAAATATATTGCCAATGAATATGATGGGATTATCATAGTACCAATGACAATTGTGAACCCACAATATTTTGAAGAGATTGTAGGTAGATTACGAGTTGATGGCATTATTGTAAACCATTTTGTCCTTTGGGCCTCGAAGGAAACATTGAAAAAAAGATTACGCAGTAGGGGAGAAAGAAAAAATTCATGGGGCGAACAACAAATAGATCGGTGTTTGCAAGGATTATCCGACGATGTTTTTGAAAAGAAAATACATACAGATGATATGACGATTGAGCAAGTAGCGGAAACAATTGCAGAAATGTCAGGCATCACTTTACTGCCAGACAACAGGAGTACCCTTCGCAAAAAGATAGATAGAATTAAAACGCAACTACAACACCTTCGATTATGAGGGCAAAAGGGGGATCATCATGGATATGGACGCTAAACTATTACAATTTTATCTAGACATGAAAAGCCCGGAAGCTGGTCCATGGAATAGCTCACCACAATGTTTACATACAGAAGTAGTAACGAGAGATTATATAAGAAAAACATTTCCAGTGACTGAGGGAATGCAAGTGTGTAATGTTGGCATCGGTACTGGTGATTGGGACGATTATCTAGGCTACTGGTTAAACGGTAGAGGACAATTAACTTCCATTGAAATCGACGAGGAAATATGTGAATTATTTACCTATCGTCAAAAGCGAGAAAGACATCCTAATCCAGCTACTGTTATCTGTAAAAGCATCTTTGACCCTAATTTACCAAAGGAAGAATTTGATCTTGTCACCCTGATTGGTTCTGCTATTAACGAGGTAGGTGAATTTACTAAATGTCTAGATGCTTGTTTTCGCTTATTGAAAAAGGGTGGATATTTCATGTTCATGGCCAATGTAAAATACTCACCTATTGAAATGCTTCAGGAATACATAAGCAAGACTGATTATTCATTAGAGAAACAAGATGTATATGATGAGTTTCCGGAATATCCGTTTTATATATGTAAGTTGAGGAAATGAATATAAAGTCAGCTCTGAACAGAATAAATCTTTTTGTTATATTCAGGAGTGTGCAATGATGGAGCGGTTAACAACACAACAATAGTAATTTGGAATATTTATAGAAAATAAGATTTCGAGTTCCTATTAAATACAAATTCAACCATTCATTAAAATTAATTAGGCAACTAGATTGGAGGACGTACGATGGATACAAAAATGCATAACAGCATTGCTTGGGATAAAAAGGTGGAAGAGGGATCAGCGTATACACTACCTGTAAGCAGTGAAATTATTGAAAGAAGTAAGCGTGGGGATTGGGAGATTTACCTAACGACTAAAAAACCTGTTCCAAGAGATTGGTTTCCGACATCTTTAGATGGAGTGAGAATTCTTTGTTTAGCATCTGGTGGGGGACAACAAGGTCCGGTTCTTGCAGCAGCAGGAGCGAATGTAACAGTGATTGATTTATCGAAGAAACAATTGCAACAAGATCAAATGGTTGCAGAACGCGAGGGATTAACTGTAAAAACGGTCTTAGGGGATATGACCGATCTTAATATGTTTGAAGATGAATATTTTGATATAATCATTCATCCTGTCTCCAATTTATTTGTAAAAGATGTTCTTCCTGTTTGGAAAGAAGCAGCCCGTGTATTGAAAAATAAAGGAATATTAATTTCGGGTTTTACAAATCCACTATTATGGCTTTTTGATGAAACGCTGGAGGAAAAAGGTATTCTTGAAGTGAAGCACTCAATTCCATCTTCGACATTGGATCATTTGCCAGCAGATGAGGTGAAAAACCATCTGGATTCTGAGCAAACAATAGAATACGCTCATACATTGGAGGACCAAATCCAAGGGCAAATAGATGCAGGTTTTGTCATAACAGGCTTTTATGAAGATGATTTCGGTGGAACGAGGATAATAGATAAACATATTAAAACTTTCATTGCTACTAGAGCGATGAAGATGAAGGTAGATTAGCATAAGAAAAACAGGTGCATTTATTCTTTTGAATGAAAGCACCTGTTTATTACTGATGAAACAGCTAGTGTTTACATTGGTTTAATAAGTGATTTAATTTCTTCATGGGATAGTCCAGTTGTATCAGATACATCCTCTATTGATTCCCCTTTTTGGAGTAATTTTATCGCAATTTCTTGAGCCTTTTGTTTTTCTCCTTCCGCTTTCCCCTTTTTCAAACCTTCCTCTAACCCTTCTTTTCTGTAGAACTTCGCAAAGGATGTGTCATCTAAGGAAAGTCCCATTCCTTTTCCCTCCTTTTCTATAATTGGTTTCATTTCCTGAACTAATTTCATATCCACTTCATCTGGAAGACGCATTATATGATCAATAAAAGTAAACAACTTCTGTATATATTCCCTTTTGATCTCTTTATATTCTATTTTATCCTGTAATAACATTCTCATCAATTTCAACTTGTATTGGTACTTCATATTGATGTTCTTATTACTATTTAATACATATAGTCCTGCTAATACAGCTAGTGCAAAGGGATTTTTGGAACGAAGTAAAGTGGATTCAGATTGTGAGGCGATAGGGTAAGTGTTGTACTCGTAGGTTAATTTTGTTCCGTAAAATTCATAATGAAATTGATTAGTGATATATTTTGCACTTTCTCCTGCAAGCAAGGCAAGTGCATAAACTTTTTTATCAAATCTATCTAATATTCGATAAAAAGATTGGAACATTCGCTTCGAAAAATCCTTTTGGTAATCACCTTGAACCTCAATATGAACATAAATCCATTGTTCTTTTCCATCTTTTAATTTGAGTTTTACTAATTTATCGGCAACACGGTCATTACTGTTTGATTCGGGTATAATGTTTTTAAGTTCTTGTTCGAGGAATTGAGGGGAATGGGTGAAATCAACTTCTTCAGATAAGTCGGGTGAAAAAAACTGAAGGAACTCTTCAAATAAGTCGGTAATCACATCCTTCCATAATTGATCATAATTTGGGTTTTGCTTCTTCAAAAAAACATCAGCACCTTTCTATATCCTTATTACATAATTCTACAAAGGGCAGTTTTATCCTTTCGAAAAAGTTTAGATTTATAGTTTTACTTGAATTGAGAGTAATCAGTTATATGAGGTGATATTCCATAAAGGTTTATTTAGGTGTGCCAGAAATGAGGAATGTAGGATGACAAGAATAATAGTGAGTAAGGCAAAACGAATTTTATATGGAATCGAATATGGCTATTTTGATACTGCTAAAAATTGGAACAAAGATAACTATGATGAATATTATCTTTACTTCTCACACCCTATTTTTGAAGTGCGAAGTTATTCACTTTGCATATTTACTGCTGGCCTTGGTAATTGGTATATGGAATCAGCGTTTATCTTTCGAAATCAAGATGGTTTAAAAAACCGAAACAATTTGAAGGATGCTAATGTGTACTATTTTGAGGATTATGTTCAAGCATTTTTAAATAATAACGAAAAGATTAAAAAGGAATTTCCAAATTTGTATAGATTGATATTGTTTTATTTAAGAGGATTATACAAACGAAAACAATTAGAAGATTTTTTTCAATCAGGAGAGCAGAGGACAATTAATGAACTTAGAATAGTTCTGGAACATTCATATGAGGAAGATTTATTTGTATATGAAAACTTTGACGAAGTATTAAGAGAGTTGAAACTAACTAAATAATATTATTCTGGATTAATTGAAGTCCTATTTAGTGAAGGAGTATATTACTTTTTCAAATTAGAGGACAATTTAACTAGATGAAGAAATAAGATATAGAGAAAGGTTGTGATACCTTTTTTATTGGAGGGAATAATGATGAAAAAAACGGCATTGTTGCTTGTGTTACTATTTTTTATCTCTTCATCCGCTGTAGTTGCCCTAAGTTGGGCGTATCCATTTGTTGTTTGGAATGGAAATGTATATGAAGTGTTAGATGAATCCGTGTTAGAGGATGAAATTGGAAAGAAGATTGGAAAGGTCAAAACGAAACCGAATGGCATGAGAGGAAGGTACTATGGTGATGCTTCAAATGCATATCCAAAAGGTACAAAGTATTTTGAAATAAAAGGTATATCTAATGAAGAAGCAATTGCAGTGGAAGTGGATGATAATCAATGGAAAAAGGCAGTTTTTGTTCATGAAGCACCTTTTCATTGGATGAATATAGTGACAAAATACATGATTCCTGTTATTGGAGTAGTTATTATCGCAATCCTTGTATTCATTTTTAGAAGGCGGAAAAGCCATTTCATGAAATAAAAGGCATTAATACTGTATATGTAAGGAGCATTTCTAACTATTAGGAATGCTCCTTTTTTATTGCTTAAGAGCAATTATATATCTAAAAAGAATATTTATTTATTGTAAAACGATAAATATGTTGTTATAATCAATATGAAAATAATTTGATGAGGTGCTTTTTATGAAACATGGTTCAACACTCTTTTTAAAAATAGCTGTTTTTCTTATGGGAGTAGCAGTTTTAACGTTAAGTATATTACTTTTAGTTGATGTGGTGAAAAATCCGGCAAATCCAGATTATGCTCACATACTCTATCCGACTGTAATTGGTTTATTTACTTCCGTTATTCCTTTCTTTGTGGCGCTATATCAGGCCTTTAAGCTGTTAAATTATATTGACAGAAACGAGGCATTTTCAGAACGGTCAGTAAAACACCTGAAAAATATTAAAGTCTGTGCAATTATCATCGGTAGTTTGTATACGGTAATTTTGCCATTTGTATTTCTTTTAGCACAACTAGACGATGCGCCAGGTCTTGTCATTGTCGGAATGGTTCCTATTTTTGCTTCCATCGTAATCGCGGTCTTTGCTGCAGTTCTCCAAAGGCTTTTACAAGAAGCAATTAACTTCAAAATTGAAAATGATTTAACGGTCTAGAGGTGATAACAATGGCGATTATTATAAATATTGATGTGATGTTGGCAAAAAGGAAAATGAGTGTCACGGAGCTATCGGAAAAAGTCGGGATTACAATGGCTAATCTTTCTATTTTAAAGAATGGGAAGGCAAAAGCAATTCGATTATCAACCCTCGCCGCTATTTGTAAGGCATTAGATTGTCAACCAGGGGATATCCTCGAATACCGAGCGGAAGTAGATGACTAATTGTTATTCCCTGCAGGAATAATGATTTACCACGATGATGAAGAAGATAAGGAGTGTACCTATGACTTCAACTGTTCAAAACGAAGTGAGACTTACTTCCAATCCTATCGTCAAAAGAATCCTACAACTTTTTCATTTTGGTTGGGCGCAAGCATTATCATGTATATTTCCCGTCGTCGTATTTGCTTCCTTGGCTATTACGAAGATGATTCCACTTCCATTCTTACCGCGATATGATTGGTTGCTAATAATCTTTTTGTTAATGCAATGGTGGATGTTGAAATTCGGTCTTGAAACACGCAACGAATTAAAAGTAATCACTTTATTCCATCTCATTGGGCTAGGACTCGAAATTTTTAAAGTCCATATGGGATCATGGTCTTATCCAGAAGAAGGATATATGAAAATCTTTGGAGTTCCTTTGTATAGTGGATTCATGTATGCAAGTGTAGCGAGTTATCTTTGTCAGGCTTGGAGAAGGTTACATGTAGAATTAGTAAAATGGCCACCATTTATTTTAGTTGTACCTCTTGCAGCAGCGATATATTTGAATTTTTTTACTCACCACTTTTGGATTGATATACGTTATTGGCTAGCGGGACTTGTCCTGATAGTCTTTTGGAAATCTTGGGTTAAGTATGAAGTTAACGGAATTACTTATCGCATGCCAATCGCACTGTCTTTCGTACTTATTGGCTTTTTCGTTTGGATAGCAGAAAATATTGCCACTTTTTTTGGTGCATGGCAATATCCAAATCAAGCCGATACATGGCAACTAGTGCACATAGGGAAAGTGAGTTCTTGGGTATTACTTGTAATCGTTAGCTTTCTAATTGTAGCAACATTGAAGCTTGTG
This sequence comes from Paenibacillus bovis, assembly GCA_007679095.1. Lineage (GTDB taxonomy): Bacteria > Bacillota > Bacilli > Bacillales > Bacillaceae_C > Lederbergia > Lederbergia graminis. The sequence goes on from VEFU01000038.1 coordinate 6,343, forward strand.
AAACAGAAAAATAAATTAGAATTTAGGCATTTAGATAATACGCTAGGAAAGGAATAGAATCATGAAAAAACTATCTTTTACTATGGTGTTACTTTTGATTTTGTTATCAGCTTGTATGGACCGTCCATATAGTCCGAGTAAACCAATGGAGCCGAAAGAAAATTCGTTGGTCATCAATATAAAGAACAATGCAAATTTTGATTTCTATGGCTTGCGAGTAGATTTGCTGAATCACTCGCAAACAACGGTGTATGCGAATTTTGAAAAGATACAGAAAGAAGATTGGCTTAGTTTCGAATTTCTCGAAGACGATTTTGTTTTAGATGGGGAAGCACAAATGGGAGTGGCGATTCAATTAGAGAATGGGGACACTACTCCAATCAATAAAAAATTTCCGATTCAATTAGAGAAGAATAAGAGCATATTCCTTCAAATTACAGGCGATGATATTGAGAATGCTCGTATCGATGCTGAAATGTAACTTTGCGAGGCGTTAATCCAAAAGGGTTAACGCCTTTTTCCTGTGTGAGGCAGGGTTTTTCTTTTATGTAGCGAAGTTTTAGTACAAACGTAATTGAGACAAAGGAGCTGGTTTGCAATGTGTGGGATTAGAATCTAACCATAAAAAAAGAGATTTACAGATTCCGATACATAGGAAAAAAATAAAAGCTGCAATTGAACAAGATTTGATTCATGATCCTAACATATTAGCTGTTTATTACGGAGGTTCTATAGGAAGTCAAAACACTGATATGTTTTCAGACATTGATTTACGAATTGTTGTGAAGGATGAAAGCTTCGAAGACTATCGTTTGCATAAAAAACAACGAGCTCGTAATTGGGGTAACGTACTATATTTCGAGGATATCCCATGGACTTCATACAGTATTGCTCACTATGACTCATTTATCAAAGTAGATAGCTTTTATTATAAAATATCGGATATTCAACCTTCGATCTGGCTACAAAATATCAATATTGTTCACGATACTACTGGGGTAGTGAACGATGTGTTAGAGAAATCAATGAAGCTGATGTATAAGCCAACAATAGAAGAAGTGGAGATTTGGAGAACAAAATTCTTTGCTTATGCGCATGAAGTATATCGGAGAGTGATGAGAAATGAATTATATTATGCTCTCCATTGTCTAGATAATATGCGATTATCGATGGTGACTGCTTGGTATATGGATGCAGGTATTCAACCAAACTCATTTGGTGATTGGGCAAAGTTAGAAGGGAATAGAAGTAAACTATCAGAATTGCAATTATTGCTTTTAGAAAAATGGGATAGCAGCCGCAATCCAACTCAAATTACGCATGTGATGCAAAGTATGTTCCCGGAGTTTAAACGAGTTCATAAAAGTTTATGTGAAAAACTAGGGATAGCCGAAAACCCAGAATGGGTAGATTGTATCTTACGTATGGTGATGTGAGATTTAGAAGAATTAAAGGCGGTGTATGATTCCCCAAGAGTGAAAAATCTTTTCAGGAGGGAATCAAAAACGCTGTATGATTCCCAAAAAGAGAAAAATCCCTTCAGGCGGGAATCAAAACTGTCGTATGATTCCCGAGAAGGAGAAAAATCTCTTGAGAAGGGAATCAAAGTCGTTGTATGATTCCCAAAAAAGAGAAAAATCCCTTCAGGAGGGAATCAAAACCGTTGTATGATTCCCGAGAAGGAGAAAAATCTCTTGAGAAGGGAATCAAAGTCGTTGTATGATTCCCGAAAACAGAAAAATCTCATCAGGCGGGAATCAAACCCGCTGTATGATTCCCAAGAAGTAGAAAAATCCCTTCAGGAGGGAATCAAAACCGTTGTATGATTCCCGAAAAGAGAAAAATCTCTTTAGGAGGGAATCAAAGGCGCCGTATGATTCCCGAGAAGGAGAAAAATCCCTTGAGAAGGGAATCAAAGTCGTTGTATGATTCCCGAGAAGGAGAAAAATCTCATCAGGCGGTAATCAAACCCACTGTATGATTCCCGAGAAGGAGAAAAATCCTCTCAGAAGGGAATCAAACCCGCTGTATGATTCCCAAGAAGTAGAAAAATCCCTTCAGGTAGGAATCAAAGCTGGTGTATTTATTAAAATAATGAAACAACCAAGAAATTAGGGATAAATAAATGGATATAGAACCGTATATTACAAACACTATCATCAAATTAGGACTTTCGAATAAACCGATTTGCCTTCACTCATCATTACGGTCGTTTGGTTGGATAGATGGTGGAGCAACTACAATCATTAAGTGTTTTCTTGATATGGGTTGTACCTTATTAGTTCCAACCTTTTCATATGATTTTGGAGTTTTACCACCTGAAAATTTAAGACCACCTAGAAATGGTTGTGGTGACTATAGTTGGCTTGTGAGTGAGAAATCTAGTACGGAAATTTTTGCGAAGGATTCAAATGAAATAGCTCAAGATATGGGTGTTATTCCAAAGACTATCCTACATATGAAGGAACGTATCCGTGGGAATCACCCGCTAAACTCTTTTACGGCTATTGGCCCACTTGCCGAGGAGTTAATCTCAGAACAACACCCTGCAAATGTTTATGGACCACTTAAAAAGCTTGCTGAATTAAGTGGTAGCGTCATACTAATGGGAGTGGGATTAGAAAGACTAACCTTACTTCATCTTGCAGAGGAACTGGCAGGAAGAAATTTATTTCGCAGATGGGCAAAAGCTTCTGATGGATCCACTCTTTTAGTTGAAGTTGGCGGTTGTTCAGAAGGATTTCATAAATTCGAGGATATGACTTCAGACATTACTACGAATGTAAAAGTTGCTAAAAGTACATGGAAGGTTTTTGATGTGAAAGCATTGTTAAATATAGCGCAACAAGCAATAAAAGAAAATCCTAGAATAACGCATTGTGATGATGCTGATTGTGATCGCTGTAATGACGCAGTTCAAGGCGGGCCTATAGTGAGAAGAGGTTGAATGGAAGCAGTTTACCTTCATACGGTTAATACCGTTGTTTAAAAGTAAGGTCAACTCATGTTACAATAAGGAGCTTAGGAACTAGGATTGATTATGATAATGGAACGGATGCCTAACAAAGCCTTCGCCCAATGGAAAATATGGAGGAAGTTTATGAATAAGCGTTGGACAATAGACAAGATAAAAGAATTTGTGGAGAAAAATTCGGATAGTACGTTACTAACGACAGAGTACCATGGTTTTTCTCAGAAGTTATTATTTAAATGTGCGTGTGGTACTAATTTTGAGAAGACATTTAAAAAATTTAAAGAAAATAACCAACGGAAATGTGAAGTGTGCCAGCCACCGAAAGTATCCCGTTAAATACAAAAATCCTGATTTTATCTTTTTGAATTCAGGATTTTTGTGTTTAATTGCTTAATGCGTGAGATATGCTTATAAAGTAAATTAAAATAAATCAAGGTAGAGCAGTTTTAAAAGGTGAAAGGAGAACAAAATGCTTACACTTAATAAAAAGCCAGTTGTAAAAGCAGAGATGCTAATACGCAGACCAGTTGAGGAAGTATTTGAAGCGTTCATTAATCCGGAAATTACGACGAAATTTTGGTTCACAAAGAGTAGTGGAAGATTAGAAGAAGGAAAGCAGATTATGTGGGAATGGGAAATGTATGGTGTTTCTGATGATCTTCTAGTAGAGAAAATTGAGCAAAGCAAATTGATTAGGATTCAATCATCTGATAATACGAAAACAGAATGGATATTTACGCCTAGAGGTGAAGAGGAAACTTTTGTTTCGATTACCAATTTTGATTTTCCAGGAAACGGAGATGAGATCGTCAGCTATGCGATTGATTCAATGGGAGGATACACGATGGTACTGTGCGCTCTAAAGGCACTACTCGAACATAATGTTATATTGAATGTTGTAGCAGATAAATCTCCTGATGCTCATGTATAAACTAGTATGATAACTGCCAATATTTTTTTGCCTAAGCGATAATCTATTAAAGATTGTCGCTTATTTGCGTTGGAGTGAATTTATTAATTATGCAGGGGAAAAGGTACTTCTGCCGAATTGTAGATATATATGAACTATATTTGGGGGAAAAGATATGAAAATACCTAAACATATTGTTTCAGCGGCAACAATTGTTGTGAATGATAAGGACGAATTATTATTGATCAAAGGACCTAGAAGAGGTTGGGAAATGCCAGGTGGACAAGTAGAAGAAGGAGAATCGTTGAAAGAAGCCGCAATTAGAGAAACAAAGGAAGAATCAGGGATTGATGTAGAAATCACAAAATTTTGTGGAATCTATCAAAATGTAGACAGAAGTATATGTAATACATTATTCCTGGCGAAACCAATTGGAGGAGTACCAACGACAAGTTCGGAAAGTTTGGAAGTAGGATTTTTTCCAATAGAGCAAGCATTGGAAATGGTTACTTGGAAAAACTTCAGGCAGAGAATTGAGCATTGTTTAGATGAGAGTACACATCCTTTCTATGTAGAATTCTAGCCGAAATCCTAACTATAAGTGAAAGCTAAAAATAGGTGGCGATATGATGTATGAGCAATCGAGATTAAATGATAATGCTGGTAATGGAGCACGTGGTTTACGCGCAATTCCATCCGAAGAACTACTTCATATTGTCCGAAACTCATATGGGTTCCCACATTTGAAAATAATCAAAGATCTTGGTGGGTCTTCCTGTTTAAATCTCCTCGCTATTCAAAAAAGTGACCGCTTTGTGATCCGAGTGTACCGACCATATGTTACTACTGCCAGATTAGCTGATATTAACCTTGTTCGTCATACACTTTATCTGCAGGGAATACCCGTTTCAGAAGTCGAGCTTACTCGATCAGGACAGTCATGGGTAGTTTTTGATCATCGGCTCGTGGAGGTAGAGAGATATGTAGAAAGTGATGAACACATGAATTCATGGAATTATCTTATGAAGGGTCTTCCACTGTTAGGACGAATCCATAGCATTCTTCAAAATATCGAGTGTAGTCCAGATGGAAAAACTCCCCGTTTTGCTAATTATATTGACCCAGAAAATGTAATGAATATGACATGGAGAGGGACAAATAGGATACGGAGATGGAATCAATCATCTGAAAATACAAAACTAGCAGATGCAGCAGAGCTGTTGGCGCAAAGTATAATTACAACGGACATTCCTTTATTGCCTAAGCAAATTGTCCATGGGGATTACTGGGATAATAATGTGTTTTTTAAAGATGAACGAATTGTCCTAGTAAATGATTTTGATTATATGGGAGAACGTGCTCGGATTGATGATCTTGCTCTTATTTTGTACTTCTATGATTGTTCCGCAGAACCAATCACAGATAAGCGTTTAGATAAATTACGTCGACTCGTAGATGCTTACGATGAAGGGTTGAACAACCATTTATCAAAAACTGAAAGAGCTGCACTTCCAATCGCAATGGCGCGACAACCACTATGGTCCATCGGAGGCTGGATTGCCTTATTGGATGATGAAGAAGCTGCACAACGCCATGCAGCGAATATTCACTATGAAGTACATTGGGCTTTAAATATTGTAAAGGATCTAAATCGCTGGGAGAATGCATTCAAATAAATACTCAGGATTTGTTTGGAGATTCAGGATACAAAGGATTCCTGTCATATGGGAAATTGTCAGGAATCCAATCAGCGTAGATTAGTAGAAACCTTGGAATATTTCAACATCACAAAAACTATATCGACTTTAATGTAACCTTACTAAGGTTTACGTTTGCATCACTTAGAAAGTCGTATGTTATCTTATCTACACTTACGCCTTCCAATTCAATGTCATTTACATCTGAATCATTAAATTGAACGTTATTAAGTATTACATGATGAAACTTTGTATTATCAAAACAACAAGAGTTAAATGTAACCTGATTAAATGTTCCTCCATCAATGATAACGCTATCCAAATCACAACTAGTAAAGTTCACCCTATTAAATATACAATCTTTAAATACTACGTTTTGTAGATCAGAGCTTACAAAAGATGAGCTGGTAAAATTAACATTTTCAAATGTACAGTTTTCTAAATCACTGGAAGTGAATGTACTATCAGTTAAATCAGAATGTGAAAATGTGGTACCCTCTAAATCCATCGAAGTAAAATTTTCGTTACGTATTGTAGTGGAATGGAATCTAGAATTGGGGGCAATTTCATCAGGAATATTCACACTTCCATTCTGCTTCGCCTCGTTAATGATGTGGTCATGAATAGATTCTACGAGCTCGGAAACTTCACCAATAGAATTAATTGTAAAATCATAGGCTTCTTTATCGTTTAAACCTTGTTGCTTATAATCATTGTATTTTTCTTTTAGGTTTTGTAAAAGTTCTTCTTGAAGTTCTTGAGCTGCAGTCACATGTAAATAAGGTGTGAAAATAGTATGCACATGCTCCTCTAATTGTTGGATCATCCTTTATTATCCTCCCTTATAGCAATCGATCTAATATAATTTTTGCTTGCTCCCAATTTTCTTTATTTTGTTTATATGTCTGTACTCCAGATGGCGAAATCTTATAATATTTGCGCCTTCCGCCTTGAGTCGCATCCCCCCAATAAGATTCAATATCCCCCTCTTTTTCAAGTCGCTTAAGACTGGAATACATGGTTGCTTCCTTTAGCTCAAATTGCTCATCAGAATTTACTCGTATAAGCTTACTAATTTCATAACCGTATTTATCTCCGTCTAGTAGGAGCTTTAATATCATGGTGTCTGCATGCCCCCGGAGTAAGTCGGAGTTCAATTTTTGTTCGCCCACAAACTCACCTCCTTTAGTATAACGTAATACATATTACTATGTCTGTAAAGGTATGTTATCAGGTATAATTTTGCTGAGATCTGTTTATGTATAAATGAACGATAAAGAGGTCTAGATGGTGAAAAAATTAGAACGCATAATCTCTTTTTATAGAGCAGGATTAAGCGAAATAAGTTTTTTGTTAGCTAAATATCTGCTCAAAAATGCAGGTTTATCTTTGAAAATAGCGAATTAAAGTAAGAAAAGGAGAATGATATGACTAAAAAATTTCATAGAGCATTTGGGGTTTATGGTGTTTGCATACAAGATGATAAACTGTTAGTAATTCATAAAAACGGTGGCCCTTATATAAATAGATATGACCTTCCTGGAGGTAGCTTAGAAGAAGGAGAGTCATTAGCGAATGCAATGAAACGTGAATTTCTAGAAGAAACTGGGATTGCTATTAAAATTGAAGATAATATTGGAGTGGTCGACTTTACACTCCCTTGGTTGTGGAAAGAGTTCACACATGTTCATCATATAGCAGTTTATTACATAGTGAAAATAGTTGGTGGAGAAATCATCGTGCCGGAACAATTTGAGGGGCAAGATTCGCTTGGAGCTGTATGGGTTTCGGAGTCTGATGTTCATATTAATAATGCTTCACCATTGGTGCTGAAGGCATTTGATTGGATAAGAACGAAGAATTTAGATATAGATGCAGTTAGCTATGATGAATGGGAAGTACTATAATATTGCATTTGAAAAAAATAAAAGAAAGTGAGGATATGCATCATGACAAAAAACAAAATGAATCCTAAAATTGATGAATTTTTAAATAAGACGACTAAGTGGCAGGAAGAAATGACAAAGCTACGAGAAATCATTTTAGAATGCGGACTTACGGAAGAAATGAAATGGAATAAACCATGTTATACGTTTCAAAACAATAATATCGCCATCATGCAACCATTTAAGGAATACTTTGCGCTGATGTTTTTTAAGGGAATCTTGATAAATGATGTGAACAATATTCTAGTCAAACCTGGAGAAAATTCACAAACTCAACGTCAGATTCGTTTTACGAATATAGAAGAGGTAGTTCAGCTAGAGTCTATAATAAAAGATTACATTAATGAAGCAGTAGAAAAAGCGAATGTGGAAGTGAATGTTGATAAGAAAGAGGCATTAGAGATTCCAGTGGAATTGCTTCAGAAATTCGACGAATATCCGGATTTGAAAACCGCTTTTGAAGCTTTAACACCAGGTCGGCAAAGAGCATATGTAATCTATTTTTCCAAAGCGAAGCAATCCAAGACGCGAGAGTTGAGAATTGAAAAATATATGGAGCAAATTCTCGCTGGAAAAGGATTGCATGATTAGTTCTAGGGGGTGAATGGTTATTATTAATCGTGCTATGAATATTGTTGTGATAGATTACGATCAAAATTGGAAACAATTATTTGAAACAGAAGCTGCCTTAGTAAAGGGGATTTTTAAGGAGGAACTTGTTGGAATTCATCATATCGGCAGTACAGCAGTCCCAAATTTAAAAGCGAAGCCGATCATCGATATGATGCCAATAGTAAAGGACATGGAGAAAGTTGATAATTTCAATAAAAGCATGGTTGAAATTGGTTACGAACCACTCGGGGAGTTTGGCATGAAAGGAAGACGTTATTTCCGAAAAGGTGGAGAAAACCGCACACACCAAATCCATGTTTTTCAGTATGACAATACAAACGAAATTGAACGCCATTTAGCAGTTCGTGATTATTTGAGAGCTCATGAAAATGAGAAGATATCATATGGAAAGCTGAAGGAACACCTTGCGAAAGAGTTTCCAAAAGACATTGAAGCATACAGCAATGGTAAACATGAGTTCGTGAAAAATTTGGAGAAAAGAGCACTTGAGTGGAGTAGGAACAGAATATGAAATGATTGGAGTGATGATGTAAATGCCCATTATTCGGCACGAAATTTTTATACAAGCTCCAATAGATATTTGCTTTGATCTAGCTAGAGATGTAGAAATACATACGAAGACCACAACAAGAACAAAGGAGAAAGCAGTTGATGGTGTTACACAAGGGTTATTAGAAGAAGACGATCATGTTACGTGGGAAGCAACTCACTTCGGTATAAAACAAAAGTTAACAGCGAAAGTAACCTATATGAAGAAACCTACGAAATTTGTGGATGTGATGGTGAAAGGTGCATTCCATTCTTTTACTCATACACATCAGTTTATGGAGAAAGAAAAGGGAACTATCATGATGGATATCTTTGAATATCAATCCCCATTAGGTCCCTTAGGTGTAATAGCAGATAAATTATTTTTAGAAAAATATATGACTGAATTTATAAGATCACGTGCAAAAGCGTTGAAAAAGATTGCTGAAAGCAACCAATAGTTAGGATGATTCTGTATCTTTTTTTATACTAGTCGAAATAAACATGGAAGCATCTTGTTTCATGAAAATATTTTCCCCGTGATAAAATGTTTTCATTTCCATAGAGGAGAAACCAACCTGGGACAATGTTTCTTTTAGCTCTTCATGCGCAAAGCCATTATGAACTTTCGGATGATATATTTTGTCGTTCTTATCAAAATCAACAATAATAAGCTTTCCACCATTATTTAACATCCCGAATAAATTATGTAGTATCTTTTTAGTATCGGGAATATGAAGAAGAACGAGCGACATGAGAATGATATCTACCTTTACATCAGGGGTTTCTTGAGTAAAATCGGAGTATAGCACCTTAGCGTTTGGAATTCCTCTTTGCGTAATCTTAGCCTCTGCAACCTCTAACATTTGTTGGGATGAGTCTACCAACAAAATAGATTGTACTAAATCAACTAACTCTAAACTAACTAGCCCCGTACCACTCCCATAATCCATCAAAGTTTTCGTTTCGCAATTCTGTAATGTAGAGCGAACTTCTTTAGCAATCACATTAGCTAATTCTATTCTATCTTCTGTATCATACCTTTTTGCCATCTGTTCAAACACGTTATTTTCCATATTAACTCCTTTTGTTTATTCAGTGTTTTTTTTAGTATGACCATATTAACAATGATAATTTAGGCTGTCTAATTAAACGAACTGAATTAAATTAACAATAAGTGCAGGGAAATATTGCTATTTGTCGAAATTATAGATAGTAGTTTTTTATAGATATAAATGAAAGAAGGTAATTTTAATTAAGATCATATGTTTTGTACTTTTATTAGCACCATTATCCTTTCTGTATCACTACTTTGAAACATCTCAGTTTCCGAATGGTTCCCCGTTTTTATTAACAGGAATAATATTATTTGTTATTTTTACAGGACTTTTAATAAGGAAAATCAAACTTCCATTTATTCTTATAGCACAGATCATCAGCATTATTTTCTCAGTAGTGTTAGGGGGAAGGTTAATAACGCCTCCTAATGATTCTTGGTTTAATCCATTAGGAATGAACCTCACAATTCTATTAACTGGGCTATTTATTTTCATCGGGATGTTGGTAATTCGATATGTTTCAAATATGGTAATTAATAATTGGAAAATGAAGAAGGTAGAACTGGAATAACAACTTATCGTAAAAAAAAAGGGTAATCGGAAAATAGTGTGGAAAGAGGGTTAAAGAGTACCCTCTTCTATTGCTTTAATCAGTGTGGAAAAATCTGCACCATAAATTTCTTCATACACCCATTCATAACCAGTTTGTGACCAATTTGGGAATTGATCGGGTAACATTTTTCCGAAAGTAACTTCAACTTCTTTGAATTTCTTTTTCTTTTTAACTTTACGATAGCCTTGAGTAAACAAAATCTTTGCTCGAAGGGCTTCAAAAGAATAACCACGACCAACATGGTTCATTGTCTTGATTAACCGATTCAAGGACTCCGTATAAGCGTTTGTAATTGGATAGTTGAAATAATTGAATACTTCTTCTTCCCAATTATTCATAGCCTTAATCAAATCGTCAAAATAAGCTATTAATTCTTTAGGAACATTTAAAAGCCAGTTTTGGTACAGTTTATAGGCTTCCTTAATTGATTCAGCTTCATAAATGTCAAAGAATTGCTCTTTAAGTTCGTATGCTTGACCAAGTAACGGGAACTTATCAGTCCATACTTGCAACTTTATTTGATCATCGAAATTGTTTAGATCCTTTCGTCTTGAAAGAAGTACATAACGATCTCTCATAAGTTGTCTGCGTTCTTTTGTTGACACATTTTGACGGTTAGCTTTTCTGATTTTCTCTAAGGCTTCATTGGCTAATTTAACAACATGAAACTTATCAATTACGATTTTGGCATGTGGTATTACTGAATTAACAGCACTTTTATAAGGATTCCACATATCCATTGCCACAAGTTCAATATTATCAATGTCCTGCAGTTTTGAGAGATAACTGATAACAGTATCTTTATTACGTTTTCGTAAAATATCAATTACAGACTTATTTTCAACATCAGTGATTACACAACGATAGTTTTTAAGCAAATGTACTTCATCAATACCAAGCCATTTGGGAGTTCTAAAATCCGTTTGTGCTTCAAGCTCTGCAACGTAGTCATTAAATATATTTAGAACAGTCTTTTCATCAACACCTATATCATCTGCAACGCTGGTAAAGGTCTTTTCAAGACTAGCTTCCTGAATCCAATCTTTAAGTCTATTGGTAACAGAGCGATTGGCATCCATATCAGGAAGATATTCAAAAAATGTTTCATTACATTCTCTACATTTATACCGTTGGCGTTTCACAAAAATGCCAACACGTTTTGCATGCATTGGTAGGTCGAAAAACAATTGTTGTTTCTTGCCATGCTTGTATAGGTTTGCGACAGTACCACATTTTGGACAATAAGAGGGTGGAGGAGATGCCACTTCTACCAAGAACCGATAGTCGTCCTCACTCTCCCTTATATCAATAATTTTAAAGTTTTTTAGATTTAGCATATTGTTTATCATTTTTTCTTTCCTTTGTTATATCTGATAAAAATAATATTATTCATGAGAGTAACGCTTTAAGAGTTTCTCCTTATGAGAATTAAACACTTCTTCTAAAGAAATATTATATTTATTCGCGATTACAATAACGTTACCTAACACATCTCCCAATTCTTCTACTAAATCCTTTCTATTGTTCATAAATGAATCTGTTACTTCGTCTGGCCTATCCCTCCCAATCTCAAGGGCTCTTATGGCTCGTGCTACTTCCCCAGTTTCCTCCGCTAAAAATCCAATACGAATGAAAATGTCTAATTCAGACCAACCTCTATTTTCATAATAATCATTTACCCATTTTTGAAATTCAGTTACATCCATTTCTTACCACTCCTTAAATTTCATTACCATAAAGTTTAACAAATCATCAAGACTTTTGTATAATATAATCGCTGAATTCGTTAGGGGGATGGTCATAATGAAAAGCATAGCTGTATTTTGTGGTTCCAGTGCTGGAGCCTCTAATGTGTATATAGAAAATGCCAAAGGGTTTGGTAAAGAACTAGCCAAACGTGACATTACACTTGTTTATGGTGGAGCAAGTGTTGGTCTTATGGGAGCAGTTGCGGACACTGTTTTAGATGAAGGTGGACAAGTCATTGGAATTATGCCTAGTTTTTTAGAGCAGAGAGAAATATCGCATAAAAGATTATCCCAGCTGATAGTTGTCGATTCTATGCATGAGAGAAAAGCTAAAATGGCAGAGCTTGCGGATGGGTTTGTTGCTTTACCAGGTGGACCAGGAACATTAGAAGAATTCTTTGAAATTTTTACATGGGCTCAATTAGGGCTTCATCAAAAACCCTGTGGCCTTCTAAACATTAATCATTACTTTGACCCTCTCGTTGAACTGTTTAATCATATGACAAAGGAACAATTTTTACATGAAAAATATCAATCTATGGCACTTGTAGATGTTGAACCAAGTCGATTACTTGAAAAGTTTGATTCTTATGAACCACCAGCCGTAAAAACTTATATTAATGAGAAACAGATTTAAAAGCCAACAACAGACCGAGCTACAAGCAATTGGTCTGTTGTTAATCTAACTAAACTTCTTCGCTTATTAAAATTCATTAAAGATATTTTCACTTCCCAACAAACATAATTTTCTGTCTTTTTATAGCAAATAAAACTGTAAATTTTCCACACGATTATCCGATTTAAGATTGTAAGTATCATAAATATATTGGAACTATTTCTACATGATAATCCGAATACCCAAAAAAAATAACTTTGCCATGAATGTTATTGATATATAAAGAATCAAATAATTAGTTGCCCTAAAAAGCATTTGGGATGAACCAAATGCTTTTTAAATAATTATTTGGTTAGTTTGCTGCAAAAGATGGTATGGTTTTAATCAAGAACAAGAAAAATTAATGTCACGAATGCCCGACTTTTTAAGAAGTGATAACACATTAAATAATTTAAAAATACTCACAAATGGGGAGCTTACATGTCGCAAGTATTTTTAATTCGTCCATCAATGGATTATGAATCTGAATATCTATCTTTTTATCAAGAATGGAAAGATAGTGGAGAGGTCATGGTACCTTGGGTAATAAGTTTGGAACCATCGAACTTTCAAGAGATGATTAAGTCATTACTAGACTCGGAGAAAGAGGAAAATATTCCTGAAAATTGGGTGCCTGCCTCCACATATTGGCTTGTGGACGAAACAAAAAAGTGATAGGTGCTGTTAATATCCGTCATCGATTAACAAAGAGATTATTAGACCGAGGTGGCCACATTGGATACGGTATCCGTCCCTCTGAGCGACAAAAAGGATATGCAACAAAACTATTATCTTTATCTCTACAGAAAACTAGAGAGTTAGGATTGGAAAAGGTTCTTGTTACTTGCGATGAACATAACATTGCATCAGAAAAAACAATCTTGAATAACGGTGGAGTTCCAGATACGAATTTTATTGAAGAAGACGGAAATGTAATCAAAAGGTTTTGGATCGAATTATAAATTTGAAAAGCTCTATAGGAGGAGATTTTACAGTGGAAAAATGCTCATTTTGTCATCTTGAATCCGTAGAAGAACAAGAAGTAATTCTAAGAAATGAACATTGTATGTTTTTACAAATTCCGCAAGAAGTGTTAATTGGTTCTGGCATCATAGTTCCGATTGAACATCGTGAAACAGTTTTCGATTTAACAGTGGATGAGTGGTCTGCAACTTATTCTTTATTGCATGAGGTAAAAGCTCTTTTAGATGAAAAATATCGACCGGATGGATATAACATTGGCTGGAACTGTAGTAAGACAGGTGGTCAGCATATCATGCATGCTCATCTACACGTAATTCCTCGTTTTAGTGACGAACCCTATGCAGGCAAAGGAATTCGGCATTGGTTAAAAAGTATAGAAAACCAGCAGCGGCCTGGTTGATGATTTAACAATTGCAACAAATTAATCTAGTTTTGTTAGGTGTAGCTCTCCAATCTCTCAGGTAAATTTATTCTCATATCTTTTACTAAAATGAGGCATATTATTAGAACGGAATAGATTTAAATTGGAGGTTATTCAATTGGGAAGTCACCATGAGCAAGTTAAGTTAACTTCTGCTGAACTGTCATATTTATGGAGTACATATATGGCAGACAGTATGTCAGTTTGTGTTCTTACGTATTTTCTTAAAAATGTTGAGGATCGCCAAATAGAAAAATTAATGGCACACTCCATAGATTTATCTAAACAACATTTAGAGAAAATTCGGCAAATCTTCGCTAAGGAAGAAATTCAGGTACCAATAGGTTTTATTGAAAAGGACGTTAATACAAAAGCAAAACGTCTGTTTACGGATACTTTCTATATAAAATATATGAAGCAAATGACAAATGGTGGTATAACTACATATGGAAGAGTTTTACAGCATATTTATAGACAAGATATACGCGGTTTCTTTTCAAAATGTTTAACCTCAACGGTGCAACTTTATAATGAAATTACAGAAGTTCTGATAGATAAAGGGCTAGATTCACGACCGCCTACTATACCATATCCGCAAAAAAAAGAGTTTGTACAGAAACAATCGTTTTTATTGGAGGGGCTTGGAAGACGGGAAGCACTAACTGGAGAAGAAGTAAGCCAGCTGCAGTTTAATATTGAAACAAATCAAATAGGAACAAGCCTAGCAACAGCTTTTTCTCAAGTAACTGGGACGAAAAAGGTTCGTGATTATATGCTAAGAGGAAAAGAAATCGCCTTAAAGCATATTAGTGTTTTTGGTGATTACTTAAAAAATAATTCATTGCCGGTTCCAATGTCATTCGATCACGAAGTCACGGATTCTACAGAATCCCCTTTTTCTGATAAATTAATGATGTTCCACTTTGGACTAATGATGTACGCTGGAATTGGTAACTACGGAGCAGCTATTTCTGCTAGTCGAAAAAGTGATTTGGTTGTTGACTTTACCCGTTTGTCAGGAGAAATTTTAAAGTATGCGGAAGATGGTGTCAATATATTGATTGCAAACGAATGGTTAGAGCAGCCTCCTCTAGCAATTTCTAGGGAAGAATTGGCTAAGGCTAAAGACTAGCATGAGTTTATACACATAGAGGAAAAGAAGAAGAGCGCTCTTTTTCTTCTTGTGTATATTCTAGCTAATTTTAATCATTCAGTCGAAAAGTAGATTAATAGGGTAATTGCGTTCTGGAGTCGTATTTAAGTGAGTCGTTTTTATAAAAATAAATACATAGAAAACAGTTAATAGTTCTACAAAAACATGAAGTCAGTCGGTGAAGTTAATGGAAGTTGTGTTAGAAAGGGCAACGAATAATGATGCACAAGCAATTTTTGAACTTCAAGTTGAATCATTTATGCCATTGTTACAAAAATATCAGGATTATGAAACAAATCCCGCAAATGAAACAATCGAAAAAGTGATAAGAAGAATTAATCGATCAAATGGTGGGTTTTTTAAAATACTCGCAGACAATATTCTAGTAGGTGCTATCTGTATTTACTGGAAAGAGAACTATCAGTTTTGTATTAGTCCAATGTTCATTCACCCAGCATTTCAAGGAAACGGAATTGCTCAGAAAACTATAACGATCATCGAGAAAATGTTCCCGCAAGCACAATCGTGGGAACTAGATACATTATTAGAAGAAGAACGAAATTGTCATCTATATGAAAAGATGGGATATAGCCAAACAGGAGTTAAAAAGAAGTTAAACGAGTACGCAACTCTTGTATTCTATAAAAAAGTATTAAAAGATTAAATACAACGAGTTTGGTTCGGTATAAGGGGGCTTACATGTTAAAAGGGAGGAAAATCAGTTGTTTCATTATTCCAGTATTATCTTTATTACTATTAACAGGCTGTCCTGGAGCCCAGGATTTTAGTTTAGAACTTCCAGGTGGATATACAGTTGATAGTCTTTCAGCACATCAAGTAATTATATCATCTGAGACATCAAGGCAGATTAGTAATACACACTGGAGTAGTATAATTATTCCAGCAAAAGTGGTGATGTTGGGATGGGATGATAACTACATTCTTGTGAAACAACTTGGATTGAAGAAAGACCCAAATAGTAATAATGGCTATAAAATACCTGATGAGGATAATGCAAATTTTTGGATAGTGGCTATTCATTCAGAAGAGGTGTATGGTCCATTTGATGAGGGGGCTTTTGAAGAGAAAAGGAATGAATTAGGTGTCCTGGAGAGTGTAAAACTGAAGTATGTGAATGAGTATAGGTAGTTTTTTACTTAAAAATAAAGATTTAGAGGTCTACAAATGGAAAACGAATATATTAAGATATTTGATGACAAAAGAAATGTCATAGGGGTTGCTTCCCGTAGTGATGTCCATAGATTAGGTTATTGGCATGAAACTTTTCATTGTTGGTTTGTGACGAATATAAATGGTAAAGAGTATATTTATCTGCAGCTGCGGAGTGATGCGAAGAAGGACTATCCGGGCCTATTGGATATTACAGTTGGTGGACATTTATTGGCAGATGAAACCGTTCAGGATGGCATTAGGGAGATAAAAGAGGAAGTCGGAATTGATGTTGATTTTCATGATTTACAGAAGTTAGGCATTCTGGAATACTGTGTAATAAATGAGAATCTTATTGATAAAGAATTAGCCCATACTTTTCTGTATAAATGTGAACATCAATTGACGGATTTTATAGTTCAAATAGATGAAGTTGCTGGAATTGTGCTTGTAGAATTGAAGGATTTCAGTGAGCTTTGCTTAGGCGAGAGAGAAACTATCCAAGTTAGCGGCTTTAAAATAGGTAAAGAAGGTAATAAACATATGTTTGCTGAAACTGTAAGTAAGGATAAATTTGTACCTCATGACACTTTATTTTATCAGGAGGTAGTTCTAAAGATACAACGGCATTTAACTAAGTAAGTGGGATTAAATATTAGTAAGGAGGACTCCATGCCATACTTTGTAAATTATTCAAATTTCGATTTGACTACTAACACATTTCTAACCCAAGGTGTTTCTCGAAATTTAGATGGCTTTATCTTCTCTTTTGCGATAATAACACCTGAATTCCCAGCTTATATTAGAACGAGGTTAGATAGTATTTCTAGAATAGATTTTAAAGCAAATGACTTTTTAGATAGTGATGGCACTATTAAAAATCATAATAGTGGAAAATGTATCCCACTAAACGGCTTATCTGCTTGCTGGACACCGGATAGTCCCAGTGTTTTAACTGATTTGTTGAGAAAATATTATGAAAGGCGAAATTCAGAGCACTTAAACAATAACAATGATCATGACGTAAAACCAATAAACAGAGGATATAGAGAAATAGAACCCAGTGAAATAATTAAACTAATCAAAGAGAAGAAGGTTTTGATTTTTACAGGTGCAGGAATATCAATTGCTTCCGGAATTCCAGACCTTGAAGGATTAATTTCTCTTCAACAAGAAATCTTCCATCATCCAGAACAGTTTTTTCAAGACATTGTATCTAATCAAACAAGTCACCGTATCGAGAAAGCCAAACAGTTTCATCAACTAATTACAGCAAGCGAACCTAATAATAACCATTGGTACATAGCACAATTATGTAAGAAGTACGGCTTTGCACTGGCTACTGGTAATATAGATGGGCTCCATGAAAAAACACAATTAACACCTATTTATCAAACTTCCCCTGATAAAGTAGAAATACCCAACATTGAACAGTATGATGTTATTCTTACAATTGGCCTTAGTAACGAAGGAATGGGCAAGGTTGCGGATGAATATAGAATAAGAAATGCGAATGGTAGAATAATCGCCATAAATGTAACTCCACCAGCTTATTTAGGATCAAATGATTTTTATTTGGAAGGGAATACTGAGGAAATATTGTATGCACTATCAACAATGGAGATATGAATCTCTACAGATTATGTTTTTATGTGGTGTCATAAAACAATCTAGGAGGCAGTATGAATAATTCGTATCAACAAAATATTATAGAATCATATAACAATATGGCTACGGAAAGAAATCTAGTAAAGCTGCAAGATTGGAAAGTGAAAGAAAGAACTATATTTTTGAATGAAATAAAAAGTGATAATTATAGCCGTTTATTGGAAATTGGAGCGGGAACAAGGAAGGATAGTCTTTATTTTAAAGATGAAGGATTACATCCTATCTGTACTGATATTTCTCCTGAAATGGTCAAGATATGTAAAGAGAAGGGCTTAGACGCTCAAGTGATGAGCTTCTATCATCTTGAATTTCCAGACAATCACTTTGAAGCTATATGGGCTCTTAATTGTTTACTACATGTTCCAAAAGAAAGCATAAGAACTGTCCTTCAGGAGATGAAAAGGGTTTTGATAACAGGTGGCTTATTTTATCTCGGTGTTTATGGCGGAGAAAATCATGAAGGGATTTGGGAAGAAGATCCCTATAACCCAAAGAGATTCTTTTCCTTTTATGATGATGAGTCCATAAAAGAATTACTATCTGAGTTCTTTTACATCGAGTATTTTAATGTAGTATCAAAAGAGGTAGTAGGTGGGAAATATCATTTTCAATCTATCATTTTGAGAAAATAAATGTGTGGAAGTAAAAAATATGAACAATTAATTTGGAATGTGGGGGGGGAACGCTGATGCAAATTACACCTGAATCTTCAAATCTTGAAGATTATCTAAAAGAATCAGAGATCATTAATTATTCTCATCCATTAATTAGTAAGACCGTTAAAGTATTATTTAATAATGAACAATCTGAAATAGAAAAAGTTAAAGTGGCTTATGAATTTGTGAGAGATCAAGTTTCTCACTCCTGGGATATACAAAGTAATAAAGTTACCTGTAAAGCATCAGATATTCTTAAGTATAAAGAAGGTATTTGTTATGCTAAATCAAATTTATTAGCAGCTTTATTAAGAGCAATCAATATACCAACGGGTTTTTGTTATCAAAGGTTAATGTTATTTGATTCTCCAGAGGGTGGCTATTCACTTCACGCACTTAATGGGGTTTATTTGAAAACGTTAAATCGCTGGGTACGTTTAGATGCGCGTGGAAATAAGCAAGGGGTACAAGCTGAGTTTTCGGTCCATGAAGAAAAATTAGCATTTAATATCAGAGAAGATTTGGATGAAATAGACTACCCTATTATTTATACTTCCCCAAACGAAAAAACTATTGCAACTTTAGATACGAATAAAAATGCATTAATAATGTACACGCATAATTTACCTGATAGGCTTTAAATTTGGAAACTCTCAGGGAATATTCCTGAAAATTGTATTCACCCTGCTTTCATTACAAAAATATAATTCAGGCAATCTCTTTGAATAAAGAAATTGCCTGACTGTGTTCGATTTCAAATACTTTTTACCGCTGTTTTTAGAGTTTCCTGTTTTTGTTGATCATACATTGCATAAATTTCAAAGGTTCCATCCTCAAAAAATAAAGGGAATCTTCTTTTGAACCAGTCTTGCATAGGTAAATTTAATGCCTCGTCGATTGGTACCCAAAGTAGTTCTCCTTCAGGTGGATTTTCTAATAATTCTCCTTCATAAGAAGTGGCAAGATAATTAAACACCATATATCTAAAATTATTATTTGGATCTACAAACTCATCTAGCCCTTTATAGATTAAGTTTTTTACTTTTAGCCCGGTTTCTTCCCTGACTTCTCGAATAGCTGCTTCCGTTAAGCTCTCTGGGAATTCAACTTTACCCCCAGGACCAAGATAGCCAGGAAATCCACGTTTACTTGGTCTATTTAATAAAAGCACCTTATCTCCATCTTGTACTAAACACATTGTATATAAGCTTATTTTTGTATCTTCAGCCAATTGTATGTACTCCTTAATAGATTAGTAGTTTTTCACGATCATATCTTTAATATTAATTATATAGAAAAACAAGGAAAAGTGGCAGGTGTATTTTAGAGATTATCGAATAAGGTAGTAAGGACACCTGGAAAAAGACTACGAACATGCAATATTAGATGACTATTCTATTATTGGAGAGTGACATATTTAAAGGAGGATTCTCTAGGTGATTAAAGCTGCTATATTTGATTTAGACGGAACATTATTAGACAGGGATAATTCAGTAAAAACATTTATTCATCGCCAATATGAAAGATGGATTCTCCATTTAGGGCATATCCCGAAAAAGAAGTATGTTGCAAGATTTATAGAATTGGATAAACGAGGGTATGTGTGGAAGGATAAAGTGTACCAACAATTAGTCGAGGAATTTGAGATCGCGGAGATATCTTGGGAAGCATTACTTCAAGATTACATAAGTGAATTTAAGCATTCCTGTGTTCCATTTACTAACCTTATACCAATGTTAGATGAATTGAAAAAGAGTAATATTCTTTTGGGGATGATTACAAATGGATATGGGCAATTTCAAATGGATAATATAGTTGCTTTGGGTATCAAAGAGTTTTTTGATGTTATTTTGATATCGGAGTGGGAAGGGATAAAAAAGCCAGATCCTGAAATATTTCATGGAGCAATAAATAAAATAAGTGTATCAGCTCACGAATGTGTATTTATTGGAGACCATCCAGTAAATGACGTGGCAGCTGCTCGAAGAGTTGAAATGATGGGGGTTTGGAAGAAGGATTTTCAGTGGAACAATGTCAATGCAGATTACATAGTAGATGATTTGGCAGAGATTCCGCTTATTATTAGGGAGATAGATTCAGGAGATGGATATGATGATAAAAATTAGATTAGCTACTTTAGATGATCTACAAGGAATTGCGAAGGTGCATATTGATAGTTGGCACACTACATATAAAGGAATTGTTGCAGATGAATTTATTGCTAGCCTAACATATGAATGGTCCAAAGAACGTCAGAGATACCTTATAGAAAATGAAGACACATTTATTTTTGTTGCTGAAGATATGAACGGCAATATAGTTGGTTTTGCTTCAGGAGGACCTGAACGGAATAACGATCCAATATATATGGGAGAACTTTATGCTATATATCTATTGAAAGAATATCAGAGTAAAGGAATTGGAAAACAATTATTCAACGCGGTGATAAAACACTTATCCGCTAACGGCATCAATTCTTTACTAGTCCTTGTATTAGAAGATAACACTCCTGCAATAAAATTTTATGAAGCACTAGGAGGTGAAAGAGTAAAAGAAGGGATATTGGAGCTAGAAGGTATTCAATATAAAGATATTGGATATGGTTGGCTTGATACATCTGTTTTAATTTGACTACTTACAATTTTAATAGATTACGAGCTGAATTCAGTCTGATTCAGCTTTTTTATTTTGAGTTCCATTGCGGTTTAAATTCTTTAGCAGGAATTAAAGTAATTATCTTGAATAAGTATATTAAT
Source organism: Paenibacillus bovis (assembly GCA_007679095.1). Lineage (GTDB taxonomy): Bacteria > Bacillota > Bacilli > Bacillales > Bacillaceae_C > Lederbergia > Lederbergia graminis. Next base: position 27,913 of record VEFU01000038.1, read on the forward strand.
TTTACAAATGTGTTTTTAAGGAGATTACAAGATGATTCCCTTACATATGGTTTCAACAGGTGGAGTGTTGCTTAGAGATAACGAAGTGTTGCTAGTTCAAGTAAACTATGGAACAAATAAGGGTCTATGGATGATTCCAGGTGGAGTTGTTGAAGCGGGGGAATCACTAGAAGAGGCAGTTGTAAGGGAAATTAGGGAAGAGACTGGGTTAATATTAGCACCTAAGAGAATAGTAGGGATTAGAAACGGAGTTAAGCAGGTTCGTGAAAATAAAGAAGGCTCCATTTATGTAGTATTTGAAATGGAGTTTATTTCAGAGACCAATCAAGTAATAGATCCTAGTGAAATTTCTAATATTAAGTTTTTCCCAATTGAAGAAGCATTATCAAACCCGAATGTCATTGATTTGACGAAGGAATTTATTAAAGCAACACTAAAATCGAGCTCGGGTCTAGAAAAGGTAGTAAAAGATATAGCGACTAACACAATATACAATTCATATGACGTATACAGAGCATAAAAATTATGAAAACCAGAGGAATCTATAATGAAAATAAGAAGCTCCGTTCAAGCTGTCATTATTAGTGATAATAAGTTATTAACGATTAAAAAATATGATTACAACCAGTATATGAATATACTTCCTGGTGGTGGGCAGGAACCAGGTGAGCCACTTAAAGATGCTGTTGTTAGAGAATGTTTAGAGGAATTAGGAGTACATGTTGATGTAAATGAGCTTCTATTTGTAAGTGAATATATTGGGAAAAACCACGAACATTCACAATGGGATAGTGAAGTTCATGTAGTTGTGCATCTATTTGCTTGTACACTTCAAGGTGAGATACATATGTTTAAAGGCACAAATCCTGACCCTGATCAAGTTGGAGTTGAATGGATACCATTGGATGAATTGGCCAATTCTAATTTCCGACCAAAAGCACTGATACCACATCTATTTATGTATGAAAAACACGGGGCAATAAAATCGTTGTACATTGGAGATATGGCATAGGGTAGCATAGCAGTTGGTTTGAATGGAAGAAACTATTAAATGAGGAGGATGACTATGTCTGCAAATGAATATCAAGATTTTTATTGTGATGAGGTATTAAATGGAAAAACTCCTGTAAATGTCGTTTTGGAAACGGAAAATGTTTTAGCATTTCATCATACTCGACCTTTTTGGGAAGAACATATTGTGGTAATACCAAAAAAGCATATAGAATCTATCGTTACTGTACAAGAAAATGAGAGCGCTATAATGCAAGAAATATTTAGTGTTATTCAAGTAGTTGCTACTGAAATGAATGAGAAATTTGGTGCTTGTACCGTTTCTATGAATGTTGGTGAATATCAAACAAATAAACATATGCACTGGCACGTAATTTATGGCAAACGAATTAGAGATTAACAAGTTAATAGATATAAATGATGAAAAGGAGAACTGATGATGAAAAAAGAAACTGTTGCTTCAACTAAGTCGAAAGAATTTATAATGTTGCCGGATGCGTATAGAAGGGAAAATGAGAAACAGGGAGTTATTGAAAGTTTACATTATCATGTCCCCAACCTAAACGATGGTTCTAACACGAAGCACTTGAATGTGTATCTTCCATATTGCTATGACGCTACTGATACGAATAGGAAGTATAATGTTTTATATTTGATGCATGGTGGCGGTGAAGATGAGAATCTTCTATTTGGTGGTCCAGGTGAAAACAGAGAATTAAAGAATATATTGGATAATATGATTGCCAATGGCGATATCGAACCTCTCATCGTTGTAACACCAACATTTAACGGTCTGAAAAATGGCTTAAAAAATGACCCTAAACTTGCTCATGTGGAGTCCCTGGATCATCCCTTACCAATAGTAGAAACGAAATATTTTCATGATGAATTGGTTCATGACATAATTCCGTTTGTAGAAACGAAGTATCACACCCATGTAACAACAGCAGATAAAGATGATTTGAAAGCTACTCGTGCCCATAGAGCCTTCGGAGGATTTTCAATGGGGTCTGTTACTACTTGGTATACATTTATTCATGCACTTGATTACGTCCAATATTTTATTCCTTTATGTGGTGACTGTTGGGCAATTGCTCAGAAGGCGGAAGGGAAAATGGCAAAAGAAACTGTTGAATACTTAGCGACAGTTGCAAAAGATAGTGGTTATAGTCCAAAAGATTACTATTTATTCTGTGCTTCTGGCATTCAAGATATTGCTTACCCGAACATGAAACCGCAAATGGATGAGATGAAAAAACTAACCGATCGCTTTATATATTCTTCAGACCCAAAAGAAGGTAACTTTTATTTTATTGAAGCTGAAGGCGGTATTCATACATGGCACTGGGTGAACCAGTTTATTTACAATATACTGCCGGATTTGTTTGAGTAATCCATACTGTGTTCAGAACTTTACCCTGCATAAACAATACAAAAAATGTCGGAGTAGATGCGGAATTGTGGATTCCGGTTAAAAAGGTTAGAAGCATTGAATAGAATTTAAGGAAGATAAGAAGTAGCGATTACCGATATGGCATTCGCTACTTTTTATGTTAAAGATATTTATAAAAGACGAAAATCAATTTTAATCGTATTATTGAATGCTCGTCTATCTAAGGTTAAATTTGTTTAAGGATTTTTATAAAAAACTTTAGTATTTTATATAACATATAACCTTGCCATAATAGAGGTACAACAAATAGGAGTTGATGAAATTGGTTCATATTAGGTCTGTTCAGGAAGCGGACGATTTTGAAGTGATTTACCAATTAATCAATACGACAATGGTAAGATTTTCTGGAACTGAAAGCGTCTCATATGCTGTTTCAGGTGAAGTTTTAAAAAAGCGTTACTGTGACTTGAAATCACCCAATAAAGCGTTTGTCGCAATATCGGAAAATAAAATAATAGCATTCATGGGCGTACTTGCAACGGGTGTTACAAAGAACGGTTTAATTGAATGTGGTTTTTCACAGGAATATGAGGATGTACTTGATCAGTTATTAAGCAAGTGTATAGCTTCAGTACAGGGAAATGGGGGAACGCGTGTATATATATATTCACCAATCCAATTTGGGCAAGTTAGAAATGAAGGAATTAGATTATGGGAAAAATTAGGTTTTATTTCTGATGAATATTCATATGTGACGACAATATTAAATCTAGATAACTGGATTGAACCTCAATCCTTTAATTTATCAGGAATTGAGCCATCAATGGAAATGAATTATGAACAAATCAAGCAAATTCTTCTGGAAGATGGCGAGGATGACATGGCGAGTTTATTCCATAATCAATTTTCTCAAAAGAAAACTATGAATCAAGTAATTCTAACATTAAAAGATGAAACTTCGAATGATATTTCAGCAATTGCATATTACCGGGTTAATCTTATGGAGTTAGATAAGGAAGATAGAGTTTTTGAAGCAACAGCTTTTGGGATTCATGTTAGGCCACAGTTTTCCCTAAATAAAGATGAAATTAGAAGATTTGTACAAGGTGCTTTAATATCAATGAAGCAATTAGATGTACAGACAGTAATCTCTAGAATTACATTAAAGAACTTTTCTGTTTTTGCTGCTTTAATTTCTGAAGGATTTCATAATGAAGGCCTAGAAAAAGCAAATACAATACGCTTATATAAAGAGATATAGGTAGATAGGGAATGAAGAAATATATAAATGCTCGAGATGTATTGCCTGATAACCTAATAAAGGAAATCCAAAAGTATGTAAAGGGACAGCATATTTATATTCCACAAGATGAGCGGAAAAAATGGGGATCGGAAACAGGGTTAAGGGAAGAAATGAAAAAGCGCAATGAAGAAATTTTTCGTTTATACAGCGGAGGGAAAAATATTGCTAGTCTTGCAAAGATGTTTCACTTGAGTGAAGAGCGAATCAGAGGCATTATATATGAAAAGCAGACTGAATGAATTCCTTCAAAATATATAGAATACCAGTGTTGTTTTAACACAATCACAGATGGAGACATTTTTAAGCTGTATATAACAAAATAGGCCATTTAGCTTTCCAATCTGAAAGCTCGATGGCCTTTATGATTAATCTTGATTTTCCATATATGTTAGGGAAACCTTCAGATTAGCGTTTCTCTCACGTATTCGATCAAGTAAGTCTTTGTCATTAACATCATTTTTACTGCGAATTGCATAGGTATACAAAATCATTGTTCCGAGATTAGTAGTTTCTACTTGGCGTAAGGTATGACTAATCGTAAACTGATTAAAGATATCATCCAGTAGATTTTCATGATTTAGATTTTCTGGGACAGTTACTTTTAAAATTTGTGTATCTTTACCTTTTCCATAATTGTATTTATGAAGAAAATAAAATATAAGACAAGAAAAAACAGTTAGTAAGATTGCTAAATCAAATTGATAAAGTCCGCTCGTCATACCTACTGATAAACCGAAGAAGATATAAGCAATATCCTTTGCATCTGTAACCGCACTTCTAAAACGAATGAGAGAAAATACAGCGAATAGCCCAAATGCAACTCCAGCATTACCACTTACTACTTTCATAATAACCGAGACTACGACACTCATAATAATAATCGTATGGACAAAATTTTGTGAATAGCGCTCACCTGTGAATGTTAGTTGATACACCTTTGTGATGATGATACTAAGGATTGTTGTGATGACCATTGCTAATAAACTCATTAAATAGGTTGATTGACTTCCGTTTATTTGAAATAAGATTTCCATTTTACATCGCTCCTACAGTTACATTTTCTTTTACCACTTGATTTGGAAATGCATTGCTTTTTAACAGTTCCAGACTAGTACAAAACTTCGACGCACTTCTTTGTTCACAATTAAGTTGTTGTAACATCCGAGTAAGCCATAATGGCACACTATCATTTACTTTTACTTCAAGTACAACAAGATCGGGATCTATGAAATGTGCTCCATGTGGGCCATTTTCTAGGGAAAGATCATTATTTCTACAACGTAAATTAAAATCGAAAGTTATCCTCAAGTCGGGATCGGTTATACAATGCAGTGCATGACGGTCATAGCTGACAATCATTTCCGGCTCCAAACGATATAAGTTACGGAAATAATCAATTTCTCGTAAGACTTGTAAATTCGATCCATCGTAATTATCAATACATGGATCTTGGCGTTCGATATATCTATAGGCTTCTGACAACGGGAGAAGCATTCGCCTTTTATTGACGACCTTTTTATGCTTTTGCTTTACTTCAAAAAAAGCAGTCCCATTAATGTCCGTATTATCATAGATTCGTAATCGAAGCTTTTGACGGTATTTAAGCTTGTTCTTAGTTTCATAGTAAATTTTGTGATCGTCACTTTCGAAGTAAAGGCTCGTAACCGTGTACCTCCCATCTATCCCATACTTATCAGGTCGCATGTAAGGTGAGATTAGTTGTACTAATTGTTTGTACTGATTTACCGTTATTAAATATTTCTGTTCCTTTCTTCTGAAAATTTCAATTGCCATTTCCTTCATCCTCCTTGTATGTAATTTCATTCTATAAGTCTCAAATAAGATACCAATGTGAATAAGATTAGAAATGTCTGAGAATTCGATGTGTTAAATGAAGAAAGGGAATTGGAGGGATAAGTTTTTTAGGGGACTGCTTTTATGTTAAGCTAGTCACTTTTGTTGTTTTAACTTTATATTAAATTTGATAAAAAGGAACAAACGTTCTATTATGAAGATAAGTAGTAAATGGGGGTGTGTTTGATGAGACCGTATCTAACAAAAGATATTAGTGTAGAAAGTTTTAGAGATTACTATTGGTTAAAAGAAGAATTACAATTATTTTGTAGAGAGAATGAAATGAGTACTTCTGGCTCTAAAATAGAGATTTCCGATAGAATCGAAACATTTCTTCTGACAGGAGAGATAATAAAGCCTATCAGAAAATCCCGAGTACATAAGAACAAAGAACCACAAACAGATTTAAGTCTGGATACAGTCATTACGGAAAACCATCGTTGTAGTCAGGATGTAAGAGCATTTTTTAAGACAGTAATCCCAAAATTTCACTTTTCGACCTTTATTCAAAACTACTTTAAGAACAACGTTGGAAAGACTTATCGTGATGTTGTAAACGCTTGGTATGAGGAAGAGGAACACAAGAAAGATCCATCATACAAGAAAAAAATTGCTCCTCAATTTGAATATAATCAATTCATTCGTGACTTTTTTGCAGATCCTAAAAATCAAGGGAAAAGTCGTGAAGAAGCGATTGAAGCCTGGAATGAAATTAAGAAACTCCCTGGTAGCAACAAATATGAATCTAAATAATTAACCTTTAAGAACACCTTAACATTTCAAGGCCTATTTCTACTGTTATTAGAAATAGGCCTCTGTTTTATATTAATTTATTTACATGAAAGCTCGAATACTATTAGTTTTAGGACAGTTAGTAATGCTAATCAAGCGTGAAAAAGTTAAACTGATTCCAAAACCTAGGAATCTAAAGGAATATAGGAGAAGGGTTTTATCAATTTCTATCGAATTGATTAGTTTATAGGAATAAGGACGGAGGAATATTTTATGAGATACAAGTTGGCTGCTTTAGATCTTGATGGAACTTTATTAGATAGTAATGGAAAGCTACCCATCAAACATGTTCAAGCAGTTAAAAAAGCGCAAGACGAAGGAATTATTGTAGTTATTGCGACTGGAAGGTATCCTATGCAGACCAAATGGATTGTTGATCAGTTGGGGTTTAATGGAATATTAATTACACATGATGGTGCTGCAATTATAAAAAGTAGTACTTGGGAATTAATACATGAATACTCCTATTCCATTAATGAAATTTCTCCTCTAATTGCTTATTGTCGTAAAAACAACATTGATTTTTCGATGTGTACCGCATTCGATTACTTCACAGAATCACTTCAAGCCTTTCAAGAAAATGATTATACAAAATTCGATATTACTCCATCTTTTCAAAATGATGTTTTACAGATAAAGGATAGGATAATGAAACTGACTATTAATGATAAGAAAAAAGTAGGTGGCTGGCAGGAGATGGACCTTCCTTCTAATATCAGAAAAAGAGTAGATTTGGAGTTTTTTAAAGAATATATTCCATTCGATGCTTATAAAACAAATGGTCTAAAGAAAGTTTTGAATATGTATGGTATAAATCCTTCCGAAATAATAGCAATCGGTGATTACTATAACGATATCGATATGCTTCAATTTGCAGGAGTTGGAATTGCTATGGATAACGCTCCAGATGATGTTAAAGAAATTGCTGACGATGTGACGAATTCAAATGATCAGGATGGAGTTTTCCATGCCTTTGAGAAGTATTTATTTTAAGTGTAAGCCAGGAGGACATTCAGTGATAAAAAACAAAATAATTTTGAGTTCCATCTTATTAATTTTTTTCATCTCTAGTATAGGTTGTAGTAATTCGAATGAAAAGAAGGTTACGATAGCCAAGAAATCTGATTCTGAGTATGTGAATACATTTGAAGAATTATTTTTAGGATTACTATTTGATTTTGAACTGAAATTACCTCAAGCCGATAAAAGGTGGATAAACCTTTGGGTGGAAAGATACATAGATGGAAAAAGGGATCCTGAACCATTAGCAAATTTATCTTATGGAAACAGTCCAAAAGAATATAAAGAGGGTAAATTGGGATTTGGAATGATTAATCCAAGCTCAGAGGATTCATTACTGTTCCTTTATGGACCTGATGTACGAACTCACCCCACTTTAATTGAAAACGAACCTCGAACTAATATTAATACAATTTGGGAATATGCTATTGGCAATGAAGAAGTTGAATTGAAAATGGGTGAAACAAAAGTTTTAGCAGCATACTTGGAAACAGAAAGTAACTCCATGAGACCACTTAATTTATCTGATGAGGAATCAATCAAAAAAATAATCAAAGAACATAACACGGTGCTACTACTGAAAATTAAGATTGTAGAAAGAGATATTAGTAAGGAATAGGGTTTTTGGGAGGTGTTTACTTATGCCATTAGAGCAAGAAGTGATGGGACTGTTAATAGGTGGCTTTTCAGGCATTATGGTAATTAGCATCTTAATTATTCTGCTAATCTGGATGAAAAATAAAAATCATGTATTTGGATATATTTGGATCCTACTACATTTGCTACTTGTCTCTGTAGCTGTATATTTTGCATTAAACGCATTTGCTTTTGACTATCAACACCCAATGGCTTCAGAAGAAATATCACTTCGGATAGGTGTTTCTGGAGCAATTTGGGGTTTGAGTATGGTTTGCTTGATAATAGCAATATTCTATTTTTCGAAAGTTAAAAAGCAAGTAACATTTTAATTAATAGTACTACGGTAATAGAAATACATAGTATCTTGGAGGGGAAGTCGTGGGCGTAGTGGAAGTCATTTATATGATGATAATACTTATGGTTGTAACCGCTTTTTTATTCTTTTGCTATGTGGAATTCATTAAACCAACTGTATTACAAATTCAGCTCTTGGGTATTCATTTAACAATAGTTGGAGGTTTCTTATTGCTTTATGAAGCACAAACAATCGGTATGGTATCTATGTTACTAGGATTAGCAATTGGAATATATGGAAGCTTTAAGAATAGCAATGTAATTAACCAAACGGATGAGAGTCAGAAGGAAATTAGTAAGTAACTATTTTTTAGGAGAAGAGAATGAACATTGGCTTTGATTTAGACCAAACACTATTAAACTTTAATAAATGTGAAAGAGAGTCATTAATAGAAGCATTTATTACACATAACATCTTAACTGGTAGGGATGATGAGAGATTAGAGCATCTTCTAAATATTTATGCTCATGTAAGTAGACATCATTGGGGACAAAGAGGAGAGAAATCAGTTCTGGAAGTGATGCAACTTACTATTTATGATTCACTTAAAGATTTTGGTCGAACCTTTAATGAAAAAGATATTGCGAATACGTATTGGAGTTTCTTTTGTAGTTCCTCTTTTTTGGAACCTAACGCTGTAAATGTATTAGATTATTTAGCGAAGAATCATCGCTTGTTTTGTATGACGAACGGTTATAGTGAAACGCAAAGAGGAAGATTGAAAGCAGCAAATATTGAAGGGTATTTTGAAGGAGTATTCATTTCAGAAGAAATTGGCATTGCGAAACCTGATCCAAGATCATTGGAAGTTTGTATGAAGAAATTACAACTTAAGAAAGACGAGACTATTTATATAGGAGATTCCTTAACAAATGATTACCCTGCTGCTAATGGAGCTGGAATCCACTTCTATTTTTACAATCCAATAAATATTAAAGTAGAGGAACAAAATGGTCTAACTGAATTTAGAAACTTAAAAGAATTAATGGATTTTTTCTGAGTTTTTGAATGAAAGATCATATTATATTGGAGCGGATATTGTATGGAATATGAAGTACCGAAACATGGCATTTCAGTTTCTGCCTTCGTTATGAATGAGAAAAAGGAGGTCTTATTGGTTAAAACTCATTGGCGTTCATATACTTGGGAAATGCCAGGAGGAAATGTTGAGGTTGGTGAGCCACTAGATAAAGCAGTTTGCAGAGAGTTTTTAGAGGAGACAGGGATTACAATTCGCCCCATCGGTATAACAGGTGTCTACTACAATGCAACGAAACATGTTTTATCAGTGGTGTTCAAGGCTGATTATGTTAGTGGAGACATTAAGATTCAACCGGAGGAAATAAAAGAGGCAAAGTATATTAAAATTACGGAAGATAATATAGATCAATACATAACGCGACCACAACAAAAATCGCGAACTCTTGATGCAATGAATTCAAAGTATTTTATTCCATATGAAACATGGGAAGTAAATCCGAATTATAACTTATTGTCTAGGCTTTATAATGACTGAATTAATATTAACCAAATATGGAGGGGGAGAGAGATGTTTATTGTAAATGTAGAAGCAGCAGTTAGAAAAAATGATAAATGGCTAATCATTGAACGAAGTAAGAAAGAGGAGCACGCTGGGGGCTTACTTTCACTAGTTGGTGGCAAAGTGGAGCTTGAAGGAAACAGTAAAGATATTTTAGAAAGAACACTTATACGTGAGATTTATGAAGAAGTTGGGGTGGAAGTGAAGGATGAATTAATCTATATACATAGTACATCCTTCATTACTGATAAAGGGGAAAATGTAGTAGACGTTGTGTTTCTTTGTGAATACGATTCTGGTGAGGCATTTCCAAAGAGCCCTAATGAAGTTGAAAATGTTCATTGGCTAACTGTAGCGGAAATGCAACAAAATCCAAAAGCACCAGATTACTTGATAGATAGTATTAAAAAAGCGGAATTATTGATAAAAGGTTACTAAGGTGAGGAACATGGAATCCAAGTTAATCATTATACGTGGTAATTCAGGAAGTGGAAAAACAACAACGGCGAAAAATCTTCAGGCGCACCTTGGACGTGGGAACCTTTTAGTTTCTCAGGATACTGTTCGCCGAGACATGTTAAAGGTGCGGGATAGAGAAGGAAATCTATCAATTGATTTGATTCGCCAAATTGCTGAATACGGAAAAGATAAATGTGAGTTTGTTATTGTTGAAGGGATATTATACTCCCATTACTATGGAGAAATGCTTCATGGTCTAATCGAATTCTTTGATCGAAAATCATATACATTTTACTTTGATTTGCCATTTGAAGAAACACTTAAACGCCATAACTCTAGCCCGAAAAAGAGCGAATTCGGGGAGGAATCTTTACGCACTTGGTGGAATCCCAATGACTATCTAGGTGTGGAAAATGAAGTAAGATTAACCAAAGAAATGTCTCAAAAGGAAGTATTGGAAGTTATTTTAAAGCAGATAGAGAATTAGTTATTTGTATTTTTATCTATTAACCTAGTTAATTGAAGCAGATAATAAAGCATTGAAATTGAGGAGGAAGTATTGAAAAGGTTAGTGATAATAACAGTTGGTAAAACCCATAGTGGGAAAACAACATTTGCAAGAGCACTAGAAAAAGAGTTAGAGAATTCATTTGTTATGGATCAAGATAATCATGCGGAATTTATAAATACATATTATAAGAACCTACAACCTAGAAAAGGGCCTAATACTCTTAAGCATTCCATTTCGAAACTCATTCTGGATTATGCAAAAGAAAATACGAAATATCACTTTATCATCTGTAACTCAAATCGAAGTCGTAAAGATAGAATATATCTTTTAGAAGAGCTATTTCCTAAACAGCAATTTATCCGTATTCTTGTACATTTTGATATTCCAAACCATATCCTGCAACGTCGAGTTGAACAAAGTCAGCGCAGCACTAAAATATTTAGAAGTGCTTCTAACTTCAAGGAAGTACTTAATCGTCAACAAAAAGATAGTTTAAAAGAGGATGTAGTAGATCCTGTAGAAGGTGAAGCAGACTATTTATTTGTCATTAATGACAATAAAGAAATTGAATCAGTTATTAAGGAAATAGTTCATATAGCTGAGGGGAAGTCTTGAAAAACATAAAAAAGATTCTTATTAAGTTACAGTTTTCTATCGTATAGGAACATGCATTATTCCTAAATCAGAGGTGAACACATGCAAGCATTTGTACGCAATAAAGATATTCTAGCTGATTTATATTTACCAAATAAGAATAGTAACAATAAAATTGGGATTGTCTGGCTATCTGGATTACCTAATCAACCAAAAGAAGCCTTATTAGGAAATCGAATTTCGGAGGCTGGATTTACTATGTTACATCCACGTTATCCTGGCAGCTGGCAAAGTTATGGGGATTTTGGGCCTGCATCTTCATTAGATGGGGCATTATTGGCGCTAGAGTTACTATCCAAACGAAAAACTATTGATCTAGCACTTCAAAATGAAGTGGAGTGGGATGTTAATCACTTAATCTTGGTAGGGCATAGTTATGGTGGTGGAATTGCAATGTGTGCTCAAGGAATATCGCAATTATCGGATGCTACCATTGTTTTTAGTCCGCTACTAGAGGCGCACCTTCAAAATGAAGACCCCTTGTATCAAGAAGATGATCTAACAACTCTTTATACATATTTAAAAAGATGCCACGAAAATACATTTCGCAATTTAGATGAAAATGAATGGGAGAATTTTTTGAAGGGACAACATCCATGTAACCCCTATAATTATTTAGATGTTCTTGTTAAAAATCCAATTCTTCTAGTACATGGAGAAGAGGACACTGTTATTCGACCATATCATACTATAAATTTTTATAACAAGTTAAAAAGGAATGGCTCTGATATTGTGGATTTAATGATGATAAATGGAGCTGGTCATGATAAATCTCTCCCCACAGATACGTTTGATTTATGGTCAGAATGGGTTAAAAAGAGGTTCAGAATAATTTAGATTTTGTACATATAAATATCTCATATTTCAAGGAAATATAAGGAGAACATGATGAATAAAACAGTACTTAGTGCAGCAGAACAAATCGCACAAGATTTTTTAAAAGAAAAAGCCAAAAATTCATATCAAATAACAGGTAAAGGCATCGTAAATGAAGTTTGTATTGTGGAGACAGATAACAATAAAGTCGTCATCCGCATGAACAGTAAAGATGCATATTCTACCTTTGTGAAAGAAAAGTGGTGTATCAAGCAAGCTTTAACTGCCGGAATTCCTAGTCCTAAAGTGTTGTCTGTGGCAATTTCTGGTGAAACTGCATATATGATTCAAACATTCGTTGATGGAGAGAATGGCCTAGATACCGAGAAAGATAGAGTTGAGATTTGGAAACAAGTTGGTGTGTACCTCCAAATGATTCACGCTATTCCAGTTAAAGGATTTGGAGAAAATTTGGATGATGCAGGACAAGGTGTTTTTTATTCTCCTCCCCACCCAGGTTCAGACGGTAGTTGGTTGGGCTACGTAAATTATAATATCAACAGTTTAACGGAGCATGATCAACTAATTGAGTTAGGTGTCATTAATAAGACAGAATCAAAAAGAGTTAGAGAATTGTTCGAGAATATCAAGAATGAAAAGTTCAAATTTGGCTTAAATCATGGAGATATTTCCTTGAAAAATACGATTGTTAACGAAGAAGGACAAGTGTCATTGCTAGATTGGGGCAGTGCACAAGTTAGTGTAGTACCACATGAAGACATTAATGAAATATGGAAGTGCCAATTGCTTGGTGGAGGTCCTTCTTCGCAGGAATTGAGTGCATTTTTAGAAGGCTATGGTTTAAAAGAAGAAGACCTAACAAAGATGAAACCATTTATGCTGTTAAGGGCCTTCGACAAACTAAGATGGGCAATTGATCAAAGCCCTGATCTAATTGAACCCTTTGCAAAGTTTGCGAGACGAGTGGTGGAAATGACGCTGGATTAGAAAGATAAGCCTGTACAAGAAACAGGAAACTCACCACAAATGTGGTCGAGTTTTTTTAAAAAGATAAGAAAGTATAAAAATTTGGGTCTACCACAGTCATTTAAGCTGTGGTATTTTCATTTTATGGAGACCAAT
>VEFU01000390.1 GCA_007679095.1 Paenibacillus bovis
GAGTCTTGAGATTTGTTGAATTGGTGTTGAAGAATGGAAAAAGAGGTGGTGACGTGATTTTGGTGTAGTGGTAGTATGTTCATCTTCTGCAGGATTTGGTTGAGATGTTGTTGCAGCTGGGAAGAGGTAGTGGTTGAATCGAAGTTTGTTTTGAGTTGTTTGAGGAAGTGGTTGAGTTCGTTCGAATGTAGTTGATTGTTGGTTTGATAGATGGGTGTTTGGTTGGTGTTGAGTAGATTGTGTATTAGTTGGG
>VEFU01000391.1 GCA_007679095.1 Paenibacillus bovis
TTCTTAATCATTTCTTTTAATCTAACCCCATCTTCTATCAAACCAATTCTATTTTCTATTTCCATCTATACTATTTCTTTCTCCTCACACTCAACTACCCATTCTTCTAAACCTATTTTCCCATCAACAATTACTTTTCGAAAGCCACCCAAATCATACTCATTTAAAACACATTCATCAAAATCGATATCCAAGTATTCACGCAGTGCCCACACATTATCTACATAAATTTCCCTATCCTTTTCACCTCAT
>VEFU01000392.1 GCA_007679095.1 Paenibacillus bovis
CTCAATTTTCAATCGTTCACGTTTTCAATCAAAAACCTCACATTCTCAATCATCCCCCAATCCCTCACTTATCTCATCATCAACTACTTGAATTAATCCCTCGCATCCTATATACCCCAATTCTCCATCAACCTACTATTTCTTTAAACACACAACCCCCTCTACCCTTTTATCCACCTACACCACCTCAACAACCTTCTCAAATACCTTCTCAATTTCCACTACAAAAACAACACTTTATCTTACCTCCAT
>VEFU01000393.1 GCA_007679095.1 Paenibacillus bovis
TCTTACCACATTACAACACTTTCCTTCTAGTCCCTAATACTCCATTCCAATTTCATACTATCCCTCTTCTCCAACTCTAAATCTAAACTCAATCCACCCTCTTTCATCTTTAATTACAATCGCTTTATCAAAACCTACACCAACACCACCACCACCTATCACACATCAAATTCATCAACACATAAAAAATCATCCTCTTCATCCCTTAATTACATTCTCTCACCAATTCGCAAAAGAATATCCTCCTCAATT
>VEFU01000394.1 GCA_007679095.1 Paenibacillus bovis
GATTTGGGCATTGTCTATACGTTGTTGGAAGTGGTTATAGGGAATAAGATAACGAGATTTGTATTGTTGTTGGTGAGTTAATGATTTGGCTTCTTTGGGATAAGGTTTTAATGTTTGGATGGGTATAAATGGAATTTGTTGGATTGTTGGTTGATGTATGTTTAAAGGTAATTTGTTAGGTGGTAAGGAAAGAGGTGGATAAATATGTTTTATTGGGTTAGGAAAAAAGGGTTGAAAGTGTTGTAAGGATTT
>VEFU01000395.1 GCA_007679095.1 Paenibacillus bovis
ATGATGATTGAGTTGTTGAAGAATAGAAGAAAATTGTGTAAATTTGGTGTTGGTAAATGTGTTGATGAAGTATTAGGAGAGGATGGTGAAGGAAAAGATGATGGATGGAGAAAAATGATTGGAGAAGAAGTTGTGGGTTATGGGGTAGGAGAAGGAATTTATGGTTGGGAAATTAGGTTGGGTTATGGAAATGGAATGGAAGGTGTTTATGTGGAAGGTGGAGATGTGAAAAAGTGATTAGAAGAAGGTGA
>VEFU01000396.1 GCA_007679095.1 Paenibacillus bovis
CCCAACAACAAAATTCCATGCACTCATCATACCTACTGCTCCAACTCCAACCCGCTTTCTAAACATAAATCCCTCATTCTCACTTCATCCAATCACATCCCCAATTTTCCCCAATCCTTCTCCTCCATAATAACCTAAAATTCCCACTCCTCTTCCACTTTCTCCTTTTCCTTCCCCAAAACTTTTACCCATCTCTTCCCTCATCCTTTCCCCAATTTCCTCCAACCCCCCTTCAATAAGATTTGCCACTT
>VEFU01000397.1 GCA_007679095.1 Paenibacillus bovis
GGTTGGATGATTAATTGTGTAGGTTGATGTGAGGATAGAGGACATACTTGTGGAGGGGATGGAAGTTGAATAGGGGTTTTTAGTAGATGAAATAGTTGTGGGATGGGATGGGTATTTGTTGTGGAATTATAATGGGAGTGAAAATATGGGAGAGAATGAGGATATTGAAGGGGTGGTAAATGAGGGGAATGGGAGATATAAATATCATTTGGTGCTAATGTTTGGGGTGGATGTAATAGATTGTCTTCGG
>VEFU01000398.1 GCA_007679095.1 Paenibacillus bovis
AGTGTAGGGCGTAAGTTATGATTATTTGTTAATCGATGGTATGGAAGAAGTTGAGTATTATATCGGATAGATGTCTTGTGTAAGTGTATTTGAGGAGGTAACTGTTGAGGATGTGAATAAAGGGATGTATTGAGTTTATTTAATAGAAGAGATGGGTTAAGGGTGTGTGGAGTTGGAAGTGAGTTTTGATGTAGATAAGTAATAATGGTGTAGGGGGGTGACGAAGTAGGGTGGGAAGTTGGGGTTTGAA
>VEFU01000399.1 GCA_007679095.1 Paenibacillus bovis
TTTAATTCCACCACTACCAAATATCCAAAATACACATCAATTACCTTTACCCATTTCTCCTCCATTCCTTCCAACACTTTTACCTATTTTCACTGGGTATCTTTCCTCGCACCCATTTCCAAATAACCTTAAACAAAACTCAAAACAACAACTCCCTATTAAACACATCATCCTACAACCAATATTATCTATTTTCCAACCACAACCCCCAACCGTAATCCACACAAAATTACCATCTTATTTACCACCC
>VEFU01000039.1:0-1341 GCA_007679095.1 Paenibacillus bovis
GCTAGTTCTTTCTCGACGGGAATCCCACCCGCTATATGTTACGACCTATGCTCGGTCGCTCCAGGAGTCTTCGTGTACATCCGCTACAATCAACTAAGTTTTTAACAACAATGAACTTTAACAGAGCCTTATTAATAGTTAAATGGACTACTCCCTTGAATATTAAATAAGGGAATAGTCCATCTTTATTTTTTCGCCCCAAACCAAGCAGGTCGTTTCTTCGTAACAAGCCATTTTTTCTCTAGAAATTGGTCAGCTGCAATACGCATAAAATCATCCGGTATTTTTTCTAATTTCTTTATGTACCCTCTTGTGGTGACAAGCAAATGATCATGTGCATGATAAACGATTTGCTGGTACTCTATTTCGTCATTTAAATAATTGATTAATGCTTGGGCTGTATGCTTTTGATAATCAGATAAGTATTGCTTCATTTCATCAAACTTTAATAGCGATACCGTCATTCTAAGACTGCCTTGATGTTGCATTAATGCGATAGCTTTTTGCCTCGACGCTTTACGAAATTGAATAATCAAATCTCTCATTTCTTCAAATGTTGCTTCATCTAGTATAGCTGCATTTGTGAAATCATATTTTTGCAAATTACTAGCACTTTCATGCATCTGCATTTCTGCTATTTTAACAGACTCTAAATACGCAATCGCCTCGTCAAAATCCTTAAATAATTTTAACGGCTTACGATTATTTTTGTCATAACTAGTCACAATAATATCTTTTAGCTCTTTTAACGATTCAATGCGTTTCTCATTCTCTTCGATATCGATGGATATAGAATACTCTAAGTCCTTCTCACTGATCATATGGGCGTATAACATTTGGTAAACATTCATGCAATGTTGAGCAATATTCTCTTGCTCTACGACTTTTCCTGTATGATCAACTACGTGAAAGTGATGAAAATGTTGGGCAGCAATTTTGCCTGAACGTCCAGAATATATTGTAATTAGGCGATATTTTTCATTATTATATATAATGTCAGGGCTCATAAAGGCTAGTTCTAAAGCACCAACAAATGGCTCCGCAGCTTTTCGATATCTCCCCTCCACTGGGACTAATGCAGAAGGTGGTCTCACTTCATTTGCCATGGTACCACTCCTTTCTAAAGTTATATTGATGAATCGTTTCTTATTTTGTATAAATGGTTTTTAGCTCATATTTTTACTAGTACGGAAATGTCTTAGCGAATTTGTTTCAACATTTGTTTCCATTTGAAGGGAATCATACTTGAGGTTTTGATTCCCGTCTATGACGTTTTTTCGATTGAATGGGAATCATTCACGCGATTTGATTCCCTTCTATGACATTTTTTCGATTGAATGG
>VEFU01000039.1:1439-41328 GCA_007679095.1 Paenibacillus bovis
GGAATCATACACGCGCTTTGATTCCCTTCTATGACGTTTTTTCGATTGAATGGGAATCATACACGCGATTTGATTCCCTCCTATGACATTTTTTCGATTGAATGGGAATCATACATGCGCTTTGATTCCCGTCTATGATATTTTTTCTATTGAACGGGAATCATACATGCGGTTTGATTCCCTTCTATGACATTTTTTCGATTGAATGGGAATCATACTTGCGATTTGATTCCCGTCTATGACGTACTTTCGCTTGAACGGGAATCATACATGTGGTTTGATTCTCGTCTTGACGTTTATCCACTTCAATGGGAATCATACATGTGGTTTGATTCTCGTCTTGACGTTTATCCACTTCAATGGGAATCATACATGTGGTTTGATTCCCATCTTGACGTTAATCCACTTCAACAGGAATCATATTGCAACTTTAATTCCAAATAGCACTTTATTTCACCTTTTTAAGAAATCATAAATAATTCCTTCAATAGAACACTACCAATGTCATAAGAAAAAGGCCGAATTTCAGCCTTTTTCTCTACAAGCGTGTTAATGCAAGGATACCAAAAACAAAAATGATAATCCCTATTGTAATGCCAACTTTTTTTGTATTACCAGCTTCGACTCTTTTTCGTACTTCTGTAAATATGATAAAAAATACACCGATCATGCAATAAAGAATAACTCCAAGTTTGAGAACAGTGTTATCCATTATCACTCCTAATTGGCCTCTTTCACCGTAGTAGGCCATTGTTAGCCCACCAACGATGATTGTTAGGGTGAAAAAGGCTCCGAGAAATCCCCACATGCGCTCTGACAAAAACACCACTCCTTCTACATGCGCTCTACTACTCTTACAAATCCTGTTTCACATCAAGGAATGTATATCCTAAACATTCTAAACACCCAGTTTTTAAATCCAGTGGAGAAAGTGAAGCGGAAGTTGTTGTACGTATCCACTGCTCCGTTCCATATGTTTTTCAAGCCATTATCCGGATGCTTATCTGGCGAGTTCCAATAAATAACATCTTTATAAAAATCGGTTATATACTTTCCTGGGAACTTTTTGGCGAGGTCAACAGCTAATCCAGTTAAACCTGTTTTACTTACCCATAGATTCATCGGAATTAATGTCGACCATACTAATATAGAGATCCCTACATTTTCCCAATTTAAGCCTTTCCCCATCATGAATTGTTTGAATATCTCTAATCCAGCACCTATCCCAGCACCGTAAAACAGCCAACCAATTCTTTCCCATCTGACTGCTTGGCGTACGCGTGTCCAGAGGCCAACCCCCAATATTGATCCAAAGAAACCGATGACCGCATTGACACCCATTGCTTTAAAGTCCCAATTACCTGAAATTGTACTCATTATTACATCAAAAGCGACGGAAACTCCAGCACCTTTTAAACCAATTCCAAATATATGGCGACCTAATCCAAGCCAACCACCATGTGCAAAGCGATATAGATTCGTAATAAGTATTGTTTTTACAGTTTGCATTCTAAACCATAGCCCTAATGCACGTGCTCCATTCGTCACAGCATGAAAGGCTGGAAGCAGACCGCGTGTAAAAATAAACGACCAGGCAGATCTAGCTCCTAACCCGATGTAGCCACCAACAAATCGCAGACCATTAAGGGCAGCAGTGAATGCAGTAGTTAATATACCTGCTTGAGCCAAGAAAGCGACAAGTCCACCTGCAAGCGCTCCCCCGAAGATCCATGCTGCTGCATGTAACGGGTTAAAGGCATCTGTTCCACCATACATCACATAGTAGACGATACCTGCGATAGCAGCTACAACAATAGCAATTACACCTACTACTACACCTACCACACCTACTGCAATTAGTACAACTACCGCCACAACTACGGCTACAATCAGACCAATAGTAATGATCAGATCCTGAGCCCAGTCAGGTAGTGAATCCCAGAGGTCCCTAAGCATTTGACCGAGAGATGTTAAAAAGTTAATCATTGCATCAATCGCATTTACAACACCTTCGACAATGCCGTCTATTACTCCTCCTATAAATTCACCAATACTATTCCAATCCCAATCGAATGGATTCCAGTTAAAACCATTACCACTTCCACCTGCTTGCTGCTCCGTAGGTGTTAATTGATTATCATCATACTCAATTTCACCGACATTACTTGCAAGACTAATAGAAGGAACCATAAACATAAACATCAGCAACAGCATAAATGCTTTATTTACATGCAAAAGTTTTTGGATGATCTTCCTATCCCGCATGCCGAGCCTCCTTTCTTTAACCAATTAGTTACTTGCTTTATATTTTTCTTGGATGGCTTTATCCATTTCTTTATAACTTTGCTGTGCTAAATCCATGAGATCATTGTATGCTGTGTTTTCGTATTCGTTTAGTACATCATATAGACTATTACGGTAGTTTTTCATCAGCTTGCGTTGTTCTGTTGTAATTTTATCTGTCTTATATAAATACATAATCATCTCATCAAGGTTGCGGATTTCAAGCGAACTTTTTTCCGCCCATTTATTTTTAAAATCAAAAATAGTCGTTTCTCGATTTAACACGGTATTAATGTTTTCCGTATCTGCTCCTTGTTTCCATTCCATCCATTTAGATGCCATCTCTTGTGAACGTTGGAATTCCTCTTGAAGCTGTTGCACACTTGTAACAGTTGAATACGTGCCATTTGCAGCTTCCGCGACAGCTTTCAATTGTTGCTGTCCTTCACTATCTACATTGAAACCAATGACATTTATAAGCGGGCTGATGGATGAATTCGCTAGTTCCTGAGCTGCTTTTACAGGATCTCCATCACATGTTTCTACCCCGTCACTCACTAAATAAATCACATTCGTATTATTTTCTCCGTCTAACCCTTGTAAATCTTTTTGCGCTCGAATAAGTGATTCCGCAATTGGTGTCCAGCCACTTGGCTCGAATTGATCCAATGCATTGTTTAATTTCTTCTCATCATAACTTTGAATCTCATAAAATAACTCACTACTATCACAAGACATCGCTTTATCTTCTTGAGACCCTGTTCCTTTATGGCCATAGACACGGAGTCCTACCTTCGCATCATTTGGTAAAGATGCTGCAAAGGAACGAATTGAATCTTTAGCAAGGTTCATCATCGTTTCTCCACCTAAGTACGCCGCCATACTTCCACTAGCATCTAAAATAATTTCTACATTATAATTCTCTTTAAATGCTAATTTAGGATCTTCAATATCTGGATCCCCGAATCCCGCAAGTTTCCATTCAGCTACTACGCTAGCAGGGTCCGGATACTCTTCCGCAACTAGAGAACGTAATTTACTCCAATATTGTTGAACAACCTCTTCTCCTTTTACATCACTGATGGAAGGTAATTCTTCTAACTTTGCTTCTATTTCTTCTTGTTGCTCATCATAAAATTCACCTGAAAATTCACCAACAGGGTAAGAGATAACGGACGCAATATTCGATGGTATTTCTGGAGCTTCTAATACCACTTCTATTGGCTCTTCGTCTTCCTCAGGAATAACATCCTTCTTACCACCATTTGTTTCTTCTTTTTTCTTATTATCATTATGTGGAGCGGTGTCTGACTTAGGAGAACAACCAACTACTAACATTAGTGTAAAAAAACAAGTAAATAAAAGTACATATTTAGCTTTTTTCCAAGTCAATGTATCGAACCTCCTGAGTCTACCTTAGTCACAGCTAATATCTATTCCTCGAGGTGTTTTAACGGTCGCTTCTGCCTCTGAATATACATCGTTTTCACCTGAAGCGAAGGCATCATCACTCACTGTAATAAAAGATGCAGGTTTTTTCACTCGAACCATTACTTTAAATTCATCGCCTTTAAAAACAACATCGACATCTTCATCTGATCCATTCTTCGTTGCATAGTGTTTGGCAGCATCTGTCCATTGATCTTCAGCATTAATAATCGCTTCACATGCAACCTCGTTTATCTCTTTTACTTGGTTACTAAACCAGTCTAAATACCATACATTTTCAAAGAAATACTCCAAAGCGGCCATCGCATCTATTTCCACCCATTCATAGCGAACCGCATCTCGCAATTCATGTGGAATATCCATGCGATTTAACACTTGATTCCAAATAGCATCCATATCAATATCTGGTGGATCTGGAATTGGGTCATCTTCATCTAAATCTTCTAACGAATCTTCATAGTCTTCACTTATTTCTTCCAGAATTTCATCTACAAACTCGTTCGCAGTTTCGCGCAGATGTCCCATTCTTATTTCAATTTCAGAGCGCAGCTTTTCATCATACACTTCTTTTATTTCATTTGCAGCTGCAAGTGCAGCTGCATCTGCTCCAGTTTGACTCACTCGTTTGTTTGCAAATGTCGTGAAAAAATCAAAAAAGATGAAGCTGATGAATATTGCCCCTACGAGTACACCCAAAATAACGAGAAGTGTATTGCCTTTTTCGTTTTTTAAGTAGCGGCCAATCATCAGTCTTCATCCTCCTCTTTCGGCATGGATGCATCTGCACTAAGCGTATAATCGAGTCTGCCAATAAAAGGGATTTTCATCGTAGGAATCTTTGCTGTTACTGTAACTGTAACTTCCTCCCCGTATGATGTAGTACCTGTTGATAAAGAAGTACTAACATCTAACCCTTGCGATGACCTATCGACAGCAGCGCTATAATCACCACCGACAGCGGCAACACGTGCTCCATCCCTTGCTGCAGCTTCTGCAACGACAACTGTATATGCAACTAATGCTAATTGCCAAATTAATAACATTGCCATAATAACCATTGGGAACACAGCTATAAATTCAATCAGCTGTGATCCCCGTTCATTTTTTATATACTTTTTTATACACTTCATCGGTGGTCCACTTCCTTAGAAAACCAATTCTCTTTCCATAAGCGTGTTACATTAATCACCACTTAAGCTGTTGATCATTTTCGTAATTTGGTTTTTCACTGCTGTTCCCATTTGTGAATCACCTTCCATTGTAGCGGCAATTGCACCCATAATCGCTAGCACAAGCATACCAAGTGCGATCCATTCTAGCGCTTGAGCACCTCTTTCATTTCCTACATAACGATTCCATTTCATTTTTATGTTCACATACATCTTGGTTAACATGTGTATTCCTCCCTAATTGAAATTAAATTTTTATTCATTACCCTACTATTTGAATTAGAAAAAACTATCCAATCCAAATGAAGCAGGATTATACATAATGTTTAAGAATAGCAATCCAATGATGAGTACAAATACTGCCGGCGCAACGAGGAAAGTCGTAACAAGCGTAACTTGTGGACTTGCTTTTGCTGCCTTTTCCTTTGCTTTATATCCTCTCATGGAGCGTAAGTCTTCTGCCTGAACACGGAATGTTGTTGCAACTGAAACCCCAAGGTCAGAACCTTGCACTAATGAATTAACGAGCATCTCTAACTCTTTTGCCGTATTACGATCTAAAATATGTTGATATGCTTGACGTCTCGGAATACCTAAATCTATCTCTCTATTAAACCGCTGAATCTCTTCACTTAAAGGTCCATCCATTTGGTTTGTTACTTGCCTTAAGGCTGCATCTAATGACACACCCGCTTGCAATGTAATACTAACCGTATCGAGAAAATCCGGCATGGATGTACTAATAATTTCCTGCCTTTCCTTTGCCTGATACATAATCCACAAGGAAGGAAAGGAGAATCCAAACAACGGAAAGATGAATAGAACTAAAAGTGCAAAAGGCATACCAAGGAAGGAATAAATGATGGCAAAGAATAATAATCCCATACCAAGTACGAAACGAAGACCATGCAAACTCTCTGCTCGTAAGCCTAACGGATTACCGGCACGTACAATCATCACTTCATCCTTCTCATAATCAAACATAAGCTTATATTTCTTCGCTGTTGGTCCCACGTATTCAGCCGCTTTAATGAGCGGTGTCCAAATCCGTTCTTGCAAACTCGTTTTATTCTTGAGTGAACTATCTGTTTTTAAATGATTGAGAAGTTTATCTTTTTTCGCGATATAAAACCATGTGAAAATAAAACCGATAAAAATTAAAATTAATGTGATAACAACTAATAATTGGACTAATACTTCAAAATACTGCCCCATCTCTACTTACACCCTTATCGTTGTAATTTTTCTAATGATAATGTAGGCAAGAAACTGCATTCCTAAGAATAAAACGAATAGGATGATGCCCCATTTCGTGAATAACGGATTAAGAAATCCATCTATAAAGAGGTTCATCATTAATGCCATCATTAGTGGCATTATCGGCAAAATTAATGCGACAAACTTTGCCTCCGCTGTAACTGTATCTACTTCTTTATTTACTCTTGCTCTTTCTTCTAACGTGTCGGCCATAATACTTAATACTTCTGCCAAGTTTCCACCTACTCGATGTTGAATAACGACAGTACTAACAAAAATATTTAGTTCCTTACTGACAAAGCGTTCACGTAATTGCTGCATTACTTCTTCGAAACTAGTACCTAAGCGAAGTTGCTGTACCATCCCTCGGAACTCAGGCCCTGCTGGTGCTTTCAATTCTTTTCCAACCATTTCAAAACCTTGAGGAATCGTTAATCCAGCCTTCATTGTGTTACTCATCATTCTACAAATCTCAGGTAGTTGCCGATTTAATTGTTCGGTTAATTTGTTTTGGCGTGAACGCAAGAATATTTTAGAACCGAACCAAATCACAAAATACGCTAGAGTGATATTAATAATGAAGATTAGTTTAAAAAGAAAATGCCCTGTAAAGATAAATGCGCCAAATAGGAAGATTAAAATCCCCATGTATTCTGACGGTTTCAACTGTATGTCTGCCTGAATAAGCTTCTTCTGTAATTCTTCTGCCAACTCAGATTTATCGTATTTATCTCCAATCAGAATAATGGAACTCTTTCTTTCCTTACCATCTGTAGCATCGAACCATGGCTCCACTTTCTTGTGGGTCTTTTCCGCATTTTTATACATAATAAAATAATAGATTGCGATAAACAGAGAGAAAAACGTTGCTCCTCCAGCTAGAGTGATGGGGTTCATAACAACACTCCTTCCTGGAAAATCGTTTCTGGGATATCGATTCCGTATGATTTCATCTTTTCATACACTTTAGGAACATACCCAGTTGCGATGAATGACCCTTTTATTCTTCCGTATTCGTCTGTTCCTTGACGAACAAATTTAAAAATATCCTTCATTTCAATGCGGCCATTTTCTTCCGTAACTTCCGCTATGCTAACTAGCTTCCTTTTTCCATCTGGTAGTCTTTCTGATTGGACGATCAAATCTAGTGCACCTACAAAATATTGGCGTACCACATCGACTGTTAAGGATAGCCCCGACATAATGACCATTGCTTCTAGCCTTCCAAGAGCATCTTTAGGTGAATTAGCATGCACTGTTGTTAAGGAACCTTCATGTCCTGTATTCATTGCTTGGAGCATATCAATAGCTTCTGATCCCCGGACTTCCCCAACAATAATTCGGTCAGGTCTCATCCGTAGCGCATTCCTAACGAGTGCACGAATGTTGATTTCCCCTTTACCTTCCATATTCTGTGGACGTGCTTCCATTCGAACTAAATTATCATGTTCAAATTTTAATTCAGCCATATCCTCAATAATAACGACACGTTCACCATATGGAATGGAACCTGACAATACATTTAACAAGGTTGTTTTCCCGCTACCTGTACCACCAGAAACTAAAATATTACATTTCGCTTTTACAACTGCTTGCAAGAATTCACTTATTTCATCTGTATAAGTTCCAAAGCCAATTAAATCTTCATGTGTAAAAGGATTTTTATTAAACTTACGTATTGATAAAATTGGACCATTTAAACTAATTGGCGGAATCACCGCATTTACCCTACTCCCATCATGAAGTCGAGCATCTACCATTGGTGAGCTCTCGTCTATTCTCCGACCAATAGGTGCAATAATACGGTCAATGATATGACGAATATGTTGCTCATCCTTAAACCTAACATCTGATTTCATTAACTTACCTTGTTGTTCAATGTATATTTCTTTCGGACCATTTACCATAATCTCTGTAATACTATCTTCTTTTAATAATGCTTCTAATGGTCCGTAACCGACAGATTCATTGATAATCTGCTTCACGAGCGCTTCCATTTCCTGACGTGGAATGATTGCTCGCTCTTCTTCAATCATTCGGTACACTAACCGCTCGATTGTTTGTCGCATCTCTTTCGGCGGGAGGGTTGTAATTGTCTCGAGATCAGACTCCTTAATCAGTCGACTTCGATAATGCTTTGCACGTTTCTCGATTTTTGCATCCATGACATTCCAATCATCACGTGCAGCAGGTTCATTTGTCTTTCCCAACCATTGCATGAACGGTTATCCTCCCTTCACGATGGACTTTCTCACCATCATTCTGACATCATGAGTTGTTTTAGATGCCCCACTATCAGACTTCTTATGATAGAAAGGTTTCCCCATATTCACGAACGGCTGCACCCCGTAAAAGTCAGCTCGAACTGTACCAACGATTGGCAAATCAATTAATTGACTAATATTTTTCTCTGACAATTCACTTTTGTTATTTTTACGATTTACAATGACATACACATTGTTCTTATTCCCGATTTGATAGCGACGGAAATGTGTTAAAGAATGTTTTAGCCCACGAACAGATAAACTATCTGGATTTAATACATAGTAAATGTGGGTAGACTCTGATAAAGCATTAAATGTTATAGCATTAAAAGTGGATGGTAAATCCAAAATGACTTCATCATAATGATTTCTGCACGTTCTAATAACCCTTGTAATTAGCTCATCAGCTGACATATCGATATATTCCGGGTTTGCCGGACTTAATAAAATATGAATCCCTGTATTTTCCTCTTTAACTGCTACGTTATGAATATGGTTGATGGATAGTTCGTGTATAACTGGCATCAGGTCCATATAAGATCTCTCAGGTTCTAATCCAAACACGACCTCTACTCCGCCAAATTGCACATTAAAATCAATCAATATAACGCGTTTATCACATTGTAGTTGTAAGTTCTGAGCTACCATCGCAGCAATTAATGTTTTTCCAGTACCACCCTTGGCACTATAAAAAGCTCTTACCGCTCCAGCTCCTTCAAATGACAAGAAATCACTGTCGATACCCGATTGATCTCGGCTAAATGCGGGAAGTGGTTTTCGTAAAATATCATCTAAACTCTCCACTTCATCGGGAACGATTATTAGTTCTTTTGCCCCGACTTTCATCCATTTTCTCGCATTTTCAAAGGAACGATCACGCACAAGTCCTATCAAAATAGTATTATAGGGAACTTGAATGTTATCATTTGTTTCTAAAATCGTTTCATCGACAATCGTATATAAATAATGTTCTTCACCACTGTATGGTCCTTCCCATATATCGGAATCATTCATTTCGATATGATGGCTATCTAAAATACGACGTATTTCCATTAATAAAGATTTATCTTCAGTGATCACCATTGCATTGATGCTTTTCATCAAAACCAGACCTCATTTCACACACTAATTTATTCAATTAGTAAAGTTACCAAACTTTTCGACTATTATTGCAACACCTGACACACTTCACTCGCTCTGACGCTCTCTACTTTTTACAATCAGGAAACGAGCACTTGCGCTACTTTTATTCCTTCTTTTCTTCTTTGTTTTCTTCGTTTTCTTGTTGCTGCTGTGCTTGATTATTACCTTGCTGTTCTTGATTTACTTGCTCGTTGTTATTTTGCTGTTCTGCCTGATTCTGATTTGGATCAGGTGTTTCTTCAGTTTGAACTGGATTCGGAACATCCGGTTTTAGTTGGTTAATTCTTAGAACCCTAATTTGCTCTGCTGTATTTTGCAAATGTATTAATTGTTCTGCTTGTTCTAGTGTTAACGACACTTTTATCGCCGTCCCATTTCGATTATTTTCTAACTGAACGTTTTCACTTTGGATGACACTTATTTCATTTAAAATTCTTTTTGTTTCAATCTTTCCACCATTATCTAACTTATAAGAAGCAATAATATCTACTTTATCTCCATTGTAGATAGCTTGATCCATAATCACGTTTTGTGTTGGATTTAACCAAACTACACGATGACCTTCAGGAATATCTACCCTAGCTCTTAAAATATTATCCGTTAATAAGTCACCTTTTTTTACATCTACGATTAACAAATGTTCTTCCAAATCCTTTTCATTTGTAATAAAGGAGGATACTGCACTAGATTTTGGAACACTTAACCACTCAACCATTTCGGGAGTAATTTCCGTGTACGCAGGCAGTTCTTTTTTTGCAACCGCTACTTTAATAGACTGCCCCATTAATTCTTTTGCTTCTGATACTTGACTTGTAATGAACCAACCCGTAACAACAGCTAAAATAAACGCAATTGTTAGGAAAAAAAACGCCTTTCTTTTTGCACTAATCATACTTGTTCCCCCACCAATTAATATTCTGACGTTAATCCCTTATATGGTGACAGCTTGAATATATGGAACCCCTACAGGCAAACACTCATTTTCTAATTGAACATGTTTCATTGCGTGAGGAAGATCAATATCCAGTCCCTTACTAACTGCCCATACTTGCTCCGTTTCCTGTTCTTCTGTCAACACTTTCCAAAGTCGATCAATTGTCCCAGTTTGATGTGTTTTAATTCTCTTATCTGCTAACACTTCCATCAGAACAAACACTTGATAATTTTTCGGCTTGTAGATTGCGTTATGCTTCTTTGGTCTAATTACCTTCATTGGACTTGGCGATATTACCCAATTTCTTCTTGTTCTCCCTCTGCCTTTCATTAACTTCAGCACATCCGTATATGTAGCTTTTTCAGCATCCAATCTTCGTACTTCTTCAACAAAGTACAACAATTCAGCTTTATTACCGTTTATGGGAATGGGCCAAAGAACTTTATCGGGGAGAAGCCAATTTTGAAGGCGATTAAGTAACTCTCCTGATCTGAATCGCGAGTCATAAAAATAAGCAATCTTATCATGTTCTTCAAATAGCTTAATAAAATATTCGAGTTCTTCATTTAAGGTAGGAGTTTTGAAAACTATTTTTCTAGTAAAAAAGGAAGGTTTTATAAATCGCAATGCATCATCTAACTGATTATACTTTCCTTTCAATTTAGCTTTTTTCACAAACTCATCATTGTTTTGTAAACTTAAAATTTCATCCACTAATACCAGCATATAGAACTCCTTATTCATTCATTTTTCCTTATATATATTGCTTTTTCTCTAACTTCTATACGCTAGTTAATCATTTGTTCACATGTTGGTCAATCAGGATAAAAAGCCTATGAAATTAGAGCTGATAGTATTTTACTAGTTTTGATTCGAATTCAAGATTTTTTTAGGGTCAAATGTCTCGGTTTGCTAGGAGGAAAATTGGGTAAGAATTTCGAATATATACAAATTATGGATATTAATTTGCCCACAGGAAACAAATGAGGTATATTTAATCATTTTAAATAATCGTTTCAATTTAAAGCAGGAGTGGGAAAAATAGGTCTTATTTAACTTGTTTCAACATCCATACAAATACTTGTTTTTTGTCTGAAAAATGCAGCAATGGGGGCCTTTCTTTATAAGTTTCAGGTATAAAAGGGACAATTGTATTTTTTCGCACTTCCGCTTCCGCTTTACGCACACGCCAACGATCATGGTGAATATCTCCTCTAAAAATTGATTTCCCCATAGGTGTATAGAAGCAATAACGCTCGAATAACCAAAATTCCAAACTTGATTTAGATGGTAAAATTGGTTCAGAGACTGGATGATACACAATATCCAACAATTCATTTTGATTGTAGTTGCTTTGGAAACAAGTATGTTGTCCTTTCACCTCCATTTTCATGCTTGCTTTTCGATACGGTAGGAACGCGAAAATTCGCGCACCCAAAACATCCATCCACTTATTTGCATCTAAATTAAAAAAGTAAATACCAGGGGTACCTTTATATGTAACGTAAGTGCGTACATTTAATTCTAAATATGTACTCAAATATGGAAGCTGCGGCAACCCGCGTAAACGCATATCCTCTACTTGAAAAGGAATAATCCCTAACCACGCTTGACCATCAAACACATCTAGCTCCAGTTGTGGAGGAATATATTCTTTAAGCAAATCAGCTGGAACGGGCCAATGACAGAAAAGTAGCTGTTTCCATACTTGAGTCATCACCCAGTGATTATTTCGAATCGGAAACGGTCGTTGATCTGTTTCAAGAAATTCTTTGTACATTTTCATGCTCCTTTTGGGGGATTGATTATGAGGGGATTGGAACAAAAACAACAAAATCCTTCGAAGTTAGGTATGTAAAAGCCAAACTATCTTGAAGAATTTCAAGCAATAGTTTGACTTATGAACTTAACCATATTTTCTTGTACTGCCTCAAAACAAACCTTACTTATCATTTTTTTCTTTGTCTTTCTTTTTTTCCGTCATGACTCTGAAGAATTGTGTGTGCATGCTGCCTTGCACAATGTTTTCTAAGAAAAACTTTCCAACCAGTTCTAAATACTCATCATCATCAAACATTCGTTTATTTTGAAGTTCCATTTCTCCTAATCCGTCATAAGTTGCCAAAAGAGAATACGTATGATCTTGTCCTGAGATTGGGGTTAACACTTCTACTTTGTGATTAAAATTCTCATTACGATATTTTTTCATTTCCTGTAAATTTTCGATGGCCTCTTGGAACTTCTCTTGATGAATTTCAAATGTTTGATATACATAAACAGTCATTCTGCAACCCCCGATACGTCATCTTTCCACATCATTACTTTTTTCTACATCAGAAATAATATCTGTAAATTCTTCCGAAGCCTCTGTTTGATAACGAAAATTTTTAATATACATACCATCATCTCTAGATTCGGAATGAATATAAATCGCCATATATTTATGGAAAAAGCTTTCAAAAACAGCTACTCCAATTGCTGAAATTAGAGAATACGTAAATTCATTATCGCCAATTACCATACTTTCCGTCATTACCCAAATAATCAATAAAGCTAATCCAAAGTCAGCAATTGTTGCTATCGTATTGTTCGTTCTTCGAAGAAGGAACAAATCACCAATAATATATGAGGTAATTCCTAATACTAATGAAATCATGAAAACCGAACCAAAGGACATCCCATAGATTAGCCCCAATATCGCGTATAGTAACACGAGGGTTGCCATAAATTTCATTGATATTGCTTTTATATGACGCATAAAAATTCAACTCCTCATGAAATAATCTGTTGTAAAGATTAATACCTTGTTATATTTCCTTACTTTCAGCAACGCTATTCTCACATTTAACATCCAATTAATAGAACCTTTACCTTTGTATATCTAAGATTGTTCGGGGGGAACATTAATGTAGTGCACAAATAAAGTGCATCAATAATGTTTGCAATAAATGGGAGGCTTACGATGGGAATACTTAGTGGAAACCCAAAAGAAGAACCGATGCATTATGGAGAAGTGTTTGGAGCTTGGTCATTTTTAACTGCTGCAAAAGCAATGATAGCTGCTTACCAAACAAAGATTAATCATGTTGGAGATAAAGAATTAAAAGAATTAATTGAAGAAGCAATAAAACAATGCAAACAAGAAGAAAAGGAAATTGAAGCATTACTTAAGGAGAATGGTGTAGGATTACCACCAACGCCTCCCGATCGTCCGAAAGCTGCATTAGAGGAAATTCCAGTTGGGGCCCGCTTCCTTGACCAGGAGATTTCAGCAGCATTATCTGCAAGCATCGCAGCTGGATTAGTTGCTTGTAGTACCATAATGGGTGAATCACTTCGTGAAGATATCGGAATGATGTTTGGTCAATTCCACTTACAAAAAGCAGCTCTAGGTGTTAAAGCTCTAAGGTTAGCGAAGGAAAAAGGATGGATTATCGTTCCACCACTTCACAACCATCATTTAACAAAAGAAGAAAAGTAAATCAGAAAACGCACAGATGCTAAAATCTGTGCGTTTCCTCATTTTTTCTTCTTATTCTTTTTATTAATAAAAAGTAACACAATAACAACGATTACGATGAAACCAATACTTACAAAAAAGCCGGGTCTACTCGAACCGTGAATCAATGTTCCACTTACTGCAAGTAGGATTAGCGCCATTCCGGAAAATCTTTTTACATGATCAAATCCAGTTGCCTTTACTAATTTTGGAAAAGTAACTAAAATAAAAAACCAGTTGTAAAGTAACATGAGTCCTGCAGCAGTAGTAATATATTCATACACTCGATCCGGCATCAGTAGTGCCGTAACAATTGATACGATTAGTCCACAAACTGTTAGTCCCATGGCGAAAGGGTGAAATTTCAAGTTACCTTTTTTCGAAAAAAATTTAGGTGCATCTCCATCTTCCGATAAAGTTACAATCATACTCGTAACCGCAAATAAGGATGCGGACATCGCAGAAAAACCTGCAATGTTAATTGCACCGTTAAATACATGAGGAAAAAAGTTTAAATGATATTTATCAAGTGCAATAACAAATGGACTTTCCTCCGTATTAAATTTGTCAAATGCTACTAAATTAGAAGCTAAAAATAGAGAAATTAAATATATTGCCACCAAAATCATCAACATGATGGTACCTGATTTTCTTGCATCTTCTTTTTTCTTGAGCCTTGGAGCCAAAATCCCCATTATCTCTATTCCACCAAAAGCATAAAAACCAAAGATTAGTGCAGACCACAATCCCATTACTCCACCAGGAAAGAGTTTACCAACTGAATTTGGCATCCGAAAATCGTTACTACTTCCACCAAACAAACCAAAAAGCACAAGTACCGCCAAAATGATAAACATTAAGATGGCTGCTATTTTTATAATTGCAAATAGATTTTGAGCTCTTTCAAATCCCTTTGTTCCGATAATGACTACTACTACACGTAAGACTGCATATATAGAAGCAAATATCCAGAGGAGAACGTTAGGAAACCAAAATCTTGTCAAAATTGAGAGCGCGGTAAGCTGACTTCCGGTAATTAACATTTCGGAGAACCAGTATACCCAACCGCTACTAAAACCAGCCCATTTGCCATATGCCTTTTTTGCATAGGAACGGAATGACCCTTCTTGCGGATCTTGTGCAGACATTTTTGTCAGTGCATCTATTACGGTATAAGTTCCAATTCCTGCTAAAATAAATGCTATCACGATAGAAGGACCTGTCATTTTTATACCGAGTCCAGAACCAAGAAAATAGCCTGTCCCTATAATACAACCAACGCCAAGCAAAGATAACTGCCACCAGGCTAATTTCTTGGCACCATCTTTATCGTCTTTACCACTTTTAGCACCAGCTCTAGCCGGTATTTCCATCGCATTTCCTCCTCTCCATTCCAAATTATTATTAACAGCCATTCATTTATTATGTAAGAAGAACAGGCGACTCCGTGTACGTTTTATACAAGGAATTACCTGTTCTTGTTTATAAAAGATAGATATTATTTTTTTTACAATCTTTGATTACTTGATCATCCCAAACAGAAGATTGAACTTCGCCAATATGCGATTTTTCCAACAGAAACATAAATAATCTGGATTGACCAATTCCCCCACCTATCGTATATGGAAGCTTTCCAGCTAGAACTAACTGGTGATATTCTAATGATTTTCTATTTTCCTTCCTGGCAGCTTTTAGTTGATACAGTAGAGAACTCTCATCCACTCTGATTCCCATCGAAGATATTTCAATCGCTTTTTCTAAAATTGGATACCAAAAAATCATATCTCCATTTAACTCCCAATCATCATAATCCGGAGAGCGACTATCATGCTTTTGTCCTGACGGTAATTCTCCACCTATTTGCATAATGAACACAGCACCATACTTCTTGGCAATTATGTCTTCTCGTTCTTTTGGTGAATAATGAGGGTACAAAGCTTCCAGTTCCTTAGTCGTAATAAAATAGATTTTTTCCGGTAACATTGGCGTTAGCACAGGATACAGTTTCTTTATGAATGACTCCGTTGCTTTCATTACTTCATAAATCTTTAACACTTCTGTTTTTAATGTGTATAGATTACGTTGATCTTTGGCAATGACTTTTTCCCAATCCCACTGATCCACGTACAAAGAATGAAGATTATCTAATATCTCATCTCGCCTAATAGCCCTCATATCAGTGTATATGCCCTCATTTTCGGAAAAACCATATCTAGCTAGAGCTAGCCTCTTCCATTTAGCTAAAGATTGCACAATTTCAACGGTGGAATTTTCAAGGTCGAGCGCATCAAAGGACACTGTTCGTTCCACACCGTTTAAATTATCGTTTAACCCCTTCCCTTGCTTTAAAATCATCGGGGCTGATATTTTCGTTACATGTAATACTTCTGCAAAACATTTTTCAAAGTAATCCTTTATTTTTTTAATCGCTATTTCCGTTTCCATGACATCTAATTTAGATTTGTATTGTTTCGGGGTAAAAATCGGGTTATTCATCTCTTATTAAATCCTCCACTTGTCACTAATATCTGTTTCTACTTTACTTCATTAAAGTTTTACTAAATTTACGTTATGTCTTTTTTTCTGTGATGGTTACCCATTCGACATATTTTTCTGAAGAAAATAGATGGAAGCTTTTTCAAGGTTTCGCAATTAATAAGAATATTAAGCGGGAATTTTCACATAGAATGTACAAGCTATAATTTATTGCCGAGTGGAGTGGTGGTTTTTGAGCGTTAGCATTTTGCTTAGTTATTTTTTTTAGGTTTTACTTTAGCAGCTCCAATTGGCCCTGTTAATTCTGTCCGTTTAGATAAAGGCATTAAAAATGGATTTTGGCATGCATGGATTGTTGGAGTCGGCTCGATGATTGCGGATGGATTTTTCATGTTAGTTGTGTATATGGGATGGTGCATTTCTTAGAAGTGCCGATTGTTCAAATCTTTCTCTGGCTTTTTGGAGCATTTATCCTGTTGTTTACAGGAGTTGAAAGTATGGTAAATGTAAATTCACTTACCATTGCCACTAACAGAGAAAAGGACTCTCTATTTTAATGCTTCATAACAGGATTTATTATGTCTATCACCAGTCCACTTTCGATCTTATTCTGGTTAGGTATATACGGTTCTGTTCTAGCAAAGACAGCACAAGTAAACAGCTCATCTTCACTATTAATTTACAGCAGTATGATATTTCTCGGTCTGACGTTATGGGACATTCTAATCGCTGGACTAACATCAAGCCTCCAAAAGTTTTTAAACACGAATATCCTCAAATGGATTTCCATTCTATCTGGTATTTCATTAATAGGATTTGGAGTCTATTTTGGATACCAGGGGATTAAAGCACTAATAGGATGATAATGTAGGTTAAAAAAGGTTGTTCCTGAGTCTGTGATTTGGACTTCAGGGACAACCTTTTTTTGGGCTTTCGTATTTGGATTGTTGGGGGATATTGGTTGGTTTTGCGGATTCATATGGGGT
The DNA here is from genome assembly GCA_007679095.1 of Paenibacillus bovis. Lineage (GTDB taxonomy): Bacteria > Bacillota > Bacilli > Bacillales > Bacillaceae_C > Lederbergia > Lederbergia graminis. Next base: position 18,920 of record VEFU01000039.1, read on the forward strand.
TCTTGCGGGTTTACTTTTAATTTTGCGGGATCACTTGCGATTCTTACGACTTTGCTTTTAATTTTACGGGACCACTTGAGATTCTTGCGACTTTGCTTTTAATTTTGCGAGACCACTTGAGATTCTTGCTACATTGCACCATATTCTTGCAGGTTCTGTTGATATTCTTGCGGGTTCACTCGATATTCTTGCGACTACCGCTTATATTCTTGCGGGAGGACCTATTTTTCTTGCGACAGGACGGGATATTTTTGCGGCACACTGAGATTCTTGCGAGTTCACATGATAATCTTGCAGGTTCACTCGATATTCTTGCGCCTACAGCTTATATTCTTGCGGGAGGACGGGATATTTTTGCATCACACTCGGATTCTTGCGAGTTCACATGATATTCTTGCGGGTTCACCCGATATTCTTGCGACTACCGCTTATATTCTTGCAGGAGGACCTATTTTTCTTGCGACTTGACTCGATATTTTTGCATCACACTAATATTCTTGCGGGTTCGCATGATATTCTTGCAGGTTCACTCGATATTCTTGCGCCTACAGCTTATATTCTTGCGGGAGGACGGGATATTTTTGCATCACACTCGGATTCTTGCGAGTTCACATGATATTCTTGCGGGTTCACCCGATATTCTTGCGACTACCGCTTATATTCTTGCAGGAGGACCTATTTTTCTTGCGACTTGACTCGATATTTTTGCATCACACTAATATTCTTGCGGGTTCGCATGATATTCTTGCAGGTTCACTCGATATTCTTGCGACTACCACTTATATTCTTGCGAGATCGATAACTTTTCTTGCAGCTATACAGAATTATCTTGTAGCTAATCTGTTTTAAAACTGGATAGGTCACGATAAATCTCTCATCGTGACCGCTTCAATGATTTTCGCTTCATACAGGATGCGATGAAGCTGTTAGCGTGACCACTCGTGTCATTTTTCATCCCCACTAGGCACGATGAAGCAGCCCGCGTTACCTCTTCTGTCACTTTTCATCCCCACTGGGCACGATGTGGCACGCAGCGTTACCTCCTATACCATTTTGTCTCCTCACTGGGCACGTTGAAGCTTCTAGCGTGACCACTCGTGTCATTTTTCATCCCCACTAGGCACGATGAGGCCTTCAGCGTTACCTCTTCCGTCACTCTTCATCCCCACTGGGCACGATACTACCGTCAACGTTACCTCATCCACCATTTTCACTATGTACCAGGCACGATGAAAATCCCCAGCATTCCCTCGTCTACTAATTGATCTGCAAACAGGAGATGATGGAACTCTCCATCCCAAGATCCACTCCCTCTACAAAAAAAGAATGAACGCCGAAACTTCCTGGCCAGTTGTTTTATCACCAGGAATGAGCGAGTTCAGTATTACTTTCCCAAGTAAAGTGTTCAGTTACTTTTTACTCCATATAAAATACAAGCGACTCCTCCAATGATCCATATGAATTTAGATAGGGAGATTTTATCGGCGATGCCCATTAAGCCGATTGTGGTTGTCGCTAATAGTACGAGTGGGCCCACCATTGCTAGGGATGTGTTCACTACTAGCGCTTTTTCGATATCGTTATACCTTAATATAACGAAAGCTACAAATACTTCTAAACTGCCGGAGAGGAGCCGTAGTAAAAACATCCCTAGAATTGCCTTTTCTATAAAATGAAACATTTTCTTTCCTCCAATGATTATTCTTGAATTTAATATATGCACGTACCTCTGTAGAAAGAAGGACAAGTTTTTTTAAACAGATCCTCCTTCATAGTAGTTGTCCTATATTTCAGTTTCTTGAATAGAATGGTACAAGCTAATTCATTGGGGAGGTTTATTATTTGGGGGGGTTCTTTGGGTATATTTTTCTTGGGTTATCTTTAGCTGCTCCAATTGGACCAATTAATGCAGCTCAATTAGACAAGGGGATTAAAAGTGGATTTTTCCATGCATGGTTGGTAGGTGTAGGCGCAATGATTGCTGATAGTGTCTACATGCTTTTAGTTTTCTTAGGCATTATTCACTTCCTAGAAATTCCTTTTATGAAGACATTTTTATGGTTATTTGGCTTCTTTGTACTTGTATACACTGGTTTTGAAAATCTACTCGGTGTAAGTAAATTAACTACCAATACAAGAAATGATAAAGAATCAGCTGCTAAGTCTTTTATTTCTGGATTTTTAATGTCTTTAGCAAACCCATTAACGATTTTATTTTGGTTAGGGATTTACGGTTCTGTACTTGCTAAAACAGTGTCTGTGTATAGTACCGGACGTGTGCTACTTTATACTCTCGCAATTTTTATAGGAATCTTACTTTGGGATGTAACAATGGCTGCAGTTGCTAGTAGTTTCAGAAAATTACTGACTGAAAGAGTTTTAAAGATTATCTCCATTATATCCGCATTGTCCTTGATTGGGTTTGGGGTTTATTTTGGAATTGAGGCTGCGAAAATACTATTTGGATAGACGAAAGGTGCCCATGAAAAAATGAGGCACCTCTCTACGTCATTATTCTTCTTTTCTCGGAATTGTCTTACTAGATAGGTCATCTATCTCCCCGTCGATTGTTCCTTCCATTAACGTGTCATTTACTTGTTCATGTGTCATAGCTAATCCTGACTCTAACTCAGAACTGCTATTGTAGTCAGATGGAGTAAATGTTTTCCCCGCTAACGTTGTACCTTTCAACTTTTCCTTATTCTTTGGATTATCCATTGTAAAACCTCCTAAGTAGTTGTGATTCATCCAAATTAGATGAAAAATTCTAGTCCATGCAAGTGCCCATGAATATGCGGAGGAATGGGAGCTAAACCAGAATAATGAGAATAAGCATTTTCATCTCCATCCAGCTGACTTTCAAAATTCACCACATGATCTTCATTTACATCTGGTCGTTTAAATTCATGGTCTAACATGATTTACACCTCCGTGTTATATCCTTTACCCTAATATCGTTTACTAAAATGGAGAAATTATGAAAAAAAGAAACAGAGCAACAATTTGTCACTCTGCTTCGCGTTGTATTTGTTTTTGGATCCAGTCAAAAACAAAGGTATATACTTCATCTTTATTTACTTCATTTAACATTTCGTGGCGGCCATTTGTAAACAGCTTGTATTCAATATTATTTAACCCATTTTTTTTGTATTGTTGAACTACTTTCTGTATGCCTTTCCCATTATTACCAATTGGGTCCATATCGCCACTAAAAATAAGCATTGGCAGGTCCTTCGGTATAGTTTGTATTAGGTTAGGATCATGAATCATTTCTAAACCAGTAAGTAAATCATAAAAAAATCGTGAACTACAGATAAAACCACATAAAGGGTCATCAATATAGTTTTCCACTACTTCGGAATTACTACAAAGCCAATCAAATGCCGTAATTGGATTATGAAAACTTTTATTGTTGGCACCAAAGACTAGACGATTCATCAATGGACTTGGTGCAGTCGGTCCAGATCGACGTTCCTCCATTAAAGCGAGCATTTTGCCCATCTTACCAGCAACCCCTGGAGAATATGCTGTACCTGAGATAATTACACCTTGTATAGCGTCTGCATATTTCTGAATATACCTACGTGCTACAAAAGATCCCATACTATGCCCTAGTAAAAAAACGGGTGTTTCTGGATATTCTTTTTGAATATGTAACGTTATCGTGTATAAATCATCTACAATCCGCTCAAAACCATCCTGTTTTGCTAAAAAACCCATACGCCCAGCTGATTTTCCAGTTTGTCCATGACCTCGATGGTCGTTTCCAAAAACATAGATGCCTTTTTCCACTAAATATTGTGCAAATGGATCGTACCGTTCTATATGTTCTGCCATACCATGAGATAGTTGTAGAATGGCTCTAGGCTTTTCTCCTCTAACTTGCCATTGTTTCACATGCACCTTCACTTGATCATCCATCGTTAGCCAATTTGACACTATTTCCATGTTTAATCCCCCAATGGTTTCAATACGGTATCATCACCGGCTCCTTATTCTACAGTCACTGTCATCATCGTTTTCACTGATTTCCCTTGTTCAACAAACAATAATTCTTCTTTCCGATTGAATTCATCAGTCTTGCCCATTGCAGGCTCGACACAAACAAAATCTTGATCTTGTTCTGTCCACAAATACACATACTTAAATTCGTCACCATATTTTATGTGTACTTTCCTATTTAATTCTGGAAGTGGAAAAGAAATACCTTTCTTTTTTGCATTTAATAATACAAAGGATTCCACTTTATTCGTTAAGTCTAAACCATCTTCGTGCACACTTTTTACTTTCATATCATTGTAATCTAGATATTGTTCCGCATCTGTTTCATAGCTCAAATTTTTCTCGGAAGTGCTAAAGTACGGATGAAATCCACCATAAATTGGCATTTTATTGCTGGATTTGTTCTTATATTCCTGTTCAATCGTTAACGTATTATCTTGTAAAATATAAGTAAAAATAACTTCAAAATCGAATGGATAGGATGTTAGTGTCTCTGGGCTACTTTGTAAACGTAATGTGATCATCGCCTTGTCTTCCGATGCATTCCTTTCGACTACTTCCCATGGAAGGTTACGTGCAAATCCATGATTCTTCATATTATATACTTTGCCTTCCCATTCATATTTTCCTGCTTCTAATTGGCCAAAGATTGGAAATAAAATCGGAATTCCGCCACGAACATTGGCATCTTCTTCGTAAAATGTTTTTTTATTTAAAAACAATACTTCATCACCCTGCACCTCAAAGCCGATAATGATTCCCCCTCTTTCGGGAGCCACTCTTAATGTCGATGCTTGGCCGCGCAGTTCATAAATCGTATATTGATTATCCTGTACTTGTTCAATTGTATACATATTCATCCTCATTTCTAATTTCCTTTTTACCTATTAAAGCACAATTACCATTTTTCTAAAAATAATAGACCATTTTATCAAAATTTGTAATTAAAACCCATTTTCACTTTACCACATTAGAGAATTGAAGTATAATATTCATATTCAATACGTTTGGGGGACATTTCATGATTGGAATAATTGATTACGGTGCTGGTAATTTACATAGTGTCGATAAAGCAGTTAGAAAGCTCGGATTTCAAACGAAACTACTAACAAACCCAGAAGATTTTACTGGTATCAATAAAATTATTTTCCCAGGGGTTGGTAATGCCAAAAAAACGATGGAAATCATCCGTGCAAGTAAGATTGACACGAAGATTATACAATCCATTGCCGCTGGAACACCCTTTCTCGGCATTTGTTTAGGTATGCAATTATTATTGGAGTTTAGTGAAGAAAATAATGCAGATTGCTTATCGATATTTGAGGGGAAAGTTTTACCTTTTAAAAGAGATGTAAAAGTACCACATATGGGTTGGAATGAAGTACAGCAACAAATAAACCATCCAATCTTTAAAAGTATTCCAGACAAAGCTGATTTTTATTTCGTACATTCTTTCTATGTGAATCCTAGTAATAATAAAGATGCAATTGGAACGACGGATTATGGACAGGAATTTTGTTCGGTAATTGCAAAGGATAATGTGGTCGGTGTACAATTCCATCCCGAAAAAAGTGCTGACGCTGGACTCACGTTATTACAAAATTTCTGCGGAAACAGCTTCTAAGGAGGAACTTTCATGTTAAAGAAACGAATTATCCCGGCAATTGATGTCGCAAACAATAAAGCCGTAAAATACGTTCAATTTCGCAATCCAACCATTATTGGGGACCCTGCTGAACTCGGGCAAAAATATGCCGAGCAAGGAGCAGATGAAATCCTCTATTTAGATACGACCGCTTCATTACAAAGCCACGAGGTTAGACACGAGTGGATCCGACATGTTGCCGAACAATTATATGTTCCTTTTTCCGTTGTTGGTGGGATTCGCACAATTGATGACTTTAAGAGTGTTCTCCGTGCTGGAGCTGATAAAGTCGGTGTCAACACAGCCGCAGTGAATCGACCGGAATTATTAAGTGAAGCTGCAGATATTTTTGGTAAACAGTGTGTTGTTCTTGCTCTTGATGCGAAACCAGTTAGAAATAACGAAAATGAAATAATACGTTGGGAAGTGTATACGCATTCTGCACATAATAGCAGTGGCTTAGATGCAATTGAATGGGCACAACGAGCAGAGGAATTAGGTGCTGGAGAAATCGTATGTACTAGCATTGATCGCGACGGAATGAAAAATGGGTATGATAATGTATTATTAAAGGCGTTAACGGACGCGGTGAATATCCCTGTTATCGCATCTGGTGGAGCTGGGAGCTTAGAACATATCCGTGATACATTTATTGAAGGTCAGGTGGACGCAGCATTAGTCGCTTCTTTATTACACTACGGGGAATTAACTGTTCATGACATTAAGCAATACTTACACGATTTAGGTGAAATACCAGTTCGCTATGTACCAACGAAAGCAGCCCAGAGATAATCCGGGTTGCTTTTTCATTTCATTTTAGCTAGTTGATCATATACATCCATTAATGTGTGACATTGGATTTCATTCATTTGACAAACAAATTTACTCCAAAGTTGTGCTGTCATCTGCGCATCTCCTAATGCATGATGACGTTCACGCACCTCCACCTCAAAGTATTCACAATAATCGTCTAAACTAACTAACTTAAGGGATGGATCTATGAGTTTAAGAACAAGAGATGTATCGATAATTCTATGTTTGTAGGGTTTTCGGAAGATTTTCCAATTCGCATGCTGAAGGAATTTTTTCTCATGTGTTGCATGATGTGCAACCAACGTGTCTGTTTGCACAAATTCATAAAATCGAATAAGTACATCTGATAAGGATGGTGCTGTTTTTAACTCTGCCTCGTCCAACCCTGTTAACTCTTTCACAGCAGGTGTCAGTTGCCCATCAAACCGAACTAACGAATAAAAAGTATCATTAGCCGTTTCTCTCATTTTCACCGCTCCTATAGAAAGGATTTGGTCACCATGTTCAGGAGAGAAGCCGGTTGTTTCCATATCAAATACAACGACATGTAAGTCTTTTAACGGAATCGTGAGGCTCTTTTCTATTTCCATCTCTTTTTCAAGATTTCTTAAAAATGCAATATGCTTAGGGTCAGTTTTTCCAAGCAATGGAGTATAAACATTCGTTGAAAGCTTCATTTGAAACTGTTTCATAAAATGAAGAAAGGAATTATCTTTCATCCCTGATCAACCTCTTTACCGTAACCTCTATCTGCTTCTGCAGTGTTTCTAAGTCTTTTAAAATCAACTTTAAATTCTTTTTTTCATGTTTTTCCAATGAGGTTATTTTTATATAACGACTATCATGATAATTGCGTTGATTTTTATCTAATAGTCGTAAATGCAATAGCTGAACAAAGTGCTCGTAATGAACCTCAAGTAGATATTCATATTTACTAAGCTTCTTCATCCTTTGCAAAGTGGATGTTTCTTCTATCCCTTCCATGATGGCTAACAAACGAATAGCATTTACATAAGGGAAGATAGCAGCCTGTTTATAATCAATACAGCCTGTATGTGGTCCAGATTGGATGGTAATGAACTGATTTAAAACCCCTATCGCTTTCACCGTATGTTTCGTGTTATCGAGTAACCTTTGTACGAAGGACGGGTTTTTATCAATATATCGGTATATGATGGATTTTACATGTGCTACAAATTCTTCGTTCCCTTTAAGTGAGCGTGAATCCATAAATATTAATACATAACGGATCGATTCCCAGGTATTACTTTGTATCCAGCCATTCATTTGAGCTTCCCATTCAGCTATTGATTGACACCAAACAGGATTAGAACTCATCACTTTTCCTTCACATCTCGGGTAACCCAACTCTTCTAAAAGAGTTGTTATTCTTTCTCCAAATGTTAGGAAGTACTCCTTTATTTCAGGGGTAGACCTTGCGAAAATAATTCCATGATCTTGATCACTAATAATTGCTTGCTCACATCTACCTGCACTTCCTGTTACAAACCAAGAAAAGTCACATGGTGGTGCTCCATAATCAGTAGTCATACCATCATGCACTAGCTGAAAAGCTGTTTTCATTAGTTTTTCATGAAAAAGGTGTAACTCATCAGCATGAAACTGATGAGTTATTAATGTGCTTTCTTTCCAATTTTTCAAGTCTTGAAAGGATATTATTTTCTGGTCCTCCATGGATAAACACTTCCTTTAATCTCTGACTGGTTGACCAGCATTTGTTGTAAAAGTAGTTCCACTAGCATCCGGTGCAGTTGTTTGTGCGAAAGCTTCCGGATAACCATATCCTCCATGTTCACTTAAATCTAAGCCAATTAGTTCTTGTTCTTCCGTTACTCTTAAGCCATTTAAAACCTTGCTAATAAGGTATAGAAGGACAAATGATGCTACGAAAGCAAACAATCCAGATGCAGTTACACCTAACGCTTGCACTCCTAATTGCTCTAATCCACCGCCATAAAATAAGCCTGGTTTTCCTACACTTGCTAGTTCTGGTGTCGCAAAAAATCCAGTAGATAAAGTACCCCAAACACCAGCTACCCCATGGACAGATAATGCAAAGATAGGATCGTCAATTTTACGTTTATCAAAGAACCTAGCACTATAGAATATTATGATTCCAGCAATTAATCCTATTACTACGGATGCCCAAGTTTCGACGAAGGCACAAGATGCTGTAATTGCTACTAATCCTGCTAATGTTCCATTTAACATGGTCGTAATATCTGATTTTCCTAATACAATCCACGATATTAGGAGTGCACTGACAGAACCAGCTGCTGCCGCAAGAGCTGTATTTAAGGCAACAAAGCCGAAGAATCCATCCTCTACTCCTAGTGTACTACCTGCATTAAATCCAAACCAACCTACCCAAAGGATAAGAACCCCTAAAGTTGTATACACCTGATTGTGGCCACTAATATTATTTGCTGTGCCGTCAGCATTATATTTTCCTATTCTTGGTTTTAGTAGAATAGTTGCTGCTAGAGCTGCCATAGCACCAGTTAAGTGAACAACGGTTGAGCCTGCAAAATCTTGTTTTCCATGCTCTGCTAACCAGCCACCACCCCAAATCCAGTGTGCAATTACTGGATACACAAGTGCAGAGAACAATATAGCGAAAAGGAGATAAACAGAAAGTTTAGCACGCTCTGCAAATCCACCAAAAGCGATGGCAAGTGAGATACCTGCGAATGCAAGTTGAAACACGAAAAACGCTGCGTTTGAATAAGCTGCTCCCTCTACTTCTGCACCAGAATAGAAAAACTCTGATAATCCAACAAAGAAATTACCATTTTCACCAAAGATAAATCCATACCCTACTGCCCAAAATACGAGGGAAGCAATACCAAATGAAAAGATTGTCTTTCCAGCAATATGCCCTGCATTTTTCATTCGTGTTGATCCTGCTTCCAGCAATACGAACCCACCTTGCATGAGGATTACTAAGATTGCTCCTAAAATGATCCATAAACTGTTGATGTAAAACAATTCCCCCATATTACCTCTCCCCTTTTTCGATTATTCAATTTTTTATGTGTACAGAGGATAGACCCCTGGTACAAACTTAATGATCAAGGATATTTACGTTGTAGTTTTCTAGCCATGAATTGATTTGTGATAAATGTGCAATGAGTTGCGGGCCAGTCATTAGTTGACCGAACCAAGGTACTTTAAATGAGGATCCATTTGAATCTAAAATGTCTTTTACTTTCTCTTTTGACACTAATTCTAAGATTGGTGAGGTAGATTGATTGATTATTGTATTTAATTTCGATTTAACTAAATTCATATATTTTGGATGATATGTCTTCGGATAAGGACTCTTCTTTCGATAAAGAATTTCATTTGGCAGTATACCTTCTAGCGCTTTTCGAAGTATCCCTTTTTCCCGACCTTCTAGCATCTTCATATCCCAAGGGATGTTCCATGCATATTCGACAAGACGATGATCTGCAAAAGGAACACGCACTTCTAAACTAGCTCCCATACTCATTCGGTCCTTCCGCTCCAACAATGTCGTCATGAACCAAATCATATTTAGATAAGATATCTCTCTTCGCTTAGCTTCTTTATGATCTTCTCCATCTAATTGTGGAACTTCACGTAATGTATCGTTGTATCTTTGTTGTACATATGACGTTAAGTCTAACTTTTGTTGCCAATGATCAAGTAGTAAGCTCTGTCTTTCTTTTTCCGACTTCATCCATGGAAAGCTGTTTTGATTCATTAATTCTTCTCGATAAAACCAAGGATATCCGCCAAAGATTTCATCCGCACATTCACCTGATAGTGCCACTGTATAATCTTGTTTTATTTGTTGGCAAAACCAGTAAAGGGATGAATCTACGTCAGCCATACCTGGTAAATCTCGTAATATTACAGATTCATCGAGTAAGTTAGCAAGCTGTTCATTGTTTATAATGGAGTAGGTGTGATGGGAACCTATAAACTGTTCCATCTTTTGAATCCATGGTCGATCTTCATCTGGTTGAAAACTACTAGATTGGAAGTACTGACTATTTTGTTCATAATCGATCGAATACGTGTGAAGTGGTCCCTTACCAGCTTTTTCAAAGTAATTAGCAGAGATGGCACTAATTGCACTAGAATCAATTCCACCTGATAAAAAGGTGCATACCGGCATATCTGCTACTAATTGCCTTTCTACTGCATCTTGGACTAAGTATCTGACGTGATCAATTGTGTTCTGTAATGAATCTGTATGTTCTTTACTTTCCACATTCCAATAACGCCAAATTTTCAATCCATTGCGGTCATACTTCATCGCATGAGCAGGTCGTAGTTCTTTAATCCCTCGAAACACGCCATGGCCTGGTGTTTTGGAAGGACCTAATCCAAAAATTTCTTGCAATCCCTCTCTATCCACCTCTGCTTTCACATTTGGATGTGCAAGGATTGCCTTTATCTCAGACCCAAATATGAGCGTTCCATTTTGCTCTCGATAAAATAATGGTTTTACTCCTAATCGGTCCCTTGCTAGAAAGAGAGTTTCTCGTGCTTGATCCCAAATCGCAAATGCATAAATTCCATTTAAGTAATCAATGCAAGCTTCTCCCCATTCGATATAACTTGTTAGCAATACTTCCGTATCGGAGTAAGATTGAAAAGTGTATCCTTTTTTCAGCAATTCTTTTCTAATATCTTCGGTGTTATAGAGTTCACCGTTATACACTATTTTGTACATTTTCTCTCGATGTAGTTTCTTCATTGGCTGCATTCCACCAGCTGGATCTACAACAACTAATCTCGTATGTCCAAGTGCCACATGATTACTTGCCCATACATTCGTTGCATCTGGTCCTCGTTTTGCTAATGTATTTGCCATTTTCTCGACCGTAACGATTTGCTCCGTTATGTCTCTATTCCAGTCAATCCATCCTGTAATTCCACACACTAGTCATCACTCTTTCCGTTTTTATTTTGTCTAGTGATGCGGTTTGGCTTCTTTGCTTCACACACCTTACAATCTCGACATAGCCTGCATTTGGCTGACTATGTCGATTAGCAAGGCGCTTTCGCTTTTCTCTGGCTAGCTACAGGCGGCAGGGGCTCGGTTTCAAATAACCTCCATTTTAGCCGCCTTTCGCTTTTCTCTGGCTAGCTACAGCGCCTAGTGACTAGCGGATTTCCGGTTCCTTCCTACGATAAGTCAACATCGGCTCGTTCCTCGCCGTGATTCCTTTATCTCGTCAGTGCCCTAGTAAATCCGTACGTCACTGATCAGGCACTTTCGCTTTTCAATTAGTACTGTGTCATGTATTGGTCTCTTTCCCAAGGGTGTACTTGGGTACGGAACATATCCCATTCGATTTCTTTTGCTTCGATGAAGTGCTCGAGTAAGTGGCTGCCTAACGCATCTTTTAAAATCTCATCTTTTTTCAAGTTTTCTAATGCTTGGGCTAATGTTGCTGGTAAATCAACAATTCCAATTTCTTCACGTTGTTCTTTTGTCATTACGTAAATATTTTGATCCACTGGTTCTGGTGCTGGAGTATTATTCTTCACACCATCTAGTCCGGAAGCTAACAATACTGCCATTGCTAAGTATGGGTTAGCTGCTGGATCAACGCTCCTTACTTCTACACGAGTGCTTAAGCCACGTGATGCCGGTATACGAATAAGTGGACTTCTGTTTCTTGCAGACCATGCTACATAACAAGGTGCTTCGTATCCTGGGACTAATCTTTTATAAGAGTTTACAGTTGGATTTGTAATTGCTGTAAAGTTAGGCGCATGTGCTAAAATTCCAGCTAAGAAGTGTCGAGCGGTATCACTCATCTCTAGCATTCCATTTTCGTCATAAAAGGCATTTTGATCACCTTTAAATAAACTTAGGTTGCAGTGCATTCCAGAACCGTTAACACCAAACAGTGGTTTTGGCATGAATGTAGCATGTAACCCGTGTTTGCGTGCGATTGTTTTCACAACAAGTTTAAAAGTTTGAATGTCATCACAAGCTCTTAAAGCACTTTGATATTTAAAATCAATTTCATGTTGACCTGGTGCTACCTCATGGTGAGATGCTTCAATTTCAAATCCCATTTCTTCTAATTCAAGCACGATATCTCGGCGGCAGTTTTCACCTAGATCAGTTGGTGCTAAGTCAAAATAGCCACCATGATCATTTAGCTCTAATGTTGGTTCGCCATTACCATCTAACTTAAATAAGAAGAATTCTGGTTCAGGTCCTACATTAAAATCGGTAAAACCAAGAGCCTCCATTTCTTTCAGAATCCTTTTCAAGTTATTGCGCGGATCACCTTCAAATGGTGTTCCATCTGGATGATAGATATCACAAATGAAACGTGCTACTTTTCCTTTTTCTGCTGTCCAAGGGAAAATGACGAATGTATCAAGATCCGGATATAAGTACATATCTGACTCTTCAATGCGAACAAATCCCTCGATGGATGAACCATCAAACATCATTTTATTGTCTAACGCTTTTGGTAATTGGCTCACTGGAATTTCTACATTTTTTATCGTTCCAAAGATATCTGTAAATTGAAGGCGAATATACCTTACATTTTCTTCATTTACTATTTTCATCACTTGTTCTCTGTTCATATAATCAACCTCCCAATTGGATTTATATCCGTATTCATCATGCTTACATCTAGTTCTCCATGGCACACATAGTTTGCTGGACCACGTTTCCATACATGCCCATGTTCATCCCAACTAATCGTTAAGTCTCCCCCTGGTAGATGAACGGTAATGGGAACATGTTTATCCACCTTCTTATTCAACGTTGCTGCCACAACTGCTGCACATGCACCAGTACCACAAGCCATCGTGATTCCTGATCCCCGTTCCCAAACGCGATAATCGATTTCATGTGAATTAATAATTTGAACAAATCCGACATTCACTCGCTCAGGGAAAAGACTTGAATTTTCGATAAGAGGTCCAACTATCTCTAAAGGAACCTGCTTTATATCATCCACAAAAATGATGGCATGGGGATTACCCATGGAAACAGCTGTAATATGGTAGGAATAGTCTCCAAATTGGTGGGCTTCATTTAATGTGACTGTAACTGGGTCACCCAACATTGGTATCATCCCTTTCAGCAATTTCGGTTCACCCATATCCACTGTTACAGTTCTCACTTTGTGTTTTTGATCCACATCCACCTCTACGCTCACAATTCCACCTAGTGTTTCAATCGTAAACTTCCTGGATGTTGCATACATGTGATCGTATAAAAACTTAGCTACACATCGTAATCCATTGCCGCAGTTTTTCGCTTCTGATCCATCCTCATTAAAGATTCTCATTTGGTAGTCGGCCACCTTGGAAGGTGAAATTAAGATAATTCCATCGGAACCTATCCCAAAATTGACATCTGAGACTCTTTTGGAAAGCTCATGTAAACTTTGATTTGCAATTGGTTCATCCAATTGATTGAATATGACATAGGCATTACCCAAGCCATGCATTTTTGTAAATAACATTTATGTCACCCCTTTAAAAGATAAATGTGGAGCTCCTTAACCTTGACCTCACCTCTTCCAACACTCTAATTTCTTCATCCACACCATTCGCTTGGAATGTAACAGAGAATCTTACATATGGACCTGCATCATCCCAAGGTACGGTAGAAATTAAATGTTCCTTAATTAGGTATTGACTAAAGTCCTCCGCACTGTTAAACGTTTGGCCATTTTCTACTGCTTTTGGAATTCGTGTATATAAGAAGAATGATCCTTTTGGTTTTTCAGCAGTAAATCCGCACTCAGATAAAATATTTGCGAGAAGTTCATGTCGTCTTGCATATTTCAAAGCCGTTTTTTCTGTAATTTCAGGATGAGCCAATGCGTAACTAGCTGCCTTTTGGATGGCGATAAATTGACCTGAATCATTATTGTCCTTCACCGTTCTAAATGCTTTGATCAATTTCTGATTACCTGCAATAAAACCGATTCTCCAGCCTGTCATATTAAATGACTTGGAAAGCGAGTGTAACTCAATCCCTACTTCTTTCGCCCCTGGTATCGATAAGAAACTTAACGGTTGTTCTCCATCAAATACGAGAGCTGCATATGCTGCATCATGGACGACGATGAGTTTATGTTTTCTAGCAAACTCTACAACTTCCTCAAAGAACTCCTTTGTAGCAACTGCTCCAGTAGGATTATTCGGGTAGTTTAAATACAAAAGTTTCGCTTTTACTAAACTCTCTTTCTCTATTTCTTGTAAATTAGGAAGGAAAGAATTTTCTTCACGAAGTGGGATACTTACTACCTCGCCTCCGTAATATTTCGTGTGTGTACCAAGTATTGGATAACATGGTGATGGCATAATCGTAATATCACCCGGATTGATGAAAGCCGCTGGTAGCATTGCCAGTGCTGACTTAGAACCAATCACATGATTTATTTCTGTTTCAGGATCTAAACCATCCACACCAAAAACTGTTTTCATATACGCTGTTGCTGCTTGTTGGAATTCGAATATCCCATTATCTGCATAAAAGCGATTCTCTAACTGCCCCGCTTCCTCTGCAAGTCTTGCTACTACAGCTTCATCAGCCTGTTCATCTGGTTCGCCAACACCTAAATCGATTAGTTCTGTATTTGGATTTTCTTTCAGTGCAGCACGTTTTGCTCTTTTTATTTTTTCAAATTTATATATCTCTTCTTTCAATCCAAATTCAGCACCACCAATACGATTAGCGAATAGCTGTTGTATATAATCCATTGCCATACCCCCGACTGTTTGCCTATTTATTCATGATGTAATCATGACATTCAAGTGCAGCTTCTTTCCCTTCTTGAATGGCCCAGACAATTAAGCTTTGGCCACGTCTTGCATCCCCTGCTGAAAATACTCCCGGTTGATTCGTAGCATAATCTCCTTTGGAAACAGCTATATTTGTACGATGATTTGTAGCGATACCCAATTGGTTAAGTAGCTGTTGATCTGGTCCTTCAAATCCAATTGCTAAAAGGACTACATCCGCATTCCAGACCGTTTCCGTTCCAGGAATCGACTCCCGAATCTTCTCTCCCTTTTCATTCTTGTAGCTATGAATCTCTGAACTTTTCACAGCAACAACACGGCCATTATCATCCCCAATAAATTCTAGTGCTGATGTGGAGTATGCTCTTGGATCTCGACCAAACATCGTAATAGCTTCTTCCTGACCACTATCTACCTTGTGAATAATTGGGTATTGTGGCCATGGATTATCGATGTCCCTACTAAATGGACGTTTTGCATATATATCAAACTGAACTAAGCTTTTACAGTTCTGACGGACAGCCGTAGAGATACAATCTGTCGCGGTATCTCCCCCACCAATAACAATGACATTCTTCCCTTCCGTCGAAATGAAATTACCATCCTGTAAATTTGAATCTAGTAAACTCTTTGTATTAGCGTGGAGATAATCCATAGCAAAATGTATACCTTGAAGCTCTCTTCCTGGTATTTTTAAATCCCGTGGTCTTGTGGACCCGATGCAGAGGATTACCGAGTCATATTCACTTAGCAATTGTTGTACCGTTATTTGTTTTCCAACTTCCATGTTTGTGCGGAATTCAATTCCTTCAGCTTTTAAAAGCTTCACACGACGATCCACGACATGTTGCTCAATTTTCATTTTGGGAATTCCGTATGTTAACAGTCCTCCAATTCGATCAGAGCGTTCAAATACCGTAACGGAATGACCGAACTGATTGAGTTCACTAGCACTTGCTAATCCCGCAGGTCCAGAACCAATGACAGCTACTTTTTTACCTGTCCGTTGTGTTGGGATTCGTGGTTGCACCCAGCCTTCGTCAAAAGCACGATCAATAATGGCCCGCTCAATATTCTTAATCGTTACAGAATCTTCGACTAGTGATGCTATACATCCAGCTTCACAAGGGGCTGGGCACGCTCTGCCAGTGAATTCTGGGAATGGATTAGTACGATGTAATCGTTCATACGCTCGCTTCCAGTCCCCTTTATAAACTAGGTCATTCCATTCAGGAATAAGATTGTAGACTGGGCATCCTGTTGTCATTCCTGCAATTTCGCTGCCATTTTGACAGAATGGTACTGCGCAATCCATGCACCGTGATGCTTGCTCTTTTAGTTTTTCTTCTGAAGGAAGAAGTGCTATTTCCTTCCAATCTTTCACTCTTTCTTTTGGATCACGATAATCTAGTGAGCCCCGTTTATAATCCATAAATCCTGTGATTTTTCCCATTTATCTCACCTCGCTTATGAAGAAGTTAATTATATTGAAGATCATTGAATTTCTTTTCTGTTGCTAGAACACGCTTATATTCCTTCGGGATGACCCTAATAAATTGTGTGCTATAAAACTTCCAATTTTCTAGAATTCGGTTGGCTACTCTACTTTTCGTATAGCGTGCATGTCGATCAATTAGATGCTTCACCAAGACCAGCTCTTCTTGGTCATCTAATGATTCAATGACGACCATTTCTTGATTGCATTTCTTCGTGAATTGGGATTCATTTGATTTTAAGATGTAAGCAATCCCACCGGACATACCAGCAGCAAAGTTTTTACCTACGTCACCAAGAATGACGACTCTACCACCTGTCATATACTCACAGCCATGATCGCCAATTCCTTCCACTACTACATTGGCTCCGCTATTCCGAACACAGAATCTTTCACCAGCCATCCCTTTAATATAGGCTTCACCCGACGTTGCGCCGTAGAAAGCAGCATTCCCGATAATAATGTTTTGTTCTGCGACAATGTTTGATTTCACAGATGGATGAATAATGATTTTCCCACCAGATAGTCCTTTTCCAACATAATCATTCGCATCCCCTTCGAGTTTCAGAGATATCCCCTTTGGAATAAATGCTCCAAAACTCTGTCCAGCTGACCCTTTAAAATTCAATTTAATTGTGTCTTCTGCTAATCCTTTTTCACCAAACTCGCGCGATACTTCACTTCCAAGTAATGTGCCGACAGATCGATCGATATTTCGAATTGGGAAGACGGCATTTATATGCTCATCCTTTATAAACGATTGCTGATATAAAGGTAGTAACTCACGACTGTCTAGATTTTTTTCTAGCTCATGGTCTTGTTTGTCTTTCACTAAGTTGCCTTCTAATTGCTGGTGCAATAATGGCGCTAAATCTAGACGTTGCGATTTCCAGTTACCTCTATCAGATCGCTTTAAATACTTTGTTTGCCCAATCATCTCGTCGAGTGATCTAAAACCTAGCTCTGCCATATATTCGCGAACTTCCTGAGCGATAAAGTGCATGAGATTCACGATATGATCTGCGGTTCCCATCATTTTTTTGCGTAGTTCAGGATTTTGCGTTGCAATCCCAACTGGACACGTATCTAAATGGCATACTCGCATCATGACACAGCCTAATGTTACTAATGGCAATGTTGAGAAACCGAATTCCTCTGCTCCGAGTAAAGCTGCTATGACAACGTCGCGCCCATTCATCATTTTTCCGTCTGTTTCTAACGTTACTTTTTCACGTAAACCATTCAGAATTAATGTTTGATGAGCTTCTGCAAGACCTAATTCCCAAGGTAGCCCAGCGTGTTTAATACTTGATTTTGCTGCTGCACCAGTTCCGCCATCGTACCCACTGATGAGGATGACATCTGCTTTTGCTTTCGCTACTCCTGCAGCTATTGTTCCTACACCAGCTTCCGCCACTAGCTTCACGTTAATTCGCGCTTGGTCATTCGCATTCTTAAGGTCATAAATTAGTTGTGCCAAGTCTTCAATTGAATAAATATCGTGATGTGGTGGTGGTGAAATTAATTCAATTCCCGGTGTAGATCCTCTTGTTTTTGCTACTTCCGGTGTAACTTTATGGCCAGCTAACTGACCACCTTCGCCTGGTTTTGCACCTTGTGCCATCTTTATTTGAATTTCATCACTATTGACTAAGTAGTAACTAGTAACACCAAATCTTCCTGAAGCAACCTGTTTGATTCTGCTATTCTTGCAATCTCCATTTTCCATTGGGAAAAAGCGTTCCGGGTCTTCCCCACCTTCTCCACTGTTGCTCTTTCCACCAATGCGATTCATGGCAATTGCGATTGCTTCGTGTGCCTCTTTACTTATCGATCCGTAAGACATTGCTCCTGTCTTAAATCGTTTAAGAATACTCTCTACAGATTCCACTTCATCCAGTGGTACTGACTCATTTCTAAATTGAAAATCTAGTAATCCTCGTAATGCATTTTGCTCGTTCATATCTTCATAGAGCATGCTGCTATATTTTTTATAAAAATCATATTTCCCAGTCCGACATGCGAGCTGGAGTGTATGAATGGTTTCTGGTCTGTATAAATGTGATTCACCATCTTTACGCCACTGAAAATCAGAACCAGTTTGCAAGCTTCCCCCATCAAATGCTCTTTCATGTCTTACCTTCACTTCTAAGGCAATATCTTCTAACGTTAATCCACTAATTTGAGTCGGGGTTCTTGGGAAGTATTGATTAACTACTTCAGAACTAATCCCAACCGCTTCAAAAATCTTTGCTCCTGTATAGCTTTGAACTGTAGAGATTCCCATTTTGGACATTATTTTCAGAATGCCTTTTGTGATGGACTTGACGTAATTTTTTGTTAAAACCTCTTCTGTAAGCCCGCCGTCTGAATATTGAGATAATGAAGCGTAAACTAAGTATGGAAAAATAGCATTTGCCCCATATCCGAGTAGAGTTGCGAAATGATGTACCTCGCGAGGCTCTGCTGATTCGATAATGATACTTACCTTACTCCGTTTCCCTGTTTTAATTAAATGATGATGAACAGCAGAAACAGCGAGTAATGAAGGGATTGCTGCGTATTCCTTCGTAATATCACGATCCGTTAAAATCAATAATTTACTACCCTGTTCCACTACTTGATCTACTTGTATCATCAATTCCTTAATGGCTTTCTCTAAACCATCCTTTTCTGCAATGGAAAACAATATTGGTACCTTACTTGTTTTCCACCCTTTCCTTTCCAGATAAGCCAGTTTCCCTATTTCTTTATCTGATAAAATCGGGGTGTTTAGTTGGATTTTATGATAATCAGTAGTAGTCGGGTTAAGTAAATTCCCCTCAGGTCCAAGTAATATTTCCATCGATGTAACCAATTCTTCTCGAATTGCATCAATAGGAGGATTAGTTACTTGCGCAAATTTTTGTTTGAAATAATTAAATAATAGCTGTGACTGGTTGGATAACACGGCGAGTGGTGCATCATATCCCATCGAGCCAATCGGTTCTTTTCCTGTTTCTATCATTGGCTTAATTACTTTTTCAACCTCTTCATTCGTATAGCCAAATGCTGCTTGCAACGTTTGAAGTTCATTTTTATCCAGAATTTGTTCCTGTTGGTTTTTGGCTTTTAGACTATCGATAGAGATGATTTGTTGATTAACAAGTGATTTATATGGCTGTTGGCTAAAAATTTGTTGTTTAACTTCTTCATCTAGCAACAAGCGCCCTTGTTTTATATCAACCAATAACATTTGACCTGGTTTCAAGCGATCTGTCAAAATAATCTTTTCTTCTGGGATATCCACTACCCCAACCTCAGAGGATAAGCAGATAAAATCATCTTCCGTTAAGATATAACGTGCCGGTCTTAAGCCATTTCGATCTAAGCATGCACCAATTTGCTCTCCATTGGTAAATGCCATCGCTGCAGGTCCATCCCACGGCTCCATCAGCATACTGTGGTATTGATAGAATGCTTTTCTGGTATCGGTTAATAACGGGTTATGTTGCCAAGGCTCTGGAACCATCATCATCATCGCATGAGGTAAAGACCAACCCGCTAATACAAGGAATTCTAGTACATTATCAAACATGGCGGAATCACTACCATCTTCATCGATGACTGGTCGCAACTCCTCAGTGATTGGCAACACATCTGATTGAAATGCACCTTCTCGTGCTTGTATCCAATGCATATTTCCATTGATCGTGTTAATTTCTCCGTTATGCATGGAAAAACGATTTGGTTGAGCACGTCGCCAACTCGGAAATGTATTAGTACTAAAGCGGTTATGAACCATCGCAAATGCCGATTCAAAAGCTTCGTTGTTCAAATCGAGATAAAATTCTCGTAGTTGCTCTGGTAACAGTAAGCCTTTATAGATGATCGTTCTTGCTGAAAAACTAGCGATATATGTCTGTTCTTCGAGCTCGTTCTTTAATTGATTTTCTATTTTTCTACGAATTTGATAGAGTTTCCTTTCAAAGCGAATATCACTCGCTTCCTCAAATGGAGAAACGATAAAAAGTTGGCGGATGAAAGGTTGTGTTTGCTTTGCATCGTTATTTAATGTTTCATCATTAGTCGGGACAGTTCGCCAGCCACTCACTTGGAGTCCTTCCGCCTTTATGGTCGATTCAATCAACGCCTCTGCACGTTGTCTCGCTTCTAATTGTTGTGGAAGGAATAACATCCCTACTCCATATTTTCCTTTTTCTAAAGAGGCTTCCCCTGCCGCCTCTTGCTCTAGTTGAAACAATCGATGTGGAATTTCAGTTAAAATTCCTGCTCCGTCCCCTAATCGATTGTCCGCTCCACGACCACCACGATGGTCTAAACGTTCCAGTGCCGTTAACGCCTGTGAAACGATCGAATGTGATTTATTCCCTTTTATATTGGCTAACATTGCAATTCCACAAGCATCATGTTCGAACTGAGGATTGTATAGCCCTTGCTGTTCTTTGGACCAATTTCGTTCCATGCCGTATCCTCCTCTTTTACCATTTTCCGGTGTTTTCTTGTTACATTTATGATATCAACGAGAAGGGCGATATGCTTTACATTTACTGATGAAACATTTGCACTTTTTGTATAAAACAATAAAGTTTTTTTGTTTTTTCATTTAACAAAAGGGACAAGACAACTTAAAATCCACTTTAACCTTACTATCTACAACTACATCCATTTGCAGTAAATGAATAATCGTTTGTACTTTTTTACATCAGTTTTTGTACAAGCATGCAAACAACAAAAAAACACCAAGCATCGATTGCTTGGCGTTTTTTAATCTTATCGTACATCGGATGGATTCCTACCTGTGTATTTCTTGAATTGTCTACTAAAAAAATGAAGATCATTATATCCAAGGGCATCTGCAGCTTCTGTAACTGTTAGGCCTGTATAATGAAGTAAATGCTCTGCACGTTTGATGCGTGAATAAACTATATAGGACTTAACTGTTTGTCCCATGATTTCTTTAAATTTCTGTGAAAAATATCTTGGTGAGAGACTTGCACGTGCTGCTAAACTTTCAATTGTGTGGGCTTTACCAGGTTGTTGCTGAATAAAGTTTGCGATTTCGTGAATTGTTTCTTGCAGCTTATTACTTTGATCCGCTATTAGTTCTTCTTCATCTAGTTCTTCTCTCAATAAATGAATCATTAATTGTTTTATTATTAATTTCACTTCCACTTCAGAACCATATGCCGGAACTAGGAACAAACGAACACATTGACTAAGTAATGCCTCAAAACGAATCGTATTTTCTACAATCCGATGAGCACGTGGTATTAGAGAAGTGTGTTCAGGTACATCAAAATGAATATATGTAATAACAAGAGGATTTTGTGGATTATGCGTTGCTGAAGTGTAGTCACCAGGTTTAAAGAGGAAACAATGCCCTTTACTAATTTCATATGATTTATTATTTAATTGTAATGTCCCTTCTCCACTCCACACATAGAATAGGTCGTAATTAGGCATTGGTTTTTCTCGTTTTTTCCATCGCCAATTCGGTTCACAATGAATAGTGGCAATGGCGGGTTTTAACTCAAATTGTTCTGGATTCAGATGAAGCATCATACTCCCCCTCTTTCAAAAAACAGACTACATCACTAGCGTTGCATTAAATTAATTTTATTATTAAAAATACTCGAAATGTTCAATTTTATTGTTTTGCGCAAA
>VEFU01000003.1 GCA_007679095.1 Paenibacillus bovis
TATTTAAACAATATTGAAAGCAAATGGAACGAGCACAACTAACTCATTGTGTTAGTTGTGCCGTGTAAGAAAAAAAATGCCACACAATATAGTGGATTGTGGCATTAGCAAATTTACTTTATTTCATCCAGTAAGGTGGATAATATTATCTCTTTCTTTATCATTAATTTCGTAAAGTTCTCGACATTTTCTGGGGTTCCAGTTTGCGAAACTGCATTTAGAGCATTAGCCAACGATTTTTCTAAATGAGTGACAGCCTGAATAAATTCCTGCTTTCTTGACATATTGATATTCTCCTTTAGATGAACAGTTTTTACTTAATTTGCATACAATGCTAGTAATTAATGGGTGTTTTACCCTTTGAGTATGCACTAAGGCAGCTCAAAAAAGCTGCCTCTTATAATATATTAATTAGGACCAACGTTTTCTGAACAATCTCCGATGAACGTACGTGCAGATACTGGTGCAGTGAAAGTGGTAAAGAAAGTCGTGCTCTCATCAAAACTCGTAGCATTAATTACCCATGTACCAGTACCATTTTGGTTATCTGTGAATTCTATAGAAACATTAAAATCTCCTGAAAGTAGGTTTCCAGTTGCTTGTGCAGTTCCTAATAAGTTGGCTTCTGTTCCATCAACACAAGATATCAATGTTCGTCTTCCTTGAGTAAAGTTTATTGTTGTACCATTATCTCCGAAATTAATATTAAATTGGTCTACACTTGGATTACACATGCGCGCTCCTGTAAAGCATTGTTCTGCCGATACATTAATTGTACCTGTGAAGCTACTATTAGGTTGGCTAGGTTGCGATACAAAAACGGTTGTTGGGGCACTATTCCCTTGAATACCTAAGCGGAATTTACATGGACATTCATCACCATTGCCACCATTTCCGTTGCCGTTGCCGTTTTCATCAATTTCTTCAACAATCATAAGGAGCAATAATTCCTTATTAATCAACAACTTTAGGAATCTTTCAATTTGATTTGGATTACCAGCATCAAGAATTACTTGAAATGCTCTCGATAATTCAGATTCTAAATGAAATACAGCTGAATTAATATCATCAGGTTCTACTTGATCTACACCAGGTGCTGGTTCTTGAACTCCAACACAAGGGTTTGTCGTAATTGTTAAATCCCAACCTTCGGCAATGCTTCCATTATCAAAAGCAGAATCATCGAATACATATAAACTCCACGTTCCATTTGGATCTGTACCATTAAATACACTAAGCGTGGATCCATATGGTGGTCCAGGAGCAGGGGCAGGAAATACTTCTACACCTTCATAATTTGTTGGTTTGTACGTGCCAGATACAATTCCGCTTGAATCTGGCAAAAAGTCAGCTGCATTATCATCAAATTCTAACGTAACATTATTAATATTGGTGGAACCACCAGCGTCAGACATTAGTACGACACTTTGTCCTTGTGGTCCAACGAGTAATATGTCCAAATCATCTGGCCAAGTATGAGTTAATCCATATAAAGTGACTGTTACATGTCTTACAGCTCCATCTAAATCTGACACCGTTATATTGGAAGGGTAAGGGGTTGCTGGCCCTTCTGCATTTCCATTAATTATAATCTCATCAGGATTCTCAAAAGTTGTGTCTTCTGCGTCACAAAGTTCGTCGATAAGTGCCTCAATTAATTTTTCCTTTAATATGATTAAATCTCCAACTCTTTCGATTTGATCAAGGTCACCGTTTTCTCTTACAATTCGCATAGCTTCTCCGAATTGCGTCTCCAACGCTGCAATCGTATTTTCAAAACTATTTGGCATTTACTATTTTCTCCTTTCTTTCATAAAATATTGGACTTAAAATCTATTAACATCCATGATGATTAATTTGAGCACAATTTCTTTCTTAATGAGCAAGCGAACAAATCTTTCGATTCTATCTGGATCTGCATCATCTATAATTGCACTCAAAGCATTCGTTAATTCCGTTTCTAAATCAACAACAGCATCAGCAAATGGCATTTTTCATCATTCTCCTTTCTTCTTCCTACAATCAATTTATTCGACATTTTTCTTTCCGTAATGTGCGATACAATCAATTTATTTAAAATAAGGATTTAGACTAGCTTTGCTCTGAAAAACGTTTTTCTCTCCTTTTTCTTCTTCTACAGTGATAGCAATTACAGTATTTATCACATTTCCGCTTTGGTAATTCTTTCTTACACCTACATTTGCATTTGCAATCATCATGACAATCATGATCATCACATTTTTCTGGACATTTTTTTATTTCGTCTAAAAGAAACTCGAGTATTATTTCCTTTTTAATTACAAGCTTTAAAATATGCTCTAAATTCTCATTAAAATGTCTTAATTCTTCCGCTGTAAATCGGTCTTTATTTTGCCTAAGCACTTCTGCTTCTTCGTTAATAATATTTGCAAATGCATGTTCTAATTCAATAAGCGATCTTATGAAATCATCTACATTTTCATGGTGATTATCCTGCATTAACAAGTCCATATTCGCACCTCTCCTTATATTGATTATGTATTTTATGCGACGTCCTAAAAATTGTTTAGGTATACATCTTTACAATGAGGATTATAGTTATATAACTACTATCTTCCTTGTTAAAAGAACAAAAAAAA
This sequence comes from Paenibacillus bovis, assembly GCA_007679095.1. Taxonomy (GTDB): domain Bacteria; phylum Bacillota; class Bacilli; order Bacillales; family Bacillaceae_C; genus Lederbergia; species Lederbergia graminis. The sequence goes on from VEFU01000003.1 coordinate 2,619, forward strand.
GAGATGCTTTGGAAACATACCCAAAAACATCTCATTATCTAAATAAAACAACTTTTTCTATTAAATTCATCACGCTATTCTTTCTATCTAGGTTCAACAATCAGCTTTATGGCTGTCCGTTCCTCACCATCAATTAAAATATCAGTAAAAGCAGGTATACAAATGAGATCAACACCACCAGGGGCGACAAATCCTCTTGCGATTGCTACTGCTTTCACTGCTTGATTTAATGCTCCTGCGCCGATTGCCTGAATTTCTGCACCGCCTCTTTCACGGAGAACACCTGCTAGCGCACCCGCCACGGAATTAGGATTGGATTTTGCTGAAACTTTTAATATCTCCATTTCTTGTTCCTCCTTGTCATTTCCCCATAGCGATTGTCCTTTTTATCACAACCGCAGTAAACCCTTCCAATGCTACTATATTCAGGAGAAATGGGAACTATTCCGGATTGTCCAAAACTAAAAATGGCGAATGATGTATTATTCATCTAGAAAGGGTTGGTCATCATTAATTAATATTGGTTTTATACTTTTTGCCTTTCCACTAACATCATCAGCAATAATTAGACAAGCACTTAACTGTTTCCTTCCACTTTTCGGAACCTCAAATCGAGCTGGCAATGATGTTAGAAACTTATGTAGCACTGCCTCTCGTTCCATTCCTAATATTCCATCATATGGTCCAGTCATTCCTACATCTGTCATATACGCTGTCCCATTAGGTAAAATACGATTATCTGCAGTTTGAACATGAGTGTGTGTCCCTACAACAGCAGTTACCTTTCCGTCTAAATACCATCCCATCGCTTGTTTTTCACTAGTCGCTTCTGCATGAAAATCAACAAAGATAATATTTGTACGTTTTTTCGCTATTGCAATTAATTCATCTGCTTTTTTAAACGGACAATCTAGTGGCGGCATAAAAGTTCTGCCTTGTAAATTGATGACTGCAATTTCTTGGGTATTCATTTTTATAAATACTAATCCTGTCCCAGGTGTATCTTCAGGAAAATTTGCAGGTCGAGCCATATATTTGGCATCATCAATAAATTCAAAAATACCTTTATTATCCCAAGCGTGATTGCCTAACGTAATAGCGTTTGCTCCTGCTTCTAAAAATTGTTTGTAAATCGCCTCTGTAATTCCTCTTCCACCAGCTGCATTTTCACCATTTACGATTGTAATGTGTGGGCGATATCTTCTTTTCATTTTCGGTAAATATTCTTTTATCATATCTCTACCTGGTGACCCGACAACATCCCCAACAAATAAAATGTCCATATTAATTCCTTTCTAACAATAGATATATTATTATTCCAGTTCATTTTACCATTAATTTAAGACACAAAAAAAGTGGTGAGAATTACACCACTTTATTTTGCATATTCAACTGCTCTTGTTTCACGAATTACAGTTACTTTAATATGGCCTGGATAATCTAAGTCATTTTCAATTCGCTTACGAATATCTCTCGCAAGTTTATGAGATTCTAGGTCATTGATTTGTTCTGGCTTAACAATGACACGAACTTCTCTACCCGCTTGGATAGCAAACGATTTTTCAACACCATCATAAGACTCAGAAATTTCTTCCAATTTTTCTAATCGTCGAATATAGTTTTCTAGTGTTTCACTTCGAGCACCTGGTCTTGCTGCAGATAATGCATCAGCAGCAGCTACTAGGACAGAAATAGTGGAAGTTGGTTCTGTGTCTCCATGGTGAGACGCAATACTGTTAATGACCACTTCATGTTCTTTATACTTGGTCGCAAGCTCAATTCCAATTTCTACGTGACTTCCTTCTACTTCGTGATCAATTGCTTTACCAATATCATGAAGTAAGCCAGCACGGCGGGCAAGCGTTTCATCCTCACCTAGCTCAGCAGCTAATAATCCAGAAAGGAATGCCACTTCCATTGAATGCTTGAGAACATTTTGACCATAACTTGTCCGATATTTTAGGCGACCGAGTATTTTGATTAAATCAGGATGTAAACCATGAACTCCAACTTCAAATGTTGTTTGTTCTCCAACTTCCCTAATATATTCATCTACTTCACGGCGCGCTTTATCGACCATCTCTTCAATTCGAGCAGGATGGATGCGACCATCTTGAACAAGTTTTTCTAAAGCGATTCGAGCGGTTTCGCGTCTAATCGGATCAAATCCAGATAGGATAACTGCTTCTGGTGTATCGTCAATGATGAGATCAATCCCTGTTAATGTTTCGAGAGTACGAATATTTCTACCTTCACGACCAATGATACGACCTTTCATTTCATCATTAGGTAGTGTTACAACAGAAACGGTTGTCTCAGCAACATGTTCCGCTGCACAACGTTGGATGGCAAGAGAAAGAATATTCTTCGCTTTTTTATCAGCTTCTTCTTTCGCACGCATTTCGCTCTCTTTCACCATTAATGCAGTTTCATGGGCTAGTTCATTTTCAACGCCTGACAAAATAATTGCTTTCGCTTCATCACGAGTCAGACCTGAAATTCTTTCAAGCTCTTGTGTTTGTTTGCGGATCATCTCATCCACTTTGCTTTCCATCTCTTCAATATGTTGTTGTTTTTCATTTATTGCTGCTTCCTTCTTTTCAAGCTGACTTTCCCGCTTGTCCAGAGTCTCGTCTTTTCGGTCGAGGTTTTCCTCCTTTTGCAATAAGCGATTTTCTTGTTTTTGCAATTCGGTTCTTCTTTCCCGAAGTTCACGTTCAGTTTCAATACGAAGTTTATGATTTTCATCCTTCGCTTCCAACAGGGCTTCTTTCTTTAATGCCTCTGCATCCCGTTCAGCATTTTTGATGATTTGTTCCGCTTCAGAATGTGCGCCTGTTATTTTCACTTTAGCAACTTTTTTCATTATGAAATAGCCAACAACTACACAGACGATAAGGATAGCTAAAATGGAGATGAGTATGATATTTAAAGTATCCATAAGTTCACCCCCTCTTGCTATTAACTTGTATCATGCTTCTAACATGTCGGCTGGTACATTGGTACATTTTTACATAGGTTTCAATATACAGAGCCAAGCTCAAAAATTTTCAAGTGAAAAAATGTAAAATATACATACTAATTTTATATTTGTGGCGTTTTATTGTCAAGAGATGGTCAATATTGAAAGAAAAAAATAAAGCAAAGCCAATCTGGCCTTGCTTCTGTTGCTTTACTTATTCATCTAATAAACTGAATTCTTCTTCAAAGTTGTCTTTAAATTCTTCCTCAGCTTCTAAAGGGGCTACTTTCTCTCCATCTAATCCGTAATGTTCACGAATCTTGAGCATAATTTCATTTCGGATTTCAGGGTTTTCTTTAAGGAATTGTTTAGCATTTTCACGGCCTTGTCCAATTCGTTCTTCATTATATGAGTACCATGAACCACTTTTTTGCATAATGTCTAACTCAGAACCCATATCAACTATTTCACCTTCTCGTGAAATACCTTCACCATACATAATATCGACTTCTGCAACACGGAAAGGTGGTGCTACTTTATTCTTTACAACTTTTACTTTTGTTTTGTTACCTACAATGTCTTGACCTTGTTTTAATTGCTCAGCACGGCGTACTTCCAATCTTACAGAAGAATAGAATTTCAATGCACGACCACCTGGTGTTGTCTCAGGGTTTCCGAACATAACACCGACTTTTTCACGAATTTGATTAATGAAAATAGCGATTGTATTTGATTTATTAATTGCGCCTGAAAGCTTACGTAGTGCTTGGGACATTAAGCGTGCTTGAAGTCCTACATGGGCATCTCCCATTTCCCCTTCAATCTCCGCTTTTGGCACTAAAGCAGCAACTGAATCGATAACAATGATTTCGATTGCTCCACTACGAACTAATGCTTCTGCAATTTCAAGTGCTTGCTCACCAGTGTCAGGTTGAGAAAGTAACAATTCATCAATATTAACACCTAATTTTTGCGCATATACTGGATCAAGAGCATGCTCTGCATCTATAAATGCTGCTTGTCCACCTTTTGCCTGAACTTCTGCAATAGCATGGAGTGCAACTGTTGTTTTACCAGAACTTTCTGGTCCATAGATTTCTATTACTCTACCTCTTGGGTATCCACCCACTCCTAAAGCTATATCCAATGCTAAAGATCCACTAGGAACGGTAGATATCTTTCTATCTGTTTGCTCTCCTAATTTCATAATTGAACCTTTACCAAATTGTTTTTCAATTTGTTTTAACGCCATATCTAAGGCTTTTTGACGATCACTCACACAAGTTCCTCCTTGAAAATCATATATTCTATATTGTAATATGCATTTCATATCAAAAGCTAACTTTAGTATACAGGTTTTCTTATCATTTGCCAAGCAAAAAGCGAACATTTATTCGTTAATTTTTCTACCAATATTTATAGCAAAAAATGAAACTTTCACTAGACTAAAATTGAAGATTAAGAGACATTTTATATGGGAAAATTGATTTTTCATGAATTTTTTTTTTATAAAAATATCTTTTAGAATTAATTCCCTTTTCATTCATGCATTAAGCTAAAGTAAGTAAATTGGTACATAAAAAAGAATGGGACATAAGAATAAATATAAAAAACCGAACTACCAATTTATAATCAAGATAGTTCGGTTTGATATTCAGCCTTAAAATAATGTTCGCACTGGGTGGTACTGTCTGACATACGATTATATAGTTTTTAGCGGAGAAAATACACGAAGACTCCCTCAGAAAAAGTTGATTTGACGGGGGTTTTCCTCTTTTTATTGACCCGAAAAAAATTTTTTAAACACAATCCTCCGAGATTCAATTACACATAATGGTAGTTTATGAAAAATATGGATTTGTTTTAGACGCGTTGCCGTGGGAGTGTGTAAAATACTTCCAGCTTATACTTATTCGCACGAGTGATCTCTGCTCACGTCAGGGGACTTACCCTCCCATATCTCCTGGCATCGAGTGCCTACATTCCTTCGTTGGGTCTTGCCTAACGCAGAGCTCGGCCCTATACTCCTGCATGGACTGACCATAATAGGTCGTCTAAAGTCTCCATTTACCGAATCTCTGTGCCTCATTGTAACGAAATATGAAGAAAAGATTAGCACTTCTAATTAGGCTGCTATTTTAGTCGCCTCGATATAGGTGAGGTCTCCTAACATCCTTTCAGGATTAAATACAGTTTGGTGAACACTCAGTCCATGTAACACTTGAATTAACTTTCTGCACACTACGACCATCGCTTCTTTTTTCTTTAATGGATTATCCTCACGTGAATGATAATAGGTGTACACTTTATGAAATGCTGTGTTGTTCCGAATCAATGGGAGGATTGCTTTATAAAGAAGCCTTCGTAGCCCTCTTCTTCCTCTTTTTGAAATCTTTTTGGTACCTTGGTGTTTACCAGAACTGTTTTCTCGTAATGTTAATCCCGCTAGTTTAATAATTTGGCGTGGATGATTATAGTTTTGAAGAGAGCCTGTTTCAGCCAACAATTCGCTAACAGTGTTCTCACTAATACCTTTAATAGAAACGAGAAAATTAAACTCTGGTAAGTTCTTTGCTTGTTCCACCATTTCAGTTGTAATCTCTTCGAGCTGAGATTGTAAAAGTTCTAATTGATCGATAAGAGCTTTTATTTCAATTTTTGCTATATATGCACCGTCCGTGATTCCAATAGAATGCTTAGCCAATTGGATAAGTTTGGCCATTTTAGGCTTTCCTGCATACTTAGCACCTGCATCCTTTTGTTGCTTTACCAAATCCTCGACAGAGGCATTTTTGATATCCTCTGGGAGAGGAGTTAGCTTTAGAACGGTCCGTTCTTGTTGACCATAGTGCTTAAAAACTTGTCTAAACTCTGGAAAGTAAAGGTCAATCCACCGTTGTATACGATTCTTAACTGCACCAATATCTTTACGAATTCGTTCTCGTATTGATGAACCTTGCCGTAGATTATGATCTACAATTGACATGTCCCTTGGGACACTGAAGTAACCATTCGGAATTAGTTTTGCGATAACGCGGGCATCTTTCACATCATTCTTTGTTTGTAAATTATCATCCATTTCCTTAGATTGCTTGACGTGTAAAGGGTTCACCAGCACAAATGGTATATCGGAGATTTTTAAATAAAACGCTATGTTCTTCCAATAGTGACCTGTTGCTTCAAATCCTATAAGGACTTCTGTTTTATCATGTTGTTCCATTAACTCTCGAATAGCGTTATTCAAATAAAGGAAGCCTTCTCTCGATTGAGAAAAATTCCAGACTTTCGCTAATTCTCTTCCCCGACTATCAACTGCACAAGCATAATGTTTCTCTTTAGCAATATCAATACCAATCACTAGTGTGTTTTCATGTACTTGATTAATTCGTTCATTTCTATTATTCTTCAAGTGGGATCCTCCTTATGGTTGTTTTTTCGACAATTGCATCATATAGGAGGATCCTTTTCTTTTCAAGTGCGTTAAGACTAATTCAACAGGAATGCTCCTGCGGGATGTACGGTAGCCGGAAGACCCCACAGGCGCACAAAGCGCCGAGGAGGCTTCCGAACCTTGTCTAGTTCAGGCTCCTAGTGGCTAGTGAATCTTCGGTCACTTCCCTACGAAAAGTCATCATCGACGGAGGAACGTCGACTAAGATCGGCACATCGTGTGCCAACGTCGACGTGATCCACATCCTGTGGACCTCTCGTCGTGAGTCCTTTATCTCAGTCAGTGTCCTAGAAAATTCATACGCCACTTGACAGTCGCCTTCACTTTTCTAAGCCCGCGGAAAGCGAAGTGTATTTTCGTAGCGGTATAGTTACACAAATATTGTTCAGAATTACATCCAGTTCTAATAGTTTGGTCCCATCCCCTCTTCATTTGCCTGTAATTCTTTTAGAAGGTAGTGACAACCATACTTCACTGATCTTTTTTGATTTCCGTTTCTAGAACCAGACAATTGTAATTTATAAGCTTTGGCTGGTTTTCCTTCGAATGAAATACCAATCCAAACTGTACCTGCAGGATGACCTTCCAGCGAATCAGGTCCAGCAACTCCTGTAAAACTTATTCCAATACTCGTTCCTAATAAGTTGCGAACATTTTCTGCAAGTTCTTCTGCACATTGCTCACTTACTACACCGTACGTATTTATTGTCTCTTCTTTCACATTGAGAAGCTTCATTTTAGATTTATTGGAATAACATACTACTCCACCAATTAACATTGTACTTACACCAACAATAGAAGTCATTTCAGACTGAAATAGTCCTCCTGTTAAACTTTCGGCTGCAGCAATCGTTAATTTTCTTTCTTGTAGCACTTTCAGTAATTCTTTCATTATAGTTGTTTGATCGTAGCCATAAAAGTATTGGCCCACGCGCTCATTTACTCGTTTTTCCATTGAATCTATTAGTTTCGTAGCTTCTTCCTCAGACTGATGACGTGCAGTAATCCGCAATGTTACCTCGTTATCTCCTGCTAAAGGTGCAATGGTAGGATTTGACTGTTCATCAAGTATATCCTCTATCTCTACTTCTAACTGAGACTCGCCAATACCAAAATAACGTAAGACACGTGAAACTATTTTCTCTTTTACCTCTATTTCATCAAGTATAGCCGGTAAACCAAATTTACGAAACATTGGTTGCATTTCATGAGGTGGGCCAGGAAGTAGCATATAAAACTTTGATTGATTTTTGACAAACATCCCAGGTGCCATCCCATGTTCATTTGGTAGAACATGGGAACCTTCTATTACGAGTGCTTGTTTCCTATTATTTTCAGTCATTGTTCTATTTGTTTTTTGGAAATATTCCATTATTGTTTGTATCGCATGTTTGTCTTCTATTAGTTTACTGTTTAAATGATTTGCAATCGTATCTTTCGTTAAATCATCTTTTGTTGGTCCCAAACCACCTGTAAAAATAAGTAAATCAGCCCTTGACTCAGCAACTTCGATAACTTCTCTTAATCGATTCGGATTATCACCTACAGCCGTATGATGATAAACATTAACACCAATTTCTGCTAATTGCTCAGATAAATATTTAGCATTTGAATTTACTATTTGTCCTAAAAGTAATTCCGTACCTACTGCAATAATCTCCGCATTCATTATTCAAAAACCTTTCTGTTATAGAGTTATTTTGAATTTTTAAAAACTGCTTTGTTCTTAGCAAAGTACTCATATCCTGACCAGATCGTAAAGACGAGTGCTACCCAAAGTGCAATTGTTGCAAATGGAAAATCTATTGCCTCAAAGAAGATATTATTCAAAAGCAATGCAGATATTGCAATTATCTGGCTCCAAGTTTTAATTTTCCCTAATATATTTGCAGCTACAACCTCACCAGTCCCAGCTAAAATTAAGCGAAGGCCCGTTACCGCAAATTCTCGGCTAATAATGAGAATCACGATCCAAGATGGTGCAAGTTGCATTTCAACTAATACAATCAATGCAGCAGAAACAAGAAGTTTGTCTGCAAGTGGGTCTAAAAATTTCCCTAAATCCGTTACTAAATTATATTTTCTAGCAAAATAACCATCAACCCAATCTGTGACAGAAGCAAAGATAAATACTAGTGCTCCAATAAAATGGGCTACTTCCATTTCTGTACCTGGCAATTTAATGATTCCCCAATTAAATGGTACAAGCATTAAAATTAAAAAAACTGGGATTAAAAATATCCGAGAGATGGTAATTTTATTAGGTAAATTCATACATATCCTCCCAATCTAAAAGCATAAGATTCATTAAAAAATGAACCGCCAAAGTCGGCGGTTTTAATAAATTCCTTTAGTCTTGCTTTGTGAAGTTAATTTGTATATCTTGTCTTACTGGCTCTGATTGAAATTCGATGGGCTCACCATTGATCAGAATTTCAGTATCAAGAGTTCTTCCTACTACTATATATGCACTATCTTCTTCCGTAAAATCAAAGGTTTTACTTTCCCCATCCTTAATTTCACCTTGGAAGAACATTGTATTTTGACCATTCTTCACACTAATCCAGCTTCTACCAGAATCCGAAGCTTTTATTTCAAATTCAAATTTATCCGTATTCGTTAATCTAAAGGTAGAAACATAACCATTAACATTTTCGAGTGTAAGTTCTTGTTCCACTATCTGTTCCTCATTATCTGAGTCGTCTAATTCGGAATCTGATCCTTCATCATTAACATTGTCAGGATTTTCACCTTGCGTATCGTCTGACTCATCCGTATTTCCGTCCGAATTATCATTTGAATTATCAGTATTAGTATCTTCATTATTATCAGGTACTACATCATCTGATTCGGTTATATCTACTGTTTTATTATTATCATCCGTAGGTTTTTCTCCGAAATCAACATACTTCATGACGAGAGTATAAATTAAAAATATAACTGCAATGACAAATACAGCCGTTAATATTTTCGGAAATAATTCCATAAACTTTGATGTAGTTGGTGAAACAGCTTTTCTGTTTTGAATTCTAGAAAGCCTTTCCGGTATATCATTTTCATTTGTTAGTGGTATTTCATTTCTATACTCATCAAAAAGTATCTCGGGTTCAAGGCCTACTGCCTCCGCATACTGTTTAATAAAGGCTCGTGCATAGAACTTACCAGGTAATATCTCGTATTTCCCTTCTTCTATCGCAACTAAATATCTTTTTTGGATTCTTGTAATATTTTGAAGCTCGTCTAAAGTAAGGCTTTTCTCTTCTCTTGCCATGCGCAGTCGGCTTCCTAATTCTGTCAATGAAAACACCTGCCAATCCTAAAAGTCGAAACCAAAACCTGGTGCATCGAATAAGTTGTTTTTCTCTGCAATTTCATATGTAATTTCCTCATCACGATCATTTCTAAGTTCAATAATATAATCAAAATCGTCCATTGAGTACTCCGAATGTTGAACAAAAATATCTGGATGTTCAATCACTTTCACGGCTGGAATTTTCATAATTTCTCTAACTAATTGAAGATGACGTTCATCTGCTCTCGTTCTAGATACAATACCGTCAATAATAAAAATATTGTTAGAATTGTATTCATCTTTTATTAGTTCTTTTCGAATAGTTTGTTTTAATAGAGTGGATGAGACAAACAGCCATTTTTTATTAGCACTAACACTTGAGGCAACAATAGATTCTGTCTTTCCTACTCGAGGCATTCCTCTAATCCCAACTAGTTTATGTCCTTCTTGCTTAAACAATTCAGCCATAAAATCAACTAATAATCCCAGTTCATCCCTTACAAAACGGAATGTTTTTTTATCATCCATATCTCGTTCAATATATCTTCCGTGCCGAACGGCTAATCGATCTAGTAACTTAGGCTCACGCATTTTTGTTACTCTAATCGTTTCAACTGTTTTCAAAATAGACTCAAGGCGAATAATTTGTTCCTCATTTTTTGCCCGGATTAATAAACCTCTTCGTCCTCTATCAATACCATTTATACTTATAATGTTTATGGACAACATTCCTAATAATGAAGAAATATCACCTAATAAACCCGGACGATCGATTGTAATCTCATATTCCAAATACCATTCTTTTCTTTCCATCTTACCCTCTCCCAATAAGGTAATAAATCCGGATTTGGTTAATTAAACAATAATGTCTCGATTATATAATAGCTGAAATAAATAAAATATGAAAGTATAAGGTATGATTTTACGCCAAATTCTTACAAAAATATTATCGTTTATTATTCATGAATGATTCCATTATGCTGATATTAAAAAAGACTGTTCTTTAAAATTCTTTGCCATTTTCACACAATTGTATGATAGGAAAGAGTAATTTAAAGGAACAGTCTTATTTCATTTTTATTTTGTACTGTTGTTTTCAACAAGTTTAACCATTACTTTAGCAATTGCTTCTTGTTCTTCTGGTGAAGCAACAGACCATAAATCAGATAGTACCCGTTGTTGTTCATTTTTAGGATCAACATTATGCGCTAAATAATCCCCAACATGTGTTGCCATTTTATCTATCACATTTTGGGACATACCTTGATTTTGTGCATCATCTAAACGGTCACCTAAGAAATTCTTCCATTGCTCCCAATTATCCAGAATGGACATTCACACTTCCTCCTTTGTTGATAAACTTACAATGAATAGTATGCTCAAGAGGAATTTGCGTTATGCATGGAAAAGAAAAGTGTAATAGAAGGTAATAAAGCTAATTCTATATGTACCAACCACCATTCACACTTAGTGTTTGTCCCGTTATATACGATGATTTTGACGAAAGAAGAAAAGAAATAGCTTCTGACACTTCCTCTGGCATTGCAAGACGACCTAATGGAATTTCAGATTCAATCTCTTCTATTTCCTCTTCCGTAAAACGATTCATCATACTTGTCTTCACTGCCCCAGGAGCAACACAATTAATTCGTAAACCATTACTCGCCATCTCTTTGCTTAGAGCTTTCACAAAGGAAATTTGCGCACCTTTTACAGTGGAATACATCACTTCACATGCGGCTCCTGTTTGTCCCCAAATAGAGCTAATGATGACAATACTAGAATCATGAAACTTCATAAGTTTAGGTAATAGCTTTTTTATCAATAGAAGTGGGCTCTTTACATGTATTTGGAGCAAATCATCTATTGTATTCTCATCTAAATCCGTAAATAAACTGTATGATGATGTTCCACTACAAATGACAATTGCATGTAACTGAAATATGGATTCAATAATTTTATGGACACCCTCATTTGTACGTAGATCAGCTTGAATAGTGATTAATTCAATATTATATGCTTCTAGTTGCTGCACTAATGTATTCATTTTTTCTATATTGGAATGGTAGTGTAAGTATAAATTCCATCCCTCACTTGCCAGTTTCAAAGCAGTGGTTGCACCTATACCACCACTTGCTCCAGTTATTAAAGCAAACTTCTTCACAATACTCTCTCCCTAACGTAAAAAACCCGGATAATAACTTTCCGGGTTCAAGTATACTCTACTTATTTCTTTGGTACAACTTGGCAAACTGTCATCTGACTTTCATCAATAAATTTATTCGCTACCTCAAGAATATCAGCAAATGTTAATTCCTCTAAAACTGGGACAACATCAAAGAAGTTCATTTCATTAAAAGAATAACGTGTGAACTGATTAGCGATATATTCTTGTGAATTAATCGCTCTTAAAAAATTACCAATTTTCTTTTTTCGAGTTCTTTCTAAAGCTTCTTCAGTCAAATGTTTACCATCTTTTGCTTCGAGTAATATCGACTGAATTTTTTCTGCAAAAACATCTGGTTGTGCTGAATCACTACCGATAATAGCAAATCCGAATCCTTGCTCTTGGGAATAATCATATTGGAAAGTGTCATCAATTAACTGTTCGTTCACTAATTCTTCGTAGTTTTGCGTGCTTTTTCCAAAAAGCATTTCTAACAAAATATTGATGGAAAGTTCTTGTTTTAACATTTCCTTCCCACTCTGTTGTACTTCTCTAGCTTTTACACCGACATATGATTTTGGTATTTGGACGTTCATTTCTAAAACTTGTTTTTTCGTTGCCACTGCTTCAGGCTCTTCTTCAAAATGCCGTTCTATTTCAGGTGCTGCATTATAATTTTTAGCTTGTTGATTTGTTTGAATTATATTTAATATTTCTTTCGGATCAACTGGTCCTGTTATAAACAAGAGCATATTACTTGGGTGGTAGAATGTTTCATAACATTCGTATAATAACTCAGCAGTTATATTAGAGATTGATTCCACTGTTCCCGCGATGTCAATTTTCACTGGGTGATGATGGTACATGTTTTCGATTACACCAAAATACACTCTCCAATCAGGATTATCGTCATACATCATGATTTCCTGACCAATAATACCTTTTTCCTTCTCTACCGTTTTTTCAGTAAAATATGGTTCCTGTACCATATTCATTAACGTGTTTAAATTTAATTCGGTATCAGTTGTACTAGAAAATAAGTAAGCTGTTCTCGTAAATGAAGTAAAAGCATTTGCGGATGCACCTTGTTTACCAAACTGTTGGAATACATCCCCATCTTCTTTTTCAAATAATTTGTGTTCTAGAAAATGCGCAATACCATCAGGAACATTGACAAACTCATTCTTATTTAGTGGCTTAAATTGTTGATCAATAGAGCCGTATTTGGTTGTAAAAGTCGCATATGTTTTATTAAATCCTTCTTTAGGTAAAATATAGACATCCAATCCATTTTCTAGTTTTTCATAGAAGAGTGTTTCATTAATTTGGTTGAATTCAATTTTTTTCATTATTGATCACCACCCTTTCCAGCTAGGAAATAAATCGTATCCAGTTCTACTTTATTTGCTACACTAACGATTTCTTCTTTCGTCGTGCTATTAATTTTATCAATCCAATCTTGTAATGATACGTTAGAATCAGCAACAATATTGTGATAAAGTAATTCAATTAATCCTCTTGCTGAATCATTCGTTTCAAGAAATTGATTTTTTAATACTGCCTTCGTTTGATCAATATCCTGATCCGTAAAAGAACCTTGCCTCATCGATTCTAGCTGTTCTTTAATAATAGAAACCGCTTTATCATAATTCTGATTATCAATTCCAGACATAATCATTAGTAATCCTTTATGACTTTCCACTCTACTTGCTGCATAATATGCTAAACTTTCTTTTTCTCTTACATTTACAAACAATTTAGAATGTGGGAATCCACCAAAAATACCATTAAACATTTGTAAGGCAAAGTAATCAGGATCTCCATACGTAATGTTTGTTCGGCAACCTAAATTTAATTTTCCTTGCTTCAAATCTTGCGTTTCTTTTATTTCCTTAATTTCACTTATTTGGTTTGAATTTCGATTAGTTACTTTAGTGTTAGGACGATTTTCAAATTGAAAAGAAGAACAGTAGTTTTCCACATCGGTTACATCTACATCCCCAATTATATAAAAATCCATTTCATCTTCGGCAAATGCTTTTTTATAATAATGGTAGAGAGATTCATTTGTAATCTCGTCTACTTTTTCAATTAGACCGTGTTGAGGTAATTCATAAGGTTCCCCTTTACACATTTCTTGGACAAGCCTTACACTAGCATAACGCATTTTATCATCAAAAACTGCTTGTATCCGTTGTTTCAAGTTACGCTTCTCTTTCTCCATCGTGCGTGCATCAAAAGCGTCATTTGTAACATTAGGATTCAGTAAAACTTCACGGAATAATTCCATTGCTCTTTGTAATAGAGGGTTATTATCTTGCAAATACTTTTCGTTCGCAATTTCTAAGATGAAATCTATTACATGAAATTCTCCTTTTTTACTCAGGTTCACATAAAATGATGCACCGTATAAATCATCTAAATAGGATCGAAATTCACCTGTAGAAGGATAATTTTTCGTGTTACTTTGTAAGACGTAAGGTAATAATGCTCGGCTTGTTACCGATTCTGCGTCTAATGGAGCCTTCATTCTCCACATAAGAGTATTTGTTTTATATTTTTCAGTTGGAATCACGTGCAATGTATATCCGGACTTCTCGATTATTTGTTCATTTCCAAGATTCATTCAGCAATCCTCCAATTAAACAATATTTACCAATAACTTTATCTGATTTTTGCGAAAGCAACAAGTATGAAGAATTCAAGTTTACATAACAATATTATGTAATACTCATTGCCTATCATAGGTCTATCTAATCTATTTATTCTATAAATATCCAAATAATTCGGTCGTATTCCAGACCGAATTATCTTTTTCCTTTGATGTATGGTGTTCCTGATGCCTTTGGTGCATCAGCACGACCAATAAATCCAGCTAGTGCTAAGATAGTTAAGACGTATGGAGCAATGAGTAGGTATACAGATGGCACATTTTCTAATATCGGGATTCGCGAACCGATAATACTTAAACTTTGGGCAAATCCAAAAAATATTGCAGCCCCCATTGCCCCTAATGGATGCCACTTCCCAAATATCATTGCTGCAAGTGCCATGAACCCTTGCCCAGTAATAGTTGTATTACTAAAATTAAGGGTAATGGATTGTGAGTAAACTGCACCACCTGCGCCACCTAAAATTCCTGAAATAATAACACCAATATATCGTAGTTTTGTTACATTAATTCCCATTGTATCTGCTGCCAATGGATGTTCCCCTACAGAACGGATTCGTAAACCAAAAGGTGTTTTAAATAGTACGTACCAAGCTATGACGGAAACAATAATCGTTGTATATGCAACATATGATACATTTCTGAAAAATATCTCACCGATAAAGGGAATTTCACTTAAAAAAGGAATATTGATTTTTCTTATATTCGCTAAGATCATATCTGTTTGACCTTTTCCATACATATTCTTCACCAAGAAGAGAGAAAGGCCTAATGCTAAGAAATTAATGGCAACACCACTAACAACTTGATCCGCTCGAAATGTAATAGAAGCTACTGCATGTAATAATGAAAAAATTGCTCCAATAAACATAGCGAATAAAATTGCAATCCAGCTAGTAGCCTCTCCGAAAATATGGGCAGTACTTAAATTAAAGACAACCGCACTAAACGCTCCAATAACCATTAATCCTTCTAGTCCGATATTTACTACTCCTGCCCTTTCTGAGAAAACACCTCCAAGTGCGGTTAAAATTAGTGGAGCTGCAGCCATAATGGTGGAGGAGATAATAAGAGATAGTAATGTAGTAATTTCCACTTATTTCACGCTCCTTTTGAAGCGAGCAATTACCCACTTAATAAAATAGCTAGATGCCACAAAGAAAATAATGAAGGCAATGACAATTTCAACTAACTCTTCTGGAACATTGGCAATTGGCATTTTTAATGCACCTACTTTTAAGCCACCAAATAAAAAAGCTGATAATACAACCCCAATAGCTGTATTACTACCTAGTAATGCAACTGCAATTCCATCAAAACCAACTCCGGAAAATGCAGTATGTATAAAGGCATTTCCAAAAGTCCCTAACCCTTCCATTGCTCCAGCAAGACCTGCAAAAGCGCCAGATATCATCATCGAAGCAATAATATTTCGGTTAACATTCATCCCTGCGTATTCAGAGGCATGCTGGTTTAAGCCAACTGATCTTAATTCAAAACCAGTCTTTGTCTTTTCAACAATAAACCACATAACCAATGCAGAAAATAGTGCTATAAAAACACCATAATGCAATGTGGAATACTCTGTGATTTGCTCAAAATAGGGAGATGCTAATGATGCTGTTTCATTCACTCGTGGGGTAGAATCTCGATGATCAGATAGTACATGCCTAGTGAAGTAATTTGTGACATGTAAAGCAATATAATTCATCATAATTGTGACAATTACTTCATGTACACGTAATCTCGCCTTTAAAAATCCAGGAACAAATCCCCAGATTGCTCCTGCAATACCTGCTGCGATAATTGCCAATGGTAGGTGGATTATTTTAGGTAGTTCGAAGGAAATCCCCACCCAAACAGCAGCAATCCATCCGACTAACAGTTGTCCTTCAACTCCAATATTAAATAGGCCTGTACGAAAGGCAAAAGCCACGGCGAGACCTGCAAATATATAAGGAGTCATCTGTCTTAGAGTCTCACCTAAGTAATAAGAATCACCGACCGCTCCCTCTATTAAAGCACCATAACCAGCTATTGGATTATAGCCACTTATTAACATAACTATTGCACCTGCTAAAAGACCAAGAATAACCGCAATCGCTGGTATTAGAAAGTTTGATAATCGATTAGACATGAATATCGTCCTCCGTTTTTTCTTTCTTTAAGCCAGCCATTAATAAGCCTAGCTCTTGTTCTGTAGTCTCTTTAGCATTAACAATAGCAATTATTTTTCCTTCAAAAATAACTGCAATTTTATCACTTAAATTTAAGATTTCATCCAATTCAAATGAAACGAGCAAGACTGCCTTACCTTTATCTCGTTGATCAATTATTTTTTGATGGATAAACTCTATAGCACCAACATCGAGACCTCTAGTAGGTTGAGCAGCAATCAGTAGATCTGGATCACGATCCACTTCCCTACCAATAATTGCTTTCTGTTGGTTACCACCAGATAATGATCGAGCTAACGTATATTCACTAGGGGTACGTACGTCATATTCTGTAATTAACTGTTTTGCTTTCTTATAAATCTCCTTAAAATTTAATATTCCTGACCTTGAAAACGGTGGTCGATAGTAAGATTGCAATACAATATTTTCACCTATTGGAAAGTCTAAAACTAAACCATGTTTATGTCGGTCCTGTGGAATATGACCCAGCCCTGTTTCTGTAATTTTTCTTGGACTTAGATTTTTTATGTCCTTTCCATTTAATTTGATACTTCCTTTACTTATTTTTCTTAACCCTGTAATTGCTTCAATTAATTCTGTCTGTCCATTTCCATCTACACCTGCAATACCAACTATTTCACCAGCGCGTACAGTTAAATTCAAGTTGTCGACAATTTCTACCCCTCTACTATCCTTTACAACCAAATCACTAACTTCTAACACATCATGAGTAGGATTGGCTTCTGTTTTTTCCGTCGTAAATACAACTTCTCTTCCTACCATTAAATTAGCAAGTTCTTTCGTATTGGTATTTTCTACTTCTAAAGTTCCGATTCCGACACCTTTTCTAATAACCGTTACTCGATCACAAATTTCCATTATTTCCTTTAATTTATGAGTGATTAATATAATCGATTTTCCTTCTTTTATAAGAGCTTTCATTATAAAACTTAGCTCTTTAATTTCTTGTGGAGTGAGCACTGCAGTCGGCTCATCAAATATTAATATTTCAGCACCTCTATATAAGGTTTTAAGAATTTCTACTCTCTGTTGCATTCCAACTGAAATATCGGCAATTTTTGCAGCAGGATCGACGGATAAACTATATTTTTCTGATATTTCTCTTACTTCTTGTTCTGCAGTCTTTCTATCAATCGCTAAGCCTTTCTTTGGTTCTTCACCAAGGATAATATTTTCGGTTACAGTAAATGGTTCTACTAACATAAAATGTTGATGCACCATACCAATCCCAAGTTCATTTGCAATCGTAGGACTTGTGATATGTACCTTTTTTCCATTTACTCTAATCTCACCTTGCTCTGGTTGATATAAACCAAAAAGGACGTTCATTAAAGTAGATTTCCCAGCTCCATTTTCACCCAATAATGCGTGGATTTCTCCTCGTTTTAACTGTAGAGTGATATTATCATTTGCTACTATACCTGGGAATTCCTTACGAATATTTAGCATTTCAATTACATAATCCATAAAACTATCTCCTAACTGAAAGCGTGATGCTTATTGTCGGATAAATATTAGACATTAAATATATACAAAAGGGTCTGACTTAAAGGACTTAAGCCGGACTCTTTTGTATAGAAGCATGACGAAATATCCATGATTAAGGTTTGGATGGAACTTCAATTTCACCATTTTTTATTTTTTCTTCTACTTCTTTGACTTTATTAAGAATTTCTTCATTTAAATGTTCTTGTGAATCAGATATCTTAATGCCATTTTCTTCAAGACCGTATTCTAAAATTTCACCGCCTGGAAAATCACCGTTTTTACCTAAATTAGCTATATCTTGAACTGCTACATCTACTCGCTTGACCATGGAAGTTAACGTAATATTTTCTGTTTTATCTCCAATTTGAACATTACCTTCCTCGTGTTGGTCTCTGTCCACTCCAATTACCCAGATTTCTCTATCAGGATCATTTTGTTTTAAGTTCTTCGCCTCAGTAAATACTCCTAAGCCAGCCCCACCTGCTGCATGATAAATGATATCTACACCTGAACTATACTGTGCTGCAGCAATTGCGGCACCTTTTGATGAATCTGTGAAAGTACCAGCAAATTGTTTTTGAACTTGAGCATCTGGATTGACATGTTTTACACCTGCTTCAAATCCAGCATAAAATTTATTGATTAATTCACTGTCATCTCCACCAACAAATCCTACTTTATTCGATTTAGTCTTTAGCCCAGCAATGACACCAACAAGGAAAGATCCCTCATGTTCCTTAAATGTAAGACTGGCAACATTATCATATCCTTCAATCACATCGTCGACGATTACGAAGTGATTATCCTTGCGTTGATTTGCTATTCTCTCCACTGCACTCTTTAACTTAAATCCAACTCCAAATACGATATTAAACTTATCTCGTACAGCAGAGTTTAGATTAGTTGAAAAATCAGCCTCATTGCTTGATTGATAATAGTGGTATCCATTTAATCCTTTTTCAAGGTTATGTTCTTCTCCAAAAGCAACTAAACCTTCCCAAGCTGATTGGTTAAAAGATTTATCATCTACTCCACCTTCATCTGTAACCATTGCTACAGTATAATTCCCATCATTATTATCACCAGAGTTGCCGTCATTATCACCTGTTCCACAAGCACCAAGTATTGTTCCAACTAACAAAATCAATAATAGTATGATACTTATACGTTTTTTCTTCATGAGTTATCCTCCTATGCATAAATATATGTTTTAGAACAACGAATCACCTTTCTGTAAAAAGCAATTCGTTTATATACTCCTCTTATCATTCCTGATTATGAAAGATACTATTACAATTTTGTTTTTTAATGTAATAGGTAATGTAGTATTAAAATAAAAAAGCTATTTGAAGAGTCATATATCAACTCTTCAAATAGCTTTCATTTTACTTTGTTTATGACGAATGTTCATCAGCAGGTTTTGGAATTAGTACTGTTCGTGGTTTACTACCTTCATACGGCCCAACGATTCCTCTAGCTTCCATTTCATCAATTAAGCGTGCTGCTCTCGTATAACCAACCCGAAAACGTCGCTGTAGCATGGACACAGAAGCTGTTTGCATTTCTGCTACTAACTGAACCGCATCTTCATATAATTCATCCTCTACCTCCGTTGAAACTTCAGGAATATCGTCCGGAATCATATTTTCTTCATATTGAGCTTTTTGTTGCCCAATTACAAACTCTACTACTTCCTCTACCTCTTGATCAGATAGGAAAGCACCTTGAACTCTAACAGGCTTTGAGGCCCCTACTGGAAGAAATAACATATCACCACGACCCAAAAGCTTTTCAGCTCCACCTGTAT
Organism: Paenibacillus bovis; assembly: GCA_007679095.1. Lineage (GTDB taxonomy): Bacteria > Bacillota > Bacilli > Bacillales > Bacillaceae_C > Lederbergia > Lederbergia graminis. The sequence continues at coordinate 22,655 of VEFU01000003.1, forward strand.
CTAGAATAGTTCGTGAATCTGTAGCGGATGAAACAGCAAAGGCAATTCTAGAGGGAATATTAGCCTTTATTACGCCTGTAATAACATCCACCGAAGGCCTTTGTGTTGCAATTATCAAATGAATTCCAGCTGCTCGTGCCATTTGTGCTAATCTAGTAATTGAATCCTCGACATCATTAGATGCAACCATCATTAAATCTGCTAATTCATCAACAATAACAACTATATATGGTAATAATGGTTGGACTTCCTCAGATTCAGCATTTTGTCTCGCGATAAATTCATTATATCCTGTAATATTCCTCGTTCCAGTATGGGAGAATAGCTCGTATCTTCTTTCCATCTCATTAACGACTTTCATTAACGCCTGTGAAGCTTTTTTCGGATCAGTTACTACAGGAGCCAATAAATGAGGAATCCCATTATACACATTAAGTTCTACCATCTTAGGATCAATCATCATCATTTTTACTTCATGTGGTTTTGCTCGCATTAATATACTTGTAATTATGCCATTTATACAAACACTCTTTCCACTTCCTGTAGCACCAGCAACCAATAAGTGAGGCATTTTATTCAATTCTGCTACTACTGCTTGTCCCGTAATATCTCTTCCTAGACCAATTTGCAGTTTTGCTTCAGGTCTATCATTTTCTTTCGAATCTAACACCTCACGCAAAGATACCATTGCTACCTCTGAATTCGGCACTTCAATACCAATGGCGGATTTTCCTGGAATAGGCGCTTCTATTCTTATCCCTTTTGCAGCAAGAGCAAGTGCTATATCGTCACTTAGGCTTACAATTCTACTTACCTTTACGCCCGCCTCTGGATGAACTTCATATTTAGTTACTGCTGGACCTAGATGCACTTGTGTTACTTTTGCCTTTACTCCAAAACTATGGAATGTTCTTTCAAGTTTAGCTGCATTTTCGTGAATTAATTTATACTCACTACTTTGATCGGTTGCCTTCGGTCTAGTAAGTAAAGAAATAGGTGGAAGTTCATAATCCTTATTCTCATGCTCCGTAAAAGCCATTGGCGGTACTACTTCTTCCTCTTCATTGTCAGATATATCCGTTACTTCTTCTGTTCTTTCCTCTTCTTCAGGAAATGCCTTTTCTGTAAAACTGGATATAATTGGTTCAGAGACTATATCTTCTTCATCTACATCCGGCACTTGTAATGGTAGTAAAGATTCCTCATTTTTTTGTTTTTTAGCAGTTAATGTGTTCTTCTCTTTTTTCTTTTCCTTCCGCTCCTCATTCCACTCTTTCATATCAATAAGGAAGGCTTCCCATTGGTTCTTAATAAATTCTCCAAGTTTCTTTCCGATTTTCCCTAATACTTCACCTAATGATTTACCAGTTACGAGAATTACCCCAACAATCATTAGAAAGAAGCTTAAGATTTTTGTACCTAATGATCCAAATATAAGATATGTAGCCGAAGTAAAAACAGCACCGATCATACCTCCACCAAAATCATTAGTAGAAGTTTGTCCACTTACAATGCGGGTAAAATCTGTGTATGTATTTGCAAGAATACTTGTACCTTTAATATTGTTCATTTCCATTTTCAAATCAAACAGCTTCATATGAGTCAGTAATAAGAAACATGAAACAATAATATAAAAGCCGATTAAGCGAGGATTTGAAAAACGTGGCATTTGCCGTTTTACAATCAAATAACCACCCAATCCGATACCAAATAATGGACCTACAATATGCCATTCTCCTAATAGAAAATAAAATGGGTAGTTCAATGGAAATAGCTTATCGCCGTTTACATTTACTATAATAATTAAGCATAAAGCTACTAGAATAATTCCAGAAATTTCATATTTTAAAATTGTATTCAATTTATTAGCTGAACGCGATCTCCGCTTCTTTTTCACCATATAATCACCTTATCACTTGACCTTATATTCATTATTCAAATCAATATATCTAATATATTATAGCACATAACCTGATTTCCCTATATGGCCATGTGAAAGAATTACAAAAAACCTCTTCTTAACAAAATTTATTAATGAAGAGGTTTAGAAGGCTATAATTTTTTATTCATATAAGCTAATATACGCACCGGGGCAAATATCATCTCGCAAATAATCACACGGATTACTACTCATTATCCGAACGACTTTGTACATATCCCCAGATTGTTCCACTATCATCGGAACACCATTTCTTACTAACGGTATTTGATTAGAAAATTGTTCTTCTTGATTAGGAAAAATCAACTCAGGAGGAACAATGGAATGTATTATCATTGGATAAGCCCACCTTCTTCAGGAGAATGATTTTTTCCAGCTGCAATAAGTTCATTTAATTTTTTTATTGCCATCCCAATTCCACCCACTTCATCTATTAACCCATATTTAACAGCATCAGGACCAATTACGTTTGTCCCAATATCCCTTGTTAAATTTCCTTTTGCAAACATTAAATCTTTAAATACTTCCTCTGAAATATTAGAATTCTTCGTTACAAAATTTACTACGCGCTCTTGCATCTTGTCCATGTATTCAAATGATTGAGGTACACCAATTACTAAACCAGTCAATCGAATAGGATGTATCGTCATCGTAGCAGTTTCAGCAATAAAAGAATAAGAACATGAAACAGCAATTGGTACTCCTATCGAATGACCGCCACCTAATACTATGGACACAGTAGGTTTAGATAATGTCGATATCATTTCTGAAATAGCTAAACCTGCTTCCACATCTCCTCCAACAGTATTTAATACAACTAATAGTCCTTCTATTTTCGGATTTTGCTCAATCGCTACTAACTGTGGAATGATGTGTTCATATTTAGTTGTTTTATTTTGAGGTGGCAATTGCATATGGCCTTCTATTTGTCCAATAATAGTCAAGCAATGGATATTTGTATCTTGTGAAAGCTGTGGCACATTAGTTTGTCCGAGTTGTGATATCTTATCAAGTATTCCTTGCTTTGCATCGTTACCTTTATTCTTATCATCCTCAACCTCAGTTTTGGACATCTTTTCTTGATCCATAGTGTCCTCCTTCATTAATACTATTTCATACTTATAGTATGGACACGTGTCTTAAATTCATCCAAAATTTAAGTTTAATCAAAAATAATAAAAGAGAGGAACAATGGAATACAGATGAAATAAAAAAACCGAACTATCTTTTAATCAACCTTGTGATAGTTCGGTTTTCATTATACGAATTAAAAATTACTAGCGGAGGAAAAACACGAGACTCCTGTGATATTTACACTAAAAATTGTCCTGATTTGCATCTGTACAATTCGTTTTGTCTCATCCTCTTTATTATACTTCCATAATAATTGGCAAAATCATTGGTCTTCTCTTTGTTTTTTCATATAAATATTGATTCAATTGATCTCTTATATCTTGTTTAAAACTCGACCAATCAAACCCATCGCCTGATATAGCTTCTTCTGCAATGGTACGAACAATCTTAGCAGCTTCGTCTAGTAATTGTTCTGATTCACGTACATATACAAAACCTCTTGAAATAATCTCAGGTCCTGAAACTATTTTCTTTAAGCGCTTATTTATTGTAACAACAACAGTAAAGATACCATCTTGAGACAAAAGTTTGCGATCACGGAGAACGATATTTCCTACATCCCCAACACCGATTCCATCAATTAATATGTTGCCTGCAGGAACCTTGTTAGATGAAAACATTTCTCCATTTTTATATTCTATCACTTCGCCTTTTCCTAGAATAAAAATTTGATCTTTTTTCATACCTACGTCTTGCGCTACTTTCGCATGTGCAAATAACATTCTATATTCACCTTGAATAGGTACGAGATATTTTGGTTTCATTAAGTTAAGCATTAACTTTAAATCTTCTTGACCGGCATGCTCTGAAACATTGCCTTTGCGTTTGTTCGAATTAAAAACAGTTGCTCCAGCACGATAAAGCATGTCCATTGTCTTTGCTAAACTAATTTCTAAAGCTGCAGAAGGAGTCGCAGTAATTAGTACCGTATCACCCTTCGATATATTTACATATTTGTGATTATTTTTAGCCATTTTTTGTAAAGCTTCAATCGGTTCACCCATATGGCCTGTAGACATAATGACGATTTCATTCTTTTCGTATTTTTCAATATCTTGAATTGGAATGATAAAATCCTTATCATTCACTTCTAAGAATCCTAATTTAAGTGCTAGATGGATACTTTGTTCAATACTTTTTCCTACGACCGCTACTTTTCTTCCTGATTCATATGCAGCATCTAGTGATTGCTGGATTCTTATAAAATTGGAAGCTGGACATGCGACTATAATTCTCCCTGTTGCCATATGAAATGCATTAGAAATATCACGTGCAATTAGAGATTCGGATGTAGCATGACCTTGATGTTCCGCTCCGGTACTATCTGATAAAAGGCAAAGCACACCAGATTCTCCAATGTTTGCCATTTTACCGATATCAGATCGATACAAACCAGTTGCTGCCTGGTCAAATTTAAAATCACCTGTATGAACGATACAACCTTCAGAAGTATGTATACATACACCTAATGAGTCTGGAATACTATGGGTAGTATGAAAGAAACTTACTTGTATAGTATTGAATTTAAGCCTTGAATTCGCCTTAACTGTGTGAAAAACAGCATCCACTTTATGCGTTTGCTCTTTTAATTTTTCTTTTGCTAAAGCAACGGTTAATTTAGATCCATATACTGGAACATTTATTTTACGTAGGACAAATGGTAATGCACCGATTGCATCTTCATGCCCGTGGGTTAAAAAGATCGCTTTTATACGATCTTTCTGGCTCTCTAACCAGGAAATGTCCGGTATTACCATATCAATACCTAACATCTCATTTTCAGGAAACATTAGTCCAGCATCGATAATAAATAATTCCGTATCCACTTCGATGACGTACATATTATTTCCTAATTCCCCTACCCCTCCCAAGGGAATAACTTTTATTATTTCATTTTTTATTTTTGACAAACCTATATCCTCCTATCAATTGTTTCCGATCTTCATCAGTTAGTCTCATTATACTTGAAGTTCAAATGTGTGTACAATTTATTATTCAAAAATAATTAAAAAGAAGCTAATCCCATATGTGGAACTAGCTCCTTTTATTTGCAATAAATTTTTATCTTATTAATTCAAGTAAAGAGGCTAAGTTAGATCTTTCTTGTTCAGTTAATGGAACTAAAGGTAGACGAACAGAGCCTACATCAAATCCTGTCAACTGTAATGCTGTTTTTACTGGAACTGGATTTGGTGCCGTAAATAAGCCTTGCATAATTGGCAACAGCTTACGATGCTGAGCAGCGGCACTCTCTGTCTTTCCTTCTATGAAACTATGAATCATCTCTTGCATTTGTTTACCAATAATATGACTAGCAACAGATACTATTCCTGTTCCACCGATAGAAAGTGTTGGCAATGTTAAGGAATCATCCCCGCTATAAACTAAGAAGTTTTCATCTGTTTCTTCAATAATTTTGGACATAGCGTTTAAATCACCACTAGCTTCTTTTGCTGCTACAACATTGTCAATTTTCGATAATTCAATCATTGTTTCAGGATTTATATTTATTACAGATCGACCAGGAATATTATAAATCATAATTGGTAGTTTAGTAGATTTTGCGATAGCATGAAAGTGCTCATATAGACCTTTTTGATTAGGATTATTATAATATGGTGCAACTAACATGATTGCATCTACACCGGCATCTTCTGCTTTTTTTGTCAATTCAATGGATGCGTACGTATTATTACTACCGGTTCCTGCAATAATTGGAACTCTATTTTCGTTCACTTTTACAACATGGCGATATAATGCTACCTTTTCTTCAGATGATAGAACAGGTGACTCACCTGTAGTTCCTGCAACTACAAGTGAATCTGAACCATTTTTAATTAAGTGATTAACTAGCTTTGTTGTTTTTGGAAAATCAATATTACCTTTACTGTCAAATGGTGTAACCATTGCAGTGGACAAACGTCCGAAATGAATCATCCTTTACCACCTCAACCTTAGCGTTCATCTTCCATCTTTTCATTCTGCAGGTCAAATACATCATGCAGGGCATTCACTGCGTCAACTAATCTTTCACCTTCAACTAATACCCAAATTGTAGTATGACTATCAGCTGATTGGAGAATTCTAATATCCTTTTCAGATAGTGCTGTAACGATTTTAGCTGTTACTCCTGGAACCCCACTTATCCCAGCACCTACAACAGAAACTTTTGAACAATTTCTCTCCACTATTGGCTGATAACCTGCAGCTTCCAGAATGGTCGTTGCTTTATCAATTGCTTCATCAGGCACTGTATATACGACACCATTAGGTGAAATATTTATAAAATCTACACTAATATTTTCATTAGCCATTGCCTTAAATACATCTGATTGAATATTATATTGACCTTCACTAGCAGACACTTTTATTTGTGACACATTTGGAACATAAGCAATACCTGTTACAATTCGTTCACTAACATCTGCAACTTGATCTAACTTTGACATGGATGTTACTAATGTTCCGGCTGAATCAGAATACGTTGACTTAATTCTAATTGGGATTTTCGCTTGCATTGCGATCTCGACTGCTCGTGGATGTATTACTTTTGCCCCTTGATAAGCCATATTTGAAACTTCATTATAGGTTACTACTGTTAAAGATCTAGCATTTTCCACTATTCTAGGATCCGCAGTCATCATTCCATCAACATCTGTAAAAATATCAATCCATTCAGCATTTAATGCAGCACCTAATGCTGCAGCTGAAGTGTCACTTCCGCCTCGTCCTAGAGTAGTTATATCACCAATTTTCGTAATACCTTGAAAACCAGCAACTACAACTACATCATGATACTCTAACTCCTGTAACAATCTAGTACAGTCCATTTTCAATATCTTTGCATTTGTATGATCGTCATTTGTTATAAATCCTGCTTGTGCCCCAGTTAAGGCTGCCGCATGAACATCATTTTCTAGCAACTCTTGTGTGAAAACTACACTTGAAATAGTCTCACCACATGATAGAAGGACATCCTGTTCTCGTTTGGATAATAATGTTGATTGCCCACCAATTAAAGAAATTAACGTATCTGTTGCATATGGAGCTCCACTTCTACCCATTGCAGAAACTACAACTACAACTTTGTATCCTTCTTCAATAGCTTTCTTAATATGTCCAATTGCATATTGCCTTGTCTCTTGATCCTGGACAGAAGTACCTCCAAATTTTTGAACGATTACTTTCATGCTTTCACCTCATCTGCAATACAAAACTACAATTACTTATTTGTTACTAATCCTAATTTGATTAAACTCTCTGCAATTTGAATCGTATTCAGCGCAGCACCTTTCAGTAAGTTGTCTGAAACAACCCAAAAATGAAACCCTGTTGCTTCATCTAAATCCTTCCGTATTCTCCCTACGAATACATCATCTTTCCCAACCGCCATTGCTGGCATAGGGTAAACCTGATTGGAAGGATCATCTTGTAATGTCACTCCAGGAGCTTTTGCTAAAACTTTCTTTATATCATCCACTTGCACATTTGCCTGTTCCGTTTCTATATAAACGGACTCAGAATGTCCTGTTACAACTGGTAGTCTGACACAAGTTGCTGCAACTTTCAAATCTGACATTCCAAGAATCTTTTTCGTTTCATTAATCATTTTCATTTCTTCAAAAGTAAAACCATTATCGGTAAATTTATCAATTTGTGGGATTGCATTGAATGCAATTTGATAATGTTTTTCTGCACTACCTACAGGTAAAATTTCAGGAGTAAAATCCTTTTTACTAATAATAGCTTCTGTTTGCTCATGTAATTCGTTAATTGCTGCAGCACCAGCACCAGAAACAGCTTGATATGTGGATACTACAACTTTATTTAACCCGAAAGCTTCTTTAATAGGTTTTAATGCTGCAACCATTTGTATCGTAGAGCAGTTTGGATTTGCAATAATACCATTATGATTATGAAGTGCATCTTCGTTTACTTCAGGAACAACAAGTGGTACATCCGCCTGCATTCTAAACGCACTAGTATTATCTATTACAATCGCTCCACGTTTCACTGCTTCAGGAGCGAATATTTCCGATATACTTCCACCAGCACTAAAGAGTGCAATATCTACGCCATTAAAGGAATCCGGCTTTGCTTCTTCAACTGTAATGTTTTCACCATTAAATGTAATCTGTTTGCCTGCAGAACGGGCAGAAGAAAGTAAAGTCAATTTATGAATTGGAAAGTTTCTTTCTTCCAACTTTTTTATGATTTGTTGGCCTACTGCTCCTGTTGCACCCATTACTGCTACATGATAGCCTTGTAACTCGGACATAAATATTCCCCTTCCACTCCACATACACTAGATTCTTGATGCAAAATATTAAAATCATTAATTTATATATTACCACATTTACATTAGCTATCGAAATTATTTTCAAAATTTCTATTGAATAATACCACAATTTACTTAATATTTATACATATTTATATTTTTCTAATAGAATCAGGTAGAGAATATATTCACTACCTGATTTCAACATAATAGCATCATATTTTGTTGTTTATTCATCCTTATATTCACGGATAACTGGCTGAAGCTGGTATCCATTAATTGCAGCTAATACAGCATCTGATAATAAGTCCATATGTGCAACCATTGAATTTGGTTTTTTTATAGGATCATCTTGCCCATATGGTATAAAATAAATATTTTTCGTTGCCATCAATCTCATTAAATTTACTCCATTTAAACCTAATGCATCATTTGTTGAAATTCCTAATACAACTGGTCGACGGTTTCTCAACGTAGCCTTAGCAGCCATTAAAACAGGACTATCTGTTAATGCATTTGCAAACTTACTCATAGAGTTCCCTGTTAATGGGGCAATAACCATACAATCTAATGGTTCTTTAGGCCCAAGAGGCTCAGCATCGACAATGGAAGCTATTACTTTTCTACCTGCAGCAGTTTCTATTTTTTCAATCCAATCCTCAGCATCGCCAAATTTAGTGTCTGTTGTTTTTAATGTATATGTCACTACGGGTACTACTTCGGCACCCTGTTGGACTAACTTTTCTATTTGAGGCAACACAGCATCATACGTACAATGTGACCCTGTCATACCAAAACCAATTCTTTTTCCTGCTAAACTCATGATTTATTCCCCTTCCGATTCTCATAATCTTCTGCTATAAGCTGTGCCAATACATTTGCTAATATCTGCCCAGCTGTTTTTGGAGCTACGATACCTGGCAATCCAGGTGCAAGAAGTGCTTTAATTCCCCGTTTTTCTGCATAGCGAAAATCTGTTCCGCCTGGCTTGGAAGCCAAATCAATTATTAACGTATTTGGTGGCATTTTTGCTAGAACACCAGCATTTAATACTAGATGTGGTATTGTGTTAATACAGATATCCAAATCTGAAACTTCATCTTTTAAGTTTCTTAAATGGAAAGGTGTTAATGCCATTTCAGTAATTCTTGCTAAATGCGCGCTTGATCTAGCACCTACTTTAACTTTTGCTCCTAATAGGGAAAATGTTCTTGCAACACTCATCCCAGTACGTCCAAATCCTAGAACTGCTACTTTAGATTGGTGAATCGTGATGTCTGTATTTTGAATTGCCATCATAATGGTTCCTTCTACAGTTGGAATCGAATTATAAATAGCAACATCATCTCGCTGAAATAATTGAACTAACTTTCGTTTTGATTGATTTACGATTTCATCTAAATATGAATTACTAATTCCTGAATATATAGTGCAGTACGAGGGTGTCTTATTTAAGATTTCTTCCGTTAAAACAACTTTGTCACTAGAGAAGATAGTATCAACTTCTCCTTCAAGATTTGTACCCGGTACAGGTAAAATAATACAATCCAATTGCGAAAAATCTACATCCTCTATTTTTTCTTTATATGCGCCTGAAAATGGTTGTGCTAGCTGTTCAAAACCAATTAAATACAGTTTCGCATCTAGTTCAGTTAACTTTTTTATTATTTCTAACTGTCTAGCATCCCCACCGATAACAGCTATGTGCATACCCGTCAACATCAAGATTCTTCACCTTCTTTATGCATGCTGAATAACACCGCACAATCATTGTATGTAGATTACATTAGGCTGTGCATGACTTAATAAGAAAACGATACTCGCTCTAATAACCTATTAAGACACAAAAAAAAGGCGAATCATTCGCCTTTTCTCATTCGTAAATATTTTTTACATTTAATAAGTATTGTTTTCTGGGACCTCCAAAATGATCATGTCAGTTCCAATTGTTCGAATGAAATGCCATGGAACTTTTATTTCATTTAGCCCTTTACGGCCCATCCACTTACCAGAAGGGATTATCAAATGATTTATCGCCCCTGTTTTTGTGTCAATTTCTAAGTCTGTTTGCCCTAGTACACCCAAGCGTTTCGCTTTGTTATAATCGACGATTTCTTTTCCTCCTAACTCACTGAGTCTCATAATTCCCCTCCTTTACAAGCTCCTAATATTATATATAGGATGGCTCTTGGTGATTTAGAATTAAGAAGTACAAAAGTATGGACAAAATAAATATACAAAATGAATATACAAAATGGACTATTTAAAAATAAAGCTCTGTTAAACTCTGTTGTTGATTTTCGCTCCTGTACACTCGCTTTCCGCGGGAGTCTCGTGTACATCCGCTACAATCAACTAAGTTGTTAACAACAATGAACTTTAACAGAGCCAAAAATAAAAATGGAATAAGGGTTGCCCAATCAATTTTTTTACGACTGATTGAACAACCCTTAGTTATTGTAATTAGTTTTTATTGTTTTCTGGTAAGCGATTATCAGGACTAATTATTGCAACAGTATAATCTTCTGTAAAGATTTTTCGTGCCATTTCATTCACACTATCAATTGTTACTTTATCAATATCTTCTATCATATCATCCAGAGTACGATGTCGATTTAATAAAAGTTCATTCTTACCATTTCGACTCATTCTGTTATTTGTACTCTCTAGTCCGAGCATTAAGTTACCTTTAATTTGTTCTTTGCTATTCTTTAATTCCTTATCTGTAATTCCATTATTTTTTAATTTATCCAAGGTGTTTTGTATAGTAGAAAACAGCTCATCCATTTGATTGGCTGCAGTTCCTCCATAAATTGTCACTAGACCTGTATCTTTAAAGGAAGAGTGATAGGAGAATACGGAATATGCTAGTCCTTTTTCTTCCCTTACTTCTTGGAATAATCGTGATGACATGCTTCCACCAAAGATATTATTCATGATCATTAAATCATAAATATTTTTATGTCCTATTGGTAATCCCTCAAAACCGATACAAAGATGTGCCTGTTCTGTTTCTTTCTGTTTGATTACCTTATTTAGATGAAATTCTGGAGCTATATCAGCATTCTGTTTATTTCCTCGTACAAATGTTCCAAAGTATTTCTCAATATGTTCAATAAAATCTTCCTCTATATTACCTGCAATCGAAATTACAACATTATCAGGTGTATACATGTCATGGATATATTCTCTTAATGAATCACTTGTAAAAGTAGCCAATGTCTCTTCTGTACCAAGAATCGGATATCCTAATGAGTGTGTTTCATATGCTGCTTTACTAAGCATATCGTGCACAATATCATCAGGCGTATCTTCATACATTTTTATTTCTTCTAAGACGACATTTTTTTCTTTTTCTAGTTCGTCATCATTAAATGTAGAATTGAAAAACATATCAGCTAGTACATCTAATGCATACAAGGCATGGTTATCCAACACTTTTGCATAGTAGCAAGTATATTCCTTTGAGGTAAATGCATTCACTTGACCACCGATAGAGTCAAATGATTCCGCAATTTCCCTTGCTGAACGAGTTTCAGTACCTTTAAAGTACATATGTTCTAAGAAATGTGAAATACCATTGTTACTGTCAGTTTCATCACGAGATCCAGTCCCAATCCATATTCCGATTGCAACAGACCTGACTGTTGGAATTGTTTCAAGGACAACTCTAACTCCATTTTGGCATTTATGTTTCTTCAGCATTGTAATTCCTCCTATTCATGGTGCAAAAACATGCCATTTGTCCATATCAGTGGAAAACACATTATGGATGTTGCGTATTTTCTTCCATGTCTAATTCTTCTCTTTTTATGATACGCTCTTCATCCATTAATTTCGTAACAGTACCAATTCTTAAGTTTTTTGAACGAATTTCCGAAATTAACGTATTTAAAGCTTTTTCTGTTGCCTTAGTTGGATGCATAAGAATCATCGCACCTGGATGTACCTTGGATATTACCCGCTGGATCAATTGTTCAGGTGTTGGTTCTCGCCAATCAATTGTGTCAACAGTCCACATTACTGTTTTCATATGTAAAGAATCAGCAATAAGAACAGTTTCTTCTCGAAATGCACCTGCCGGAGGACCAAACCATGTTACTGTTTTTCCAGTTGTAGCTTCGATGATTTCGTTCGTTTTCACTAATTCTTCTTTCATTCTATATGAACTAATATTTGCCATGTTGGGATGACTATAGGAATGATTTCCTATTTCATGTCCACCATCAGCAATCATTTTTGCAAGATCTGGATTTTCTTTAACCCAGCGTCCTTCCAAAAAGAAGGTAGCATGTACTTTATTTTCCTTAAGCGTTGCCAATATGGAAGGTAAATATTCATTCCCCCATGCAACATTGATTAGGAAACTAACAGCTGGTTTTTCTGGATGTCCTCTATAAATAGGTGATGGTGGCAAATCCTCCAAATGTATTTTGGGTGGTATTTGTTTAAATACTATCTTTTGTACATCAAAGGCTTTTTCTTTTATCATCTTATTATATGATGCCTCTACATCCACTTCTAATCCATTATATCCTGGCATTGCTTTCCAAACTCGGTCGATTTTAGCATCAGATGGCGCTTTATTGAACTTTTTAGCTGCTGCTTCAATCAGATCTTGTAGATTTGACACATCTTGAGTACTTACATATACACTATTACTTCTTAATTCACTAATATACGTTTTACTAAATGGATTAAAAATTACAGACACTGATAGAATAACAATCACAACAAAGCCAATCAAGCTTTTTGCCCGAATCACATGCAAAACCTCCTTCCTCATAAAATATGAATAGGAAGGACAAGTTAGAACATCTAGCTCTATATGTTTAGTTTGCAATTTATGTAAATAGAAAATGCCAGGATTACTCCTGGCATTAATTTACTTTTACTTCGCTTTTTCTTCTTTTTCTTTCTGCTCTTTTAGAACTGCTTTCCTTGAAACATTTACTCGACCTTGATTATCAATTTCAAGTACTTTTACAAGGATTTCATCGCCGATTGAAACAACGTCTTCCACTTTATTCACACGTTCTTCAGCTAATTGAGATATATGAACTAAACCGTCTTTTCCAGCGAATAGTTCTACAAACGCACCAAATTTTTCAATTCTCTTTACTTTTCCAAGATACATTTGTCCAACTTCTACTTCTCTTACAATATCTTCTATAATCTTTCTTGCTTTCACATTCATTTCTTCGTCTGAGGAAGCAATAAAGACCTTACCATCTTGCTCTATATCAATTTTTACGCCAGTTTCATCAATAATTTTATTGATTTGTTTTCCACTTGGTCCAATTACATCCCTAATCTTATCTGGATTTATTGTCATAGTAAGAATCTTCGGAGCGTACTTAGATAAATGCTCTCTAGGTGTTGAGATTGTTGCCAGCATAGATTTTAATATATGCATACGTCCTTCTTTTGCTTGAAGCAATGCTTCTTCAAGTATTTGACGAGACAATCCCTCAATTTTTATATCCATCTGCAATGCAGTAACACCTTTTTCAGTTCCTGCAACTTTAAAGTCCATATCACCTAAATGGTCTTCCATTCCTTGGATATCTGTAAGTACTGTATAATGATCACCAGATTTTACTAGTCCCATTGCAATACCTGCCACTGGAGCTTTAATTGGAACACCTGCATCCATCATTGCCAAAGTACTTGCACAAATACTTGCTTGTGATGTGGAGCCATTTGATTCTAATACTTCAGATACGAGACGGATTGTATAAGGGAAATCCGCTTCATTAGGGATTACTGGCTCTAATGCACGTTCGCCTAAAGCACCGTGACCAATTTCTCTTCGACCTGGTCCACGAATTGGTCCAGTTTCCCCAACACTAAAGTGAGGGAAATTATAATGGTGCATAAATCGTTTCGTCTCTTCTACTCCCAATCCATCAAGAATTTGAACATCTCCTAATGCACCGAGAGTACAAATGCTTAATGCTTGTGTTTGGCCTCGAGTAAACAAGCCAGAACCATGTGTACGTGGTAAAAGATTCACTTCGGATGATAATGGTCGAATTTCGTCCGGCTTTCTACCATCTGGACGTACCTTTTCCACTGTAATTAATCTACGAACTTCTTCTTTCACCAAATTACTCAAAATTTGAGAAACTTGTTTTAGTGTATCTTCATCTATATCTTCACGTTCATTAAACTCTAAAATAACTCTTTCCTTCACTGCACTAATTGCATCTTCTCTTGCATGTTTTTCTTCTACTTGGATTGCAGCAACTAGATCTTTTTCACACATGCTACGTACTACTTGATCAAGCTCCTTGTCCACTTCATAAAGAGTTACTTCCATTTTCTCTTTACCAACAGCGCGAACAATTTCTTCTTGGAATGCAATCAATTTTTTGATTTCTTCATGACCAAACATTATTGCTTCTAACATTGTTTCTTCAGGTACTTCAAGAGCTCCTGCTTCCACCATATTTATAGCATCTTTTGTTCCAGCTACAGTTAATGTGATATCGCTTTTTTCCATTTGTTCAACAGTTGGGTTCACAATAAAATTACCATCTACTCTACCAACTTCAACACCAGCTATTGGCCCTTCAAATGGTATATCAGATGTACTTAAAGCTAGGGATGAACCAAACATTGCTGCCATTTCTGAAGAGCAATTTTGATCCACACTCATTACGATACTTATTACTTGTACATCGTTTCTGAAACCATCCGCAAATAATGGACGAATAGGACGGTCAATTAAACGGCTTGCTAGAATGGCTTTTTCACTTGGACGTCCCTCTCTCTTAATGAAACCTCCAGGAATTTTCCCAACTGCATATAATCTTTCTTCATAATTTACAGTTAAAGGGAAGAAATCAACTGCTTTTGCTTCTTTAGACGCAGTTGCAGTACAAAGTACAGCAGTTTCACCATAGCGAATTAGTACTGCACCGTTTGCTTGTTTTGCTAATTGGCCAACTTCTACTGTTAGGTTTCTGCCAGCCCAGTCCATGCTAAATGTTTGTTTCTGTTGTTCCATATAGATAATCCTCACTTTCGATTCCATGCTGGACTTATTTATTATTGTTTACGAAAAATAAAAATAAGTCCTTGTAATTTGTTGGAATCACCGTTCATGACTTCACACTGAACATTAGACATAAATATGATTGATGACAATTGAATCAATTTCTAATTGTTTTCTTTCATTTGATAAAGTGTTTTCTTCTTCAAATGTAAATAATACTTATGGCCTTATAATATTACTCCATCTGGTTTATTTCATTATTGAATTTACAAAACGATAGAGCAACAAGTCTTCACATTTCTTATCATATGTATGTCCAATGTTCAGTTCTGCCATTTTCATGACAGTTCTTTAGATGATTGGTTTGTCAATAAACGGTTATCCAATTTTTACTAGTTTGGTTAATCCTAAAAAAAAGCGGGAATGTACTCCCCGCTTTTTCTGACGGCGCATTGTCTTATCGACGAAGGCCAAGTTTGTTAATTAGATCACGATAACGTTGAACATCTTTATTACGAAGATACGTTAAAAGATTACGGCGTCGGCCTACCATTTTCAATAATCCACGTCTTGAATGATGGTCCTTTTTGTGTACACGAAGATGCTCGTTCAATTTGTTGATTTCTTCTGTTAAAACCGCAATTTGAACTTCCGGAGATCCGGTATCAGTTTCATGAATCTTGTATTGGTTGATGATTTCATTTTTTTGTTGTTGAGAAATCGCCATCCTAGTCACCTCCTAATTTTCTATCCCCTATTACCTAGCAAACGTTGGTGAGGCGTATTGCCAAGCAAAGGTTCTTGTTACTGTAATAGAATATCATCTTTCATAGGGTAAAATCAAGTTTCTTTATCGAGTTTTTTAAAGTAATCCCTTGCAGTTTCCACATCTTTATTCATTTCAGCTATTAAATCATCGACATTCTCGAATTTTAACTCATCTCGAATTCTTTCATGCCATTCAATAGCAACTTTTTCCCCATAAATATATTGATTATAATCCAAAATAAAAACTTCTATAGATAATTGCTTTCTATCAGTGAATGTAGGATTATAACCAACATTACATACACCATTTTCCCATTTTCCTGAAACAAAGAATTTTACCGAATATATTCCACCCTTCGGAGTTAAATAATCCCCTTCAAGTGCTACATTCGCTGTTGGAAAACCAATCGTTCTACCACGTTTATCACCGTTTACTACGGTACCCTCTGTAATATAGTAGCGGCCTAATAGTTTTCTAGCGCCTTGCATATCACCATTATTAATTAATTGTCTAATCGCGGTTGAACTAATCTTTTCATTATTCTTCTCGAGTTTTGATATCGTTGTAACATCAAAATTCCCTTTACTATGTTTTGGTAACAATTCCATATTTCCTTTGCCGAATTTACCATAGGAATAATCAAAGCCTGCAATAACATGCTTTACATTTAAATTAATTAAATATTGATCAACAAATTCTTCTGGTTCTAGACTTGAAAAAGCTGAAGTAAATCGGATAACAAATAAATAATCTACACCAAGAGTATTAATAAATTTAATTTTATCTTCTAAAGGAGTTATATACTGAACGGGCTTTTTTCCTTTACCTAAAACTACAGAAGGATGTGGATCAAAGGTCATCACAGCACTTTTCCAATTATTTTCTTTAGCGATGGATGTTGCAGTAGAAATTACTTTCTGATGTCCCATATGTACTCCATCAAAGAATCCTAGTGCTATTGCTAGCTCAGGGTATTCTCCTTTTTGAAATTGATGAGGATGATGTATCATTTTAACTTGCAATTTTTATCACCTATTTTCGTTGAATCTTAAGTATTACGTAAAATTTTAACCGGCTTTATAACATTTTCTTTATTTGGATGGAGTTGATATATTGCAAATGCTTCCGAATTATATTCCATCACCACATGTCCATCTGGCCAATCTACTGGTTTTGGTAATACCGCTCCATTTTTAATTCTCAACACTAAACTATCATCTAAAATGTATTTCGGCAAATATGAAATACCCGTCTCTAATGGATAAATATTATCCATTAGTTCGCCATTTAACATGAATTTCTCGATGTCTTCGAACGATAAACAATGTTCTGACGTAAACGAAGCGGAAGCAATTCTCGTTAACTTTGACATATGAGCCGGATAACCTAGTTTTTCACCTATTGTTACGGCCAGTGTTCTAATATAAGTACCTTTACTACATTTCACTCGAAAAGAAAATATACATTTTCCATCTTTCATTTTTATCGAATCTTCATCTAGACTAATTTGATAAATATGAACTTTTCGTGTTGGTCTTTCTACTGTAATACCTGCTCGGGCATATTCATATAATTTTTTCCCATTTACTTTGACCGCCGAATACATTGGAGGTGTTTGTTCTATTTCACCTGTTAGTGTCTGCAACACATTTTTTATTGCTTGTATAGAAATAGGATCTTCTATCTTTTTCGACTCTACTATTTCACCATGAGCATCTTCCGTTGTTGTCGAATATCCGATTGTTACTTCACCTATGTATTCTTTACCTGCATCTGTAATATACTCAGCCACTTTTGTTGCTCTACCTATACAAATTGGTAGTACACCATCTACTTCTGGGTCTAATGTTCCTGTATGACCAACTTTTTTCATTTTTAATATTTTACGGATTTTAAAAACACAGTCATGGGATGTCATTCCCCTCGGTTTCCAAAGAGGTATAATACCGTCCATTGTAACCTCCTATATTCATCAATAAAAATGGATAGACATATGTCTATCCATGTTCATTGAATAATGATTAATCATTTTTAATTTCCTTTAATAATGTTTCGATTCGATTTCCATAATCGATTGATTCGTCGAATTCAAAAATTAGTTCAGGAGTTTTTCGCAAACGAATTCTTTGACCAATTTCTGACCTAATAAACCCTTTTGCTTTTTCGAGGCCTTTTAGCGTATTTTCCTTCTGATCATCATCACCTAGTACTGAAATATATACGGTCGCTTGTTGGAGATCACCTGTAACATGTACATCTGTAATCGTAACAAAACCTACTCTAGGGTCTTTTAGTTTTCTGGTGATGATGTCACCAAGTTCCTTTTTCATTTGTTCGCCAACTCGGTTTGCACGTACACTCATGTATAACACCTCATTAATTTACAGCCACTCGAAATTCGTTTCTATTCTCTCCCATTCTGGAAAAGAATCCATAAATTTCAAGGCGTTAAGTAATTCACGCTCACATTGTTTTTTTGAGGATGAAACAGTTACTAATGCTATCTTGGTAATATTCCACATATCTTGATGTCCGATTTCAGAAACAGCAATATTATACTTCTGTTTCAACCTCATGATTACTCTTTGTAAAACCGCACGTTTTTCTTTAAGGGATTGAGCATGAAATATGGTAATTTCACATTCAACATATCCTATCAAGTGCGTTCAATCTCTTCCATTAAGAAGGCTTCAATAACATCTTCTTCTTTAATATCATTAAAGTTCTTAATTGTTATACCACATTCATAACCTTGACTTACTTCTTTTACATCGTCTTTATAGCGTTTGAGGTCATCAATAACCCCTTCAAAAATGACGATTCCATTTCTAATTAATCGTACGCCACTATCACGTGTAATCTTTCCATCCGTTACATATGAACCAGCGATTGTACCAATTTTAGAAACTTTGAATGTTTGGCGAACTTCTGCTTGCCCAATTACTTTTTCTTCATATTCTGGGTCAAGCATACCTTTCATTGCTGCCTCAATTTCTTCAATTGCTTTATAAATAACACGATGTAGGCGAACTTCTACTTTTTCAGCTTCAGCAGCGCGTTTTGCATTCACATCAGGTCTAACATTAAATCCAATAACAATTGCATTGGAAGCTGCTGCTAAAGTAATATCAGATTCATTAATTGCACCAACTGCAGTATGGATTATTTTAATATTAACCCCTTCTACATCAATCTGTCTTAGTGCTGCTGCTAGAGCTTCTACAGATCCTTGAACATCTGCTTTCACAATAACATTTAGATCTTTCATCTCGCCTTGTTTCATTTGCTCAAATAATGTATCAAGGCTAACACGAGAACTTTCATTTCTGGAAGCTAGTAATGCTTCTTGTGCACGAATTTCTCCAATTTGCCTTGCTGTCTTCTCATCATCAAAAACAACAAATCTGTCTCCAGCTTGTGGAACATCATTAAGACCTGTAATTTCTACTGGAGTCGATGGTCCTGCAGTTTTCACTCGACGTCCGACATCATTTACCATTGCTCGGACACGACCAAAGGTACTTCCAACAACAATCGGATCACCGATTTTCAACGTACCATTTTGGACTAGAAGTGTTGCAACAGATCCACGACCTTTATCTAATTGTGCTTCTATTACTGTTCCTATAGCGTTACGGTTAGGATTTGCCTTTAACTCTTCAACCTCACTAACTAAAAGGACCATTTCAAGTAAATTGTCAATTCCTTCGCCTTTTAGTGCTGAGATTGGAACAAAGATAGTATCTCCACCCCAATCTTCCGGAATTAAGCCGTGTTCTGTTAATTCTTGCATAACTCGATCCGGATTTGCAGTCGGTTTATCCATTTTATTTACAGCAACAATAATTGGAACTTCAGCTGCTTTAGCATGATTAATTGCTTCCACAGTTTGTGGCATAACACCATCATCGGCTGCAACAACTAATATGGTAATATCGGTAACTTTTGCCCCTCTTGCACGCATTGTTGTAAACGCTGCGTGACCAGGTGTGTCTAGGAATGTAATTTTCTTTTCGTTACTTACGATTTGATAGGCACCAATATGTTGCGTGATACCCCCAGCTTCACCAGCAGTTACTTTTGTATTTCTTAATGAGTCTAGTAATGTGGTTTTACCATGGTCAACGTGACCCATAATTGTAACTACTGACGGACGCTCCACTAAGTCTTCCTCATTATCATCATTAAAATACACTTCAAGATCAGTTGTATCGATTTGAATTTCTTCTTCAACTTCTACGCCATATTCTGAACAAATTAATTCAATCGCATCTTTATCTAGATCTTGATTAATAGTAGCAATTACACCTAGCATAAATAACTTTTTAATGATTTCAGAAGGCTCTCTATGGATTTTTTTTGCTAATTCACCAACTGTAAGTGAACCGGAAAAGATAATTTTCTCTGGTAATTCTTTTTGCTTTGGTGGAGCCGGTTGATGTTGCTGTGGCTTTTGCCTTTGTTTTGAATTATTGTTATTACCTTTTTTATTACTATTGTTATTTTTGTTTCCCCAATTATCTTTCTGCTGCCTATTTTTAGGTTGGTTACCGGTACTATTTTTCATATTAGGTTTATTTTGCCTCATCTCATTGCGTGGATTTGCTTTTTTGTCTGTTTTATCATTCGAACGTTTTACCGCATTATCGCTATTATTTGATTGCGTTTTATTTTGAATGTTCGTTGCAGTATTACTCTTATTTCGAGTATGTTGATTATTATTAGCAGTATTTTTCCCGCTATTATTTGGCTGACTTGCTTGTTTTCCATTAAAAATATTATCTAATTTATTCGCTGTATCACGATCAATCATCGACATATGGTTTGATACTGTAACATTCAAACCTTTAAGCTTTTCAATAATATCCTTACTGGAAGTGTTTTGTTTTTTAGCATATTCATATACACGTATTTTACTCATTGGTTCACCCCCGTTTTATTCATCGAGCATGGAAGAAAGTTTCTGTGCAAAACCTTCATCCAAGACCGCTACAACTACTCTTTCAAACTTTCCTATAGCATGGCCTAATTGATTTCTTGACTGTACGAATCGGAAAGGAATTTTGTAGAATGTACATTTGTCCTGGATTTTTTTAGTAGTATTAATGGAAGCATCTTTAGATATAAGTACTAGCTTTGCTTTATTACTCTTTATTTCCTTCACTACTAACTCTTCTCCAGAAATAATCTTTCTAGCTCGATTTGCCAATCCAAGCAGTGACATCCATTTCTCTTGTTGCATTATCTCACTTACTTTCATTATCTACTAATGCAAGTAGTTCTTCATATACGGATTCATCAACTTCAGTATTAAGTTGGCTAGCAAACAAATTCTTTTGTTTTGCCTTCATTATTGCTTCGCGATCTAAAGATACGTATGCTCCTCGACCTGGTTTTTTCCCTGTTACGTCGACGGAGACTTCACCTTCTTTAGAACGTACGATTCTAATCATCTCTTTTTTTGGCTTCATTTCCCCTGTTGCTAAACATTTTCTCATCGGAATCTTTCTTTGTTTCGCCAAACCTATTCACCTCTATTCGATGTCGTCCTCATTGAAATTAAAATCATCATTTGAGTCATCGTCATCAAAAAGTAAAAGCGGTTCTTCACGTGGATAAATACCAGCTTCACGAGCATCTGTTTCACTCTTAATATCGATTTTCCAACCTGTTAATTTAGCTGCTAGTCGTGCATTTTGTCCTCTTTTCCCTATCGCTAGAGAAAGTTGGTAATCTGGAACGACGACAGTGGTTGCTTTTTCTTCCTCATTAACCGCAACATCTAGAACCTTGGATGGACTTAATGCATTCGCTACGAAGACTACAGGATCTTGTGACCATTCCACAATATCAATTTTTTCGCCTTTTAACTCGTTTACAATTGCCTGAACACGAGTCCCTTTTGGTCCAACACAGGATCCAACTGGATCAATTTCTGGATTATCTGTACCTACAGAAATTTTAGAGCGGTCTCCAGCTTCACGTGCTACAGACTTAATTTCAACTGTACCATCAAAAATTTCAGGTACTTCAATTTCAAATAGTCTTTTTAATAAACCAGGATGTGTTCTCGATACATATATTTGCGGACCTTTTGTTGTTTTCTCTACCTTTGTAATGAAAACCTTAATACGATCATGTGGCTTATATGTTTCATTTGGCATTTGCTCACTTTGTGGTAATAAAGCTTCAATCTTACCAAGACTCACATAAATATAGCGAGAGTCATAACGTTGAACAATTCCTGTCATGATGTCCTCTTCGCGATCGATAAATTCAGAATATATGATTCCTCTTTCTGCCTCGCGAACTCGTTGTGTAACAACTTGTTTAGCAGTTTGAGCAGCGATTCTACCAAAATCCTTTGGTGTAACTTCCAGCTCTACAATATCTCCTATTTCATAGGATGGATTTAGTTTTTTCGCTTCGTCTATGGAGATTTCTAACCTAGAATCAAAAACACCCTCAACGATTTCTTTACGAGCAAATACTCTCATGGTACCAGTCTCTAAATTTAAGTCAACACGGACATTTTGTGCTTGATTAAAGTTTCGTTTATAAGCAGAAACAAGGGCTGCTTCTATCGCTTCAATCAAAACATTTCGACTAATCCCTTTTTCTTTTTCCAATATAATGAGAGCATCTAATAACTCTGAGCTCATTCAAATGTCATCCCCTTTTAACTTACGTTAGTAAGTAATTATTGGCATTCATTCAATCAGTTGTGATGAATGGCCAATTTCATATTTTTTAAAATACAATTGCCAATCTGGCACTCGCTATTTTATCGGTAGGTACTTCAACTATGCTCGTTCTAGTCTTCACCTTAATTTCCATCGTTAATTTGCCTTCGATAAAATCAATAAGTTTGCCTTCAAAAGACTTTTCACCATTTAAAGGTTCATATGTTTTGACAAATATGTTTTTTCCTATCGCTTTTTTAAAATCTGCTTCTTTTTTCAGTGGTCGTTCTGCACCTGGTGAAGAAACTTCTAAAAAATAGTTATGAGGTATTGGATCAAGCTTATCTAGGTGTTCACTCAATCGCTCACTCACAATGCCACATTCCTCGATATCTATACCCTCGTCCTTATCAATGAATATACGGAGAAACCAGTTCTTACCTTCCTTAACATATTCCACATCAACGAGTTCAAGATTCATATCTGCGATTATGGGCGTTACGAGTTCTTCAACTAAGTCGGTTACTTTGCTCATAATTACCTCCATGTCCACAAGTTCAAGGTGTATTGGTTAATTTTCCAGTACAATACGAAAGAGTGGGGGGCGCCCACTCTTTCGTCAATAGAGAGTTATTTACAGTATTTCCATAAAAAATATACCATACTCATCTTTATTTTGCAAATAAACCCTTTGTTTATAGGATTTAGAATAATGATAATTGGTTTTGATCTGGTAGTGATTCTAAACAACCATGTTTGTCCAAATACTCGATAATCGTTTTTGAAACTTTACCACGTTGCTGAAGGTCTTCTTTTGAAAGAAATTCTCCATCCTCACGTGCCTTTACAATGTTAATAGCAGCATTTGTCCCTAAGCCAGGTATTGCATTAAATGGTGGAATCAGTGAATCACCGTCAATAATAAATTCCGATGCTTTTGAGCGGTATAAATCTACTTTTTGAAAACTGAAGCCTCTTTCACACATTTCCAAAGCTATTTCTAAAACTGTAAGTAAGTTTTTCTCTTTTGTTGATGCTTCTAGACCTTTTGCATTAATTTCTTCAATTCTAGCACGCAAAGTTTGAGAGCCTCTGACCATTGCTTCTAAATCGAAATCATCTGCTCTTACAGTAAAATAGGATGCATAATAATATAGTGGGTAATGTACTTTAAAATATGCAATTCTAACTGCCATTAAAACATATGCGGCAGCATGGGCTTTCGGGAACATATATTTAATCTTTTTACAAGAATCAATATACCATTCTGGTACATTATTTTTTCTCATTTCATCTTCCCATTCAGGTGTTAAACCTTTCCCTTTACGAACTGATTCCATTATTTTAAATGCTAAGGATGGTTCTAATCCTTGATAAATGAGATACACCATTATATCGTCCCGGCAACCAATAACTTCAGATAGGGTACATGTTTTATCATGGATAAGCTCCTGTGCATTACCTAACCAAACATCCGTTCCATGTGATAATCCAGAAATTTGCACTAGTTCTGAGAAGGTTGTTGGCTTCGTATCTTCAAGCATTTGCCTTACAAACCTTGTCCCAAATTCTGGAATTCCCAAAGTACCAGTTTTACACATAATTTGCTCTTCCGTTACCCCTAGTGATTCAGTACCACTAAATATCTTCATTACTTCGGAATCATCGGTTGGGATAGTTTTAGGATCAATTCCACTTAAATCCTGTAACATCCGAATCATGGTCGGATCATCGTGACCTAGAATGTCTAGTTTTAGTAAATTATCATGGATGGAATGGAAATCAAAATGGGTAGTTTTCCATTCGGACTCACTATCATCAGCTGGAAATTGAATTGGTGAAAAATCATATATCTCCATATCATCCGGAACAACGATAATACCACCCGGGTGCTGCCCCGTCGTTCTCTTTACCCCTGTACAACCTTGAACTAAACGGTCAATTTCCGCTCCTCGAAGATGAACATTATTGTCTTGAGCATATCCCTTCACATAACCAAATGCCGTTTTCTCTGCTACTGTTCCAATTGTTCCTGCTCGATATACGTAATCTTCTCCAAATAAAACCTTTGTATAGTTGTGTGCTATTGGTTGATATTCTCCTGAGAAGTTTAAATCAATATCTGGTACTTTATCGCCTTTAAATCCAAGGAATGTTTCAAATGGTATATCATGTCCATCTTTTTTGAATGCAGACCCACAATGAGGACAATCTTTATCTGGTAAATCAAATCCTGAACCGACAGAACCATCATCAAAAAACTCTGATTGTTTACAATTAGGACACACATAGTGTGGAGGTAGTGGATTTACTTCCGTGATTTCTGTCATTGTCGCAACAAATGATGAACCTACTGAACCACGGGAACCAACTAGATAGCCATCATCGAGTGACTTCTTAACAAGTTTATGAGAAATTAAATAAATGACCGCAAAACCATGACCAATAATACTTTTTAATTCTTTCTCAAGTCTTGCTTCAATTATTTCCGGAAGTTCATCTCCATAAATACTTCTTGCCATGTTATAACTCATGGAACGAATTTCTTCGTCAGCACCTTCAATCTTAGGAGTATATAAGTCATCCTTAATTGGCTTTATGACATCGATTTTATCAGCAATTGCATTAGTATTCGTTACAACGATTTCCTTCGCCTTATCTGCTCCTAAAAATGCAAACTCTGAAAGCATTTCATTTGTTGTCCGGAAGTGCACATCAGGTAATTCATTTCGATTTAATGGATTAGCACCACCTTGTGAATTAATTAAGATTTTCCGATAAATTTTATCTACTTCATTCAAATAATGTACATTACCAGTTGCAACAACTGGAATATCAAGCTTTTCACCTAGGTTCACGATATTTTTTATTATATCTTCTAAGTCTGCTTCATCTCTTACTAGTTCTGCTTCAATTAATGGTGCATATACAGGTTTCGGATGAACTTCTAAATAATCATAAAAAGCAGCTGCCTTTTCTGCCTCCGCACTCCCTTTTTGCATCATTGCCTCAAAGACTTCCCCTTTATCACAACCTGAACCAACGAGTATCCCTTCACGATGTTTTTCTAACAAGGATCTTGGAATACGTGGAACGCGATAAAAGTAATTTAAATGTGAAATAGAAACAAGTTTAAATAAGTTCTTTAAACCAGCCTCTGTTTGCGCCAATAATGTACAATGGCTAGGTCTTGCTCGTTTATAAGCATCGCCAACACCCATATAATCATTAAATTGATCATGATATTCAATCCCTTTTTCTGTTGCATCTTTTAACATTTTTAGGAATAAATAACCTGTTGCTTCTGCATCATAAATCGCACGGTGATGCTGAGTTAATTCAATATCAAATTTTTTCGCTAATGTGTTTAGGCGATGATTTTTAAATTGTGGATATAGAAACCTCGCTAATTCTAATGTATCTATAACAGGATTAGTAGCTTTTCCTACACCGATTTTTTGGTATCCAGTGTTCAAGAAGCCCATATCAAAAGAAGCGTTATGTGCTACATATATCCCATCTTTTGACCATTCGTAAAATTTCTGAAGCATTTCTTCTACTTCAGGAGCATCTCTAACCATATCATCCGTTATCCCAGTTAGTTCTATCGTTGTTGCGGACAATGGATGATGAGGATTAGCAAAGCTTTCAAACTTATCGACAACTTCTCCCCCGCGGATTTTTACCGCTGCCAACTCAATAATCGTATCGTAAATTGCAGATAGTCCAGTTGTCTCAACGTCAAATACAATATACTCAGCTGTTTCTAATAATTGATGGGTACTGTTATATGCAATTGGAACTCCATCATCGATTAGGTTTGCTTCCAATCCATATAAAATTTTTATGTCGTTCTTCTTACCAGCGCTATAAGCTTCTGGGAATGATTGAACTACGGCATGATCCGTTATTGCGATAGCTTTATGACCCCATTTTTTCGCTTGCTCTACATATTTCGAAACAGAAGTTACAGCATCCATTTGACTCATCGGTGAATGAAGATGGAGTTCTACACGCTTTTCATCTTCATCTGCAAGGTCATGTCGAGACTTTGGTTTTATCTCATTAATATCATTTGCGATCATCACTAGATCGCGCACAAACGTATCATTTTGCACGCTACCGCGAACTCTGACCCACATACCTTTTTTTACACGGTTAAGTAATTCGGCATCTTCTTTATCACGTGAAAACATCTTGATTAAGATAGAATCGGTATAATCAGTAAGTTTGAAGGTTAATAAAGTCCTTCCACTTCTTAACTCTCTTGTTTCCGCATCAAAAATATAACCCTCCAGCGCAATTCTACGTTCTTCATCCACAATTTCTTCAATCTTTTTGAAATCCTCATCATTTTTTATCGTAATACCTATCGACAGTGGCCCAGCAGAAGCAGCATCTTCTTTATCTTTCGAGTTATCTTGCTGCATATCTATAACAGCTTGTCTTGCACGTTCTTGATCTTCTTTCTGCTTCGCTTCTAGGAATCTTTGATAGTCTTCATTTACTTCTTCCAATTCCACAACATTTGCATCTAGTTGTAGCGGTGGAAAGCCTACATTTTCAAATGCTTGTTGAACAATTTCACTATATTTCGTTTTTAATGTTCTCGCTTCTGTATCGTTATTGGCATTAACTAGAAGCTTATTCCCTTTTAATGTCGGTAATTGCTCATTTAATAATTTTAGTAGAATTGGTGAAATGCCATCGATTTCTTGTATGCAATAAGTCCAATAATCATGAACTAATTGTTCCGTAATTTCATTGTTTCTGACCTTTATATTAAAACTTACAGAGGCAATATGTTGAAAGGATTGTTTTAGATGAAGTGAAAAATGTTGTAATACGTTACAAGGTATTATCTTTTCCATCAAAAATGTAAAATGCCATCTTCTCTGTTTTCGATCTACAATCAACTTTGCTATTTCAGCATTAGAAAAGTGAATCATAAAAGCATCATCCGTCAATTGTAGTTGTTGTAATAGTAATTGAAATCTTTCTTTTGATTCAGTGGAGTTAATTGCCACAATACTCTCTCCCATCCACTTTATTTCATTTTTTTAATCGAAGGAAGGTACCTAAAAATAGGTACCCTCCTCAACCTTTATTACATTTGTAGTAATTTTTTCAATAATGGAAGTAAGTCATCTTTTGATACTTCTAACATTTCACCTGTTTTTCTATCTTTAACTTCTACGATACCTTCCGATGCTTTTTTACCAATTGTAATTCTAACTGGCAACCCAATTAAATCAGAGTCTTTAAATTTCACCCCAGGACGCTCGTTGCGATCATCATGAAGAACTTCATATCCATTTTGTTTTAAAGAATCGTACAGATCATTTGATAATTGAACTTGTACATCATCTTTCACATTAACAGAAATTAAATGAATATGATAAGGTGCTAAATCTACAGGCCAAACTAACCCATTATCATCGTTACATTGCTCCGCTACTGCTGTAAGTGTTCGTGAAATACCAATACCATAACAACCCATAATATAACTTTGAGCTCGTCCATTTTCATCTAGGAATTTCGCATCCATAGAGTCACTATATTTAGTTCCCAGTTTGAAAATATGACCTACTTCAATTCCGCGTGCAAATCGGATTGTACCTTGTCCGTCTGGTGAAGGATCTCCTTCTTGAATAAAGCGGAAATCTGCATAACTTTCTACTGAAAAATCTCTATTAGGAACTACGTTAATATAGTGATAGTTATTTTCGTTAGCACCACATGTAGCGTTAATCATTGCTTGTACAGCATTGTCTGCATATACTTTTATTGTTTCAGGTAAACCCACTGGACCAATGGAGCCAAAAGAGCATCCCAGTAGTTCCTCTACTTCGGATTCGTCCGCAAACTCAACCAAACTCGCATTTAAAACATTTTTTACTTTAATATCATTTACTTCATGATCACCACGAACTAAGACCATGACAAATTCATCATCCACTTTAAGGACAAGTGATTTTATACATTCTCTAGGTGATACATTTAAAAAACTAGAAACTTGTTCAATTGTTTTCTGGTTTATCGTTTCTACTTTTTCTAACGTTTTTTCTTCTACAGATGGTTTGTCATCGTTACATACCACTTCTGCCATTTCTATGTTTGCTGCATAATCAGTTGCATCAGAATACGCAATTGTATCTTCACCAATATCGGAAAGGACCATAAATTCTTGTGAATCTTTTCCTCCTATTGCTCCTGAATCTGCAAGTACTGCTCTAAAATCAAGACCACATCTAGTAAAAATATTCTTATATGCAGTATACATTTTATCATACACTTCATCGAGACTTTCCTTTGAAGTATGGAAAGAGTATGCATCCTTCATGATAAATTCACGGCCGCGTAAAAGACCAAATCGTGGACGTTGTTCATCTCTAAACTTTGTTTGTATTTGATAAATATTTAAAGGTAACCGTTTATAGGATTGAACGACATCTTTTATGATAGATGTGATAACTTCCTCATGTGTTGGTCCAAGTGCAAATTCCCGACCGTGACGATCTTTCATGCGCATTAATTCTGGTCCATATGAGTACCATCGTTCAGATTCTTGCCATAGTTCAGCAGGTTGTAATGATGGCATCAGCACTTCAGCTGCACCAGCATTTTCCATTTCTTCTCGTACAATTTTTTCTACTTTATCTAACGTTCTTTTTGCAAGTGGTAAGTATGTATAAATACCACTTGCAATTTGTTTAATAAAACCTGCTCTTAGGAGGAGCTGATGGCTTTTAATTTCTGCATCAGCAGGTACCTCTCTAAGCGTAGGAATAAGTGTCATACTTTGTCTCATACCTTGCACCTCATTACAAAATCAATTTATAAAGAATCGTTGAATGTCATTCCACGTCACTACTATCATTAATAACATTAATAGTGCAAATCCAATAAAGTGAACCAACCCTTCTTTTTGGCGGTCTATCGGTTTTCCTCTAAGAGCTTCTACACCAAAGAATAATAGACGACCACCATCCAACGCTGGGATTGGCAATAGATTCATAATTCCAAGATTAATACTTAGTAATGCTGTCCATCTCATTAAATTAATAATTCCTGCTTTCGCTACTTCCTCCGTAGAAACATAAATACCTACAGGACCTGATAACATATCAATGGAAAATTGCCCTGTGACTAATTTCCCAAGTAGTCGTATAATTTCAATTGTCCAGTGGTATGTTTCTTGAAAACCATAGATAGCCAATTTACCGAATGATTTATCTAAGTCTGCTTGGACGCCTATTTGTCCAAATTCCATTTCTTCCTGAACAATTCTATTCGGTGTAACTGGAATTTCATGCGTTTGTCCATTACGATCAATTGTAAAAATTAATTCCTCATTAGGATGTTCTCTCACAATTTTAGTCATATCAGCAAAGCTTGATACTTCAGAACCGTCAATACTTAAAACAAGATCATTTTCCTGAAGTCCCGCTTCTTGTGCTGCTCCTTCAGGCAATATCTTCCCTAGTACCGGATCTTCCACAGGAACTCCTTGTATAATACCAATAATAGTAAAAACAAATAGTGCTAATATAAAATTAAACAGTGGTCCAGCAAATATCGTCATTGCTCTTTGACTTAATTTTTTGGAAGCAAATTGACGATCCCAAGGAGCAATTTGAGTTTCAATTTGATTATCAACTATTATTGCTTCACGTGAGAGATAAAAAGTTTTTAATGTTCCTTCCTCTTCATCTTCACTATCTTCATAACCGCGAATAAATAATTGATGCTCTAATTCAGCTTTTTCAACTTCAATTGTTCGAGCATTAGGAAAACGATCTTTTCCCGCAATGACAATTTTTGATACTTTTTCATTATCATCAAATAAAAGTGCGACTCTTTGACCGGGCTTAATATCAACCATTTCTGGGTCTTCTCCAGCCATTCGTACAAAGCCACCAATTGGAAGAAGTCTTATCGTATAGGTTGTTTCCTTTTTCTTGCTAGAAAAGATCTTAGGACCAAATCCAATTGCAAATTCTCTAACAAGAATTCCCGACCGTTTTGCAAAAATAAAATGGCCAAGTTCGTGGAAAAACACGAGAGCACCGAAAATGACAATAAAGGATATCACTGTATTCATTTCAGATTACCACCTTTATTTACAGAGTGAGTGAATAAAATTTCTCGTTTCTACATCAACATCTTGAATAGTTGATAGATCCGGATTATCGATATTGTTATGGCGGCCGAGTGCTTGTTCAATCATATCTTCAATTGCAAGGAATGAAATTCTTCCTTCTAAAAAGGCATTTACAGCAACTTCGTTGGCCGCATTTAAAACTGTCGGCAGTGTCCCTCCAGCTTTTCCAGCATCATATGCAAATTGTAAACATTTATAGCGATTAAAGTCCATCTCTTCAAAATGCAGTTTTCCCACTTCCGCTAAGTTCAATCTACTACTTGATTGCAACGGTAATCGTTCAGGGTAAGTAAGTGCATATTGGATAGGAACTCTCATATCTGGCGTCCCTAATTGGGCAATTACACTGCTATCTACATATTCTACCATAGAATGGATAATACTTTCTCGATGTAATAAGACATCAATTTTTTCATATGGTAAATCAAATAACCAATGTGCCTCAATTACTTCTAGGCCTTTATTCATCATTGTAGCAGAGTCAATTGTAATTTTGGAACCCATTGACCAATTGGGATGACTAAGTGCCTGCTCAACTGTTACAGAAGCTAATTGTTCTCGGTTTAAATCACGAAAACTTCCTCCTGAAGCAGTAATTATTAACCGTTCAACATCTTGAAGTTTTTCTCCTTGTATGCATTGAAAGATAGCAGAATGCTCACTATCCACTGGTAGTATTGGTACTTTACACTCTCGGGCAAGATTCATAACAATATGTCCTGCTGTTACAAGTGTTTCCTTATTAGCAATAGCGATAGTCTTTTTTTCCTTAATAGCAGCTAATGTTGGTGCAAGTCCAATGCTTCCCATTACTGCATTGAGGAGTATATCAGCCTTTTCATAAACAGCAACTTCTAGCAAACCTGAAGTGCCGGAACAGAAATCAATTCCTGGAAACTCTGCTTTTAAAACATCCATATCACTTTTTTCTTGTACGGATACTAATTGTGGGTTAAACTCCGTTATTATTTTTCTAACGAGGTTAATATTCTTTCCTGCAGAAATGGCAACTAATGAAAACTTGTCATGATTGTTTCTAATAATATCTAATGCTTGTGTGCCAATCGAACCTGTAGCCCCAAGCAAACTTAAACTCTTCATCATTTTTTCTCCTTGCTTTACAAATCATTAAAACACATGGAAAAAGCTTAAAAGCGGTAATACAAATAACCAGCTATCACAACGGTCAAGAATACCACCATGGCCAGGGAAAATATTCCCTGAATCTTTCACACCATAATGTCGTTTCAAAGCAGATTCTACTAAGTCACCTAATTGACCGAATATCGATAATACTACTGTTATAAGCATTAAATTAATAAATGGAATATCTAAATCTGTAAAGATAATAAATAGTATAGCTATAATTAAAGCTGATATAATTCCTCCAACAAATCCTTCTACTGTTTTGTTTGGACTAATTTCTGGCCACAACTTCTTCCTTCCAAACTTTCTTCCTACAAAATATGCACCTGAATCTGTAACCCAGACTACAAATAATGCATAAAGAAGATAGATTAGTCCAGCTTCTCGAGTATGTACTAAATAATAAAACCCTATGCCTACATAGAAAATGGAAATAAGTAAAAATCCGACATCAGCAAATGAAAATTTGTTTTTTACGACGACCGAATAAGATAGAAGAAGTAATATACCAGCACTAATAAGTTCAAGTTTAATTTCAAGGTTTACAAAATCATTCGGAATTAGAAATATCCATAACATTAATAGCGCAATAAAACCTTTTATTGAAAATATGGATAGCTTTCTCATAGCGAATAATTCATATAAGCCAATGGTCGCCATTATGTAGGTTAAAATTAAAAATGGAATACCACCTATAATGACTAAGGGTAGAAAAATTGCAATTAATATTGCTGCAGTAATAATTCTTTGCTTCATTTTTTTGACTCCTCAACATGTAATGCTCCATACCTTCTAGATCGCTTTTGGTATGCATCAACTGCTGCGAGCAAATGACTTTCCGAAAAATCAGGCCATAATACATCCGTAAACCAAAGTTCGGTATAAGCAATTTGCCATAGCATAAAATTACTAATTCTTAATTCACCACTAGTTCTTATGAGCAAATCAGGATCTGGATGTGATTTTGTCATTAAATAATTTGCAATACACGTATCATCAATATTTTGGATATTTAAATCACCATTTTTAACATCTCTTGAAATACTTCTAACCGCATCTACGATTTCCGCACGCCCACCATAATTAAGTGCAAAAATTAATTGAAGACCAGTATTTTGTGCAGTTTCTTCAATTGCTTTCCTTACTGCACGTTGTGTACTTTGTGGAAGATCATCTAAGTAACCAATGACACAAACTTTCACATTTTCTTCTATTAACTCTGGTAAGTATGTACCAAGAAATTTTTCTGGAAGACCTAATAGGTAGTCAACTTCATTTTTTGGTCGTTTCCAATTTTCAGTTGAAAAAGCATATAACGTTAAAGTTTTTACGTTTAACTTATTAGCAACCATTGTTATCTTTTTGACGGTTTTCATACCTTCATGGTGTCCAGCAATACGAGGTAATGCCCGTTTCTTCGCCCAACGACCGTTTCCATCCATAATAATAGCTATATGTTCAGGGATGGGAAGCTTTGTAATTTGATCATATGTTTCGTCATCAACCGTTACTGATGGCGTTTTTTTCCAAAACTTAATTTTTTCAAACATGAAAGGGTCCTCCATTAGAGTTACTTCCTAATGTATAATTAAACATATCGTAACATAATTTCTTCTCATTCGCTCATACTCTTATATTTATGTACAAGTCATGTTAACTATTATAAAGAAAATATCTGTTTTTGAATAGTGATTATCCTTGTTGAAATTCAATAAAAAAACTCCCATCAAATAATGAAGGGAGCGATTTTTCCAATAAACTCACCGATGTCCTATTACTATTGCGCTATTACACGGCTAAAATTTCTTGTTCTTTTTCTTTTGTAAGTTGATCTATTTCTTTAATATGATCATCTGTTAATTTTTGAACGTCATCAGAATATGCTCTTAACTCATCTTCTGTGATGTCGCCATTCTTTTCTAATTTCTTCAAATCTTCATTTCCATCACGACGAACATTACGGATGGCAATCTTCGCTTCTTCTCCAGCTTTTTTCACTACTTTAACTAGCTCTTTTCTTCTTTCCTCTGTTAATTGAGGAATTGTAAGTCTAATTAATGATCCATCATTAGAAGGAGTTAATCCGAGATCAGATTTCAGAATTGCTTTTTCAATATCACCAAGTACGGATTTATCATATGGTTGAATAACAAGTAAACGTGCTTCAGGAACAGAAATAGACGCTATTTGATTTACTGGCGTAGGTGCACCATAGTAATCAATAGAAAGACGATCTAATAATGAAGCATTTGCTCTACCTGCTCTTATTCCTGCTAATTCACGAGTATAAGCTTGAATTGCTTTTTCCATTTTACCTTTTGTTGCAGCTACTACTTGCTTTGGCATTATTTATTCCCCCTTACAATTGTTCCAATATTTTCTCCCATTACTGCCCTTTTAACATTACCCTCTTCTGTGAATGAAAAAACAATTAATGGTATATCATTATCCATACATAAAGAAGATGCTGTTGAATCCATAACACCTAATCCTTCTTTAAGTACATCTAAATAAGATAGTTGCTCATACTTCACGGCATTCTTATCTAGTTTAGGATCAGCATTATACACTCCATCTACATTGTTTTTCGCCATGAGAATTACCTCAGCCTCAATCTCTGCTGCTCTAAGAGCCGCTGTCGTATCAGTAGTAAAGTATGGATTACCAGTTCCGGCAGCGAAGATTACTACACGTTTTTTCTCTAGATGTCGGATTGCTCTTCTTCGAATATAAGGCTCTGCAACTTGACGCATATCAATTGATGTTTGAACTCGAGTTTCAATACCTAAATGTTCCAGACTATCCTGTAAAGCAAGTGAATTCATGACAGTAGCTAGCATTCCCATATAGTCTGCTGTTGCTCTGTCCATTCCCATCTCGCTTCCAACTTTTCCGCGCCAAATATTACCTGCACCTACAACAACTGCTACTTCAACATTTAACTCAACTACTTCTTTAATTTGACCAGCAATTGATTTAATAATATCTGGACTAATTCCAAATCCTTGTTGTCCTGCTAAAGCTTCACCGCTGAGTTTTAATACTACTCTTTTGTATTTTGGATTACCCATTTGATCCTCCAATATTGTTCTATGTAGTTAATTCTTGTAAAAATAGGGAACACATGGTGTCCCCTATTTGGTTTTATGCAATATGCTTACTTTTTAATTTGGCTCATTACTTCATCAGCGAAGTTCTCTTGGCGCTTTTCAATTCCTTCTCCAACTTCATAACGTGTAAATCCTACTACTTCAGCACCACTTGCTTCAACAAATTGGCGAACTTTTTGATCTGGATTTTTAACGAAAGGTTGGTCTAATAAGCAAATTTCTTCGAAGAATTTTCTTAGACGACCTTCAACCATTTTCGCAACAATATTTTCTGGTTTACCTTCATTTAATGCTTGTTGAGTTAAGATTTGACGCTCATGTTCTGTTTCTTCCTCTGATACTTGATCACGAGAAACATATTTCGGGTTAATAGCAGCGATGTGCATTGCAACATCTTTTGCTATATTTTCATCTGTAGAGCCTTCAATTACTGTTAATACGGCGATACGACCACCCATATGTAAGTATTCGCCAAATGCACCATTATCAGATTTAGTTTTCACTTCAAAACGACGAAGTGTAAGTTTTTCACCGATTTTTGCAATAGCAGAATTAATAAATTCATTTACTGTTTGTCCATTTGTCATTGTTTGTTCTAATGCTTCTTCTACTGATGCTGGTTTGTTTGTAATCAAATGCTCAGCAATTTCAGAAACTAAGTTTTGGAAGTTTTCATTCTTAGCAACAAAATCTGTTTCAGCATTTACTTCTAAGATTACTGCATCATTACCTTTACTTAAAATGTGTGTAATACCTTCTGCAGCAACACGATCTGCTTTCTTAGCAGCGGAAGCAATACCTTTTTCACGTAGGAAATCAATTGCTTTTTCCATATCTCCATTTGTCTCTGTTAATGCTTTTTTACAATCCATCATGCCTGCGCCTGTTTTTTCACGCAACTCTTTAACCATTTGTGCTGTAATTGCCATTTGCTATGTCCTCCTTATGTTCACATCTAGTAAATGATTGTTAAAAAAAGGTGATAAGTGTAAATCACTCTTATCACCTTTTATCGAATTGATACAGATTTGCTTATGCGTTAGCTGTTTCAGCAGTTTCAGCTGCTTCTTCTGCTTCCTCTTCTTGTTTTACTTCCATTAATGCGTCAGCCATTTTAGCAGTTAATAATTTAACAGCTCTAATTGCATCGTCATTTGCTGGAATAACATAATCAATTTCATCTGGATCACAGTTAGTATCAACGATACCGACGATAGGAATATTTAATTTGCGAGCTTCAGCAACAGCAATTCTTTCTTTACGAGGGTCAATGATAAACATTGCATCTGGTAGACCCTTCATATCTTTAATACCACCTAAGAATTTAACAAGTTTGTCATGTTCTTTTTTCAACATAACTACTTCTTTCTTAGGAAGTACGTCGAATGTGCCGTCTTCTTCCATTTTTTCTATTGCTTTTAAACGATCAATACGTTTTTGAATAGTTTCAAAGTTAGTTAAAGTACCACCTAACCAACGATGGTTAACATAGTAATGACCTGCACGCTCTGCTTCTTCTTTAACAGAATCTTGAGCTTGTTTTTTTGTACCTACGAAAAGAACTTTTCCGTTGTTTTCTCCAAGTTCTCTCATAAAGTTATAAGCTTCTTCAACCTTTTTAACTGTTTTTTGAAGGTCGATGATGTAAATACCGTTACGCTCCGTGAAAATATATTTTTTCATTTTTGGATTCCAACGGCGTGTTTGGTGTCCGAAATGTACACCAGCTTCAAGCAATTGCTTCATTGAAATTACTGACATAGTGTTTTATCCTCCTTGGTTTTTATCCTCCGCTCCGCTCATATTTTGTACAAACTGTAATTAAACAGCACCTTGCACGAAAATCACGAAACGTGTGTAATTAACACCATCATTGAATATAGCATAAATCCAAACCTCTATCAAGTATTACTTCATATTTCGTCGAAATTTCAGTAATAACTCAATTTCTGTCTTTCCTTTACCAGTTATTTTGGCAATTTCTTCCGCATTATAACCAGACTCATGTAATGTGATGATTCTTTGTTCTGTTGATTCTTCTGGTTGTTCATCGATTTTTTCTTCAGTATCTTTCGGATCAATCACATTTTCGGTGTTTTTTTCTTTATTCTGATACTTTTGTGTTGCGAGCATTCGAGAATAAACTTCATTCGTAATAGCTTGCTCTTTATTAGACTGTGATGTAACGTCTGAATATGTAAAATTATTGGATTGTGGATTAGATTCCGCTTCTGTTGTAATTTTATTAATTTTGTCTTGCATGTTATTTAATTTTGTCACAAACTGTTCATTTTCTTCTTTTAACTCTACTAAAAATGCAGCAAGCAATTCTTCGGATTCCTCTTGTATCTTCTTCAAGTTTTTCTCTGCCTCTATAAAACGATTTTGCCTTAAGTATAGAAGGATAATCGCTAATATAATAAAGACTATTATCAAGTATAAAAAAAATATTAGTATAGGCATTTATATTATCCCTACCCACTATAATCAATTGATTTTCCTTTATAAGGATGGATTGGTTCTTGCATTTTCTGCTGTTGTTTCTTATTTTGATTCTGTTTTCCTTCGTACTGACTTGAAGCCTGATCATCATCCGTATGTTGCCAGAGCTTGTGCCCTTTTTCCATTTCGACAACAGATTGGCGATTTTGTGTATCCTTCCATTTCATATCATCGGTGGCATGATCGATTATTTGTTGCCCTCGTTGTTGTAATTGCTCTGATATTTTTGCGGAATCAACCGATCTCGGGAGTGCTATCTGCATCTCAATAGATTTTAGACTCACATTATTTCCTCCATTACTTTCTCTTCAGTAGAATCGCTCTTATTTTGACAAGTGCTTTTGAATGGATTTGTGAAATTCTTGATGTAGATAATTGCATGACTTCTCCAATTTCAGTTAATGTTAATTCTTCATTATAAAAGAGACTTAAGACTAACTGTTCTTTTTCATTTAATTCCTGTACTGCTTCAGCTAATTCTTGTAACCATTCACTCTTTATGATTTGTGCTTCTGGAGTGAAGGTATTTTCATCCTTCAATACAAAGAAGTGGCTATCTTCATCTTGGTCATTACTCTGCTCATCAATTGATAATATATTTGCAAAGAAATCCTCATTTAATGTCTTACTTACTTCTTTTTCTGAAAAACCAGTTTCCTCTGCAATTTCAGCAGGAGTAGGGTATCTCATTAACAATTGTTCTAACTTATTTGTAACTTCGTCAATTTTCTTCACTTTTTCACGCGTATTTCTAGGAAGCCAATCCTCTTTTCTAAGTCCATCCATAATAGCACCTTTTATTCGAAAAGAAGCATAGGTGTCAAATTTTATATCACGTGAGTAATCATATTTATGTAATGCGTCTAATAATCCAACCATTCCTAAGCTTTTAATTTCTTCTCTACTGATATTGCGTGGAAGGCCAACTGATATGCGTTGTACATGAAATAACACTAATGGCATATATCTTTCTACCAAGAAATTTCCAGCATCAGCATCCCGTGAATGAACCCATCGTTCCCACTGTTTTTGCTCCTCTATCGGTGGTGAATTTGCCATTTAAATACCTCCTCCAGTGTAAAGCCCTTTTTGATCGAATGCTGTCTTAAATTTCTTTCGTTTCTTGATTCACTGTTTTTATTAGTAACATATTTGTTTCAGGATCAAATTCGATTGTTCTCCCACTATGTCCGCCAGTATCTTCTGCTACCAATTTTATCTTTAATGTTTGGAGCATCTCCTTGATCGCTTCTACATTTCGAGGGCCAATTCGCATTTGGTTACTTGTTGGGGTAAATTGAAACATCTGTGATCCACCTGCAATTTTGGCCTGAATACGATTTTGGGAAGCTCCAGCCAAGAGAAGCCCATCTAATAATGCTGTAATTGCTGTATCTGCAAACTTCGCTGGGTGAAACTGTTTATTTCTTGCTAAACTCGAATCTGGGAGCATTACATGTGCTAGACCAGCAACTTTCAATACATCATCATATAAAACTACTCCTACACAAGAACCAAGGCCAGAAGTTCTGACTTTAGTGGGGGAATGAACTATCTTCATGTCAGCAATACTGACTTTTTCAACCAAATTAATCATATTTCTACACCTAAGGAACGAAAGATATGATCAAATGAATCTGGATCAGGAAGCAGGAAAAAATGCCCTTTTACCGTGTTACTCACTTCTTTTATTTCTTCTCTTAATGCTGTATCAATGACAATGGCATAATCCTGCGTTTGAGATAATTCAATTATTCCAGAACTAATGATTGCACCTGCCATATCCACATTTAATGAAGGAATGGATGGCATAAGGTTTAAGCTTGTAAAGTCAGATAGTGCTGTTAAATAAGATCCAGCAAGTATATTACCTAACTCCTGCATAGAAGAAAGACCTATTTCTGAATATGGTGGATTCTCAAAAGAAAATGCAGTATCACCTGTTAATGTTTGAACATATTTTGTAGCTTGTTCTAATGGCAATACGACAAACATACTTCCAGATATATCACCTTCTACCCTTAAAAAGACAGCTGTTACAATATTTTCATATCCCCCAGCTAATTCAATCATTTCATCAAATGTAACAATCTTAACTGTTGGAACTTTCATATCAATAGGTTTCCCAATTAAATTTGAGAGTGCAGTAGCTGCATTTCCAGCACCTATATTACCTATTTCTTTCAAAACATCGATATGAAATTCTGTAATATTTGATTTATTATCCATTCGCAATGTTCCTTGTTTCTAATGGAGTTATTATTTTATCCATATCCATGATAATTAAAAGACGCTTTTCTATATTAGCAACACCATTAATATACTCGGATAAAGATTGTTCAACTGTATCTGGACATGGTCCTATTAAACTTGTAGGAATATCTAACACATCATTCGCCTTATCTACCATTAATCCGATTGTTATATTATCCTTAGATACAATAATAATACGAGTATTATTATCCTCTACTACATTTCCAAGATGAAATTGATTTTTTAAATCAATAATTGGAACTATCATTCCCCGTAAATTGACTACTCCTTTTACATAGGATGGTACATTGGGGACTCTAGTAATTGGTAGCATTTTCTCAATAGCAATCACGTAGTCCACATCGATGGCATACTCTCTTTGTTCAAGATTAAATACAACAACTTTACGTTCAGAATTTTCTAATTCAGTGCTCATTTGTCCCATTCCTTATTCATTATTTAATAAGTGCATTGCTATCAATAATTAGTGCTACCGAACCATCCCCAAGTATAGTTGCACCAGATATAGCAAACACATCTGTTAAGTAGTTTCCAAGCGACTTAAGAACAATTTCTTGTTGACCTATGAAAGAGTCTACTACTAGAGCTGTCATTTTTTCTCCCTTACGAACGTAAACGATCGAATAAAATTCATCTTCTCTATCAGTTTCTATATTAAAAATAGAAGTTAGATATACAAGGGGTACTAATTTACCTCTTAAGTCAACTACATGTTGATTATGCGCAGTTAATATATCAGTTTTCTTAATAATTGCAGTTTCCATTATAGATGATAATGGGATTGCGTATTTTTCGTGACCAACTTCTACTAGCATTGCAGAAATAATAGATAGAGTTAATGGCAATTGTATAGAGAATCTTGTTCCTTTACCAATGGCTGATTCAATAGAGATAGAACCACCAATTGAATTAATTGTTGACTTAACAACGTCGAGCCCAACTCCTCTACCAGATACATCTGAAATTACTTCAGCAGTCGAGAATCCAGGTTCCATTATTAATGCAAAAGCCTCAGTATCACTTAAATTTGCGCCTTCACTTTGAGAAATTATACCTTTTTCAATTGCCTTATTAATTATTTTACTCCGGTTAATTCCTGCTCCATCATCTTCGATGTCAATGAATACATGATTTCCACTATGGTAAGCTTGTAATACTACTTTTCCAACCTTAGATTTACCATTTTTCTCTCGATCAGAAGGATTTTCAATACCATGATCGATCGCATTTCTTAATAAATGGACAATAGGATCCCCAATCTCATCAATTACTGTGCGATCAAGTTCGGTGTCTGCGCCTAAAATCTCAAGATCAATTTCTTTACCTAATTCTCTAGAGAGTTTCCGAACCATTCGTGGAAAGCGATTAAATACAGTTTCAATTGGTACCATGCGCATATTTAAAATAATATTTTGTAAGTCACCAGAAACTCTCGTCATACGCTCTACTGTTTCTGCAAGTTCATTATTTTGAATATCTTTGGATATTTGTTCTAGTCTTCCACGGTCAATAATAAGCTCTTCAAACAAATTCATTAAAGTATCCAGACGTTCAATATTTACTCGAATCGTTTTATTTTTATCTTTTTGTTTCGGTTTGTTTTGATCATGTTCTTCTTTATTATTTTTACTAGTATTTGTTCCTTCAGTTCTAGTAGTTTCTTTGTTAATAGTTTCACTTTCTTCAGATAATTGGTCATTTACAAATAAAGTTTCTACAGCTTCAATTTCTGAAATATTCTCAATCTGTTCTTGTATCTCTTCAATTGGTTCTTTCGTAATAATTGTTACTAAAAATTGATTGTCAAATTGCTCCTCTTGTAATAATTCTACAGTCGGAGTTGTTTTTATTACTTCGCCTACATTTTCTAATACTTCAAATATCATATAGACACGAACAGCTTTAAGTGCACAATCTGAGCGTAAAGTTATCTTTAATTCATAAGCTTGAAATCCTTGCTTATGTGATTGCTCCAGCAGTTCGAGTTCATATTGATTGTATTGTTGATTTAGTTTTTCAGTCGTAGCTAATGTAGCTGCTATTTCCTGCTCTGCTTCCAAGACATCAATACTTACACCTTTTTCAATTGCTTCTAATTTCTGTATAACATTAGTGACATCATGTGTGCCATCTTGTCCGTCTTCAATTGACTCTACCATCACTTCTAAATCATCAACAGCTTGAAATATAACATCTAATATATGAGTAGAAACATTAATTTTCTCATTACGAATACCATCTAATACATTTTCCATTATGTGCGTTAAATTAGCTAAATCACTATATCCCATCGATGCTGCCATACCTTTTAACGTATGTGCAGCACGGAAAATATTATTGACGATAGTTAAATCATGAGGACTTTTTTCTAATTCTAAAAGATTTTCATTTAAACTCTGTAAATGTTCCTTACTCTCATCAATAAACACTTCTAAATATTGGTTCATGTCCATGAGCCCACGTCCTTTAATTCATGAATTTCTTAATCATTTTAGGAATTTCATCAAGTCTACAAACTATATCTACTAAGTTAGTTGCGATTGCAGCTTTCGGCATACCGAAAACAATACATGTTTCCTCTGATTCTGCAATTGCAATACACCTGTCGCTTTTTTCTTTTAACTTTATTAAACCAGCAGAACCATCTGCTCCCATTCCGGTTAAGATAACAGCAATTTTATCGTAGTTTTGAATCGTACTTAAGGATTCAAATAATACATTGACAGATGGTCGGTGTCCTGATACTGGTTCTGTTTCCGTTAAATGGGCAATAAGATTATTGGTCCTATCACTCTGAACGACAAAATGTTTACCTCCTTGAGCAATATAAGCTGTTCCACATTTGAGTATTTCACCATGCTCAGCTTCTTTTACATGTATAGCACATATTGAGTTCAGCCTATTTGCTAGAGACTTAGTGAAACCTTGTGGCATATGTTGCACAATGACGATAGGTGCATTTATTTCTTTTGGCATCTTGGATAATATTTCTTGTAATGCACGTGGACCACCTGTTGATGTACCAATGCAAATTATTTTATTATTCGAATTTTTATTGTGTTTCACCATACATTACTTACCTTTCTCCAAGAAAAAACGACGTAATTTCCCTATGAAACTATCCTTTTTTACAGGTAATATTTCATGATCTTTATTTAAATATAGTGAGATTAGTTTTTTTAGTTTTAGTGAAATAGCTGCATTTGGATACTTTCTTGTAAACGGAGACTGATCAATAACAGCCTTCCTAACATGTGGATCCTCTAATAAAACACCAAGAGTATTTACTTGTTTTTGTAGAAATACCAACGCAGTTTTCTCTAATCTTTTTAATGTATTTGTTCCTTGTTGTTCACTATCTGCACGATTACAAATAAGATGAAATGTACCTTTAGCATCTTCCAAACAAAGATATTTCATCATGGAATAGGCATCTGTCATTGCAGTTGGTTCAGGTGTAGACAGAACAAATATATCGTCCACAGACTTTAGTATTTCCATTGCTGCGGAATTCGCCCCTGCTGCCATATCAAAGATAATAAAATCATAATTCATCTGTAATTTCTCTAATCCACGTAATAATTTTTCGAGTAGAGTACCATCAATTTCTACAATATTATTTAATCCATTACCTGCAGAAATATAAGATACACCTTCATCCGTTGTGAAAATAATATCATCTATCAGCATATCCGTATTTAAGTAATCCGAAAGACTTGCTGTCGCAATCCCTCCGAGAATAATATTGATATTACCCATCCCAATATCTAAATCGAATAATAAGACTCGATATCCCTTTTGCTGTAAAATCATCGCTGTATTAATAGATATATTGGACTTGCCGACGCCGCCCTTACCACTGACAACAGCGATTGTCTTAGCAACTTTTTTTTCTGGATTTTGTATCCTCATACGTAGTTTCTCAGCTTGATCCCTCATACTTGTTCATCCCTAAGTATGTATTTAGTAATAACTTTAGGTGTAGCAGGATTTATATCGTCTGGAACATCTTGTCCTGCAGTTATGTATGCAGCACCTATCTTATACTTCATAATGATGTTGTACATCATACCAAACGAATTAGTCTCATCAGCTTTTGTAAAAATAAATTGTTGTATATTTAGTGGAATAAAGTTATCAATAATTGGATAAGCATCTTCCTCTTTCATTGATAAGGCTAAAACTAAATAGGTAGTAACGTCCACATTTATCCCGAGTATTCCCCTTAAATCATCAATATATTTTTTTTCTCTATAATTTCGCCCAGCTGTATCAATGAATATATAATCGTAATCTGCAAATTGTACAACAGCTTTTTGAAAATCCTCTTTTTCATATACTACTTCAATTGGGATTTGTAATAATTCCGCATAAGTTTTTATTTGTTCAATGGCCGCAATTCTGTATG
Organism: Paenibacillus bovis; assembly: GCA_007679095.1. GTDB lineage: Bacteria > Bacillota > Bacilli > Bacillales > Bacillaceae_C > Lederbergia > Lederbergia graminis. The sequence continues at coordinate 67,062 of VEFU01000003.1, forward strand.
TATCTGTTGTTATAAATGCAACCTTTTTCTTATAATCTAATACTGCTTCAGCAGCAAGTTTTGCAATAGTAGTTGTCTTCCCAACCCCTGTAGGTCCAACAAAATGAATAATTTTATTCGCATTCGCTATCGGATCAAATGAGTATTTCCCTAGTTCTGTTTCGATTATTTGGGAACAAATCTCATCCAATATATCCTCTTGTGAAGCATTTGTAGATTGTTGCCATTTTTCAAATAAGTTATCAGCAATTTCAACTAAATAACTTTCATGAACACCTGCAGACTTCAATACTTGAATTTTATTTTGGATTACATCCGGATATTTACTCCATGTATGATCCAAATGGTAAAGCTTCATTTCTTCTCTTAGTTTTGCTAGCTCATCCAATATATCTTCATTTACTTTACTAGTGTCATTATCCACGAGCTTGTCTGTTTGACTTAAATTTATAACATTCGCATTTTTATAAGACCTAGGTGATGGCTTTATCGTATGTTCGTCCAGAACTGCTATTACTTCAAAGTTCTTTTTTCGGAACATGCCAAGAAAGCCACCGTTATATATCTCTTTTGAGTGCAATATAACTGCATTTTCACCAAGCTCTCTTTTTACTTTTTGAACTGCTTCAGACATCGTTGGTGCAATTATTTTTTTTATGTTCATTCTATATTCACCATCCCGGTACTTTGCACTTCCACATTTGCATCCAATTCATTATAAGATAATACAGGTACTTGTGGAAAATAACGTTCCGTTAACTGTCTAACATACATTCTCACAGCCGGCGAGCATAATATGATTGGTGTTTGTTGCATCATTGATAATTGCTCAATCTGTGAAGCAGCAGCTTCCAAAATGGCTTGTGAATCATTCGGATCAAGTGACATGAAATTTCCGTGTTCAGTTTGTTGAATACTATCGGCAATTAATTTTTCCACCTTACCAGAAACAGTGATTACCTTCAAAGGACTATTATCTTCAGCATATTGATTTGTAATTTGCCTTGCGAGCGCTTGACGGCAATATTCGGCTAATAGATCTGTATCTGTAGTCATTCTCCCATAATCAGCAAGTGTTTCAAAAATCACTGGAAGATTTCGGATAGAAACAAATTCTTTCAATAATTTTGCAAGGACTTTTTGAACTTCCCCGACTGAAAGTGGATTCGGTGTCACTTCTTCCACCAAAATCGGATATGATTCTTGTAAATGATCAATTAACTGTTTCGTTTCTTGTCTTCCAAGCAATTCATACGCATTAACTTTGAGAACTTCCGTAATATGTGTGGAAACAACAGATGGTGGATCTACAACTGTATAACCAAGTATTTCCGCCTGTTCTTTAACTTCCTCCGTAATCCATTTTGCTGGTAATCCAAATGATGGTTCAATTGTATCAATTCCTTCGATCATGTCCTCACCACCTGGACTCATTGCCAAATAATGATCTAACAATAGCTCACCTTTTGCCATCTCATTCCCTTTTATTTTTAAACGATATGCATTAGGCTCTAATTGAATATTATCTCTAATTCTTACTACGGGTATAACTATACCTAACTCTAATGCTAACTGCCGTCTAATCATCACGATTCTATCTAACAAGTCCCCACCTTGGTTAACATCAGCTAATGGAATTAATCCATACCCAAATTCAAATTCAATTGCATCGATATTCAATAGGTTAACGACGTTTTCAGGACTTTTCATATCTTCTTGTTCGGCATCTTCTTCATTTTCTACAAATTGATCGTCTGGTTGTGTTGAAGCCTTCGATAATTGATAACCACCAAAAGCAAGAGCTGCTGCTATTGGTGTTGTTATTACTAATCCAATTGGAGTAAAACCTAAAAGAAAAATTGTCACAGCAGCAATATAAAGCATCTTCGGATAGGCAAATAATTGCCCGAGAATGTCGGATCCAAGGTTACCATTAGATGCTGCACGGGTTACAACAATACCAGTTGCAGTAGAAATTAATAACGCTGGAATCTGACTTACAATTCCATCACCGACTGTAAGCTGCGAATATTTAACAGCTGCTTCCCCAAGTGGTAAGCCTTCCTGAGCCATCCCGATAATAATACCAAATAATAAATTTATTAGAACAATGATAATACCAGCGATAGCATCACCTTTAACAAACTTACTGGCCCCATCCATTGCTCCATAAAAGTCTGATTCACGGGATACTTTTTCTCTTCGTTCCCTTGCTTCATGCTCAGATATGACACCAGCATTTAGATCAGCATCTATACTCATTTGCTTGCCAGGCATTGCATCTAATGTAAATCTAGCGGCAACTTCCGAAACACGTTCAGAACCTTTTGTTATTACGATAAATTGAATAATAATTAGTATAAAAAATACAACAAGACCTACAAGAATGTTACCCCCAGTTACAAATGTACCAAAGGTTTCGACCACTCTTCCAGCATCACCTTCGGAAAGAATGGATCGAGTTGTAGAAACATTGAGACCTAATCGAAACAATGTTAATAACAATAGTAAGGAAGGGAATATTGAAAATTGAAGTGGTTCTTGCATATTCATAGAAGTTAGTAAAACAAGAAGTGCAAGAGACATATTCGCTATGATTAACAAACTTAATAACCATGGAGGAAAAGGAATAATCAACATGGCTACAATCAATATAACAGCTGCTAGTACAGAAATATCTCTAAGTTTCATAACGGTCTCTCCTAAAGAAGCAAATCTCTCTTTAAATTTTATTTTGAATTCGATAAACATAAGCTAGAATTTCGGCGACTGCTTTAAAGAATTCATCAGGTATTTTATCTCCAATTTCGAGTTGGTCATATAATGCCCTGGCTAACGGACGATTTTCTACCATCACTATCTTATGTTCCCCAGCAATAAGTTTAATTTTTTGCGCCATGAAATCTATACCTTTTGCAATGACAACTGGAGCATCACTTACATTTTCATCATATTGCAATGCAATAGCATAGTGTGTTGGATTCGTAATAATAACATCTGCTTTTGGAACTTCTTGCATCATTCTTGACATTGCCATTTCTCGTTGTTTTTGCTTAAACTTCGATTTAATCAATGGGTCTCCTTCGATATTCTTATACTCATCCTTAATATCTTGCTTTGACATTCTTAGATTTTTTTCAAAATCATAGCGTTGATAAAGATAATCAAATAGAGAGAGAAATAACAATGCTATCGATGCTGCTAGACCCATTTGCAATGTAAGCGAACCAACAGTTTTTAAAGCCGCCCCAACCGTTTTATGGGATAATGCAAGAACTTCATCGATTCTCAGCCATAAAACGATGAATGTAATGATTCCTACAAACCCTATTTTCAACATTGACTTTAATAGTTCTACAATTGCTCTAAGCGAGAATATTCTTTTAAAGCCTTTTATAGGGTCTAATTTCTCTAATTTTGGTTTTAGTGGTTCTGTTGTATTCATAAAGCCTACTTGTATTAAATTGGCTGCAACTCCAGCGACTAATGCTATGAGCATAATGGGACCCAATAGTAAAACAAGTTCTTTTAATAGATCAAGAAATATAAGCTGTAAGTTGTCCTCTGTTACACTCATTAGTAAATATTCATTAAAAGCGTGACGAAAAATATCCATGGAAATATTCCCCATAGACGATGCAAAGAAAGACAAAAATAAAAAGACAGCTAATAAGCCTATGGCTGTGTTAACATCTTGACTTTTGGCTGTTTGTCCTTTTTTCTTTGCATCTTGTCTTTTTTTCGGAGTAGCTTTTTCTGTCTTCTCACCTGCGAAAAACTGGAGATCAAGATTAAGTTTTAGTAAGCTCATCCCGCTCCCCCCATTAATCCCATTACATTCCGCATCACTTTTAACATTGTTTCAAACAAATATTGAACTGTCCCAAACATAACACCCATCACGATAAACAATACAATGAAACTAACCGCAATTTTAATTGGGAAGCCTACTACAAATATATTTATTTGAGGAACTGTTCGGGCTATTATTCCTAAAGCAACATCTACTAGAAATAAAGAAGCAACAACAGGTATTGCCATTTGGAATGCAATCATAAACATCAAACTGAAAGATTTTACAATGTATTCTGCCATATTCGCGTCACCGAATGGTAAAAACACTTGCTCCAAAGGGATGAACTTATAACTATGAAAAACACCGTCTAAAATTAAGTGATGTCCATTCACAGCTAATAAAAAAAGTAATGCAAACATATATAAATACTGTCCAATTAACGGACTCTGTGTCCCCGTTTGTGGATCAATTACATTCGCAATGGCAAAACCCATTTGAAAATCAATAAAACCACCTGCTATTTGAATAGCTGAAAGCATTAGATAGGCAACAAAGCCAATTAACAATCCTACACAAGCTTCTTTTATGATTAATAAGAAGTAAACTCCTGTTATTTCAAAACCAGGAACGTCCAGTGTATAGTAAATTAACAATGACAGAAAGGCAGCAAATCCTATTCGATATGTTGCAGGAAGTGTTCTATATGAAAACAACGGTAGTGTAACAAAAAATGCAGAAACTCTCATAAAAACTAAAATAAAAACCGAAAAGTTAGGTAGTAGAGCTTCCATGCATTCAACCTACAAACCGCGTTAAATTTTGCAAAATGTCCGTTGCATAGGAAAGGAATTTACTTAACATCCATGGCCCCATTACTACTAAGCCAACTAAAACGGCGACAATTTTCGGAATAAAGGCAAGTGTTTGTTCTTGAATTTGCGTCGTAGCTTGGAAAATACTGACCACTAAACCTACAACTAATGCAAGAATAAGAAGAGGCCCTGCTACTATTAAAATGGTATAAACCCCTTTTTCTGCTAATGCTATAACTTGCTGTGCGTTCATTCTTTGATCACTCCATTACTTCATACAAATTCATGATTACACTACCATTATCCAAAACTTTGTAATAATGATTGTACGACCAAATACCAACCATCCACTAATACAAATAATAATATCTTAAAGGGAAGGGAAATCATTACAGGAGGTAACATCATCATCCCCATCGACATTAAAATACTCGCAACCACCATATCGATTACTAAAAATGGTATAAAAATCATAAATCCAATTTGAAAGGCAGTTTTTAATTCACTTAATGCAAAAGCTGGAACAAGGGTTGTTAAGGGAATATCCTGGATTGTTTCTGGCCTTTCCGCATTTGAATATGATAAGAAAAGTTCTAAATCTTTTTGTCTCGTATGCTTACTCATGAAATCCTTAAAGGGAACTGCCGCTCGCTCATAAGCTTCCTCTAAATTTATTTCATCATTAAACAATGGAGTTAATGCATCTTCATTAACTTCACTTAATATAGGTGCCATGATAAAAAATGTTAGAAAAAGTGCAATCCCAACCAACACCTGATTTGGAGGCATTTGTTGTGTAGCTAGCGATGTTCGAACAAACGATAAAACAATAATGATTCTTGTAAAAGAAGTCATTAATATTAGGATGCTAGGAGCAAGTGATAAGACCGTTAATAAAAGAAATAACTTTACAGAAGTTGCGACAGTATCAGATGAACTGTTATTAAAAAACTCCATAAACTCATTCATCTTGTTTAGACTCCTTCTTTTCCATCCTATTTAACGCATCTCGACGTTCTTTTTTTATTTCATCTAGTTTTCCTTTTAAATGCATATTAAAAGATGTCGTGCTTTTATTTTCAGATGAGCTTTTCATAAACTTCATCCCATTTTTTAACACTTTTGAAAACATATCAACGGGTTGAAGACTTTTCTCTAATTGCTCATTATGTTGGAGCAAATATGCTTCATACTCTTCCTTATCGGTAATTTCTTTTAATAAGGTAATATCTTCTCCTACCCCCACAATGAACAACTGGTTACCAACCTTAACAATTTGAATTGACTTGTTACCACCTAGTGATGTTCCACCAATGTTTTGGATAAGGCGATTTTGTTGAAAAGATTGACTTCTTTTATTAATAAATCGCAGTAAAAAATAAAGGATTGCAATGACAAAAATTAACGCGAAAATCATCTGCAGTCCGTCAACAAAAGTGATACTAAGTTGGTCAGACTCTGTGTTAGCATCTGGTTGAGGGGATAAGTTTTCATCTTTTTCTTTTTCCTCATTTTTTTTCGAATAAAAATCTTCAACAGATTCATCAAGGGAATCCGCAGCAATATTAGCTACGAAATATCCCTCACTATAACTGATTAAAATGAAGAAAGTAAAAAATAATAATATCCTCTTTACTGTAGAAATCATTTCACATTATCCTAGTGTTTTCTTGATTGCTTCTATTACTCTATCTGCTTGGAATGGTTTTACAATAAAATCTTTTGCACCAGCCTGGATGGCATCAATAACCATTGCTTGCTGTCCCATCGCAGAACACATGATTATTTTTGCATTAGGATCAATTGCTTTAATCTCTTTTAATGCAGCTATACCATCCTTTTCTGGCATCGTAATATCCATTGTTACTAAGTCAGGCTTTAGCTCGTTATACTTTTCTACTGCTTGTACACCATCAACAGCTTCTCCAACAACATCAAAACCATTTTTCACTAATATATCTTTAATCATCATTCTCATAAATGCTGCATCATCAACAACTAAAATTCTGTTACTCATATTTTTCACAAACCCCTTTAATTATCATTTTAATTTATTGATTCTATCCCTTTTACTTACAATATCTGTTACTCTCACACCGAAGTTTTCATCTATAACGACTACTTCACCTTTCGCTATTAGCCTACTATTCACTAAGATATCAACTGGTTCTCCAGCTAATTTATCTAATTCTATAACTGAACCAGTACCTAGTTCTAATATATCTTTAACCGTTTTAGTTGTACTACCTAACTCAACTGTCACCTCTAACGGTATATCTAATAACATATCTAAATTTTTTGTTTCTGTTGTCGCTATCGGCTCTTCCTTAAATTCCATAAAGCTTGCTGTTTGCACTTGATGGTTCTCCATCGGTTGTCTTATTTCTGAATGTTGTTCTACCTGTTGTTCATTACTAAACGGCAAGTCATTAGGAACATTTTGTTGTGTAGTATTTACACTTTCTGTGGAAGGTGTAGGAATAGAAGCTTCTTCATGATTATCAATTTCCTCATCTACATTCATCAGATCTCCAACCAGATTTTTCACAAAATCAATTGGCATTAACTGCATAATTTCAGAATCTATTAGGTTCCCGACCTTTAAGCGAAAAGCTACCTTAACAATTAAATTTTCATGATTAATCGTACTAGTTCCTTCTCCTTCTAGTACGTTTAATAACTCGATACTTGGTGGTGAAATATCAACTCGTTTATTAAAAATAGACGATAAAGAAGTAGCAGCAGAACCCATCATTTGATTCATTGCTTCTTGTACAGCACTAAGTTGTATTTCATCCATCTTTGTTGCTGGGTTTATACCATTACCACCTAGCATAAGATCAGCAATTATATTTGCATCACTTTGTTTTATGACAAGAATATTAATCCCCGAAAATCCAACTGTATATTTAACTTGTATTGCAACATATGGATGTGGAAATTCATCTTCTATTTTGGAATTATCAATAATGGAAACAGTTGGTGTCGTAATTTCCACTTTATGATTCAGTAATGTGGAAAGTGCAGTGGCAGAACTGCCTAAAGAGATATTCCCAATCTCCCCTATAGCGTCTTGTTCCATTTCGTTTAAATAATCATTCACATCTATAGTTGTTTTATCTTCTTGAACATAGTCGAGTGTCTCGCCACGTAATAAAGCATCAATTTCATCTTGAGAGAGCATATCACCAGCCATCTTCCTCATTCCCCTCCTTTATCTCCTCTAATATCTGCACAGCCATACGTTTATTTTTAGTCCCAGCTTGACCAAGGAACTTCGGCTTGTTTCCAATTTTCACAACCATCGGAGCGTTAATATTAGCATTTAATTCGATAACATCCCCTAAGGATAAAGATAGAAAATCAGCAACCGATATATTGGAAGATCCTAATTCTGCAATAATTTCTAATTTTGCTTCTTTGATTTTTTTCTCTAGTAGTACTGCTTCTTCAGGATTGATTACCTTATCCATATCCTCCATCCAATAGTGAGCTGATAATTTTGGAATTACCGGTTCTAATAATACATGAGGAATACAAATATTAATCATACCACTTGTTTCTCCAACAGTGGCATTCATCGAAATTACTACTACTGTTTCGTTAGGAGATACTACATGAAGAAACTGAGGATTTACTTCAATCTCCAATAAAATAGGATCTATTTCAATTAGTGATGACCATGCTTCTTGCAAATAATCAAGAGTTCGATCAAATAAGTTCTTCATTAACTTCATTTCAATTTCTGTTAAATTATCGATCTTATTATAATTTGTACCTTTACCACCGAGAATACGATCAAGCATTGTATATCCCAGATTAGGATGAACTTCCATAATCATTCGTCCTTCTAATGGTGGTATTTCAATTACATTTAATATCGTCATATGTGGTACGGAACGAATATACTCCTCATATGGAATTTGATCGACAGATGCAACACTAATATTGATATATGTTCTCAGCTGACTCGAAAAGTAAGTAGTCAGTAATCGGGCATAATTGTCATAGATTCTCGTTAAGTTCCGAATTTGATCTTTCGAAAATCTTAACGCCCGTTTGAAATCATATACTTTGACTCTTCTTTCTGATTCATCCTTCTTGAGATCCTCTGCGGACATTTCTCCAGTAGAAATTGCAGATAAGAGTGCATCAATTTCATTTTGAGATAAAATTTCATCGTTCATAACCACACCCCCTTTTTCAATTGTTATTTTTCACTTAAGAAATGACATAGGAGGTGATATAAACTTGAATCACTTTACCTTGTTGCATTAGTTCATTAATTTTAGATTCTACCTTTTCCTGAAGCATTTCCTTCCCATCTTTCCCTGCTAAATCAGATACATTCATTTCTGAAAGCTCAGAAATTATCAAGTTATTTACTTGAAATTCACGTTTTTCCAATTCTTCTTTCGCTTTTTTACCATCCGTTTGAACTTTAAAAGATATTTTCACAAAATCTCCGTTTTTCAAGTTTGTTGTTATTTCAGGAATATCGACGGAAACTTTTAATATATCATCTATTGTCGGTTCATCATTTGAATTTTTTTCATCTAATTTCAAGTAGACAATTAAGGCTAGCCCACCAAGCAGCAAGATGGCTGTTAATAGGACAATCATAGTTGTTGCTACATTTTTATTCATCTTTTTCAACCCCCAGTTTCTTGCTGCTAAGCAGGTTAATTCTATTATAGAAATCAACAATACGTTCTTGTAATACCTCAACTGATTCCGCAACGATATATTTTTTACCATTTGTTAATGTGATGGTCGTATCCGGAAAAGATTCTACTGTTTCTATATATAAGGCATTAATTTGAAAGGATTTACCGTTCAATCTCGTTACTTTTATCAAAATTAAGCCAAAGCCGAGCTCTTTGTCTCAGCTTTGTCCCCTCCCTTAGACTAACGTTTTAAATTAATTAACTCCTGTAGTATTTCATCTGAAGTTGTAATAATTCTTGTGTTAGCTTGAAAACCACGTTGTGCCACAATCATTTCAGCAAATTCTTCCGAAAGATCGACGTTAGACATTTCTAATGATCCAGAAACTACCGAACCTGCGCCTTCTATCCCTGGGGTCAAATAAGTAGCAGCTCCAGAGCTTGCTGTTTGTGCAAACATGTTCTCTCCTACTTTTTGCAAGCCTCCATTGTTCGCAAAACGAGCGATTGCTATGGAATAGGAAGTTGTATATAAATCTCCTTCCTTAATTAAATCTAATTGCATTGCATGAATATAATCAATCGCGTCCTTTGTATCGGTAACATTCGTTCCAGCAGTAGCTGCTTGTGTTGCTACTCCATTATTAATTGCTAATGCTGCTATTCCTGCATCAATAACAGCTTGTTCATTTGCTGTTGTAGGAGATCCTTGATAAGTATTAAAAGCATTATCGATTCTAGTAAATGCACTTTGAACTTGATTTATGGAGTTAATCATATCCGTAATGGCAGTTTCTGCATTAGTTGCCCTTGCTAGTGCATCATTAGCTGCCGTAATTTCTCTAGGATCACCGTTTGCTTGTGCAATTGCTAATAAATTTTCTGCTTCAACAGTTAGTAATTTTGCTTCTTCTTGAGCATCATTTGCTATCAGTTCAAATTGCTCTGTTAACTTAGCAAGTGAATCGACATGTTTTTTGGATGTTGGATCATCAATTAAGTTTTTTGTAGTAGCAACTATTGTTCCGATTATCTCTTGTGCCTTATCTATCGAAGTTAATGGTGAACTTTTGATAAAGCTGATTTTTCCATCCTGGGAAATACTAAAGCTTTGTACCTCTTGAATGTTTCCTCCATTAATAGAGATTGGTTGCAAGTCTCCTGTTGAAGGGTTCGTAGCTAACACATACTGTCCCGCTCCCGTCACCACATATCCCTCACTATTTAAATATAAGTTACCTGCACGTGTATAATAGGTAGAAGTTTGGAAAAATGAATCACCACTCGGTGTTCCTTCGGCAACAACTAAATATCCATCCCCTTGAATTGCGACATCCAAAACTCTACCGGTAGTTTGTAAACTACCTTGTGTATCAATAGTATCGATAGTTGCAAGTTGAGAACCTAAACCAACTTGTTGTGGATTAACTCCACCTTTTCCAGCAGTAGGTGCACTTGCACTGGAGATTGTTTGACTTACCATATCTTTAAATGTTACACGACCTTTTTTAAAGCCGTATGTATTTACATTTGCAATATTATTACCTATTACATCTAGTTTCGTTTGGAAATTTTTCATTCCTGTAATTCCAGCATACATCGATCGAATCATGTGAATACCCCTTCCTTTTTTTGCCACGTCTATCGGTCAGTGGCAAGCAACTTCCTTTTAGGTCCAGTTGCATCTTTGATTTAATTCATTACAATTGTTCCATCAATATTTGTAAAAATTTGATTTTCGGCTTCCTGTCTATCCATCACTGTAATTACGGTATTATTTTTTGCACTTACGATTAATGCAGCATTTTCAAGCAAAACAAGGGAATCATTCACACCTTTTCGTTTTGCTTCCACAACCTTTTCACCTATCTCATTCCAAATTTCTGGTTTTATTGTTATATCCCGTTCTATCATTCGTTTTCCAGCATGTTTACTAATTGTAAGTGATGAGTGATGTTTTTGAGCTGTCTCTAAATATTGAGAGAAGCTTACATTTTGGGATGTGTGTTGTTTACTTACTTTCTTAGAAAATGGATGAATAGTGGTTGGTTGAGACGGGAGTTTATGAATAATATGATTTCCCATACATCACTTCATCCTTTCCTAACCTATTTTTGTAATTTGATTTGTTGAGATGGAATCTCCATTTTCCGTTTGTAACATTATCTTTCCATTTTGCTGTGATACGGATTGGATAATTGCATTAACGGTTTCTTTACCATCTAACCAAGACACATTTTTCCCGATTAAAGCACTAGCTCTAATTAATGGTGTCTCATACGTGCTATCATGAACTTGAGATATATTGGCTGGTGAAAGTTCTAATCCATCTTCTGTGAAAAATTTCACTGTGTCACCCACAAATTGAACAGATTGAATTACACCTTTTCCTTCCAAAATATTCGGTTGTTCCGAATTTCCTCCCTCATTCACCATATGCCAAGTAACTTCTTTACCAACAAACTTACTATAAGAGATTAGGCTCGATTGTGTTTCAGCTTGAACTAGTTTCTCTATTGCCTGATTCATATTTGTCATTTGCTCAAGAGATGAAAAAGTAGCCATTTGTGCAATAAACTCTTTATCTTGCATTGGGTTCATTGGATCTTGGTTTTGAAGTTGGACCATTAATAATTTTAAAAAGTCATCTTTCCCAAGAACATCATTACCTGTCTTCACTTCTCTTTTCTGATAAGAAGAGGATAAAAATAAATTTGGATCTATTGAATTTGTCATATTTCGTTACACCTCCGTTTCAAATAAAAGTGAATGTAATGTTTCTATAAAACTATTTCGAGATTCTTTTGATTCTTCAACCATACTATCTTGATTTTCTTGATGGTGTTGCTGCTCATTATGTCTCTCTTGGTTCAAATAGTTTAGTTGTTCTTGTTGACTAAGATTAATTTCAATTTTATCAATAGCAATGTTTTGCTGAGCAAAAGCCTGTCTCAAATGATGAATTTGCGAATCAAGCATTTCTTTCGCATTTTTCGTTGTCGTCAAAATTCTTGCCATCATCATCCCATCACGCTGTAATAATTCTACTCGCATTGATCCTAATTGCTCAGGATATAGTCTGATGAGTAATTTTGATGAAAATGGTCCTTGTGAGAAATTGGACTTCGCTAGAATATTAGAAAATTCCCTCACGAATGAACGCATAGTAGTTTGCTCATCGATTTTCCCATTTTGTTGAACTAAAATTGTCTCTAAGTTCAAACTTACAATAGTATTATTGATCGATTCTACTCGCATATTAGGATTAGTTTGATCTTGGACTATTACCGATCTTCTCGGTAATATTTGTGACAATGGTTGCTTGTAAAGATTATGATTCTCTTGTTCTTTCCATAAGGAATTTAATTCATTATTATTCTGATGTTTCATTTTGTTATCCGATAACTGAAGTCGTGTCAGAAATTCATCCATTTCTAACTGGAACTCTTCTATTTTAGTTCGTTCCAATACATCCAACTTAATATTTGTAAGTAGTGTCGTTAATTCTTTTCCTATTTCCAATAACGGCATTACATTTTTAGCGAGTTTAGAGTTCATCTCGTCTATATTAATGTCATTTAAAACTTGCAAAATACTAGTAGCAACAGATATAAAGTCATGATTTTCAATCTGAATTTCAGTATTTGTTTCTGTTTTTAACCAGTTTAATAACTCTAGTAAATCTTTTTGTATCTCAGGATATAATTCAGTTAATTTTGAATCCAATGAGGACATTTGCAAACCTACTGCTCCAAGTAAGTCCTCTGAATTTCCGTCTTTGATAGCTTTTCCATCATCTTTTTCTGCATGTGAATGAATCATTTTTTTACTTTGTTCTAAAGGACCTTCTAACTTAGAGTAAGATTGCAATTCCTTTTGGAAATCCTCATTACTTGTTTTTTTATTACTAGTATGGAATGTTTGAACACTAGGTTCTATCAATGCTACTTTCACTGTATGCTTCACCCCCCTTCAAGTAACTTCCTACTCATTCCATATCTACAGACATCATTTCAAAGAATTTCGCTGCATCTTTCGGAGGCATTTTTTCCATGATTTTGGCTAATGATTCTGTACTAATATTGGACAAAATCTTTAATGCCTCTTTTTCATCCATTTCTAAAATAATCGGTGCAACACTTTTTGGAGACATCGCCTCATAAGTTGATACTACTTCTTTAAAGGCTCGCCTTTGTTCATCTTTTATTTGTTGGAGTTCATTAATTTGTTTTTGCAACTCTTCTTGCTGTTTTATTTGCTCTTCAATTTTCAAATCTTTATTATCCAATTGAACCTGTAATTGACTGATTTGTGCTTCTTTATTTTCTATTTCCGCATCAAGATGAATTATTTTCTGCTCGTATTCCGATATATTCTCTTCGTTACTTTCTTTTTGTACGAGAGGAATTTTTTCAGACCATTCCTTCACTTGTTCGAAAACATTTACGCCTGCAACCGATGCAATCAGTACTCCAATAAAGATGGCAAATAATAGCGGAATTAAAAACCAATAAATAAATCTTTGAAAGAATGTAATTTGTTTTTCCTCTTCTTGATTTTTTAAGGCTTTATCCACTTTATCACCTATCTTTCTCCTCGATGAAAGTATTGCTGTGAAGCAAATTCATCAAGGCGGATATTTTCAATCTTATCGACCATTTTTAAATAGTATTTATAACTTTTTTCTTTCATTTTTTCATATTTTTTCATTTCAATATTACTTTCTTTTAATTGTTCTTCTCTGAAATTCATTGTATTTCTTGCATTAATAACAAGTCTTTGATAATGGTCAATTGTTTTCTGTAGGTTTAAAATGAACGACTGATTATGCCTGATTTCCATAACAGAAAGACCTGTAGAAATCTGTTGTAATTGTAATTTCTCTAAATCTTCCTTTTTTTTCAGGAGTTCAAATAGCTTTTCAGCATATACTTCAAATTTTTGAACAGACTCTTGATATTTGCTAAAAGCTTTATCTTTCTCTCGTTCTTTTAAATCTAGTATTTTTTGAAATTTAAAATTGTAGGTCAATTTATCTCACCTGTTTCTATTAAACGAATCAAAGCATTAATACTACCTGATAAGGAAACAGCATCATCTGTCTCTTGCTTCAAGAATGAAATTAAATTTGGATATGCTTGAATTGCTGCGTCAATTTCTTTAGATGCACCACGTTTATATGCTCCAATATTAATTAAATCCTCTGAATTCATATACGTGCTCAACAAATCACGAAACTTCTCGGCTGCATACCGATGTTCTTTACTAGACAGATGATTCATTAATCTACTTACACTTTTTAATACATTAATAGCAGGATACTGTCCTTTATTTGCCAATTCTCTGTCAAGTACAATATGTCCATCTAAGATCCCTCTAACTGCATCTGCGATAGGTTCATTCATATCGTCACCGTCTACCAAAACTGTATAAAAGGCAGTTATCGAGCCTTTCTCATTAGTCCCCGTTCTTTCTAATAGACGAGGCAATATCGAAAAAACGGAGGGTGTATAGCCTTTAGTTGCTGGTGGTTCTCCAATCGCTAATCCAACCTCTCTTTGTCCCATCGCAACCCTTGTTACCGAATCCATCATAAACATTACGTCATGTCCCTTATCACGAAAATACTCTGCAATGGCAGTAGCAGTAAATGCACCTTTTATTCTCATTAGCGCAGGCATATCAGAGGTAGCTGCAATTACTACTGATTTTTTTAGACCTTCAGGACCTAAATCTCTTTCGATGAACTCTCTTACTTCACGACCACGTTCGCCGATTAATGCAATGACATTAATATCAGCCTTTGTATTACGAGCAATCATTCCTAAAAGTGTACTCTTACCAACACCACTACCAGCAAATATTCCTAATCTTTGTCCTTTCCCAACCGTTAATAAACTATCGATTGTTCGAACACCGACTTCTAATTTTTCTGATATGGGTGGCCTTTTTAACGGACTTGGTGGGTTTCGATCAATAGGCGTAGTTTTCATTCCAATTGGCAATGTAAAATCATCCATTGGTTCACCTAATGAATCTACAACTCTACCTATTAGTTCAGGTCCTACTTTAATTTGGAGAGAGCTCGATGTTGCTTCAACAAGACTGCCGGGAGCTACTTCCTGTATATCTGAATAAGGCATAAGTATGATAGATTGCTCCTTAAAACCAACTACTTCAGCTAATATTTTTTTGTCCTTTCTCTTTCCGCCTGCATGAATGATACATACATCCCCTATTTTGCAATCTGGTCCTTGTGATTCCAGCATTAATCCAACCACTTTACTTACTTTCCCATATCTTTTGAAAGTATCAATATTATTCATGTATGGAATTAGGTTATTTGCCTTCATGCTTCATTACCTTCTAGTAAATGTAGTAATGCTTCTTTTAATTCGATTAATTGAGTTGAAAGAGATGCATCAATCCTGCCTTTATCGGATTCAATTAAACATGTGAATTCTTCAAGTTCGGCATTAGGATATATAAAACACTGTGTATTATGTGGGAATACAGCTTCTAATTCTTTTTTTTCTGCAAGTAAGGATTCATACTGAGCAGGATGAACATGAATTTGAATCTCTTTATATTCACGTACTTCCTTAAGTGCACTCGTCACAATAGGTATAAATTTTTGTTTATCTTCCATTAAACTTGTTCGCATTATCTTTTCTGATGCAGCAATCGCAATTTCTAATATTGATTTCTCAGCTTGTTCCACATGTTCTACAAATGCAGTCTTTGAACTTTCAACAATTTGCTGTGCATGACTGATAAGATCTACATACTCTTCGTATCCACTTGCTTGACCATCTTTCTTACCATTCTCGAAGCCCTCTGCATAGGCTATTTCTGCTAGTATTTTCTTTTCAGATTCCCAATCTGCTTTTTCTTTTTCTATTTGTTTCATCATTTCTTGTACTTGAAGTTGTGCTTGTTGTACCATTTGCCTTGCTTCGATATCAGCATTTTGAAGGATTCTCTCTCTTTCTTCTTCAAGTAATGAGTTGGAATTCGCGTCTTCACTCACCGACTCTTCTATAAATACATTCTTCAAAGCAATAATCTTAGAGTTTGAAGGATTTATAGGTGTCATTTGCCGTTTAATAAGCCTAGACAATTATGTCATCTCCTCCACCACGGGCGATGATGATTTCTCCAGTATCCTCTAGTCTACGAATAATGCTAACGATTTTCATTTGTGCTTCTTCTACATCTCGTAGCCTAACTGGTCCCATATACTGTAATTCTTCTTTAACCGTCTCCACCATACGGGAGGACATATTGCGAAATAGAATTTCTTTCACTTCATCACTTGAAATTTTTAGTGCTAACAATAAATCTTCGTTATCACATTCCCGAATTACACGCTGGATAGAACGATTGTCCAATGTAACGATATCTTCAAAGACAAACATTCGCTTTTTAATTTCTTCTGCTAATTCAGGATCTTCAATTTCAAGTGCATCTAATATCGTTTTCTCCGTTGCTCTATCGACTCCATTTAGTACTTCTACAACAGATTCAATACCACCGGTTTGTGTATAATCCTGTGTTACAGTAGCAGATAATTTTTCTTCCAATATTGCTTCTACTTCACTGATTACCTCTGGAGATGTTCGATCCATGATTGCAATTCTCTTGGCAATATCTGTTTGCATTTGTTGTGGTAATTCAGATAATATCTGTCCAGCTTTTTCTGGCTCTAAATATGAAAGTATCAAGGCAATTGTTTGCGGATGCTCGTTTTGAATAAAGTTTAATATTTGGCTAGCATCCGCTTTTCTCGCAAAATCAAATGGTCGTACTTGTAGTGAAGAGGTAAGTCGGTTAATAATAATCGACGCTTGTTCGGGACCTAATGCCTTTTCCAACACTGTCTTTGCATAGCCAATTCCACCTTGTGAAATATAATCTTGCGCTATAGCGATATTATGGAATTCTTCCAATACTTCCTCTTTCGATTGTGAATCAACTTTTCTTACATTCGAAATTTCTAATGTTAATTTTTCCATTTCTTCTTCTGATAAATGCTTATAGACAGACGAGGCGACATCTGGGCCTAATGAAATTAGTAATATTGCCGCTTTCTGTTTTCCAGTTAAGCCTTTATTTGCCAATTAGCACCCCTCCTATTCCTCCGCTAACCAAGTACGAAGTAATTTAGCAAATTCATCTGGTTGCTCTTTCGCGAGTTTTTCCAATTGATTTTTGCGCAGTTCTGCTTCTGTTACGATAGGATTATTTAAATCTGGTATTTCGATTGGGTCATCTTCTAATTCTTCAACTTCATACAGCTCTTCTTCTGAAACTACATCTCGTTTTCGTTTCATCATTAAATAAATAATGACACCGATTAGTATTAAAAGTAGGCCGGCCATCGCATACACCAACCAAGGCATTTTATTATTAGGTGTTTCCGTCATCTCCACCTTGCCATTAAATGGTTGTACAGAAACTGCAATCTTCTCTTGGATCGCTTCATCTGAAATATCTGTTCCTGATTCTTTATCAATCGATGTCCTGATGATAGTTGATAATAGTTGTTGTATATCCTGTTTTCTTGCCTCAGGAAATGAATTCATATCATCTGGATTTGGTGGTTCCACCATCACTTGGATTCCAAGATCTCTTATTTTATAAGGACTTCCAACAATCTCTTTTCTGATTCGATTTATTTCATTATTGATAATTTCTTCCGTTCTCTCATAATCACCATTACCATTGGTTCCTTCTAGATATTGACCATTATTTGGATCTGTTTCATCACCGGTAGGAGGAATTCCTCCAGCCATATCTCCACTTCCTGTATATGTCTCTGTGATACGTTGAGCACTTATAGCAATACCTTCCATATTTTCCTCATCAACAGGTAGTACTAAATTTTCTTCACGATTTTCTTGAGTGAAGTCTATATCAGCAGTTACGGATGTAACTACTTTATTAAAACCCATTAATGTACCAAGCATATTCTGTACTTGGCGTTGGATATCTCGTTCAATTTGTTTTTTTATTTGCATTTGTTGAGTAAACCCATTATCCGCATATTGTTGCTCATTTAGATCGAAGTACTCTAAATACTGATTACGAATAACAATATTATCAGTCGGTAGGTTAGGAACACTTTTGGACACTAGATGATACAATGACTTGATTTGTTTTTCATCGAAGCTATGTCCTGGTTTGGTATGCAATATAATAGATGCAGAAGCAAATTCATTAGCGTCACTGAGAAATACACCTTTTTCTGGCAGAGTTATCATTACTTTTGCCTGATCAATTCCTTCAATACTTCTCATCAGTTCTGCTAACTCTGTTTGTGTGGCCTCTAACTTCATTACATTAAATTCATTATCTGTCATACCAAAACCAGCATTATTAGCAAAGAAAGAATAATCAATATTACCTGATTCTGGTACACCCTCTGCAGCAAGTTCAACTAGGAGAGTTTCTACATTTTCTTTTGGGACTTTAATGGTTGTACCACCATTGGATATCTCTGATTGAATCCCTTTAGCATCTAGACTCTCTTTAATAGTTCCTGTCTCAGGAGGAGTCAAATTTGTATATAATGGAACTAATCTTGGTTTAGATACAAAATAAAAAATGCTAGCAATTAAAATAAGGGAAACAACTATCGAACCAATAATAATTATTTTTTGATTTCCAGTTCTGTTTGACCAATATTCTTTCAAACTAGCAATTTTATTGTTTATATTCTCTTTCATTTATAAACCCCTTACCAAATAGCATGCACTCATCAAACTTGCATCCTCATCATTTCTTGATATGCTTCCACCGCTTTATTGCGCACTTCCATCGCTAATTGCAATGAAATGGATGCTTTTTGTGCAGTGATCATCACATCATGTAGTTCAATTTTTTCGCCTTTAATTAATTTTTCTGTCGCAATATCTGATTGCACCTGTGCATCGTTCACATTGTTAACAGCTGCTTTTAATATTTCATTGAAACTAACCTGTGATTTTTTTGATAACTGTTTACTGTTATTATTTAGATTAATGGGCTGTAAGTTTGCGATACTAACACTGTTAATAGCCAACACGAATCCTCCTTTTACTTACCGATTTGCAAAGCTTTCACATACATAGATTTCGTTGCATTAAGTACTGTAACATTTGCTTCATAAGATCTTGTTGCACTTATTAAATCAACCATTTCTCTCAATGGATCTACATTAGGTAACTGTACATATCCTTCATCATTCGCATCAGGATGAGAAGGATTATATTCAAGTCGGTACGGAGAATCATCTTCCACTATGTTTGATACTCGTACACCATTTAAATTGTTTTTATCATTTTGGTTACCTCTAACAGATTGTAGTACAGAAGCAAATGATTGCTCATTCGGCTCCATCACAACCATTTTCCTTGTATAAGGTTGCCATTCTCCATTTACAAGTTTCCCTCTTGTTGAATCAACATTTGCCATATTAGAAGAAATAACATCCATTCTTAGGCGTTGTGCTGTTAATGCTGATGATGTAATACCCATACTCTGAAAAAGAGACATCCTACCTACCTCCTTTTATGACATTCTGAAGAGTTGAGAATTTCCCATTAATTCTTTCTACTAATGCTTGATAGTAAATTTGATTCGTTGCAAGATCCGACATTTCCTTATCTATATCGACATTATTTCCGTTGTGGTGGTACTGCCAATTGGTAGAAGTTTGGATAGTAGGACTGCTGTTTTTAAGGGAGATTGGGAAGTGACGAGGATCGCTTCTATAAGTATCGATATGTTTAGTTGAATCAGCAAGAACTTCTTTAAAACTAACTGTTTTCTTTTTGTAATTAGGCACATCTACATTCGCAATATTTTGCGCAATTGTTTTATTCTTTAATGCAGAATAATCTAATCCTTTTTCAAGTAAGCTAATATTGTTTGAAAATAAATTCAATATTTAACACCACCGTTTTTTTACATTACGAAATTAATACAAATAATCACTTTATATATATTTCATTACACATTCATTACACATCTATCTCATTGTATTATTTTTGTCATATTTCGTCTATATATGTCGGACCGGATTTGTGACAATCTTGTCCAAATTATAGAAAATAGTACTTTAGACACCCATATTTTTAGCGCTTTTTGCCCACAAAACAAAGAAAAAGTTACCAGACTAAAGTCCAGTAACTTTTATTATTGCTATACTATTTAATTATTTAATTAGACTTTAACTTATCAAGTTCTTGTAGGAATTTAGAATTTAGGACTTTTATATATGTACCTTTCATCCCAAGTGAACGTGATTCGATTACTCCAGCACTTTCAAGCTTTCTCAATGCATTAACAATTACGGAGCGTGTAATTCCTACACGATCTGCAATTTTTGATGCTACTAATAATCCTTCGCTGCCATTCAACTCTTCAAAAATATGTTCAATAGCTTCTAATTCACTATACGATAGTGAGCTAATCGCCATTTGTACAACAGCTTTACTTCTAGCCTCTTCCTCAATTTCTTCTGCTTTTTCACGAAGAATTTCCATACCTACTACTGTTGCACCATATTCTGCTAAGATTAAATCATCATCTTGGAAGTTTTGTTCAAGACGAGAAAGTAGAAGTGTGCCTAGACGTTCACCGCCTCCAATAATAGGAACGATTGTTGTTAAACCATTGCTAAATAAATCTTTGTTTTCTACAGGGAACGCTGTATACTCACTATCCACTCCGATATTAGAAGATGTTTCTGTAATGTTAAATAGACTCTTCGTATACTCTTCAGGAAATTGTCTTTCTTCGAGCATTTTTTTCATTCTTTCATTTTCAATTTGTTGATTTACAGCGTAACCAATTAATTTTCCACGACGACTAAGAATGAAAATGTTCGCATTAATCACCTGACTTAGAGTTTCTGACATTTCTTTAAAATTTACCGGTTTTCCTGCAGCTTTTTGGAGCATTGCATTAATTGTTCTTGTTCTTGATAATAATTCCATTAGATTTCCTCCTAATATTATTCTATATAAACGATAATCAGTAGTTTGATTTTTAATTAATTAGAATTCTCAGTAATATCTTACCCTGATAATTTTGATTTAAAACATTATAAGATAAATTGACTCAAATCTTTATCTTTAGAAATCGCATTTAGTTTTTCATCCACATAAGCACGTGTTATTTTCACTAGCTCCAATGTAACATCGGGCGCTTCAAACGATAAGTCTTCTAGTAATTTTTCCATGATAGTGTGCAATCTTCTAGCACCGATATTATCTGTCTCCTGATTAACATTAAACGCTATTTCAGCAAGTCTGTGAATAGCATCGTCAGAAAATTCGATTTGTATACCTTCTGTTGCCATTAATGCTATGTATTGCTTAATTAATGCATTATCTGGCTCAGTTAAAATACTCACAAAATCTTCCACAGATAATTTCTCTAGTTCCACTCTAATAGGAAAACGACCTTGAAGTTCCGGAATCAAGTCAGAAGGTTTCGAAATATGAAATGCGCCTGCACCAATAAATAGAATATGATCTGTTTTCACTGGTCCGTATTTTGTAACTACAGTGGAACCTTCGATGATTGGAAGAATATCACGTTGGACCCCTTCTCTCGATACATCCGCAGAAGATGATGAATTACCTTTACTTGCAATTTTATCGATCTCATCGATAAAAATAATACCTGTTTGCTCTGCTCTTCTAATTGCCGTTTGAGAGACTTCATCCATATCAATTAGTTTCTGAGCTTCATCATTCGTCAATACAACTCTTGCATCTTTAACAGGCAATTTTCTTTTTTTCTTTTTTTTCGGCATTAGACTACTGAAAGCATCCTGCATGTTCATGCCCATTTGTTCCATACCAGATCCTTGTAACATATCGAACATAGAAGGTTGTTGTTCTTCTACTTCTACTTGTACAATTGAATCTTCTAATTCGCCATTTGCAAGTTTTTCAGCAATAACTCTTCGACGGTCTCTTAAGTTCATTTCTTCTTGAGAGCTTTGATCATCTTGTTCCTGCTGTTGATTACCAAATATCATCTCAAATGGATTTTTAAAGCTTTCTGACTTCTTCTTAGCTGGTACTAATAATTCCACCAGTCTGCTATTAGCTTGTTTCTCTGCTTGACTTCTTACTTCTAACATCTTTTCTTCTTTTACAATTCGTACAGATGTCTCCATTAAATCGCGTACCATTGATTCCACATCTCTACCCACATAGCCTACTTCTGTAAATTTAGTGGCTTCGACCTTTACAAACGGAGCACCAACTAGTTTTGCCATGCGTCTAGCAATTTCTGTTTTACCTACTCCGGTAGGACCAATCATAAGAATGTTCTTAGGTATGATCTCATCTCTTAAATTCGGATCAAGCTTTCCACGGCGATATCGATTTCTGAGTGCAACAGCAACAGCTCTTTTCGCCTCTTTCTGTCCAATAATATATTGATCAAGTTTCTCAACGATTTGGCGTGGAGTCATATTTAACCCCTTTATTTCAGTTACCAAATTGTCCCCTCCTTTGATATAAATAAAAGATTGGGTTACATTCCTTTGAGTTAAAGTTCTTCAACAATAATGTTTCTATTTGTGTACACACAAATATCTGCAGCAATCTCAAGAGAAGCCTTCGCTATTTCTCTCGCAGTTAAATGTTCTCCCGAGTAATGTTTTAGTGCACGTCCTGCAGATAATGCATAATTCCCACCAGAACCAATAGCAAGTATGCCATCATCAGGTTCGATTACCTCACCTGTACCAGAAACAAGTAATAAGTTATCCTTATCCATTACGATTAACATTGCTTCTAGTTTTCGCAATACTTTATCACTACGCCACTCTTTTGCAAGTTCAACAGCGGCACGTTGTAAATTTCCATTGAATTCTTGTAGTCTTCCCTCAAATTTTTCAAACAGAGTAAAGGCATCCGCAACTGATCCAGCAAATCCTGCAATTACTTTTCCATTAAACAATTTCCGTACTTTCTTTGCAGTATGTTTCATCACAACTGCGTTTCCAAACGTCACTTGTCCATCTCCAGCCATTGCACTTTTTCCATCATGTTGAACAGCAAAAATTGTAGTTGCATGAAATTGATCCATAATATCTCCTTCCTGCTCATTATTTTTTAAGCACGTGGGTGATGGTTCATATATGTTTTTCTTAAATGTTCTTTTGTAATATGTGTATATACTTGTGTTGAAGATAAATTATCATGACCAAGTAATTCTTGAACAGTACGCATATCTGCTCCATTATTAAGCATATGAGTGGCAAATGTGTGGCGAAGCATATGGGGATGGATTTTGCCTGTAAGAGCAGCCGATTCGATTATTTTAGAAAGGATATATCGAATCCCTCTAGTAGTTAGTGGTCCACCACGTGAATTTACAAAAAAGAAGGTGTGCTTTTCTTTTTCTTGCATTAAAACACTTCTACCTTCTTCAATGTATTTTTGTATAGCTTCATGAGCGAAGCTACCAAAGGGGACATAGCGTTCTTTCCGCCCTTTTCCTTTTACAAGAATAGTTCCAATATCAAAATCAATATCACTTAATTGAATATTAGCACACTCACTAACACGGATTCCTGTTGCATAAAGTAATTCTAGTAAAGCAAGGTCTCGTATTTTTAGTGGCGTTGGTTCTCTACAAACATCAAATAGTAGTTCTAATTCTTCTTCATAAAAAAAGCTCGGGAGTTTCTTTTCTTTTTTCGGCTGAATTACTAATGCAAATGGATTCTCCATGACAATTTGTTCCCTTAATAGAAATTTATAAAAACTTCGTATACATGATATCTTTCTTGCTGCACTTGCTCTAGATATTTTCTGGTGGTATAGTTCTGTAACGTATAAGCGCGCATTAAAATATTCAACGTCAGTAACAACTATTCCCTCAGCATGTAAAAATAATAAAAATTGTTCTATATCTTTTTTATACGAATTAATCGTATTCTCCGAATAGTTCTTTTCAATTTGCAAGTATTCTATAAAGGAATTTACAAATCCATTAGTAGTCTTATCCATTATTATCCACCTCACAAAGGCTACTAAATATTAACATAATTTAGCAGCCTTTGCAATGAATGTTACAAATTTTTCACAAAGTTTCGAATTATTTCTAGCATTAAGATTATTGAACGGTTTGTTCCTTATAATCGCATTGGACACATTGAACTTGTATACCTTTTTTCAGTTTCTTTTCTACGAGCATATCTTGACATTTCGGACAATGTCTTGCTATAGGTTTATCCCAAGAAAGGAAATCACATTCAGGGTAACGGTCGCAACCATAAAAAATCCTTTTCTTTTTACTTTTCCTTTCAATTACATTTCCTTCACTACATTTAGGGCATTTGACATCAATATGTTTTACAATTGGTTTTGTATTTCTACAATCAGGGAAGTTACTACATGCCATAAACTTGCCGAAACGGCCCATCTTAAACACCATTGGATGCCCACAATTCTCACAATCTTCTCCTGCAGGTTCATCCTTTATTTCTACTTTCTCCATTTCTTCTTCTGCAACTTTTAATTTTTTCTCAAAACCTTTGTAAAAATCATCAATAATACTTACCCATTCAATCTTTCCTTCTTCAATCTCATCAAGTGACTTTTCCATTTGAGCGGTAAATTCAACATTTATAATTTCAGGGAAAAATTCTACAATCATTTCATGGACGATTTCCCCTAGTTCTGTAGGAATAAATCTTTTGTTATCAAGTGCAACATAGCCACGTCGTTGAATCGTATCAAGAGTAGGAGCAAAAGTGGAAGGTCTTCCAATTCCTAGTTCTTCAAGCGTTTTAACGAGCCTTGCTTCTGTATATCTTGGTGGTGGTTGTGTGAAATGTTGTTTCGGTTCCAGTTTTTCTGCTTTTACTATATCACCTTCAACAAGTTCTGGTAACATATTTTCCTTTTCTTCTTGTTGATCATCAGTACCTTCAATATATAACTTCATGAAACCATGGAACTTAATTTTTGATCCATTTGCTCGATAATACACTTCACCATTTTTCAAAGTAACTGCCATTGTATCCATAATTGCAGGAGCCATTTGACTTGCAACGAATCGCTCCCATATTAATTTATACAATCTAAATTGATCTCTACTTAAAAATGATTTTACGGAATTTGGTTCCCGTATTGCACTTGTAGGTCTAATTGCTTCGTGAGCATCTTGTGTATTAGCTTGTTTCTTCGCTTTTTGATTACCATTCTTTACATATTGATTACCAAATAAAGAAGATATTACTTCAACAGCTTCGTTTTGTGCTAACTCAGAAATTCTCGTTGAATCAGTACGCATATATGTGATAAGACCTACTGTTCCTTCGTTCCCAAGATCAATACCTTCATATAATTGTTGAGCTAACATCATTGTTTTTTTAGCACGGAAATTTAACTTTCTAGCGGCTTCCTGTTGTAAAGATGATGTTGTAAAAGGTAAGGATGGATTTCTCAATCTCTCTTTCTTCACTACCGATACTACTTCAAATTGATTCCCATTTATTTTTGACATTACAGAATCAACATCTTCTTTTGAACTAAGTTTTGTTTTTTTATTATTAATGCCATAAAAAGCGGCTTGGAAGTTTTCTTTTCCCTTTAAAAACTCAGCATCAATGGACCAATACTCTTCAGGTATAAAATTTGCAATTTCTTTTTCACGATCAATGATTAACCTAACTGCTACAGATTGTACACG
This sequence comes from Paenibacillus bovis, assembly GCA_007679095.1. Classification (GTDB taxonomy): domain Bacteria; phylum Bacillota; class Bacilli; order Bacillales; family Bacillaceae_C; genus Lederbergia; species Lederbergia graminis. The sequence goes on from VEFU01000003.1 coordinate 93,044, forward strand.
ACCTGCACTTAAGCCTTTTTTTATTTTTTTCCATAATAAAGGGCTAATATTATAGCCTACAAGTCTATCCAAAATTCTACGGGCTTGTTGGGCATCTACTAAATCCATATTAATTGGTCGTGGATGCTTAAAAGCTTCTTTAACTGCATCTTTTGTTATTTCATTAAAGACTACCCGACAATCTGATTCAGAATTAACACCAAGACTATGAGCAAGGTGCCAAGCAATTGCTTCTCCCTCTCTGTCCGGGTCAGCAGCTAGGTATACTTTTTTCGCTTTTTTAGCAGCTGTTTTAAGTTCCTTTAAAACTGGGCCTTTACCCCTTATTGTAATATATTTTGGTTCATAGTTATTTTCTACATCTACACCCGTTTGGCTTTTCGGTAAATCACGAATATGCCCCATGGATGCTTTCACTCTATATTTTTTTCCTAAATATCGTTCAATTGTTTTCGCTTTAGCTGGCGATTCCACAATTACTAAAAAATCCGACATGCACAATCCTCCTTGAAGGAATTTGAAATCCCTTCTAATGAATCAGAGTAAATACTAAATGGCTCATTTCATTTTGTCAATGAAATGAATTTATACATTAGAAAATTTCGATTACTCGTCATTTGAAAATTTATCCTACTATCCAAGTAATTGCAAGTTTTTTAAATTTTATATTTACTTATTATATCCAATCTTAAAACACATCAGAACATATCTAATTGTAATTCTTCTAGTATATCAGAACTATTTGTGACAAGTTTTGCACCTTGTTGAATTAAGTGGTTCGTTCCTTCTGATAATGTTTCCGTAATAGGACCTGGAATTGCAAATACTTCTCTTCCTGATTCTAAAGCCATATCAGCTGTTATTAACGATCCACTTCTTTTCTTCGCTTGAATAACAAGGGTTCCAATTGAAAGACCACTAATAATTCTGTTCCGCATCGGAAAATACCACTTCTCTGGTTTCCATAATGGTGGATACTCTGAAAGAAGTAAATGTTCGCGAGCAATAACATTTGCAAGTTCTTTATTTTCACTCGGATATAAATGAAAGAATCCGCCTCCAAGAACGGCAATCGTTTTTCCTCCGTTTGCAATTGCGCCTTCATGTGCAATTGTATCTGTTCCCTTTGCAAGCCCACTCACAATTACAATATTTTCTTTAATCAATCCAGGTAAAATCATATTAATAGAATGAAATGCCTCTAAACTGGCATCACGTGCTCCTACTACAGCAAGAGCTGGTCGCTCTAGTAAAGTCTTATTACCTATATAAAATAAGCATAAAGGAGGGTTATAAATTTCTTTTAACATATAAGGGTATTCACTATCAAAGTAAGTCATATAATGAATATTTCTAGATTTGTATAGTGATAACAACTTCTTCACATTCACTTTTGAAAATTCTTGCAGAACTAGCTTCATTTTGTCGGAATTTATTTGGAGAATTTGTTGAAGTTCGGATGAAGACATATTATAAAGGTTGGTTAATTGAGGGTCAACTTTAAGTATTTTTCTAATCTCGCTACTCGACAAATGTCGAATATGTACAAGATGAAATAGTCTTTCCCTAAATATAGAAATCAAGCTCCTTTCTTTTATTGTATGTAAAAAGGGGCCTCTACTATATTGTAGAGGCATCCCTTTAACTAATTAATGGGTTTTACATTTATCATAAAGATTTTGTTCTTTTAATACTTTAATCAGTGTTTCCCCGATAACAGATGGAGTTTCTGCTACTTGTATTCCGCATTCATTCATAACGCGAATTTTCTCATCTGCAGTTCCTTTACCGCCTGAGATAATAGCTCCAGCATGACCCATACGTTTTCCTGGAGGTGCAGTACGCCCACCAATAAAGCCAACTACTGGTTTTGTCATATTCGCTTTCACCCAACGGGCAGCTTCCTCTTCTGCAGTACCTCCGATTTCACCGATCATGATAACGGCTTCAGTTTCAGAATCCGCATTAAATTCTTTTAGTACATCGATAAAATTCGTCCCATTTACAGGGTCACCACCAATACCTACAGCAGTTGTTTGTCCGATTCCTGCTTGAGTTAATTGATGTACCGCTTCATATGTTAATGTTCCTGATCTGGAAACTACACCAACATGACCTTTTGTATGAATATATCCTGGCATAATACCAATTTTACATTCATCTGCTGTAATAACTCCTGGACAGTTTGGTCCAATAAGACGTGTTTTCTTACCTTCCATATAACGTTTCACTTTCACCATATCTAGTACTGGAATATGTTCTGTAATACATATAACTAGATCTAATTCAGCATCAACAGCTTCTAGAATTGCATCAGCAGCAAATGGTGCAGGCACATATATAACAGAAGCATTTGCACCTGTTTCTTCAACTGCTTGGGCAACTGTATTAAAAACAGGAACACCTTCAACTTCTGTTCCACCTTTTCCAGGTGTTACTCCGCCTACAATTTTCGTTCCATACTCTAACATTTGTTTTGTATGAAACAATGCTGTTGATCCTGTAATTCCTTGTACGATTACTTTTGTATTTTTATCGACAAATACACTCATTTTTTTCCCTGCCTTTCAAAATTCTTACGGAAGACATTTACTCTCTTCTAATCTTCATTTAATAAGCTATTATCCTACTAATTCGACAATTTTCTCTGCGCCATCCGCCATTGATTCCGCAGCAATAATATTTAATCCTGATTCTTGTAGTATCTTCTTACCTAAGTCTACATTTGTACCTTCTAGTCTTACAACAAGTGGTACATCTAGATCAATTTGTTTTGCTGCTTCTACTACACCTGTAGCAATAACGTCACACTTCATAATACCACCGAAGATATTAACGAAAATTCCTTTCACAGCTTCATCTGAAAGGATAATTTTAAACGCTTCCGTAACTTTTTCTGCAGTAGCACCGCCACCTACATCTAGGAAGTTCGCAGGATCGCCACCATAATGCTTAATTATATCCATTGTTGCCATTGCTAGACCTGCACCATTTACCATACAACCAATATTTCCATCTAAAGAAATATAGCTAAGGTCATATTTAGATGCTTCAATTTCTTTCGGATCTTCCTCATCCAAATCTCGATATTCGACAATATCCTTATGCTTGAATAATGCATTGGAATCAAAATTCAATTTCGCATCTAGTGCCATTACATTTCCATCACCTGTTACAACTAAAGGATTAATTTCAGCGATAGAACAATCATTTTCCACAAATGCATTGTAAAGGCTCATCATGAATTTTGCCGCTTTTCCAACTAATTCTTTTGGAATATTAATATTAAACGCTATTCTTCTAGCTTGGAATCCAGTTAACCCTACGACAGGATCGATTGTTTCGTAAAATATCTTTTCTGGTGTTTTCTCTGCAACTTCTTCGATTTCTGTGCCACCTTCTTCTGAAGCCATTAAAACGACACGGTCAGTTGCTCGATCAACAACGAGGCCTACATAATACTCCTTCTTAATGTCACAGCCTTCTTCAATCAATAATCGTTTTACTTCTTTACCTGATGGTCCTGTTTGATGAGTTACTAACGTTTTTCCTAGTATTTCATCGGCATATGTACGAACTTCATCAAGATTCTTCGCAACTTTTACTCCGCCAGCTTTCCCTCTACCCCCAGCATGGATTTGTGCTTTTACTACACAAACTTCAGTGCCAAGTTCCTTAGCTGCCTCGACAGCCTCCTCAACAGTGAAAGCAACTTTTCCGTTAGGTACTGTAACCCCATATTTTCTGAGGATTTCTTTACCTTGATATTCGTGGATATTCATTCTCCATCCTCCAATCATACAATAAAAAAATAAATTGCCATCTATATTGTATTAAAACGATTTCAATATGTCCAATATTATAATTTTTAAGATATTACTATTGTTTATTTATTTGGTCAATTTTATAAACAAACGCAAAAACTTCTGCAACTGCTTTATATAATTCTTCGGGTATTGTTTCGTTAATATTTATTTGACTTAATAATTCTAACAGGGTTGAATCTTCTTGAATTGGTATGTTGTTTTCATGTGCTTTTTTTATAATATTTTCGGCTACGAATCCTTTACCTTTCCCAATTATACGTGGTGCATGGTTAGTTTCAACATCATAACTAAGTGCAACTGCTTCAAGCCTATTTCTATTAGGTTGCTGTGATTTCATATTCGTATATCAACTCCTGAATATGGTTGATGAACAGACATAAATTTCTTTTCTTTCTTCGAATTATTTATTTGAGATCCTGAAAAATGGACTGTTGCTAATTGATATCCTATAGCCTTTAGTCCTGTTTGTAATGGTTCGATAAATGGTTGTGCTAACGCTTTGATATGTTCATTTTCATTAAATATATTCACTGTGACGATGCGATTTTGCACTTGCATATCTACTATAGTTTCGTGAACATATTGTAAATCTAAGTAAAATATTATTCTGCAGAAGTCAGCACTAATTGTACCATCTTTTGTCTTTTTCCCCGACCATTGCATCGTTAAATCGGTTTTATGTCCTGCCAAATTTATCGGTACTTCGTACATAAGTTGCTGGAATCCATTAGAATCATTAGATACTATCTGCATCCCATTCATTCTATATAACATTTGTTCTACAATTTCTCTTGTCTTCATCGAAATAGAGTCATCTTGTAATAGTTGTACTAATAATGGCTTTAAAGAATGCTGAATCGACTCTTTATTCAATTCATTATGTAATACATTAGCTTCATAAAATGCACCAGTCTGGTTATGGGCAATTTTCAGCATCTGTGCTAATTCAAGATTACTATTTCCTGACAACACATTATTGGTTCTCATCACTTCTAAATGGGTTAACAATTTATGACTTGAGTCCGTTTTGTTTCTCTCAACAAGAAGAGCATCCTGGAGAGAGGCAAGGAGATTTGTAAAGGATATATCCTTATTCGCTGACAGTAAAGAGAGAAATATTTTTTCATTAAATGCCATATTATGCGTGTGCATCATGCGTACTACTTGCAAGCTTTTTTCCATATCCTTAGATAAAGTCAATAAATGACTAATTTGAGCTATGTCATTTTTAGATAGAGGGAAATTATGTTCCTGTAAAAAACGCAAAAGTGCTTTGTTCGTCTTCGTATTCGGAATATTCATGTATTGTAGCAATCCGTTATTATTTTCAATTTTTGTTGGTAACATTCTCAATTTAACTTCACTATCATTAGAGATGACCTGAAACCAATACCCCTTCCCATTAACTAGTGGCACTTCCAGTTTTGCAATCATTTTTTGTTCCCTTAGTTTTATTTCTGCAAACGAACCTGGAAATAGTTTCGATACTTTTCCATGAAAAATTTGATTCACACTAAACTGCAAAGGAGTTTTATTTTTAAAAATTGATTTTTCCAACAGTGATTGGAAGGAAGCTTGCAACCTCATATACAATTCCCCCTTACAACTATATATCTTTTTTTATAGGAGCAAATGTTTTTCGGTGAATTTCACATGGTCCGTATTTATTAATCGCATCTAAGTGAATTTGAGTTCCGTAGCCCATGTTTTTATCGAAATGATATTCTGGATATAGTTGATGAAACTTCTTCATCATCCTATCTCTTGTAACTTTGGCAATTATGGATGCAGCAGCAATGGAAACACTGTTTGCATCACCTTTAACAATAGATTCTTCTGGATAAATACTGTTTAATTTAACCGCATCAATAAGCAGAAAATCTGGTTCGACATTTAGGTTAAGAATTGCTAATTGCATTGATTTTTTTGTTGCTTCGTAAATGTTAATTTGATCAATATCATTAGCATCTACAACACCGATACCAATAGAGATGGCTTGTGTTTTAATATGCTCGTATAGTTCTTCTCGTTTATTTTCATTCAATTTCTTTGAATCATTAAGTCCGCGAATGTAGCAATTTGCTGGTAAAATAACCGCAGCTGAAACAACGGGACCAGCTAATGGACCACGCCCTACCTCATCAATCCCCGCAATCATGTTATATCCTTGTACTCTAGCTTTGTTTTCATATTTCATCATGGATTTATAATGGTCCCAATCAGCTAGCTCCTGCTCTCTATTTTTTTGCCATTTAGCTAGCAATTGTTGGACCCCTTTTCGAGAATCATTTTTAAATTGAGCTAGGAAGGGATCATCTTGGTTTTCTATTGTTTGTAATATGGTCTTTACTTCTTGAATCGATAGTCTTTTCATTACAACTTATCCTCTCTACTAATTAATATCGGTTGAATCCAATAAAAAATTTAGACCCCAACTAGTGGGGTCTAAATTATACAGGAGCTACTTCTGGTAAATCCAGTGTAATATTACCTAGCTTTTGCATTCGTATATCCCGTACGATTACTTCAGCAGTCTTATCGTAATCTACTTCTCCTCCTGATGTTAAACAACCCCTAAACGTCCCTATTTGATCAAAGAGGGCTGCTATTTCATCTGGTATTTCTGATAACTGATATCGATCTATTAAGCGTTCTTCATAGTTAGCTTTTAAATAATTCAAACCAAACACAGCAATATCTTGCATATCTAATAACGTATCCTTTATTGCTCCTGTAAGTGCTAATTTATAGCCAATCTCTGGATCTTCGAATTTTGGCCAAAGTATTCCAGGTGTATCTAGTAACTCTAGTTCCTTACCAACTTTTATCCATTGTTGAGATCTTGTTACACCAGGTGTGTTACCTGTCTTAGCAATATTTCGTTTTGCTAGACGATTTATCAAAGTGGATTTACCAACATTCGGAATCCCAATAATCATTGCTCTAATGGCACGAGGTCTTAATCCCTTTGCCTTTTGTCGTTCTAGTTTATCATGAAGTATAATCCTCGAAGTCGAAACAATATCTTTAATTCCACTACCAGCCTGTGAGTTAATAGCTAATGCTCTAACTCCTTGCTCTTCGTAATGTTTGATCCAACGGTTAGTTAATTTCTGATCTGCAATATCAGCTTTATTTAATAAAACTAATTTTGGTTTTTGCTGAATGATATCTTGTAACATTGGATTGGAGGATGAAATAGGTATTCGAGCATCAACTAGTTCAAAGATTATATCTACTAGTTTCAGCTTTTCCGTAACCTCGCGGCGCGCCTTTGCCATATGCCCTGGAAACCATTGTATTGTCATGAAAATATACCTCCATTACTACTTAACATATCTAATATCTTTAATAGGCCAATAGACAACACTGGTGTCACCAATTACTTTGTCCATAGGAATAGTACCTATATGCCTACTGTCCTTACTAGAACGGCGGTTATCCCCCATTACAAACAATTCACCTTCAGGAACAGTTTTATGGCCACTTGGTAAATCTTCTAATTTAAAATCTTGTGTGAGAGGGCCGTCCTTTACTTGTGCTTTATATTTATCTAAGTAAGGTTCTTCATATGCAACCCCATTTATGTATAACACATCATTTTTATATTCCACTGTATCACCAGGGAGGCCGATTACTCGTTTAATATAGTCTTTCTGTTCTGGCGCGTGAAATACAATAATATCGAATCGCTCAGGTTTTCCCAGTTTATTAACTATCATACGATCTCCATTATGTAAAGTTGGCATCATAGAATGCCCATCCACAACGATTGGCGCAAATAGGAAGTAGCGAATCACTGCAGCTAAACCAATTGCAATTAAAAGTGCCTTCGTCCATTCCCATAATTCATTTTTCCCTTTTACCATTCATTTCACCATCCATCCATTAAATGCAGCCTATATTTTTTTATGTATACCCTATTGTACAGTAAGTTTAACTGTAATAAAAGTTTAACCAAAAATAAAAGGAGCTTGTACCCAAGCCCCTTTTACTTCTTTTGCTTTTATATTCCGTAAAAATATAATTTTAGCGGATTTCTTTAATACGAGCTGCTTTACCACGTAATTCACGTAGATAGTAAAGTTTCGCACGGCGAACTTTACCGCGACGCACTACTTCTAGTTTCGCAATTCTTGGTGTGTGTACAGGGAATGTACGCTCAACTCCTACTCCGTAAGAAATCTTACGAACAGTGAAAGTTTCACTAATTCCACCACCACGACGTTTGATTACAACACCTTCGAACAACTGGATTCTCTCACGAGTACCTTCTACTACTTTAACATGTACACGTACTGTATCACCAGGACGAAAAGCTGGTAAATCATTGCGAAGCTGGTCTTTTGTAATTTCTTCAATAATTTTGTGCATCGTATTCATCTCCTTCCAACCGACGTTCATGCAAACAATATCCCTTGCAGCGGAACACCGTTGTTCCAGACCTAAGACTTTATTTAGTCCTTAGTCACAAAGAATATATTAACATACACGCTTTTTGATTGCAATTATACTTTTAGAAAAAATGATTACTATTTATTGTTTTTTGATCGTAAATATTTATCATATAAATCTGGTCTTCTTGTTTTTGTTCGATTTAAAGATTCGCTTTCTCGCCACTCATGAATTTTTTGATGGTTACCAGATAATAAAACATCAGGTACTTTCAACCCTCTGAAATCTGCTGGTCTAGTATAATGAGGATGTTCTAACAGGCCAGTTGAATACGAATCTTGAATTGGTGAGTCATCATTACCTAGTACACCTGGAATTAATCGTACAATGGAATCAATCATTACCATTGCACCTAATTCTCCACCTGTTAATATATAATCTCCAATGGAAATTTCATCTGTAACTACGTGCTCTCGTATCCGTTCATCATAGCCTTCATAATGTCCACAAATAAAAATTAGGTGACTTTCCTTTGCGAATTCTTCTGCTTTTTGTTGAGTGTATTGTTCTCCTTGGGGGCATAGTAGAATTACCCTTGGTTTTGTTTGGGATTGTTCCTTCAGATGATCTACTGCATCAAAAATAGGTTGTGGTTTTAATACCATTCCTGCTCCACCACCATATGGGTAGTCATCAACTGATTGGTGCTTGTTATCAGAGAAATCTCGGAAGTTTATAATTTGGTATGAAACCGCTTCTTTTTCAGCTGCTTTCTTTAAAATCGATGATCCTAATACACCTGTAAACATTTCTGGGAAAAGGGATAAAACATCAATTTTCATCATGGAATTAATCCTTCCATCGGTTCAATTGTAATTTTTTTGTCTGCAACTGAAACACTCAAAACAACCTCATCTATATATGGTATAAGTATTTCTTTACCATTATCCGGCTTCACAACCCATACATCATTAGCACCAGGGGATAATATTTCTATTACTTTTCCTATATGTTCACCATCGACTGTTTCAACGTCACATCCGATAATTTCATGAAAATAGTATTCACCTTCAGGTAACTCTTGTAACTGCTCCTTTGTCACCTTTAAAATACCATTTTTCCACTTTTCTACGTCATTAATATTATTTAAACCTTCAAAACTTAGTAAATCAAAATTTTTATGCCTTCTATGGGTTTTGACGACTACATCGATTGGCTGCTTTTGACCTGGGATAAAAAGATGAAGGTGGTTTCCAGGTGTATATCTTTCTTCCGGAAAATCAGTCCTCGAAATTACTCTTACTTCTCCTTGAATTCCATGGGTATTTACGATTTTCCCAACGTTAAACCAACTCTCCAAACTCTCACTCACCTTTCACGAATTTCTGTAACAATACCATCTTTTACTACAATAGTTTTTCCATTATTAATTTCATTCCAATTATCTCCTACTTGTACGTCGATAATCGCTTGAACCTCTTGGTCATGGAGTTCACTACCTAATGGTAATATTTCTAATTGTTCCATTTGAAATTCAATTAATTTTACTTTCTCTTTGCGGATATCGATTTCCTTGTCAAATTGGGACTTTAAACTACCAGATACCATTTTACGAGTTCTTTCCATCTTTCGCATTTCAAATAATAATTGATCACATTCTTTTTTCAGTTGCTGTTTATTATGTTTAAATTTTTCTAGTAAATTATTCTTACTCGTTTCCGTTAATATTTGTTTTACAGAAACAGTTTGGAGAATTCTCATCATATCATCCTCCGCTCATTATAATATGTATACCTTAAATTTATACAGAAAAAGGGAGGTGTTTAAGCCTCCCTATTCGTCGATTTCTAAATAAACCTTCTTATGTTGTTTTAATCCTGCTGCTGCGTAGATAACGGTTCTAATTGCTTTCGCAACTCTACCATGTCGTCCAATTACTTTCCCAATATCCTGTTCATTGACATTCAAATGGTAAGTAATACGATGCTCTTCCTCATTTACACTCACCCGAACATCGTCGGGATAATCAACAATCGGCTTTACAATCGACAAGATTAGATTTTGCATATCTATCACAATTATTTGCTATGTTTAGCGTTATGGAATTTTTCCAAAATGCCTTGAGTGGAGAAAAGGTTACGAACTGTATCAGAAGGTTTTGCACCATCTTGTAACCATTTTAATGCCAACTCTTCTTTAATTGCGATTTGAGCTGGTTGTGCAACCGGATTATAAGTTCCGATTTCTTCAATAATACGTCCATCACGTGGTGAACGAGAATCAGCTACAACAATACGATAGAAAGGAGATTTTTTTGCTCCCATACGTTTTAAACGAATTTTTACTGCCATTTTTACTAGCACCTCCGAATAGTTTCACACAAGATATTATAATATCAAAAGTATTTTTTGCTGTAAAGTATTTTTTCTTAACAGAACGAAAAAAATATTACATAAATGGAAATTTAAAGCCTTTTTTCTTGCCTTTTCCTTGCATTCCTGTCATTTGCTTCATCATTTTTTTCATCTCTTCGAATTGCTTCAGAAGTCTATTTACTTCTTGAACGGTTGTTCCACTCCCTTTTGCAATTCTACGACGTCTACTAGCATTAATTATTTCTGGTTCGAGCTTTTCTTTTGTAGTCATAGAGCGAATAATTGCTTCTACATGACCAATTTGCTTCTCATCGACTTGCAAATTGTTCATGCCTTTTATTTTATTTGCTCCAGGCATCATTTTTAATAATTCATCGAGTGGCCCCATATTTTTCACTTGACTTAACTGTTCTAAGAAATCATCTAAGGTGAAAGAAGCTGTGCGGAATTTCTTCTCTAACTCTTTTGCTTTATCCTCATCAACAGATGCTTGAGCCTTCTCAATAAGTGTCAGCATATCACCCATACCGAGAATTCGAGAAGCCATACGTTCAGGATGGAAAGGTTCTAATGCATCCATCTTTTCCCCAGTACCAATAAATTTAATAGGCTTATTGGTAACGGCACGTATTGATAGTGCTGCACCTCCACGTGTATCGCCATCCAGCTTAGTTAATACTACACCGGATATCTCTAATTGCTCATTAAAGCTCTGTGCAACATTTACTGCATCTTGACCAGTCATCGCATCAACAACTAAGAAAATTTCGTCAGGTTTAGCAACCTCTTTAATTTCCTTTAATTCATCCATTAACTGATCATCAATATGAAGTCTACCTGCAGTATCGATAAGTACATAATCATGATGTTCTTCTTTTGCTTTTTCAATTGCTTGCCTAGCAATTTCTACAGGACTTACCTGATCCCCAAGTGAAAACACAGGTAGGCTCAGTTGTTTACCTAGCGTTTCCAGTTGCTTGATTGCAGCTGGTCGATAAATATCAGCTGCTACTAAAAGTGGATTCCTATTATACTTTTTGCGCAGCAGATTTGCTAGTTTTCCTGTAAAAGTAGTTTTACCTGCTCCTTGTAAGCCGGACATCATAATTACAGTAGGCGGTTTTTTAGCAACAGCTATTTGACTTTGTTCCCCACCCATTAACTCTGTTAATTCTTCTTTTACTACTTTTATAACTTGTTGGCCAGGAGTGAGACTTTTCATCACTTCTTGTCCAACTGCTCTTTCACTTACTTTTTTAATAAATTGTTTGACAACCTTAAAGTTAACATCTGCTTCGAGTAAAGCTAGTCTAACTTCACGCATCATTTCCTTAACATCGGATTCTGTAACCTTACCTTTGCCTCGGATTTTCTGCATAGTTGCCTGCAGCCGGTCGGCCAAACCTTCAAATGCCATATTGCCGCCCCCTAATCCAATTCCTTGAGCAAATTCAAATATTGATCAATTTTCTCTTTATTGATATCTTCTTCACTTAAACAAAGATCCAATTGTCTCATGATTTTACCACGCTCTTGAAATTTGTGAAATAATCTTAATTTCTCTTCGTAGTCTTCAAGCATTGATTCAGTACGTTTAATATTGTCATACACTGCTTGCCGACTAATATTAAATTCTTCCGCAATTTCTCCGAGTGAATAGTCATCAAGATAGTATAGGGTCATATAACTGCGTTGCTTTGGAGTTAACAACGCCTGATAGAAATCGAATAGAAAATTAATCCGCGTTGTTTTCTCTAGCATCGTCATGTAGATCCCACCTTGTTAAGTTAAAAACCTTTACACTAAAATTTTACATACTAGCTATTCATTTGTCAAGAAGAAGGAAGCGTTGTACTCTACGCTTCCTTCTCAATTAAGTCTGAAAATAATCCATATACATACTTCTCAGCATCAAATTCTTGCAAATCATCTACTTTCTCACCCAGACCTACGAATTTCACTGGTATTTTTAATTCATTGCGAATAGCAAGAACAATACCACCTTTAGCAGTTCCATCGAGTTTAGACAATACAATTCCTGTAACATTTGTTGATTCTTTAAAGGTCTTTGCTTGAATTAATGCGTTTTGCCCAGTAGTAGCATCTAAAACGATTAATACTTCATGTGGAGCACCTGGTACCTCACGTTCAATTACTCGTTTTACTTTCTCTAGTTCTTTCATTAGATTGACTTTATTTTGCAAACGACCTGCAGTATCACATAACAGTATATCTGCATTTCTAGATTTTGCTGCTTGCAATGCATCAAACATAACAGCAGCAGGATCAGATCCCTCTACTTGTTTAATAACATCAACACCAACACGTTCACCCCATACTTCTAGTTGCTCAATAGCACCGGCACGGAATGTGTCTCCTGCTGCTAATAATACTTTTTTTCCTTCTTGTTTAAATTTATGTGCGAGCTTCCCAATAGTAGTTGTTTTTCCAACACCATTAACTCCAACAAATAAGATGACTGTCAATCCATCTTCCACTAGATTCAGCTTATTAGTTGAATCATCTCCTGATTGATAAATGTCTACTAGTTTTTCGGAAATAACTGCTTGAACATCATTAGGGTCTTTAATATTACGTCTCTTTACTTCTGTTTTTAATTCTTCTACTAATTCCAATACAGTTTCAAAACCAACATCTGCTTGTATAAGTATTTCTTCTAACTCTTCAAAGAAATCTTCATCTACTTTACGATAACGAGCTACTAAATCATTCACTTTGCCAGTGAAACTATTTCTTGTCTTTTCCAAACCATTACGAAATTTATCCGTTACATTATCGGTTTGGGTCGTAAACTTCTCTTTTAATTTCTTAAAAAAACTCATGATTACTACCCCATTTCGTTATATCTTCGCCACTTCTGCCGTATCTTCTAATTTAACAGACACCACTTTTGAGACTCCTGATTCTTGCATCGTAACTCCATACAACACATCCGCACCTTGCATTGTTCCTTGACGATGTGTAATGACGATAAATTGTGTTTCTTTACTAAATTCTTGTAAATAATAACTAAATCTATGAACATTTGCCTCGTCTAGTGCAGCTTCTACTTCATCCAGTACACAAAAAGGAACAGGGCGGATTTTTAATATAGAAAACAACAATGCTATCGCTGTTAACGACCGCTCTCCACCTGATAATAAACTTAAATTTTGCAATTTCTTTCCTGGTGGTTGGGCTACAATATCAACACCTGTATTTAGCATATCGGAAGGATTCGTAAGTTTCAATTCCGCTCTTCCTCCGCCAAATAAGGCACGAAAAACATCTTCAAATTGATTTTGTATTTCAAAGAAAGTAGTACTAAACCTTCTCTCCATTTCTTCGTCCATTTCATCCATTACTCGGAATAAGTCTGCTTTCGCCTCTGATAAATCTGTCTGTTGCTCTAATAAGAAATGATATCGTTCATATACTCTGTCATACTCTTCGATCGCTCCTAGGTTAACAGATCCTAACTCCTCAATCTCTATTTTAATTAGTTTTACCTTTGTACGCGTTTCTTCCACAGAAAGAGTAAGAGGATATTGTTCTTTTGCTCCTTCATAAGATAGGGAATATTCCTCCCTTAGTTTATGAAGTTTATTATCTAGCTCTACATCTAAGCGATTTGTCTTAATTTCCGTATCTTTTAACATTACACTAGTGCCTTGATGCAGTCTCTTCCACTCTTTTAATACTGCTTCTAGTTGTTCTACCTTAATTTGCAATTCCATTCTTTGTTGACGATTAGAATTAAGTAAGTCATCAATATTATCTCTCTCATTTTTCTGTTCTTTAATTTCTAATTCTAATTGTTCTTCACTAGAATGATGGCCAGTCATCTCATTTTCCAACCAATTAAGATCATCTAGTAATGATTGAGTAGTAGTGTTTGTATCGTTTATTTCAATCTCAAGAGATTCCGCGTAACTGATAGTTGCGGATAGTTTTTCTTTTGCAACAGCCAAATCAGACGATAACTCAGATATTTCTTTTGTTAATGAATCTTTAGACTGTCTTTCCGAATTTCTCTGTTTTGTTAAACGTTCGATTTTTTCATTTAATTGCTTAATTTTTTCCTCACTATTTGCTGTTATATTGGATAAACTTTTCAGTCTCTCACTAATTTTATCTTTCTCATTTTTAAGTTCAGATGTTTCCAGATCATATATAGCAAGACGTTCGTCAATATTTTTCTTACTCATTTCGATTTTTGCAATTTCTGCTTCTAAATCGGTTTGCCTTCCCCTTAACTCTTCACCATTTATTCTAACTTGATGGAGTCGTTCTTCTTCTTTCACTAAATTAGTTCTAACACCTTCCCAAACCTGCTCAAGCTGCTTTGTTTTTGTTTCCATTTCAATTATCTTTGTCTTTAAATCTTCCAATTCACTTTTACGAGTTAATAGTGATGCGGTATTTTGCTTTGATGCACCACCTGTCATGGAGCCACCTGGGTTCACAACATCTCCATCGAGTGTAACAATTCGATAACGGTACTGTAATAACTTGGCTATTTCATTTGCACCTGATAAATCCTTCGCAATAACAATATTACCAAGTAAGTAATGTATAGCAGGGGAATGGTGGTCTTTAAAGTCAATTAGTTCAACAGCAATACCTGCAAATGCATGGTGGGAATTTAAAATAGCACGTTGTTGAGCAGGTATTTTTTTTTCTTTCATTACGCTCAAAGGTAAAAAAGTTGCTCGTCCCAATTGTCTTCTCTTTAAGAATGAAATAGCTCGACGACCATGCTCTTCCGTTTGAACGACGATATTTTGCATCGCACTTCCTAAAGCTGTTTCAATTGCAACTGCATATTGTTTTGGCACTTGAATTAACTCAGCTACCGCACCTTCAATTCCTTCTAGAGTATGATTTTTAGCTTTAAGTACTTCTTTAACACCATGATAAAACCCAGTATAGTCATCATTCATTTCTTCTAACGTTTCTTTTCTTGCCTGAGCTTTTTGAATATACTGATTTGCTTGGTTTATCATTGCTAGCTGTGATTCATACTGTTCTTTTAAGGATGCTATATTTTTTTGAATTTCATCATACAATGCGAGTTGTTCTGAAATTGCACTTTCTACCTCTTTTAATTCGGTTGTGGCTTCGTGGAGCTTTTGAGTAATTTCACTTCGTTGTTCGATATATTTCTCATTTTCTCCATCCAAACGATTACTTTTCATTATTTGTTGATTTAATTGTTGATTCAAATAATTGATTTCGTTTTTAGCGGATGCTTGCTCATTTAATACTTCAATATAATCACTTTTTAGAGATTCAATCGTATCTTCAATTGAATCATCTAGCATGCTTAATTTATTTCGTTTTTCAGTAAGTAAGCCCTTTAATTGCTTAACTGTTTGTTCTTTTTCAACCACTTCTTTTTTTACCTTTACTTGCTTGTCTTGAAGTGATTGCAGTTTTGCTTTCAACTCAGCTATATTATTTTTTAGCTGGTCTGTATTTTGTGTAGCATTTCGTTTTCTTTCTTTTAAAACTTCTCGTCTACCCTCTAATTTTTCAAGTGTTTTAGTAGTCGTTAATAGCTGTGATTGCAATTCAGCAATCTTATCATCAAGAGCTGTTAGTTGTGAACGGTTTTTTTCCTGATTTGTTTCATCATGTTCGATTTTCAATGCTAACTCTGCTTCTTTTTGAATTAAGTTATCCAACTCTTGTTTTGTTCTTTCCCATTTACTATGCAAATCGCCAATTTCGTAAACTGTTAATGCAACTTCATGGTGTTCAAGGTCTTTTTTCTTTTCTAAATAATCTTTCGCGATAGACGCTTGGATTTGTAACGGCTCAATTTGCCCTTCCAATTCATGAAGTATATCGTTGACGCGATTTAAATTTTCTGTCGTTTCTTGAAGCTTTGTTTCTGCTTTTTTCTTCATTGTTTTATACTTCAGAATCCCAGCTGCTTCTTCAAATATTGTTCGTCTTTCTTCAGGCTTACTATTGAGCACTTCCTCCACTTTTCCTTGACTAATAATGGAGAATGCCTCTTTACCTAAACCAGAATCCATAAACAAATCAATAATATCTTTTAGGCGACATTGTTGACCATTTAGCAAGTATTCACTTTCACCAGTTCGGAATACTCTACGTGCTACGCATACTTCATTAAATTCAATTGGTAATGCATTATCTTCGTTATTCAACGTAAGGGAAACTTCAGCAAAATTTAATTTCCGCCTAGAATCACTCCCGGCAAAAATAATGTCTTCCATTTTCCCACCACGTAAGGACTTAGCTGACTGTTCCCCTAAAACCCATCTTATTGCATCTGTTATATTACTTTTCCCACTCCCGTTTGGCCCAACAACAGCTGTGACACCAGGAACAAATTCTATTGAAACCTTTTCTGCAAATGATTTGAAGCCAATGATCTCTAGTTGTTTGAGGAACAATACCATTCACTCCTTTTCTAAAAGCGTATGACAGCCTGTAATTATAAAATTTAATATAAGACGACCTATTATAATGCCTTAATTTTCTTCTTTTAATTTTGCTAATGCTACTTGAGCTGCATGTTGTTCTGCTTCTTTTTTCGATTTCCCTCTGCCTACTCCTAGAACTTCACTATTAAGTGATACTTGAGAAACAAAAATTCTATTATGAGCAGGACCTTCTTCTTCCAAGATCTCGTATTCGATAGCTCCAATACCATCTCTTTGCACATATTCTTGTAGTTGACTTTTAAAATCCATCACATGAGAAAAAGCACCAGAATCTACTTTTGGGTACACTACCATTTGAAGAAATGAAATAACTACATCTAAGCCTTGATCGAGATATAACGCACCTATAAATGCCTCAAAGGCATCTGCTAGTAATGCAGGACGATTACGCCCACCGGTTATTTCTTCTCCTTTTCCAAGTAAAACAATCGCCCCAAAATTGAGTTCCGTAGCGAACATTACGAGAGATGGCTCACATACAATTGCAGCACGGAGTTTCGTTAATTCACCCTCACTCATCATTGGAAACTTTTTAAATAAATACTGGGATACAGTTAATTCAAGAACTGCATCACCTAAAAACTCAAGGCGTTCATTGTCTTCATATGGCTTTTTTCGATGCTCATTCACATATGATGAATGTGTAAAAGCTTGCATTAATAAGGATTCATTTTTAAATTGAATGCCGATTTTTTCTTGGAACTCAAAAAAATTTTGCATAATATTATTCTTAGTAGTATTTCGTTCACGATTCGATTTTCGCATTTTCAATCCACCTTGGAGATAATTTATTATCAATGAGAAATGTCCCGTCAGTAATTAACGGGACACTTTCAATACTCCAGCGACTAGTTATTACTTTGTATGTAATTAACAGCGTCACCTACTGTTGCAATTTTTTCTGCGTCATCATCAGAAATTTCCATATCGAATTCATCTTCTAATTCCATGACAAGCTCTACAACATCTAGGGAATCTGCTCCTAAATCTTCTTTAAAAGAAGCTTCTAAAGTCACTTTTGATTCTTCTACACCTAAACGGTCTACAATAATCTTCGTTACACGCTCTAATGTATCTGCCATTACTTTCACCTCCCCTCAAGACATTATAAAGGATAACCTACTAAAGAAAAATACCCTTCATATAATTTTCCCAAAAACACTGGGAGAATTACATATACATTCCACCGTTCACATGTATTGTTTGACCAGTAATATATTTTGCTTCATCTGATGCAAGATAGGTAACAAGAGATGCAACATCTTCAGCTTCTCCAAATTTTCCCAGTGGAATTTTTTCTAACATAGAAGCTTTAACATCTTCAGGAAGTTGGTCTGTCATATCTGTTGTGATGAAACCTGGCGCCACTGCGTTTACAGTAATTCCACGAGGAGCAAGCTCTAACGCGGATGTTTTTGTTAGCCCGGTAACACCTGCTTTTGCTGCTACGTAATTAGCTTGTCCTGGGTTTCCACTTGCACCAACGATGGAAGAAATATTGATAATTCTTCCGGCCTTCTGTTTCATCATTTGTCTAGAAACAGCTTTTGTACAGATAAATACTCCTTTTAAATTCGTATTTATAACATCGTCCCATTCATTTTCTTTCATACGCATTAATAGATTATCACGAGTGATGCCGGCATTATTCACTAAAATATCTAGTTTCCCAAATGTTTTAACTGTTTCTTTTATCATCTCTTGTACTGCTTCTCCGTTAGAGATATCACATTGATATGTAATTCCTTCTCTACCTAATGATTTTATTTCGTCGACAGTCTCATTCGCCTTCGCTTCACTACCTGCGTAATTAACGACCACACTCGCGCCTTGTTGAGCTAATGATAGTGCAATTTGTTTTCCAATTCCACGTGAAGCACCAGTTACTAGTGCTACTTTCCCTTCTAATCGCATTATTTTACCCCCTTTAATGTATCAATAACGGACTGACAGCTATCAGGATCTTGTACAGAATAAGTTTTAACATCTCGATTAATTTTTCTAATTAATCCAGATAATACTTTCCCAGGTCCTACTTCAATAAATGTATCTACACCTAATTCTATCATTTTTTCAACTGAGTCTTCCCATAATACTGGTGAATAAAGTTGTTTAACTAATGTATCTTCAATATCAGAAATTGGCTCAGCTGTAACATTAGCAATTACAGGTATTTGCGCTTCATTTATTTCTAGTTCCTGTAGAACAGATTGGAATTTTTCAGCTGCTGGCTTCATTAAACTAGAGTGAAAGGGACCGCTAACTTGTAATGGTAATACCCGTTTTGCTCCACTTTCCTTTGCTAATGCACCTGCTTTTTCGACACCTGCAACTGTTCCTGATATTACAATTTGCCCAGGACAATTCAAATTGGCTAATTGAACAGGAAAACCGTCTTTCGTTACACTTTCAGTAATATCAGCTAGTATATTTCTTTCTAAACCTAATATAGCTGCCATTGTGCCTTCACCGTTTGGAACCGCTTCTTCCATCAATTCTCCACGCTTAGATACAGCATAAACTGCATCACTAAAAGAAAGTGCACCACTTGCAACAAGAGCTGAATACTCTCCCAAGCTATGTCCTGCAGTATAGTCGGGCTCAATCCCTGCTTCTCGTAAAACTTGTGCTAAAGCTATACTAGCCGTCAAGAGCGCAGGCTGTGCGTAATATGTTTTCGTAAGTTTTTCTTGTGGACCATTAAACATTATGGATGATAAGTCGTAACCTAGACGCTTATCTGCCGTATTAAATACTTCTTGTGCTGTGCTATTGCTGTTAGCAATAGCCTGTCCCATTCCTACTGTTTGTGATCCTTGCCCTGGAAAGACAAATGCTATTTTCCCCATTATTATCGCCTCTTTTCTTTAAGCCTCTTCAACATTTACAGCATTGCTTATTGTACCAGATATATCACTTTTCACCATATCTCGAGTTTGACGAACAGCATGATAAATTGCATTAGCATTAGAAGAGCCATGCGCTTTAATCACTGGAGCTTCTAACCCAAATAAACAAGCTCCACCGTACTCCGAATAATCGAGCATATCTTTTAATTTACGGAGATCTGGCAAGATAACTCCTGCCGCTAGTTTATTTTTTAAATTTTTTGTTAGTACATCCTTAAGCATGGTAAATACTGCGGAAGCAGTTCCTTCTATCGATTTCAATACGACATTACCAGTGAAACCATCAGTCACTACAACGTCCGCATGACCTTCTAATAATTCCCTTGCTTCTATATTGCCTACAAAATGAAACGTATCTTTATCTAGTGAACTTAATAGTTCAAATGTTTTTTTGGTAAGTTCATTACCTTTATTCTCTTCGGAACCAATATTTAAAAGAGCAATTCTTGGTTTGTTTACTTTTCTTACATTTTCCGCATAAATACTTCCCATGATTGCGTATTGAAGTAGATGCTCAGGTTTCGCATCAGCATTTGCACCTAAGTCAAGCATGACAAAGCCTTTCCCATCTAATGTAGGAAGGGTAGGTGCTAAAGCTGGACGATCGATTCCTTTAATTCTACCAACTACGAAAAGACCTGCTGCCATTAGAGCCCCAGTATTCCCTGCTGAAATACAAGCATCCGCCTCTCCATCTTTGACAGCTTGTGCCATGAGTACCATAGAAGCATTCTTTTTCTTTCTAACTGCACGGACCGGCTCATCCGTACCTTCAATTTTTTCAGTTGTATGTACGATGGAAATATTTTTATTATCTATTACAAATTCTTTTATTTGTGATTCATCACCGTATAATATGAATTCCGTATCCGGAAAGTCCTGTGCTGCTCGGTTAATCCCAAGAACTATCTCCTTAGGCGCATTATCTCCACCCATAGCGTCTATCGCTATTTTCATTACTCTTCACCTTCATTCATTTGACTAGAACGGTACATCTCGAACTCACCTTTAAATACTAGTTCTTTTCCAACATAGCTAAGCACTTCTACTACAGTGCGATCAGAATTAGGTGTTCGTTTCCGTACTTTTGCTTTTGCGACTACTCTTTCTCCCAATTTTACTGGTCGAGTATAGTGAATATTTACCTTTACAGTTAGTGCGAGATCATCATTAATAACAGCTACAGCTAAAGAGTTAGCCTGTGCAAATAAATGATGCCCCCGTGCTATTAAATTCCGTTTGAATACATGCTCTTTTTGAACATCAAATATCGAGATAGCAGACTCATCTAATTCAATATCAATAATTTCTCCAATAACTTCATCAATTGGAAGAGCTTTTACTTCATTAACTACATGCTTCTCTGCAACCGATTTTATTCTTTCTCTCAATTCTGGAATGGAAAGCTCCATTCTATCCAATCTGATTGTTTGTACACTTACTGAAAACTTCTCAGATAATTCTTCATCGGTAATAAAAGGGTTATCATCAATTGTCTGTCGGAGCAGTTTTTGCCGCTCCTTTTTCGAAGGTCTCATTTATTATCAACACCATTTCAAGATATTATGACTAGGTATTAACAGTAGTATATAAAAAAATAGAGGGATGCGCAACCAAAAGCATTTCCCTCTATTAATCTAATTTTTCCCCAGATAGAACTCCAGATTGCTGTAAATACTGACGTATATAAGTAAACTCATCACTTTCCCAAAACTCTTCATTAGAAATTAAGGATGCAGCATCATTACGAGCAGTTTCTAAAGCTCGATAATCATGTACCATATCAGCTACTTTAAACTCTGGAAGACCGCTTTGTTTTCGTCCAAAGAAATCACCCGGGCCACGAAGTTCTAAGTCACGTTCACTTAATACGAAACCATCATTCGTTTCCGTCATGATCCGCATACGTTCTTTCCCTACTTCTGTCTTCGGATCGGCTAGTAAAATACAATAGGATTGTTCACTTCCTCTTCCAACCCTACCCCGTAGTTGGTGCAATTGAGATAAACCAAAGCGTTCTGCATCATAAATTACCATTACTGTTGCATTCGGTACATTTACTCCAACCTCAACAACCGTAGTCGATACTAATACTTGTATCTTATTTTCACTGAACGCTCTCATAACCTCATCTTTTTCTGTTGCGTGTAATTTCCCATGCATAAGCCCAACAGAATACGTTCCTGCATAATAATTTGAAAGAAGGTCATGTACATCAATCGCATTCTGAACATCTAATTTATCTGATTCCTCTATAAGCGGACATATCACATATGCTTGTCGCCCTTTTTTAAGTTCCTTATTTATGAAATCGAGAATACGATCAAGCATTTCATGTTTCACCCAATGTGTCTCAATTGCTTTTCTTCCAGCAGGCATTTCATTAATGATGGATACATCCATTTCACCAAATACAGTTATCGCTAAAGTCCTAGGAATTGGTGTAGCCGTCATAAATAAGACATCTGGAGCTTCGCCCTTTTCACGCAAGATTCTTCGTTGCTCAACTCCAAATCTATGTTGTTCATCTGTTATTACTAAGCCTAATTTCAAAAAGTTAACATCGTCTTGAATAAGAGCATGCGTTCCAATAATGATATCTATATCACCTGTCTCGAGTCGCTCGAGGATTTCTTTTCGTCTTTTTCCTTTGACCGATCCTGTTAGTAATGCAATTTCTACATCTGTACCAGCGAGGAGCTTACTTAAGGATTCTGCATGCTGTTCTGCAAGTATCTCTGTTGGGACCATTAACGCACCTTGATATCCTGCCGTTATACTAGCATATAAAGCGATAGTAGCAACAGCGGTTTTTCCCGATCCTACATCACCTTGTAACAATCTATTCATCTTGTAAGGTGATTTTAAATCCGCACAAATTTCATTTACTACTTTCTTCTGTGCATTTGTTAATTGAAAAGGTAACATAGAAATAAACTGTTTAACTTTTTGTAAATCATAATGTTGACCTATTCCCATGGATTGTTCACGTTGTACTTTTCGTAATACTTGCATTTTCAGTTGAAAATATAGAAATTCTTCATAAATAATCGTCCTTCTTGCTTGCTTCACTTCTTCAGCTGAATGAGGGAAATGCATAATACGAAGGGCATCTTTCTTACTAAGTAATTTATATTGTTCACGGATCTTTGTTGGTATCGATTCTGTTATATAATTCCCATATTCGTTAAAAGCAGAAGTAATATATCTTCTTAACGCTTTAACAGTTATCGATCCTTTTACAGAGTATACAGGTTCGAAATCTGAACCTACAGAAGAGCCAATTTTAATATCTTGCCCAGTTATTGTCTGTCGATGTTTATCCCACTTACCAGTAACAGTTATCGTATCTTGTGGCGAAAGCTTATTTTTTAAATAAGCTCGGTTAAAAAAAGTAACCTTTATTAAATGATTATCTACAAACATGTGAATCGTCAATCGATTCTTTTTTCTACCATAATACATAACAGCTGGTTCACTATGTACTGTTCCTTCAACCGTAATTTTTTCATTATGTGCTACCTCTGTGATATCACGTAATCGAACATCTTCGTACCGAAAAGGCAAATGGTGCAGGAGGTCATTCACGGTATGAATCCCCATTGCAGCTAATTGGTCAGCAGTCTCTTCACCAATTCCTTTTATAACAGAAGTAGGGTGATCAAGTGATTGATTCACAGTAATTCCACTAACTTCTTCACTCACCAAATTCACCTCTATCCTTTCATAACCAGAAATAGAAGGGGGTTACCCTTCTATTTGTGTGTGGTTATTCTACAGATATAATGAAGTTGTATAATGGTTGTTTTCCATTATGAATTTCCACTTCAACATCCTCAAAATTATCACTTATATACTGTTCTACTTTATCAACTATTTCAGGAGCAGTATCTTCGCCATGGATAACCGTTATGATTTCAGAATCACTGTCAATCATCTTATTTAGAAGATTACATGTTGCTTGGAATAAGTCTTTATTTGTTTCAACGATTTTCCCGTCTTGTATTCCCATATAATCATCTTTTGTAATGGCAATCCCATCGATACTGGTATCTCTTACTGCATAAGTTACTTGTCCTGTTTTCACTTGAGATAATGCTTCTGACATCCCTTGCCCATTCTGTTCAATAGAAGCAGATGGATTGAATGCTAAAATAGCAGAAAGACCTTGTGGAACAGATGTAGAAGGTACAACTACAACATTCTCTGTGGCAATTTCAGCAGCTTGTTCTGCAGCCATAATAATATTCTTATTATTTGGTAACAAAATGATGTTGCTTGCATTGGCACTTTCGATTGCTTTCATGATATCTTCAGTGCTAGGATTCATCGTTTGGCCACCTTCAATTACGCTAGTGGCACCTACACTTTTAAATAAATCTGCAATCCCTTCACCCATTGAAACAGCAATAATTCCATATTCCTGCTTTTCCTGTGGAGAAGAATGTTTATGAGAATCTCCATCTATAATGGAGCTATGTTGTTCACGCATATTTTCAATTTTCATATTAATTAAGCTACCGTATTGTTGACCATATGATAAAACGTCACCAGGATGCTCCGTATGAATGTGTACTTTCACAACACTTTCATCGGCAATTACTAATAAAGAATCTCCATGTTCACTAAGGTCATTTCTAAAGTTTTCTTCCGTAAATGACTTTTTATCGTTATCGAATTTCACCATAAATTCAGTACAATAGCCAAATTCAATGTCTTCTGTGTTCATAAAACTTTGTACAGATTGATGATGTTGTGCATTGACAAGCTCATCTATTGAAGGAGCTATCTCTGTAACATCTGGTAACTCTTCGCCAGTTAACTCAGCTAAAAAGCCTTCATAAACACATACAAGTCCTTGTCCACCACTATCAACTACCCCAACTTCTTTTAAAACAGGTAATAAATCAGGAGTACGTTTTAAGGATGCTTTCGCTTCTTTTAGAGTCTCTGACATAATCTTAATGATATCAGATTCCGTTTTTGCTATCTCTACAGCCCTATTTGCTGCATCTTTCGCAACTGTTAAAATCGTACCTTCAACAGGTTTCATTACTGCTTTATATGCAGTTAATACACCTGCTTCTAATGCATGAGCAAATTCACTTCCTGAAAGTGATGGTTTCGCCTCAATATCTTTTGCAAAGCCACGAAATAATTGTGATAAAATAACACCAGAATTACCACGTGCCCCCATTAATAAACCTTTAGATAAGGCTGCTGCCACTTTTCCAATATGTTGTTGCTTATTTGCTTGCACTTCTTTTGAACCAGAAGTCATCGATAAATTCATATTTGTTCCTGTATCTCCGTCAGGCACCGGGAATACATTCAAGGCATCTACCATTTGCGCATTAGCAGACAAATTGTTAGCACCTTTCACGATCATCTCGGCGAACCTATTTCCATCTAATGATGTTATAGACACGTTAATTCCTCCTCCATTACGGATTCGTAACCCGAACCCCTTGAACATAAATATTTACAGTATCAGCTGAAATACCTATCGTTTGTTCAAGTGTATATTTTACTTTTGATTGCACATTATGAGCAACCTCTGAAATCTTTGTTCCATAGCTAACAATAATATACATGTCTATGTGTAACGCCTGTTCTTCCTGACGGATGATAATACCACGAGTGAAATTTTCCTTACGTAAGATTTCTGTTAAACCGTCTTTAATTTGCTTTTTAGAAGCCATGCCAACAATACCATAGCAATCGATTGCAGCTCCACCAGCAATTGTTGCTATAACATCATTAGATATATCAATATGACCGAACTTCGTTTTCATTTCAATGGACATGTATAATTCCTCCTTATTAGTCGAAATATCCTATGAAAAGTGTGAATTATATATTATCGCCTCACTACATAGATAAAGTTATTTTACTATAACGGAACAGTTTTTAAAAGTTTCTCCTGTATGATTATTTCTAGTTTGCTGATGATTGTCAAGCCTAAAACTGCGATTGATATTATATTGCATTCTAATAATATGTGTGATAAATTATTAAAGTATGTTTAATGACAGATTTTGAAGTGATGAACAATAATCTAGGTCTAACTTCATCTATGGGAGGGATTATTAATGCCAAAGCAATGTGTTATCACTGGGCGTAAGGCTTCAGCAGGAAATAGAAGATCACATGCTATGAATGCGAACAAACGTACATGGGGTGCGAATCTTCAAAAAGTACGTATTCTTGTTGACGGTAAACCGAAACGTGTTTGGGTATCTGCAAGAGCCCTTAAATCAGGTAAAGTCGAAAGAGTATAAAATAACTAGAAGTACGTTCCACTTACGGAAGTACTTCCATCTTCAAAAACAGAAGAAAGGCACCTTTTTGGTGCCTTTCTTCTTATTTTTCAACCTTTTTTAAATGTCCCCAACATCGCTCTAACTATTCCTCCCAAAAATCGAGGAAGTTTAATTGTATAAAATCTCATTAAAAATTCCCTCCTAGTCTAAAAAATACCGGCTTACACCCACTGATAATATATTCGTAGTAATCGGATAAGTACGCACCCTTAGATAAAAATGGGCCTATATGTTAATCTGTACTTCTTACCATCATTAATATGCCTTTTTCAAAGGAAAAAGTACCAGATTGTTGGATTAATTCATTACTAATACATAATGATGAACCAAATTCAACTGTCTTATCTGTGAGTGGATATTTAAAACCCTTTAATGTTAAGCCAATTATTTCAGAACTAAGCGGAATAAAAGACACATATTTCTTTTTCTCATCTTTAAAAATTTCATGCGTTTCAGGGAAATACACCGATAATGTATTTTGCTGATCCATTATATTTATTGGTATATGGGGATGCTGTTTTTGAAATTTCGATAACATAAATGCATTTGCCATAAAATGATCGAGTCTACCACCTGTTGCACCCCAAATAATTATTTTTTCCGGATCATGTTCCAATGCACAAAAGAGGGCCAACTCTAAATCTGTTTCATCCTTTTCCGGGTTGGCCTGTTTTATGTTAGGAACTTTTTCTTTAATCTCTTCCCATTCACGTTCATTTATTGAATCAAAATCACCTACAGCATATGTAGGTATTATCCCTTTCTCCAATAAATAATACACTCCACGGTCAACACCCATCCAAATAGTATTACTTACGTTTTTGTATGAGTCATATTCAGGAATGTATTGTTGTGGTCCACCAGCTACAATGTATATAGCTTTTATATTTTGACTCATTATTGTAACTCAGAGCGGATTTCTTCGATTGCTGCTTTACGATCTTCCTTTCCAAAAATAGCCGATCCTGCAACAAAAACATTTGCTCCTGCCTCCATACAAATTTTCGCATTGCCTGCATGTATTCCACCATCAAGTTCGATATCAACATTTAAACCTTTACGTTCGATCATTGATCTTACTTCTTTGATTTTTGACAATACTCCAGGAATAAACGATTGACCACCAAATCCAGGGTTCACTGTCATTAGCAATACCATATCTACATCTTCAATAATATTCTCAAGTATTGATGCAGGTGTTGCTGGGTTTAAAACAACTCCAGGCTTCACACCAAGCTTCCTTATTTCTTGAATTGTTCGATGAAGGTGTGGGCATGCCTCTACATGAACAGTAATTATATCTGCACCTGCATCAGCAAATGCTTGTAAATATTTATCAGGATTTTCAATCATTAAATGTACGTCTAAAGGTATATTAGTTACCTTCCTTACTGCTTCTACTACAAGTGGTCCCATAGTTATATTAGGAACAAAATGACCATCCATTACATCAATGTGAATATAATCCGCACCTGCAGATTCTACTGATCTTACTTCATCCCCTAATTTCGAGAAATCTGCTGCTAATATAGAAGGAGCGATTTTCATCATGTTAATATCTCACCTTTCTCTCCCGAATCTCCTGTAAAAATTGCAAATAGTTTTCATAACGGAAAGAAGCAATCACTTCGGCCTCAACAGCATCCTTCACAGCACACTTAGGCTCATTTAGATGTAGACAGCCACGAAATTTGCAATCTCGCCCTTTTTCCTCTATTTCAAGGAAATATGAAGATAATTCTTCCGCCTCGATATCCGTAAATTCTAATGAACTAAACCCAGGGGTATCTGCTACTAACCCCGAATCGACTCTCACTAATTCGACATGACGAGTAGTATGTTTCCCACGACCAAGATGCGTAGAAATCTCATTTGTCTTCATTTGTAAATCCGGTTGTAGTACATTAAGCAATGTGGATTTACCTACACCAGATTGGCCAGCAAATACACTCGTCTTATCAGCGAGGAAAGGACGAATATCCTCTATCCCTTCCTCCGTCTTCGCTGACAGTAAAAGTACTTCATAGCCAATAGACTGATACAAATGAATATATCGATTGATTTCCTCTCGCTCTTGACTATTAAGCAAGTCCGCTTTCGTAATACATATTATTGGAGAAACCATTCTTGATTCCACAATAACTAAAAACCGATCTAATAAAGCAGGATTAAAAGCTGGTTCAGTAGCAGAGAAAACTAAAATAGCTTGATCTATATTTACAATTGGCGGTCTAACAAGTTCATTTCTTCTAGTCTTCACTTCCATAATGTAACCTTCTTTTTCATTCTCCGCTTGGAAGATTACATAATCACCTACTAAGGGAGTAATGTTGTTTTTTCGAAAAACTCCTCTCCCTCTACATTGAAAGATTTTACCGTCCGATAACACATAATAAAATCCACTAAGCGCCTTAATAATTTTCCCTTCTGCCATGTCACCGATCCTTTCAATTATTCATTTGGATATTCTACTGTGCCAGTTTCATATTCTTCATCATCACGCATGATTTTATAAGTAGCTGTTTTACCATGTTCAACGGTAAAAACAAGTTCTTTTTCAATCGTGCTAGTGATTTCAAATTCTTCTACAGGTACTTTCATATCGTTATTCAAATCCTGAATGAAAATAATTACTTTTTGTGGTTGTGCTTCTTCTCCCTCTTCATTCAGTGGTTCATATTCAATCGTTACATTTTTTGTAACTGTTTTCGGTGATAAATCTTTTCCTTTTGAAATGACAACCGTAACTTTATCTCCTTTTGATAATTCTGTATTCGGAGCAGGACTTTGCGAAATAACTTCACCTTCTGGAACAGTTTCATGGTACTCTTCCTGTGACATATCAATCGATAGTCCAGATAACTCTATATAACTTTCAAGTCCTTTCGCATTATAACCTGTTAAATCTCTTAAAATTACTTTTTCTTTCCCTAGACTTACAGTAAATGTAAGAACGGTATCCTCCGGTACTACTGCTTCATCTGGACCAGGAGATTGCTCCAATATGGTTCCTTCTACTTCATCGGAATGTTTTCCATTTTCTCGAATATTTTTAAAACCTTTATCGTCTAATAACTGAGCAATTTCGTCAAATTGACGACCTGTATAATCTTCTAATGTGAATTTTTCTTTACCTATACTTAAATAAATATCAACTTTACTTCCCTTTTTTACTTCTTTACCTGCCCTAGGGCTCGTCCTAATGATTTCACCTTCAGGAACATCATCACTATTTGCTTCCACGACTTTTCCTACTTCTAAGCCAAGATCGACAAGATGAAGTACACCTTCATCATACTCTTCACCACTAATGTCTGGTATTTCGACATTTTTCGCACTTTGAATCGCCGGAAGAATATTAGTAAAGAAAACTACTGCTAATATTAATAATGCTGTTACACCACCGACAATCCATGGCCAAATCTTCTTTTTGCGTTTTTGAGGTTGTTCTTGAGCAACATTATTTTTCGGCTCACTTTTATGAGCAATTGTTTGTTCTTGTTCATTTTTTAAGTATTCCCCATTAATAACAGGAATGGCCTTTGTTGCATCATCATCTTCAGGAATTACAAACTTAGGCTCATGTAAACGATTAGCATCTAACGCTGTTTCTAAATCACTTTCCATTAACTCTGCACTTTCATAGCGAATAAATGGATCTTTTGCAGTAGCTTTTAATACAATATTTTCTACACTTTGTGGAATATCCGGATTCCACCTGCTAGGAAAAGGTGTCTCCGATTGCAAATGCTTAAGGGCAATCGAAACTGCTGATTCACCAGAGAATGGTAGCCTACCAGTTAAGAGCTCGAACATGACGATACCTAAGGAATAAATATCTGATTTCTTCGTAGCTAACCCACCACGTGCTTGTTCTGGAGACAAATAATGTACGGATCCTAATACAGAATTTGTTTGTGTAATCGATGTTGCACTAAGTGCCAAGGCAATTCCAAAATCAGTAATCATAACGTGACCGTTATGATCAATTAATATATTTTGCGGTTTTATATCACGATGAACAATTTGATTTTGATGAGCATGAGTAATGGCGGATGTTAATTGTTTCATTATATCGATTGTTTTTTCAAGAGGGATTGGATGAAATTGCTGTATGTATTGTTTTAATGTCATCCCATCGACATATTCCATTACAATATAATAGATGTCCTTTTCTTCCCCGATATCATATATACTAACAATGTTTTCATGTGCCAAACTTGTTGCATTTTGTGCTTCTCGCTGAAAACGGCGAATAAACTCATCTTCATTCGCAAAATCCATTCTTAATATTTTGATAGCAACATCGCGATCTAGAATTACATCTCGTGCTAAATAAACATTCGCCATTCCACCTCCGCCTATCATCCGGAGAACCTTGTAACGACCGCTTATTCTACTACCGATTATCATTGCTCACACCCGCTTTCTTTACAGGTTTCAATGATTGCAACGGATATATTATCTTCTCCACCGTTTTGATTAGCAAGGTTTATCATCGTCAATGCTTTTTTATCAATATCTTCATCTGATTGTAAAATGGATTCTAACTCTTGATTAGTCACTTTATTAGATAGGCCATCTGAACATAAAAGAAGTTTGTCTCCTTCTTCAAATGTTATCGTAATAATATCCATTTCAGTAACAGGTTCTGTCCCCACTGCTTTTAATAGCATATTCTTACGAGGATGTATCTCGGCATCTTCTGGTGAAATATGGCCAATTTTAATTAATTCATTTACTAGTGAATGATCCTCTGTTAATTGTTTAAAACCATCTTCATTCAGAATATAACATCTACTATCGCCAATATTAACGATCGTTGCAAATAGGTTAGTACATATAGCAGCAACTAGGGTAGTACCCATTCCGTCTAATTCTGAATTACTTTTTGAATGATTGTAAATATCCTTATTAATATCCGTTACTTTACTACGCAACCAATTCTCTGCTTCCTCTGGTGTTTGGATATTTTCAATTTCATTCCAATGTTTTTGAAGATTAGCTACGGCCATTTGGCTAGCTACCTCTCCCGCATTATGTCCGCCCATACCATCAGCAACAACAGCTAAATAATGTCCAGATTGGTTTAAAAACACGCCACCATCATCTTCATTGTGTCGACGAACTTTTCCGGTATCTGTTTTAAAAGTTGCCTTCATTTTTCTTTCCCCCTTACGTCCCTTTCTAAGAGCATTTCCCTAGAAAAATCTGCTCTAATTAACTATGGGAATAGATAATACTCTATTTATTGAGCATTACCAACACTTTAAGCTATTACATTGATTTTTTAAAACTTGCTATGAAAAATCCATCTCCTCCAAAATCTTGGGGGAATATTTGTAAAGCATTTGCACCTTCTTCAAGGAGGTATGTTAATGAATCAGGTAATTGTAATGGGTATTCCTCAAATTCTGGGTGATTTTGTAGAAAATCATTAATTGTCCCATAATTCTCTTCTTTATCTACTGTACACGTACTGTACACTAGAATTCCACCCTTTTTTAATGTCTTTGCTGCTTCATTCAAAATATTTTGTTGAATATTTTTCAGATTATCAATGTCTTCTGGTTTTTTCACATATTTAATGTCCGGCTTTTTCCTTAAAACACCAAGACCTGAACAAGGTGCATCGACAAGAATTCGATCAAAAACCTCGTGTGAAAATTTTTCACTTACTTTTCTACTATCTAATACAGAAGCTTCAATATTCGATAAACCAAGACGAGCTGCATTACTTTGTATTAATTTAACCTTATGAGAATGTATGTCTATAGCTTGTACTTTTCCTGTTCCATTTAGTAACTCGGCAATATGTCCGGTCTTACCCCCTGGTGCTGCACAAGCATCAAGTATCGTCATATTTTCCTCTAGGTCAAGGGTATAGGCAACGATCATCGAACTTTCATCCTGAATACTTAAATACCCTTTCTCAAATGCAGTCGAGTTTGCGACATTTCCTCTTAGTATACGAATAGAGACAGGTAAGATCACGCTCGGTTCCACTTCAAACCCTTCATTTCTGAGCATGCTCAATACTTCGTCACGGGTAATTTTTGTTGTATTGACACGTGCAGTTTGAACAGGTGCTATTAAATTTTCTGCACACATTTCCTTTGTTAAGGCGAGTCCATATTGTTTCTCCCATCTTTGTACAAGCCATAAAGGATGGCTCATTTCGATAGATAACCTCTTCAAAGGATCTTTTATTTCCTCTAAAGAAGGAACACCTTGTCTTTGAATTGCACGTAAAACACCATTAACTAGACTAGCAATCCCTTTATGTCCACGCTTTTTTGCAATCTCTACTGCTTCAAATAAAACAGCTCGATCAGGTATTTTATCAAGATAATGCATTTGATATAGGGAAAGTCTTAATAGATTCATTACCCATACTTCTAGCTTTTTCTTAATAAATGGCTGTAAAAAATAATCTAGTGTTAACTTTCGTTGCAATGTCCCATAAACAATTTCCGTTAATAAACCAACATCGGGACCTTTTATTTGATTTTTGTTAATCACTTGATTTAGCAGTAGATTACTATACGCTTGTTGTTTATCAATAGCTTCCAAAATTTCTAATGCCGATTCCCGAACATTTTTATTTTTTTTACTCATTTTCGATACCCAATCTATCACCTATTTGTATATTGGCGCCTGCTCCTTGTAAAAATTGTTCAGCAGACATTTGTTTTTTTCCAGCTGGTTGAATCACTATTAATTTTATTGCAACATCATTCCCAGTAGCTATCACAAATCCATCTTTTTCAATTCTTATAATTGAACCTGGGTTGAATTCACCTGACATTTTATACTTTTCGGCTTTCCAAACTTTCATCACTTTGTTCGCAAACGTTGTGTATGCTACAGGCCAAGGCGAAAGTCCACGAATTTTGTTGTAAATTTTTTCACCCGGGAGATTCCAATCTATTTTTTCTTGTTCTCGAGTAATATTCGATGCGAATGTTGCCTTCGTGTGATCTTGAGGAATTGCCTGAATTTCATTATTCAATAACTTAGGCAAGGTATTTGCTAATAAATCCGCTCCAGCTATACTTAACTTGTCATGCAAACTACCAACATCATCTTGTTCTTCGATTGCCACTTCTACCTGACTAATTATATCACCCGCATCTAATTTTTCTGCCATGTACATGATGGTTATCCCTGTTTTTTCTTTTCCTTCTAAAATGGCATAATGTATCGGAGCTCCACCTCTTAACTCAGGTAATAAGGAAGCATGTACATTTATACACCCTTGTTTCGGAGCATCCAATAAAACCTTTGGTAGAATTTGCCCATATGCAGCCGTAATAATAAGATCTGGTTGAAGTGATATAATTTCATCAACATTCTCTCGAAGCTTCTCTGGTTGAAGAACTGGTATGCCATGACGCTCAGCCTCCACTTTTACAGGTGGGGGTGTTAGAACTTTTTTGCGGCCAACAGGACGATCTGGTTGGGTAACCACAGCAATAACATCATATCCGTCAGCAAGAATTTTTTGTAGAACAGGGACTGAAAAATCTGGTGTCCCCATAAACACTATTTTTGTCATTATACTTCACTACTTTCTAAATCTTCTTCATCGACATATTCAATGACTTTCGTCGTAAATAGAACGCCATCCAAATGATCCAACTCATGCTGAATTGCACGTGCTAAATAATCATTTGCCTTTAATTTAAATTCTTTTCCATTTCGATCTTGTGCTTTAATTTTTACAATTTGCGCTCTTGATACTGTTCCATATAAATTAGGGAAGCTTAAACAACCCTCTATATCAGTATTTTCACCTTTTGCCTTTATAATAGTTGGGTTGATTAGTTCGATTATTCCATTTTTATCTCCAACATCAATAACAGCAATTCGTTTTTTTATACCAATTTGTGGAGCAGCTAATCCAACACCATCCGCAGCAACCATTGTTTCATACATATCGTCTAATAATGTATGTAATTCATGATTGAACTCTGTAACAGGATCACATACTACTTCTAATATGTCTGCAGGATGGGTTACGATGGAGAGAATAGCCATTCTTACGCCCTCTTTTCTTTACTTTACATCATCATATAAGGATTGACATCAATATGAATCATCAAACCTTCTTTTACAGTTTGTGGATAATAATGCTCAATAATCGTTTTTAATATATTTTTTAATTCTGGTTCCTTTTTGTATTTTATCAAACATTGATAACGATATCTATTATTCACACGTGACATCGGAGACGCTACGGGTCCTAATATGATAGCATTTTCGGATAATCTAGAACCAATATATTTTGTGATTTTCTCCGTAACTGACACTGCTTTCATTAAATCTTCATGACTTACAGTAATTAAAGACAAATAGTAAAACGGAGAATAGGAACCAATTTTTCTCATTATCATTTCTTGCTTATAGAATTGATCATAATTTTGTTTACCGGCAAGTTCTACACTGTAATGTTCAGGGGAATAAGTTTGAATAACGACTTCACCAGGTAATTCATGTCTACCAGCACGTCCACTTACTTGGGTGAGTAATTGAAATGTTTTTTCCCCAGCTCTGAAGTCTGGTAAATGCAACATCGTATCAGCACTTAATACACCTACAAGTGTAACATTCGGAAAGTCTAATCCTTTTGCAATCATTTGTGTTCCGAGTAATATGTCTGCATTCCCCGATTTAAAGTGGTCAAGTAATTGCTCATGTGCACCTTTCCTCGAGGTAGTGTCAACATCCATTCTCACAACTCTAGCATCAGGTAATATTTTATGTAATTCTTCCTCTACTTTTTGAGTACCTGTACCAAAATAACGAATATGTTCACTTGTACATTCAGGACAAATATTCGGAACACTCGTTACAAAACCACAATAGTGACATTTCATTTCATTTGAAAATTGATGGTATGTTAGGGATATGTCGCAATTAGGACATTGCATGACGAAGCCGCAATCGCGACACATCATAAACGAAGAATGTCCTCTTCTATTAAGAAATAGAATTGTTTGCTGTTTTTTCTCTAATCTATCTTGTAGTTTTTCAAATAATTCTCGAGAAAACATAGATCTATTTCCATTACGCATTTCTTCTCTCATATCAACAATCGAAACAGAAGGAAGGTTTCTATCATTCATTCGTTTAGATAATGTTAATAGAGTATAGACACCTTTTTGTGCTCTAGCAAATGATTCGAGAGCAGGAGTAGCACTGCCCAAGATTACTGGACATTTGTGATATTTTGCTCGTTGAATTGCAACATCTCTTGCATGATACCTTGGCATTTCTTCTTGTTTATAGCTTGTCTCATGTTCCTCATCAATAATGATGATTCCTAAGTTTTCAAAAGGAGCGAAAACAGCTGACCTAGCTCCGACTACTACTTTCGCTTCCTTTCGTAACACCTTTCGCCATTCATCATATTTCTCCCCAACGGAAAGACCACTATGTAATACAGCTACATCTTTCCCGAAACGACTCTTAAAACGGTCCACCATTTGTGGAGTTAAAGCTATCTCTGGTACAAGGACGATTGCCTCTTTTCCTTCTTCTAATACCTTTTGAATAGATTGTAAGTAAATTTCTGTTTTTCCACTACCAGTAACTCCGTATAATAAAAATGTTTCGTGGTTGTTTGACTCTATTGTATTTAATATTGGCTTGATTGCTTCTGTTTGTTGACTAGTAAGTGGCAACGGATTAGAGGGAATAAATGTTTTATGTTCAAATGGATCTCGATAGATTTCCTCATTACTTTCCGTAAACACACCTTTTTTTACTAATGAAGTTAATGTTGCATAGGTCACATTGGTATTTTTAATTAGCTCGGTTCCAATATATTTATCAGTAGGATGATTCATTACATAATCTAAAACGGTCTTTTGCTGCACAGCATTTGCCCGTAATGATTCCTTTAACTTCTCAATATCATGTATCTCCATTACTAAATGATATGTTTTCACTTTTTTCTTACTAGCTCGATTTTTTATTTGATAGATTACTTCTATATTTCCATTTTTTATTTCATTGTGTATGTCACGATGAATTCCTTGACGTTCTACATCGCTCCAATCAAGTTCTTCTTGATCTGCAAAGATTTCATCAAGTAATGGATGATGCTCCCTATTTAATCTAACAATTTTCTTTTCATATTTTGCTTTCATTGCCGCGGGTAACATCGCCTGATAGGTTAAGATTTTAAAAGAAAGTGTTTCATGAGCTAGCCAATATCCTAGTTCTAATAATTCTTTATTCAAAACAGGAGTAATATCAAGTGGTTCACTTATTTCCTTAAGCTTTTTAACACTGCTGTTCTGTTTTATCGCTATTACAAATCCTTGAATCGTTCGTGGACCAAAAGGAACCGCAACTCTCATTCCAGGTTCAATTATGCCCATCCACTTATCTGGGATAAGATAATCAAACTCCTTATCTGTACCGAGTGCTGGTACATCGACAATCACAGTTGCAATATTCATTTCTGCTTCTCATCCCCCATTTTCAGTACAATTTCCTGTAAAATTTCTCTGGCAGTATCTCTTTTACTTAATAATGGTAATTGCTTCTTTGTTTTATCTTTATGAAAAATCGTCACAATATTTGTATCGCTTTTAAAACCTGCACCTTGTGCTGTAATATCATTTGCAACTATCATATCAGCATTTTTCCGTTGTAATTTATCCATTGCGTAATGTTCAATGTTATTTGTTTCGGCTGCAAAACCAACTAGAAATTGCTGTTTTTTGCTAACACCCAATTCAGATAAAATGTCTTTTGTTCTTTCCAGCTCAATTACTAAATTACCTTCTTTTTTCTTCAACTTCTTTTCTGAAAAAGATATAGGGCGATAATCAGCAACTGCTGCACTTTTTATTACAATGTCGACATCAGGGAAAAAGCGCATTACTTCATTATACATTTCTTCTGCACTTTCAACTTTAACTAATGCTACACCACTAGGAGTTTCTAAACTGTCAGCACCAGAAATGAGAATAACTTCTGCTCCCATTTTTGCTGCTTCCTCCGCTAATGCATAACCCATTTTACCACTAGAATGATTTGTCAAATACCGAACGGGATCAATTTTTTCTTTCGTTGGACCAGCAGTTATTAATATTCTCTTTTGAGTAAGTGGAGCAGGATCCATTGAAAAATGCGATTGAACTAGTTGAACAATTGTTTCTGGTTCTTCGAGTCTCCCTTTTCCAACATAGCCGCAAGCTAAATAACCCTCTCCAGGCTCAATAAAACGATACCCATATTCTGCCAACGTTTTCATGTTTTGTTGTACTGCAGAATTACTGTACATATGTACATTCATTGCTGGAGCAATCCAAATCGGTGCAGTTGTAGCTAGTAATGTGGTCGTAAGCATATCATCCGCAATACCATTGGCAAGTTTTCCAATAGTATTTGCTGTTGCTGGCGCCACTAAAACTAAATCCGGCCAATCTGCGACATCTATATGAGCGATTACTTTCGGATTATTTTCTATAAATGTATCAGTATAAACTTCATTTCTTGATAATGCCTGAAATGTTAATGGAGAAATGAATTTTGTTGCAGATAACGTCATTATTACCTTTACTTCATATCCGGCCTGAGTTAACTTACTTGTTAATGCTGCAGCCTTATAAGCTGCAATCCCACCTGAAACGCAGAGTAAAATTTTTCTCGTTTTCATCGAAAAAGCTCCTATCTCTATATGTAAAGTAGTTTATATTTTTATTATTTCTTATTATTATGAACGATTTAGAAATGAAAAGACAACCCATGCGTATGGGTTGTCATAAGAAAGTTAACTATTCACTTATTTCATCTGATTCTTTTATTTTTAAAACTCCGGCATATATTTCTTCTAATGCTTTTCCAACATATTTATGGGACTGATATTTTTCTAATATCGGATTTTTATCATCTTGGAATTGACGAGCTCTACGTGAAGAAACTGTCACAAGGGAATATTTAGAGTCAATAACATTCAGTAACTTATCTATAGAAGGATACAACATAATTATTTAACCTCCAACAATTTAATATACTTAGATACACATCTTTCACTACGATGGTGTTCAGCCAATACGATTGCATTTATTCGATCGACAGCTAGTTCAACATCATCATTTTCAACAATATAGTCATACATACTCATTAATTCAATTTCTTTCCTAGCAGCTTCCATTCGATTGCTAATCAGATCTTCCGATTCAGTACCTCTGCCAACAATACGATTTTGTAATTCGCCTAAGCTAGGAGGCATGAGAAAAATAAATAAACCATCTGGAAATTTCTCTCGGACTTGTTTAGCACCTTGTACTTCAATTTCTAAAAATACATCTTTCCCAGCATTTAATGTTTCCTGGACGTAGTCTACAGGTGTACCATAATAATTCCCTACATATTCTGCATATTCCAGTAATTTATCTTCTTTAATTAACTGTTCGAATTCTTCACGAGTTTTAAAGAAATAATCCACTCCATCTTTTTCACCTTCACGTGGCTTCCTAGTTGTTATGGATATTGAATATTCAAATTTAGCATCTGGTCTTGAAAATACAGCTTGTCTTACAGTTCCCTTACCGACCCCTGACGGACCTGAAAGAACTATCAGCAATCCTTTTTCATTCATTGTACTAATTTCCTACCCTTCATCATTGTCATCCTTCCCAAATAAGCGCTGAGCAACTGTCTCTGGTTGTACAGCAGATAGAATAACATGTTCGCTATCCATAATGATAACTGCTCTAGTTCTCCTACCATATGTGGCATCAATTAATGTTGCTCGATCGCGAGCATCTTGAATAATTCGCTTGATTGGGGCCGATTCTGGCCTGACAATCGAAATAATTCGATTAGCTGATACGATATTTCCAAACCCAATGTTTAAGAGCTTAATCGGCATACTGCTCCTCCAGTCATCTATCGGTAATTTTTTCAATAAGTATACATATATGTATATATTTTATCTTGAAATTTTTAATGTATGTAGATTATACCATAACGAAAAGGTAATAGAGATATAATCATCTATTACCTTTTGCATTATAACATATTTTACTGTTTTTTTCTTAAAATAAATGATCCAGCTAATAAAAATGTTGGTAAAGCACTCATTCCAACAATGAGTAACCAGTCATTAAGAGCAATTGGCAGTGTATGGAAGATCGGTTGTAAGAATGGAACATAAATAACTGCTACCATTAATGCTGCAGAGGATATAACTGCCCAAACAAGATATTTATTTCCGAATGGATTTCGAGAGAATACAGATATTTCACTTCTACAATCAAATACATGAATAAGTTGTGCTAGAACGAGCGTTGCAAATGCGATTGTTTGTGCGTATTCTAAATTGTTCGGATCCTTATAGTAAACTACCATGAAAGCAATTAACGTTGATATCCCAATTAGAAAACCTCTCGAAACAATCTTCCATCCAAGTCCTCGTGCAAAGACACCTTCTTTAATATGCCTTGGCTTGCGTCTCATCACATTTTCTTCTGGTTGGTCAAGACCTAATGCCATTGCTGGAAGTCCGTCTGTAACAAGGTTCACCCACAATATTTGGATTGGAACTAACGGTAAAGGTAGAGATAGGAGCATCGCAAAGAGCATGACAAGTATTTCACCTACATTAGAAGCTAATAGGTAGCGAATAAACTTACGGATGTTCTCGTAAATATTACGTCCTTCTTTAATAGCTGCCTTTATCGTAGCAAAATTATCATCTAATAACACAAGTGAGGATGCCTCTTTAGCAACATCTGTACCAGTGATACCCATAGCGATACCAATATCAGCAGTTTTAATTGCTGGGGCATCGTTAATTCCATCACCAGTCATTGCAACAACATGTCCTCTATTTTGTAAGGCTTTTACAATTTTTAATTTATGCTCAGGTGTAACCCTTGCAAATACAGATATGTTTTCTACTTCGTTTTCAAGCTCTTCAACTGTTAACTCATTCAGTCTTTGACCATCCATTACTTGCTCACGATTATCCAGAATTCCTAATTGCTCAGCAATTGCACATGCAGTTGCTTTATGGTCACCAGTAATCATCACCGTTTTAATACCAGCTATTTTACATTCCTCAACTGCAGCTTTAACCTCTGGACGAGGAGGATCAATCATCCCTTGTAAACCAATAAAAGTTAAATCTTTTTCTACGTCACTTTCTTTTTCTGGCAGAACACCAGAATGTATTGGTTTCATTGCGATAGCAATCGTCCTCAATGCTTGTGCAGCTAGATCATTTACTGCATGCATTACACTTGTATTTAAGTCCTTATTCATTAATCTTTGTTTGCCATCCCACAAGATAGATTCACATTTTTCCACTAGCACATCTGGGGCACCTTTTGTGATTGCAAATCTTTTACCATTTGCATCCTTTACAATAACAGACATCATTTTTCTAGTAGAATCAAATGGATATTCTTTTTCTATTTCAAATTGCTCTAACAATGTATTTCGTTGTATTCCTGCTTTTAATGCTGCAAAAAGCAAAGCACCTTCAGTCGGATCACCATCAATCGAATAGCTATCTCCTTTAAATACTAGTTCCGTATGGTTGCACAATACACCGAATGTTAATAGCTGTTGAACTGATTTTTCTTCGTTTGGATCAACTGGTATTTCCCTATCGAAAAAGAGTTTCCCATCCGGATCTTCTTCTGCTTTTACAAACCAAGTTTTTCCTCCACTCCACAAATGTGTTACAGTCATTTTGTTTTGAGTCATCGTACCTGTTTTATCTGAACAAATAACAGATGCACAACCAAGGGTTTCAACTGCGGGGAGTTTTCGGACAATTGCATTCTTCTTAATCATTCGTTGGACTCCAAGTGATAGAGCAACAGTCACAATTGCAGGTAATCCTTCAGGAATTGCAGCTACTGCTAGTGAAACACCTGCTAAAAACATGGTATAAGCATCATGACCATGTATAATACCAACGACAACGACAAGGAGTGTTAATAATAAGGCAACTGTTATTAATATTTTGCCTAATTGCTGTAACCTTCTTTGTAAAGGAGTAATCATTGCGGTAGCAGATTGAATCATATCTGCTATTTTCCCCATCGCAGTACTCATTCCGATACCAGTTACAATTCCAACTCCATTACCTCTTGTAACCATCGTACCCATGAAACCCATATTGTTCATATCACCGAGGTTTGGCGATTTCTCATGTATGATATTTGTATTTTTAACAGCGGGTATAGATTCTCCTGTTAAGGCGGACTCTTCAATTTCCAAATTATTGACCTGTATTAGTCTTATATCTGCACCTAGTCTGTCCCCACTAGAAAATTTAATAACATCACCCGGAACTACTTCTCGTGAATTTATTTTAATCCAAGTTCCATTGCGCAACACATTTACTTGAGGTGCAGATAAATTTTTCAATGCATCTAGTGATTTTTCTGCTTTTCGTTCTTGTATAAACCCTAAAATTCCATTTATTAAAACTATCGCCATAATAGCAATGGCATCAATGTATTCTCCTAGAAGTCCAGAAATTAACGTTGCACCAAGTAGAACTAGAACCATAAAGTCTTTAAATTGACTGAAAAATAATAGTATAGCTGATTGCTTTTCTCCTTCCGATAATTCATTCCAGCCAAATTTATTCCTCCGAAGTTCTACTTCTTTTGTTGTTAAACCTTGTTCGATACTTGTATTTAAAGATTTTTCTACTTCTTTTTCCTTCATTCCATGATAAAGCACGCGGCCATCACTCGCTTTCCGTCTCCTGATAGAAGTTGTCCTATATAGTAGGATACTTATTCAGTGACAGACGAAATCATGATATAATTTTCAGCAAAGGTAATAGTAAAAAATGAAATTTTAGAGAAGAGGATGTTTATCATGCCATTTGATGGTTTTTTTACACGTGCAATGGTGCATGAATTATCTGATTTACTCCAAAGCGGAAGAATCGGAAAAATTTATCAACCATTTAAAAATGAAATAGTCTTTACGATTCGTTCGGACAGAAAAAATCACCGGCTTCTTCTCTCTGCACATCCAAGTTACGCTAGAATTCAATTAACGGAAGATACATTTGAAAATCCAAATGAACCTCCTATGTTTTGTATGATTTTAAGAAAACACTTGGAAGGTGCAATTATTGAGAATATAACTCAAGTAGAAATGGATCGTATTATTATCTTTGATATAAAAGGAAGAGATGAATTAGGTGATATCGCTTATAAACAGTTGATTATTGAAATTATGGGCAGACATAGCAACATCATTCTTGTTGATAAAGAGAAAAATACGATTATTGATAGTATTAAACATATTTCAAGTGCTGTTAATAGTTACCGAACTATTCTGCCTGGGGCAAAATATATATTGCCACCTGCACAAAACAAGGATAATCCGTTAGCTGCTACTGAATTCGATGTATTAAAAAAGATTGATTTTAACAGTGGAAAGCTTGATAAACAACTAGTGAATCAATTTGCGGGAATGTCACCAATACTTGCGAAGGAAATTATCTTCCATGCTGGACTAGCCAATCGAGAAACATTACCACAAGCCTTTATTCAATTTATGGATCGTTTTAAGAAACATGATTATCTTCCAACTATTACAGCTACAAATAAAACGGAACAATATTATGTTTTTCCAATCGCATATTTAAAAGGAGAAGAAAAACACTTCTCTTCATTAAGTCAATTGTTGGATCGTTTCTATTTTGGAAAAGCTGATCGTGATCGTGTCAAACAGCAAGCTACAGATTTAGAGCGATTTATTAAAAACGAAACGGAAAAAAACGTAACAAAAATTAAAAAATTAAAAGCAACATTAAAAGATGCCGAAAAGGCTGACTACTATCAATTGCTAGGTGAATTATTAACGGCAAATATGCACCTTATTAAAAAAGGTATGAAGGAAATTAGTGTAGTCAATTATTATGATGAGGCTGGTGAGCAAATTGTAATACCACTTGAGCCTCGTAAAACTCCTGCAGAGAATGCACAAAGATACTTTTCAAAATATCAAAAAGCTAAAAACGCGGTCGAAATTGTAAAAGAACAAATTGAAAAAGCAGAAGCTGAAATACAATATTTTGAATCATTAATGCAACAAGTAGAATCTGCATCTACGAAGGATATTGAGGAAATTCGTGAAGAACTAGCCGAAGAAGGTTATTTACGTAGCAAACAGAAAAAGGCAAATAAAAAGAAATCGAATGCAAAACCAATCCTTGATAAATATGTAGCTAGCGATGGAACGGAAATCATCGTTGGCAAAAACAATAAGCAAAACGAATACTTAAC
This sequence comes from Paenibacillus bovis, assembly GCA_007679095.1. Lineage (GTDB taxonomy): Bacteria > Bacillota > Bacilli > Bacillales > Bacillaceae_C > Lederbergia > Lederbergia graminis. The sequence continues at coordinate 136,637 of VEFU01000003.1, forward strand.
GAATAAATTAGCTGCACGAGATGAGATTTGGTTACATACAAAGGATATTCCTGGTTCTCATGTTGTCATCCGTAGTAAAGAGCCTTCGGAACAGACAATAAAGGAAGCAGCTATACTGGCAGCATATTATAGTAAAGCAAAAACTTCCTCCTCCGTACCTGTAGATTTCACTAAAATACGCTATGTGAAAAAACCAAATGGAGCGAAGCCTGGTTTTGTTATATATGATAATCAACAAACTGTTTACGTTACACCGGATGAAGACACTGTTAAAAAGATGAGATCCATATAAATGTGAGTTGAAAAAGGGATTAGAAAGATTGAATGACCCTAAAAAGTTCGATTTTTTTAAAAACAGGGATTCGGAAACTCGTTCTTCCGAGGAGTAGACGACAACTATATTCAATATAGAAGTAAAAGAACTAATGGTGTATTGTATATACCAAAGAAGCAATTGAACTTTACCAGCGGAGGAAATACACGAAGACTCCTGCGGGAAGTACGAGATCGGCGAGACCCCGGAGGGCATTGCCCGAAGAGGCTCGACACTCGCCCGCGGAAAGCGTAGTGTATTTCCGTAGCGGTATAATTGCATTAACAATGTACAGATTACATCAGGTTAAAATCTTTTGTCATATCCTTATTATTTTAACAATTCTACATCCATGTATTTATCGATGTTATTAAACGAAATATCTTGTATCATATTGCCAAGGGTTTCAATATCATTTGGATATTCACCATTCTCCACCCATTTACCAAAAATATTACAAATAATTCTTCGGAAGTATTCGTGTCGTGTATACGATAATAAACTTCTTGAGTCTGTTAGCATTCCGATAAATCTAGATAATACCCCCACATTTGCTAGTGTTTTAATTTGTGCTTCCATTCCATCTCTTTGATCATTAAACCACCAAGCTGTTCCAAATTGTATTTTACCAGGGACTTCTCCTTGAAAATTGCCCGCAAGTGTTGCCAGCATATAATTATCCCGTGGATTTAAATTATATAAAATGGTTTTTGGCAGTAGATCTACTTTCTCCAATTCATTTAATAGATTAGAAAGATCTTCCGCAAATGTGAAATCAGCAATTGAATCATATCCAGTATTTGGTCCAAGCTTTTCAATCATCTTCGTATTCGTATTACGCAATCCACCAATATGAAATTGCATCGCCCAGCCTTTTTTTGCGTATTCCTTCCCTAAGTGAATTAACACAGTTGAGCGAAATAGAGTAATCTCTTTATTAGTAAGTGATTTTCCCGCTGTTGCCTTTTGAAAAATCTCTTCACACTTCGATTCATCAGGCGGTAAATAAAAAGCTGAATCCAATCCATGATCCGATAAACGACAACCAACTTCATGGAAATAATGAATGCGATCTACTAATGCATCTAGAAAATCTGAAAAAGATGATATTGGTTTGCCATATAAATTTGTTAATTTTTCCAACCACTCCGTAAAAGTAGGTGCAGATATATTTAAAGCACCATCAGGTCGGAATGTAGGTAATACCTTAACAGGAAAAGTTGTATCCTCTGCTAACTGCTTATGGTATTCGAGTGAATCTATTGGATCATCTGTCGTACAAATTGCTCTCACATCGAAATTCTTAATAATTTGACGAGCTGAAAAGGAGCCCGATTGGATCTTTTCATTACACTTGCTCCATATTTCTTCTGCAGTAGCCGGAGTTAATACAGTATCTATACCGAAGCAACGTTGTAATTCTAGATGTGTCCAATGATGTAGAGGGTTACCAATAAGTTGTGGTACTGTTTCTGCCCACTTCATGAATTTTTCTTTATCTGATTTGCTACCGGTAATATAGTCTTCTGGAACTCCATTCGCTCTTAATACACGCCATTTATAGTGGTCTTCACCTAACCATAGTTCCGTAATAGAAGAGAATTGTCTATCTTCTGCAATTTCTTTGGCAGTGAGATGGCAATGGTAATCAAAGATTGGCATATGCTTAGCAAATTGATGATAAAGTGTTTTAGCTGTCTCTGTTTCCAGTAGGAAATCCTCTCCTAAAAATTCTTTCAACACCTTCACCTCTCGTTTTTTATATTATCTAATTGAATAATATCTCCTAGTATTTATGAGGGAAATAACAATAACTGATGATTACCTTTCTTCACCACTAACTGTTATTTCATTATTATTAAAATTATCTACTGCAGTTTGTTTTTCATAAAAGTATGTTGCGTTTTTCAATATTCCTTCTCTTGTGTAAAATAGATTACTTCTTGTGAGTGGTAATTTAACTGTTTTGGATAAACTAGCAGATTCATAGATAGCAGAAATTAATTCTAATGTTTTCCTACCTTGAATTCCATCAATTAGTAATTCTCCATTACCTTCAATCGCTGATAATACATTATCAATTTGACCAGTGTGTCCTTCATATCGTAAATCTTTCAATTGTGAATATACTCGTTCTAATTTTTCATCTAACTCAGGATTCGGTTGTGGAAATCCATTTTCTTTTGATTTTGACGCTGTGTGTCGCCAAGGTACCGAAACACGTGCATCTCTACCTTGGAAAATTAATTGTTGTTCTTCTCCATGATGAACAACTGAACTTGTAATTTGGGCTAGACTTCCATTATCATATTTTGCAATCGCTATTGAAATATCCTCAACTTCCGCGTTGTCATGGGATGTATTACTCATCACTGCTGTTATTTCTGAAGGCATGCCATTCATCCATTGGAATATATCAATATGATGTACAGCGTGGTTTAAAGTACAACCACCACCTTCTTTCTCCCATGTTCCACGCCACCATAAATCGTAATAGCTATGTCCTCTCCACCAGTATGAATCGACTTGTGCATGAACAATTGGGCCAATTAATTGTGTATCGAGAACATGTTTCACTTTCATCATCGGATTAGTAAAACGATTTTGAGCAACAACGGATAACAGTTTATTGTTTTCATTTGCAGCTTCAATCATGGCATCGCATTCATCTAATGAGGATGCCATTGGTTTTTCAACAATTACATGTTTCCCAGCCTTTAAAGAGTCTATTGCAATCGGTGCATGCGTATAAGGCGGTGTACAAATAGAAACTAAATCCACATCTACTTGTTGCAATAACGTTTTATAGTCATTGTAAATAGGAATCTTTAAACCAAGCCGTTCTGCTGTTTGTTTAGCTTTTTCAGGAAAAATATCACATAAAGCTACTATTTCACATCTATCCGGAAATTCTAAATATCCATTTATATGTGATCCACTTATCGCACCAGTACCAATAATTGCAACTCTCACCATATAATTAACACTCCTTAAAAATTGGTTTTACCCGATTATCCTTTGTAAAAGGTATGTTAAACACCTGAGTAAGACATAAAACCTCCATCAACAGGAACTATAATTCCTGTTACAAACCCACTAGCATTTTCATCTACTAACCATAGTAATGTTCCTAGCAAGTCTTCAGGTTTCCCAAGTCTCTTCATGGGAGTTTGTGATAAGATTTTTTCCATTCTTGGTGTAGGTGAACCATCTGGATTTGTTAGCAATGAACGATTTTGTTCCGTTAAAAAGAATCCAGGAGCAATAGCATTTACGCGAATTCCAGTGTCAGCTAGATGCACTGCTAACCATTGTGTAAAATTATTTATAGAGGATTTGGCTGCACTATATGCTGGTACCTTTGTCATCGGACTATAAGAACTCATGGACGAAATATTAATAACCGTCCCTTTCTTTTCAAGCATCCTTTTACTAAAAATTTGAGTCGGTATTAAAGTACCAATAAAATTTAATCGGAAAACCGAATCAAATCCAGTTACAGTTAAGTCAAAAAATGATTGAATTTCTTCATTATCTAGATCTGGTAGACTAAGAGTTTCGTTTGTTGTACTTGCTTGAGGGTGATTACCACCTGCACCATTTACTAACACATCTACTTTTCCAAATTGTTCAAATACAATTTGATCTGCCTTTTTCACACTCTCCACATCTAATACATCACATTGAACAGGAATTGCTGTTCCACCTGATTCCTTAATATCATTTGCTACTTTTACTGCTTTTTCATATGTTCTATTTAATACAGCAACCTTCATTCCTTGGCGACCTAATTCTCGTGCCATCATACCACATAAAATTCCGCCACCACCTGTAATTACTGCAACCTTGCCTCTTAAACTTTCATTTAAAGGTAACATTGTATTTCCTTCCCCTTTTTACATCTGAAATTTTTAATTACTTTGTAATGCATCCCATATTCCCCATAAATACATAATCCCTAGGGCACGATCATATAAACCATATCCAGGTCTACATTGTTCATCCCATATATGTCTACCATGATCTGGCCTTACATATCCCGAAAATCCATTTTCATGGTATGCTTTTACAATATTAGTTATATCTACGGAGCCATCTTCTGTTCGATGTGAAGTTTCAATAAAGCTTCCATCTTCATAAATTTTCAAATTGCGAATATGAGAGAATGGAATTCGTTCATGAAATTCGTGAATCATTTCCACTATATCGTTATTTGGATTTGCCCCAAGTGAGCCAGTGCATAAAGTAATACAATTATATGGATTATCGTATAGGTTAAGAAACTTTCGAACATTTTCGTGAGAAACTATTAATCTAGGTAGTCCAAACACATCCCATGGTGGATCATCCGGATGAATCGCCATTTTAATATCATTTTCCTCTGCAACCGGAATTATTTCTTGTAAGAAATAGTGCAAGTTATTCCAAAGGTCATCCCTTGTTACAGATTTATAGGCATTAAACAACTGAGACAACGCTTTCAATCGTTCTGGTTCCCATCCAGGCATCGTTACGTTTATATCATTTGCAATACTTTTTACTAATTCCTGTGGATCCATGTTATCTACTTTTACTTTATCTAAAAATAATGCAGTCGAACCATCTTCCATTTCTTTAAATAAATCTGTTCTTGTCCAATCAAACACAGGCATAAAATTGTAACATATAACCTTCACACCTGCTCTTGCCAAATTCCTAATCGTCTCTTTATAGTTTTCAATATATGTATCACGAGTAGGCAATCCTAGTTTAATATCTTCATGAACATTTACACTTTCAACAACATCAATATGGAATCCATGTTTTTCAGCTTGTTGTTTCACTTCAAGAATTCTATCAAGTGGCCAAACTTCTCCCGCTGGCATATCATGTAGTGCCCATACAATTCCTTCCACTCCTGGTATTTGCTTAATTTGTGCTAAGCTTACACTATCATTGCCTTCGCCAAACCATCGAAAAACCATTTTCATAGACTTCTTCTCCTATCTTATTAAATTGAATCACTATCATTGTACAATAAAGCACTCGTTATTCCCAAACTATTTTGGCTATATTGAAAAATTGAACAAGAAAAGACACACATCTAAAAAAATGTGTGTCCGAATTCGAAATAAAGGAATCGAAAGTTTTAAGTTTAATTTATTCGCGATTGTAAGGTAGTTTCTCGCGATTATCTCGTTTTATAGGTAGTAAGTTGATTTATGCTACAAATGCTTGTATAGCGGTCTGTAAATTTATTCGTTTTCTTTTCCCCAAGCTTCTGGATTTTTTCTCCAGCTAATCAGAGCTTCTTCATCTTTATCTTCAATGATACCCTTTTCTAAAGCGACACTAATGAGGTTGCTATAACTGGTTAAGGAATGTGCTTCTAAATTCGCTTCCTGCAAACACTGTTTTCCTTTTTCTAATTCATATGTAAAGATAGCAACAATCCCAAGTACTTCTAGTCCCGCTTCTCGCAAAGCTTCTGCAGCTGTAATAGCACTTCCCCCAGTAGAGATTAGGTCTTCCACTACCACTACCTTCTGACCAGCTTCTATCTTTCCTTCTATTTGATTTCCTTTACCATGGCTTTTAGCAGATGATCTTACGTAGCACATCGGTAAATTTAATTGGTCACTTACCCATGCTGCATGAGGAATACCAGCTGTTGCTGTACCAGCGATCATTTCTACCTCTGGATAGTGGTCTTGTACTAGTTTACTAAGACCTGAAGCTATCTCTTTTCTTAAAGTAGGATAAGATAGGGTTAATCGGTTGTCACAATAAATTGGTGATTTTAATCCTGAAGACCAAGTGAATGGATCATTAGGACGCAAAAATACAGCCTCAATTTCTAATAATTGTTCTACGATGTTATTTGCCAACATATTAATTCCTCCGCTCCCATAAATTAATTGCCTGTTCATACGCTAATTTCGGATTATTTGCTTTTGTTATAGATCGCCCAATTACAATGTGTGTAGAACCTATTTGACGTGCTTGATCAGGTGTGACAATCCGGATTTGGTCATCTGAACTATCTCCAGTCATTCTTATTCCAGGGGTCACACGTAAGAAGCTTTCACTTGTTATCTCGGCAATCATACCAGCTTCATGTGCCGAACATACAACACCATCTAGTCCAGACATATAAGCCAATTTCGCATAATGAAGAACAGATTCATTCAAGTTGCATTTTATAAGTTGTTCTTCTTGCATTTGCTGTTCACTCGTACTTGTTAATTGCGTTACTGCAATAAGAGCAGGTCTTTTCTTGCCTTTCGGTGTTCCTTCTTCTAATCCTCTTAACGCGGCTTTCATCATCTTGGAGCCACCTGCAGCATGAACATTTACTAAATCGACTCCTAGACTAGCTAATACCTTCATGGCACTATAAACTGTATTTGGTATATCATGCAGTTTTAAATCTAAGAAAATATAATGACCCTGACTTTTTAGCCAGTGAATAAAAGAAGCTCCTTCTTGATAGAATAACTCCATCCCTACTTTCACAAATAGTGATTGGGAGTTTAGCTCGCTTAAAAAATCAATTGCAGCCTCTTTATTAGGGAAGTCTAGAGCAATAATAGGTTTATCTAACATTACTACTTCCAGCTCCTTCCTATAAGTTCAGTAATATGATGAACACCTAGTTCATCTAGCTTACCTGGTAATTCCTCAATTAATCGAGGACAAATAAAAGGATCTGTGAAGTTTAAAGTACCAATAGCTACGGCACTAGCTCCAGCATAGTAATATTCAATAATATCATCTACTGATTCTATTCCACCCATTCCAATGATTGGAATATTCACTTTTTGACTTACCTCATATATCATTCGAATTGCTACTGGCTTAATAGCAGGACCAGACAATCCACCACTTTTATTTGCTAAAATTGGTTTCCCTGATTTTATATCAATTCTCATCCCTAATAAGGTATTAATCATCGTAATTCCATCAGCGCCTCCTGCCTCAACTGCTTGAGCCATTCCGACGATATCAGCTACATTAGGAGACAATTTTACATAAACTGGAACAGCTGATACTTCTTTTACACGTTTCGTTAATTCCTGAGCAACCTCTGGAATCGTACCGAAAGCAATTCCACCTTTTTTAACATTTGGGCAGGAAATGTTCAATTCTAAAGCTTTGACATTAGGTGCTAATGATATCCTTTTGGCAACCTCTACATAATCTTCTGTTTCCGATCCAGCAACATTTGCAATAATCGGAACATCAAATTGTTCGAGCCACGGTAATTCATTAGTTAGTACGCCTTCTAATCCCGGGTTTTGTAATCCAATAGCGTTTAGCATTCCGGCAGGAGTTTCAGCTACTCGTGGTGTTGGATTGCCATATCTCGCTTCTTCTGTTGTTGCCTTAATCATGATTGCACCCAGTTTATTTAAATCATAAAGCTTACTAAATTCTTTCCCAAATCCAAAACAGCCGGAAGCAGGCATTACTGGGTTTTTTAATGATAGTCCTGGTAATTCCACTTGCAAACGATTCATGCTAAAACCACCTTTCCAATCGGAAATACCGGTCCATCACTACAAACTTTCACATAAGCTGCACCAGTTGGTTCTTCTGCAAGGTGACATACGCAAGCGAAACATGCTCCGATACCACAACCCATACGTTGCTCTAGTGAAATATATCCTTTTCTTTCCTTAAAGCGATCTTCCAACGCTTTAAGCATTGGAATCGGACCACATGAGTATAAAACATGAAAGTCAAATTGATATTCATCTATAACATTCGTAACAAATCCTGCAGTACCCATTGTTCCATCTACTGTAGTAATATAGGTTTCTCCAAGTTTAGCAAATTCTTCTTCATAGAAAACTTTTTCAGCTGTTTCAAATCCAAGAACATGGATGGTTTTTACTCCATTTTGATTCAATTGTTTCGCTAGTTCAAAAAGAGGGGGGACTCCTATTCCCCCGCCGACTAATAATGCCGTCTCCCCTCTTTGAATTTCTTCGATTGGAAAACCATTTCCTAATGGACCTAGTACATCTACTTGACTGCTTACCGAATGAGAAGCTAGTAGCTTTGTTCCTTTTCCTTCTGCACGATAAATGAGTGTACATTGATTAAGTTGTTTATCAATATGAGCAATGCTAATCGGTCTACGTAACAGTGGATCAACTCCTGAATTAGTTCTAATATGAACAAATTGTCCAGGCTCTCCCATTTCTTGAACTAGTGTACCTTGTAACGTTAGCTCATAAATATCCTTGGCGATATTTTGATGTTTAATGATGTTCATCATCTCTTGTTGTATCATACTTAGATCACCTCTTTTGAACGAGCTGTAGGATTGACCATTGCTTCTGCAGAAAATACCATAGATTCCATCACACCTAGAATTGCTTCTGCTGTGTCTAATGAAGTTAGACATGCAATTCCATTTTCAACAGATTCTCTTCTAATTCTGAAGCCATCACGTTGTGGTTGCTTTCCTTTCGTTAACGTATTAATAACGATTTGCGCTTGTCCTTTTCTAATTACATCGATGAGAGTAGGACCATCGGATCCAATCTTATCTACTACCTCTACTTTTATTCCAGCATTTGCAATTGCTTTAGCAGTTCCACTAGTCGCAATTATCTTATAGCCAATTGCGGAAAATCTTTTCGCAAGACCCAATGCCTCTTCTTTATCTTTATCAGCTACAGTAATTAAGACTGTTCCATATGTTTTAATATCCATTCCTGCTGCAATAAGGCCTTTATATAATGCTTTTTCCATTGTTTTGTCCTTACCCATTACTTCACCAGTAGACTTCATTTCAGGTCCTAATGAAATATCTACACGGCGTAATTTGGCAAAGGAGAAGACAGGAACTTTCACGTATACTCCTGGTTGTTCTGGAGCTAATCCAGTTTCATAACCTAAAGATGTTAATGTTTCCCCAAGAATTACCTTTGTTGCAACATTAGCCATTGGAATCCCAGTTATTTTACTTAAGAATGGAACCGTACGGCTAGAACGAGGATTAACTTCGATTACATATAGTTCATTATTTGAAATAACATATTGAATGTTTAGTAAACCAATAATATCAAGGCCTTTAGCTAATCGAATCGTATAATCGATAATCTTCGCTTGCATATCCTTACTAATATTTTGTGGTGGGTAAACAGCTATCGAATCACCAGAATGGACCCCGGCTCTCTCAATATGCTCCATAATCCCTGGAATCAGTACATTTTCACCATCAGATATCGCATCCACTTCGATTTCTTTTCCGACTAAGTAACGATCGACAAGAACAGGATGTTCTGGATTAATCTTGACGGCATTTTTCATATAATGAAGAAGTTCACTTTCTTCATATACAATTTCCATCGCTCTTCCACCAAGTACATATGATGGTCGTACTAATACTGGATAACCGATTTCTTTCGCAATTTTTACTGCTTCCTCAACAGAAAATGCTGTTTTTCCTTTTGGTTGTGGAATATCTAATTGAGAAAGAGCATGTTCAAACTTATCTCTATTTTCTGCTCGATCTAGACTTTCTAAAGATGTTCCTAAAATTTTGACTCCTCTTGCTTCCAATGCTGATGCTAAGTTAATTGCTGTTTGACCACCAAACTGAACAACTACACCTTCAGGTTGCTCCAAGTCAATAATGTGCATAACATCCTCTATTGTAAGTGGTTCAAAATAAAGCTTATCGGAAATACTGAAGTCTGTTGATACTGTTTCCGGATTGCTATTGATTATAATTGCTTCATAACCAGCTTCTTGAATTGCCCAAACACTATGAACCGTAGCATAGTCGAACTCTATTCCTTGACCGATTCGTATTGGACCAGAGCCAATTACGACAATACTCTTTCTATCTGTTCTTACTGATTCATTTTCTTGCTCGTAAGTTCCATAAAAATACGGTGTATCTGATTCAAATTCACCTGCACATGTGTCGACTTTTTTATATACAGGGATTATGCCATTTGTTTTTCTCCATTCGTAGATGGATGTTTCATCCGAATTCCATAATTCCGCAATTTTCTTATCGGAAAATCCAAATTCCTTCGCCTTGCGTCCCAAATTAACGTTGTGTGGGTAATCTTTTAATTCTTTTTCTAACTGAATGATTTTTTCCATTTTATATAAGAAGAATAGGTCAATCTTACTCCATTCATGTAGCTCTTCTATGGTAATACCTTGGCGCAATGCTTCACCAATATAGAATAATCTTTCATCTGTTGCTTTTTCTATTTGCGTCTTTAATTCATCTCTATCTAGGTTTTGTGCGTCTGGTAATTCTAAGTGGAAAACATTACTTTCTAGTGATCTAACTGCTTTAAGTAAAGATTCTTCAAAAGTTCTCCCAATCGCCATTACTTCACCAGTTGCTTTCATCTGTGTTCCTAATACACGATTGGCAGACTCAAATTTATCAAATGGCCATCTAGGAATTTTCGTTACAATATAGTCAATTCCTGGTTCAAAACAAGCATATGTCTTTCCAGTAACAGGATTCATGATTTCATCTAATGTGTATCCTGCTGCAATTTTTGCTGCTAACTTTGCAATAGGGAAGCCTGTTGCTTTAGAAGCAAGTGCAGAAGATCTACTTACACGTGGGTTTACTTCAATGACATAATACTCAAAGCTATCTGTATCGAGTGCAAGCTGTACGTTACATCCACCTTCAATCCCAAGCGCACGTATTAATTTCAAGGATGTATTCCGCATTAATTGTACTTCTCTATCCGTTAATGTTTGACATGGTGCAACTACAATAGAATCTCCCGTATGTATTCCTACCGCATCCACATTCTCCATGTTACAAACGACTATTGCATTGTCATTGGAATCTCTCATTACTTCAAATTCAATTTCTTTAAATCCGGCAATACTCTTCTCGAGTAAGCATTGTGAAACAGGACTATTTTTCAAACCACTTGTAACAATCTCGTGTAAATCCTCATCATTTTCACATATGCCTCCACCAGTACCGCCTAAAGTATAGGCTGGTCTTACAATGATTGGATATCCGACTTTTTCGACGAATTCTATTGCCTCATCTAAGTTATGAATAATTTCACTTTCAGGGACTGGTTCATTAAGCTCTCTCATTAATTCTCTAAACTGATCACGATCTTCTGCCTGTTCAATCGCTGATAGCTTTGTTCCAAGAATCTCTACTCCACATTCATCAAGAATTCCAGCCTTAGCCAATTGCATGGCCATGTTTAATCCTGTTTGTCCTCCTAGAGTAGGTAGGATTGCATCTGGTCTTTCCTTCCGAATAATTCTTGCAACAAACTCCATCGTAATCGGTTCAATGTATACTGCGTCTGCAATTTCTGTATCTGTCATAATCGTTGCCGGATTTGAATTGATTAGTATAACTCGATATCCTTCTTCTTTTAAGGCTAGACAAGCTTGTGTACCTGCATAGTCGAATTCTGCTGCCTGACCAATGACAATTGGGCCAGATCCAATTACTAGTATACTTTTAATATCTGTTCGTTTAGGCATGTTGCTCCTCCACCCTTCCAAGTTGTTCATTCATTACTTCCATAAAATAGTCAAATATCTTCTTAGCGTCCTCTGATCCTGGTGATGCTTCTGGCTCATATTGTACGGAAAAAGCAGGGAAAGCAGTGTGTGATAACCCTTCAATGGAATCACCGTTTAATGCTCGATGAGTAATGGTTAGTACAGATTCATCCACGGAATCTTCATTTACTTCATATCCATGATTCTGTGAAGTGAATATCACCTTACCTGTTGATATATCCTTCACAGGATAACTTGAACCGCGATGTCCATAATGCATCTTTGTGATTGTACAACCATTTGCTAAGGCAAATAGTTGATGACCAAGTCCAATTCCTAAAAGAGGTACTGTTTGTTGCACTTCTTTTATCATTTCAGATACATCTACATCCTCAGGATTACCAGGTCCATTAGAAAGTAATATACCATCAGGGTTTAATGTTAATATATCTGTCGCCGAGCTATTATAAGGAACAACCGTTACATCGCAACCTCTTTTTGTTAATTCTCTTAATATTCCATGTTTAACACCGAAATCTACTACTACAACATTCTTTCCACGTCCTGGACTAGGATAAGGTTTCGTTGCAGATACTTGTTTTACCGCATCTGATGGTGGGATTACTGCACGCAGACGTGATAAAACTGTTTCTTCGTCTTCTTCAACACTACACAAAATCCCCTTCATAACACCTTTTTCTCTTATCAATCTAGTAAGCATCCTCGTATCAATACCAGAAAGTCCAGGTATATCCTTCCGTTCTAAATACTCCTGTAGAGACATCTTGCTTCTCCAATTAGATGGGAAATCGCAAACTTCCTTCACAATAATAGCTTTTATAACAGGTTGTATTGATTCGAAGTCGTCGCGGTTGATCCCATAGTTTCCAATCATCGGATATGTAAAGGTGATGATTTGTCCAAAGTTTGATGGATCCGAAATTACTTCTTGATAACCAGACATACTTGTGTTGAAAATAACTTCTCCAATTGTTTCTTTTGTGCTACCGAATGCATCACCGATAAAGACCGTTCCATCTTCTAAGATTAATTTACGTTTCATTAATTTCTCTTCCCTTCAGACCATTTTAGTTCTCCAGCTACAAAGGTTGCTTGTGGCCACCCGTAACAGCTCCAGCCATCAAATGGTGTATTTTTTCCTTTAGAAGCAAACTCTTGACGATTGATGTCTTTTTGTTCCACTAAGTCTATTAAGGTAATATCTGCACGTTTTCCAACTTCTAATGTTCCGTATTCTAAACCAAATGTTTCAGCTGGTTTGATTGTTAACCATTCAATTAATTGATGTATAGAACAAATTTCCTTTTTTACTAGATTTGTATACAAGAGAGGAAAGGCTGTTTCTAACCCTACAATCCCAAACGGTGCTGACTTCATACCATTCGACTTTTCTTCTTCTGTATGAGGAGCATGGTCCGTTGCGATAAAATCTATCGTCCCGTCAAGAAGACCTTCAATTAATGCTTCACGATCATCACTACCTCTAAGTGGTGGGTTCATTTTATAATTTGCATCGTCACCAGGGATATCATCTTCACATAGTAGCAAATGATGTGGAGATACTTCGGCAGTAACTCGGATACCTGCTCTTTTCGCATCCCTTACAACTCTTACTGATTCCTTCGTACTGATGTGACATACATGATAGTGACATCCCGCTGCCTCCGCAAGTAGCACATCCCTTGCTATATGTACTGATTCACATATAGATGGGATTCCTGGAATTCCTGATTGTTCAGAAAATCTCCCCTTATGGACGGAACCTCCATAAATCAACGAATTATCTTCACAATGTGCAACGATTGCCATATCTAGTGCTGCTGCTTTTTGCATTGCTTCATACATCATCCCTGCACTTTGAACTCCAACACCATCATCGGTGAACGCGAAAGCCCCAGCTTCTTTTAATGCTGCAAAATCTACTAATTCTTTCCCTAATTGGCGTGTTGTAATTGCTGCATATGGTAAAACATTTACAAAACCTCTAGTTTTAAACTGATCAACTAGCCAACTCATTTGTTCTGCATTATCCGGAACAGGCCTTGTATTTGGCATTGCAGCAACTGTCGTAAACCCACCCTTTGCAGCAGCTAGTGTTCCTGTTTCAATTGTTTCTTTTTTCTCTCCACCTGGCTCTCTTAAATGGATATGAAGATCCACAAATCCTGGTGTAATATAAAGTCCTTTTGCATCGAATTCCTCTTCACCATTAGTTTCGAGATTTACTCCCTTTTCTACAATTAGACCTTCTTTTATTCGAATATCAATTAATTCATTGTTTGTCGTTAACCTAGCATTTTTTATAAGCAAACTCATTTACCATTCATCTCCTAGCTTTCTATTAATGTTCTTAGGACAGCCATTCTCGTAAAAACTCCATTTTGCATTTGCTTAAAAATTCTTGATTTTTCACATTCAACTAGTTCATCTGCAATTTCTACATTTCTATTTACTGGAGCGGGATGCATAATGATACTGTTATTTTTCATTCTTTTAGCGCGCTCCACTGTTAATCCATATTGTAAGTGATATTGTTCTTTTGTCATGAAGCTTTTTGTTACATGACGTTCATGTTGAATACGCAGTAACATTACTACATCTGCGGTTTCAATCACTTCATCAATCTCATAATAATTTTGTGATTCCTCATTTTCTCCAAGAAACCATTCACGCGGTCCTGAGAATATAACTTCTGCTCCTAATGCTGTTAGAGCATCCTTATTCGATTTGGCTACCCTACTATGTTGTAAATCTCCAATAATCGCAACCTTCAATCCTTCAAAACTGCCAAATTCTTGTTTGATTGTAAATAAGTCTAAAAGGGATTGTGTTGGATGTTGTCCACAGCCATCTCCACCATTTACTATTTTCAAATTCACATTCCCTATTAGATCCTCATAATATTTATCTTGTGTATGTCGAATAACTGCAACATCTACACCGATTGATTCTAACGTTTTTACTGTATCATATAGGGTTTCACCTTTTAGTAAACTAGATGTACTAGTTTCAAATGGAATTATCTCAAATCCCAATTTGCGCTCAGCCATTTCAAAACTTGTTTTTGTTCTTGTGCTTGGTTCAAAGAATAAATTTGCTGCAAACACTTTATCAGTGAATGACCATTTCTCCCCGTTTGCAAAAGATTCAGCCTGATCCAAAATAGTTAATATTTCATTCTTTGATAAATCATTCATTGACACTAGATGTCTCATCAGTTTCGCCTCCTATTTTTGAAAAGCGCATGGAGGATTGGAGTTAGGTTTTTTCACCAAAAAAACCCCTCATTGTCACATCTAGACAAAGAGGGGTTCTTGAAAAAAGCATTATGTCAATGCTTTCTACTCATCCTCCCTTTGCCAGCCTCTCTGGACTGTATTTAAAAGGGACTATTCATTTTTATGGATACTTACTTGATCCTTATTATCAGCTTCGATTAATTCTACAACAATTCGTTCTTGCTTAGAAGTAGGTATATTCTTTCCGATAAAATCTGCACGAACTGGTAATTCACGATGACCTCTATCAACTAATACCGCTAGTTGTATGAGTGAAGGACGACCAATATCCATCAATGCATCCATCCCAGCTCTTACAGTTCTACCTGTATATAAAACATCATCAACAAGTATTACTTTTTTATTACTTATGTCTACTGGTACATGGGAACCTTTAACTTCCGGTTCTAAGTTTTTTGTTTTTATAGAGAGATCGTCTCTGTATAAAGTAATATCAATTTCTCCAACAGGGATTTTTTCACCTTCAATTTTCTCGATGCGTTTCGCTAGTCGTTCTGCAAGGTAAATACCTCGAGTCTTTATACCAACAATAATGCAATCATCAATCCCTTTATTTCTCTCGATTATTTCATGGGCAATGCGTGTAAGTGCACGTTGTATTGCTTTTTCATCTAAAACAATAGTTTCTTGTTGCATTCTTTTCACCTCAAATCATAAGTGGAAAGCACCCATTCATGAAAACTAAAAATCCCTCTCACCAGTAAGTGAGAGGGATAAAATTCCAGACAAATATAGCAGGGAAGCTTATTATATAAGCATTTGCTATGTATCCTTCTCAGTCTCACAGGACTAAATTAAAGGTGCTTTATGTAACTAATACTCAATATAAACCTATACAGGCAATTTGTCAATTTTTATTTGTTCAATGTAGTTAATATTTTTTCAAAATAAGCTGGAAGGGGTGCAGAGAATTCTAGATATTCATTCGTTCTAGGGTGAATAAAACCTAATATTCCAGCATGCAATACTTGTCCATCTGTTTCGAGCGTTTTTCGCGGACCATACTTTGGATCACCTACTAAAGGGTAGCCAATATATTTCATATGGACACGGATTTGATGTGTTCTTCCTGTCTCTAGCACACATTCGACATAGCTGTATTGATCAAATCTCTCTAAAACTTTAAAATGTGTAATAGCATGTTTACCATTATCTACAACACTCATACTTTGTCGGTCAATTTTATCCCTACCAATCGGAGCTTCAATCGTTCCATGATCATGAGGAATAACACCATGTACAAGTGCAAAATATTTCCGAGTAACTGTTTTGGCAACTAATTGATTGACTAAATGTTCATGTGCTTTATCATTTTTTGCAACCATTAATAGTCCTGACGTATCTTTATCTATACGATGGACTATCCCTGGTCTCATTACTCCATTAATTCCAGATAAATCTTTACAATGTGCCATTAAACCATTCACAAGAGTTCCAGATAGATGACCTGGCGCAGGATGGACTACCATCCCTTTCGGTTTATTCACTACAATGACATCTTCATCTTCATAGTAAATATCAAGATCGAGATCCTCTGGAGTTACATCTAATGGTTCAGGAGTAGGTATGCTTACAGTAATTTCATCATGTATGTTGCATTTATAATTTGCTTTTACTTTTTCTCCATTGACAGTAACATGTCCTTCGCGAATCCACTGTTGGACCTGTGACCTAGACCATTCATTATTTAAACTTGTTATAACTTTATCGATTCTTTCATTTCCTTCTGTTTCTACTGTGTGGTATATTTCCTCACTCATTCTGCTGCCTCTTTTCTTCTATTGCTTCTCTTATCATTTGTATAAACATGAGAATTACTCCAATTGTTAGTGCCGAATCTGCAATATTAAAGATAGGGAAGTCATATGTGAAAATATACGTATCCATGAAATCAACAACTTCTTTTCTAAATAAGCGGTCAATAAAGTTCCCAATCGCTCCACCTAGAATAAATGCTAAACTTAATTGGAACAACGCTTTTCCTTTAGCATGTTTCTCTAAGTAATAAATAATAACTACGATAACAATAATGGTAATGATATAAAATAACCACATTTGTCCTTCTAGGATTCCCCATGCAGCACCACGATTCCGATGTGATGTTATGTATAGGAAATCTGAAATAATTGGAATGCTTTCCCCGAGTTCCATGTTTTTCACTACTAACCATTTTGTTAGCTGATCTAATAATATTAAAAATACAGCGATTATATAATAAATCATTCACACCCCCATCTATTTCATTTTTACATAATAACAGAAAAAGAGCTGCCCCAAAACCTAGAGCATAGCACCTTTTCATAACATTATACAGTAATATCATAATGAATATGATTCTGTTATGATTAAGTGTCAGCCTTTTTCGAGACAGCTCCCATATTTATTAATAGTTTTCATTTACTACTTGTGCACAACGTTTGCATAATGTAGGGTGTTCTGAATCTACACCAATTTCCGGTGTTACAACCCAACATCTTTCGCAAGTCTCACCATCCGCTTTTTCTACTACAACAGCTGCGTGCTCTAACTTCAATGCATTTTCTGGTGCATTATCAACTGTACCAGCCACTTCAAAGCCAGAAACAATAAATAATTGTTTCATACTTTCTGATAAACTTTCTAATAATGCCTTCGTATTATCATTTACATATAAAGTAACTTTTGCAGTTAGTGATTTACCAATTATTTTTTGGTTACGAGCTTCTTCAAGAGCTTTCAATACATCATCACGAAGCTTTAGGAATTTCGACCATTTTTCCTCCAACTCTAATGCACGCGATAAATCTTTTACTTCTGGCATGTCTGTAAGTTGAACACTTTCCTCTTGAACAGCTGGTATATGTGACCACACTTCGTCTGTTGTATGCGGCAAAATAGGCGTTAATAATTTTGCTAATGTTACTACACTTTCATACATGACGGTTTGCATTGCTCTACGTTCATAATTATCTTTCGCTTCGATGTATAATACATCCTTTGCAAAATCCATATAGAAAGAGCTTAAGTCTAGAGTACAGAAATTATTAACTGCATGGTAAATATTCATGAATTCATATTTTTCATACGAATCTTTTACTGTCTTCACAAGATTGTTAAGTCTAACAAGAATGAATTGATCTACCTCACGGAGTTTTTCATACTCAATTGCATCTGTTTCAGGGTTAAAATCGGCTAAGTTTCCAAGTAAGAATCGGAAAGTATTTCTAATTTTCCTGTAAACTTCACTTACTTGTTTTAGGATAGCTTCAGAAACACGAACATCCGCTTGATAATCAACAGAGGCAACCCACAGGCGGATTATTTCTGCTCCGAGTTGTTTTGTAATTTTTCCAGGAAGAATAACATTTCCTAGTGATTTACTCATTTTTCTTCCATCACCATCTAAAACAAAACCATGGCTTAATACTCCTTTATATGGAGCTTTACCAGTAACAGCTACAGCAGTTGTTAGAGAAGAGTTAAACCAACCTCTATATTGATCAGACCCTTCTAAATATAGATCAGCTGGACGTTGTAAGTCATCACGTTCAACGAGAACACCTTGATGTGAAGAACCTGAATCAAACCATACATCCATAATATCTGTTTCTTTCGTGAAGCTTCCATTTGGACTTCCTGGGTGTGTAAACCCTTCTGGAAGCAGTTCTTCTGCTTCTTTTTCAAACCAAATATTAGACCCATGTTCACGGAATAAATTCGCTACGTGATGAATTGTTTCATCCGAAATTATCGCTTCACCGTTTTCTGCATAAAATACAGGAATTGGTACTCCCCATACACGTTGACGTGAAATACACCAATCGCCACGGTCTCTTACCATGTTATAAAGTCTTGTTTCACCCCAATTTGGAACCCATTTGACTTCTTTTATCGCTTCAAGCAAATCTTCGCGGAAATCTTTAATAGATGCGAACCATTGAGATGTTGCACGGAAAATAACTGGTTTTTTTGTACGCCAATCATGAGGGTAAGAGTGAGTAATGAATTCGAGCTTCAATAAAGCCCCAACTTCATTTAATTTATCCGTAATTGGTTTGTTTGCTTTATCATAGAACATCCCCTCGAAGCCAGGAGCCTCTTCTGTCATAACTCCTTTATCATCTACAGGACATAAAACATCTAAATTATATTTTTGTCCTACAAAAAAGTCATCTTCCCCGTGTCCAGGTGCTGTATGAACACAGCCAGTTCCTGAATCTACAGTAACATGATCCCCTAATACAACGAGCGAAGGGCGATTATATAATGGGTGTTTTGCCACTACACCTTCTAATTCTGAACCTTTAATGGTTTGAACTATTTCAACATTTTCCCACTCTAAAGTAGTTGTTACATTATCTAAAAGTGCATGAGCGATTAAATAACGGTCATTATTAACAGAAACTACAACATAATCTAAATCAGGATGTACAGCAATTCCAAGGTTGGCAGGAATAGTCCATGGTGTTGTTGTCCAGATAATGACTTTTGTTTCCTGTTCAATAACATTTTTCCCATCTTCTACTTCGAATGCAACATAGATGGAAGGGGAACGTTTATCATGATATTCAATTTCCGCTTCTGCTAATGCAGACTCACTTGATGGAGACCAGTAAACTGGTTTTTTCCCTTTATAAATATAGCCTTTTTTCGCCATTTCGCCAAAAACTAGAATTTGTTGTGCTTCATATTCTGGTTTTAACGTAATATAAGGGTTTTCCCAATCTCCTCTAACACCTAAGCGTTTAAATTCTGTACGCTGGTTATCGATTTGTTCATATGCATAATCTTCGCATAGTTTACGAAATTCAGCGATGGACATTTCTTTCCGTTTTACACCTTTATTCGTTAGCGCTTGTTCAATCGGCAATCCATGTGTATCCCATCCAGGGACATACGGAGCACAGTAACCATTCATTGATTTATAACGAACAATAAAATCTTTTAATGTTTTATTCAGCGCGTGCCCCATATGTAGATCCCCATTTGCGTATGGTGGTCCATCATGTAATATGAATAATGGTTTTCCTTTTGTACGTTCTTGTACTTTTTTATAAATATCTTGCTCTTCCCAACGAGCTTGAATTTCCGGCTCTTTATTCGGTAAATTGCCTCGCATAGGAAATTCTGTCTTTGGCATTAATAAAGTGTCTTTATAGTCCATGTTAATCCTCCTATTAATAACTATTACTTGGAAAATTCGCTCCGGTTGCTAATTTAGATGTGCGGATTCGTAAGTCACGAATCTGAAAGAAATACTTTGCTAGATCAGAACCGTTGTAGTCACCCGTCCATCAACACATTAATTACAGCAACAAAAAAATAGCCTTCTCATCCCATAAAAGGGACGAGAAGGCTATTCCCGCGGTACCACCCAAATTGACAAAAACATATGTATATTGTCCGCTCAATTTCCGTATCGTGGAGTGTCCGCTTGCATCTACTAACATATGCGTTCGAATTAAGAACTCGAGGGTGATCTTCCATTGCCTTCCTATTCCAAGCTCGCACTATCCTTGGATCGCTTTAATAGGGTTGGGGCATGTACTGTCCCTGTCATCATTTAGTAATATAAAAATTTATTTCATTATATGTGAGGATAGATCGTTTCGTCAATATTACTCTTCAACTTCTTGAAGAGCTTTTAATTCTGTTGAATCAATATCGAACTCCATTAAATGATCCCAATCATCATTTCCGATTAAATCAAGCTGAGCCTCAATGAGTAATTTAAATCTTGTTCTGAAAACTTTTGATTGCTTCTTTAATTCTTCAATTTCTAAAGCGATTTTACGAGCTTTAGATAGGGCATCATTTACAATTCGATCTGCATTCTTTTCTGCTTCTTTAATAATTAGTTTTGCTTCTTTTTGTGCATTTCCTCTTACTTCTTCTGCTGCTTCTTGAGCAACAACAATTGATTTATGAAGCGTATCTTCAATTGTACTGAAATGGCCAAGCCGCTCGTTTAACGAAGAAAGCTTATCCTCTAATTCTTTTTTCTCACGAATAATCAATTCATAATCTTTAATTACTTGGTCAAGAAACTCATTAACCTCATCTTCATCATAACCACGGAATCCTCTACTGAATTCTTTATTATGTATATCGACAGGCGTTAACGGCATATTGCCACCTCCATTGCAAATCTATCATTATTACTATATTATACATGGAATATTAGATTTCGACTATATATTACGAAAAACCTGTAAATATTATTTTAAAACTATTTCTTTAATCCAATTTTCACACGATATTTATCTTTTTTTGTTCTTCCTTGCAATTGTATAATAGTGCAACGTCCAAAACCACGGACAGATAAAACATCCCCTTCATCACATTCAAAGGAAGTACGCTCTATTTTTTCCCAATTAACTTTTGCATGTCCTTGTTGGATAAGTAATTGTGCTTTTTGTCTAGAGATATTATACGTAGAACTAATAATGGAATCTAAACGTAGTGAACTAACAGTTGTATCTCGTTCTAACCATTTATCTTCCGTATTTATAGCTAGTTCATTCTCACATCTCTTTATCGTCACCTTAGCTTTTCCTATTTGTGTCAAATTGATCTTTACAAAATCCTCTATTTCGGCAGCAAGGAAAAATTGTATCACTTCATCATTAATAAGAATATCTCCAAACTTATCTCGTTTCATACCAAGAGACATAATAGACCCTAAAACCATCCGGTGATCAAGTTGAACAAATTTCGTTGGATATTTTATCTCATAGAGCCCAATTTGGTAATCTGCTTCGTCTGGAGTCATATACTCTGGATAAATTAGCGCCCTTTTACGCTCACAATTATCTGTCCCTCCAAAAAATTGGTAACGCACTGCATTTTGTTCACCAATAATGGAACGGACAATAAATTGTTGGCGAGGATCGAGAAAATCGGTAAGCTTATCAGCATAGGTATTTTCTACATATTGTTGCCAGCCAATTACTTGATCAATAAAGTCCTTTTCCTCAGGCCGGAAATGCTGGTAAATGCCTGACATAATTTACACTCTCCATAACCACTAAATATATTAAAAAATTCTCCCTAATTCTAATAATCCAGTTGTTGCAAGTCTTAGTACAAAAAATGCAACAATTGGCGAAATATCAATCATTCCTAGCGGCGGAATAAACCTCCTAAATGGCTCTAAGTATGGATCACAAATTCGTCCTAAAAACTCACCAATTGCAGATTCTCGAGCACCAGGAAACCAACCCATTAAAATATAAATGATTAATGCCCATGAATAAATTTGGATAGCCTGTCCAATAATGCCTATAACTAAATCCATCTTATTAGGACCACCTCGTATCTGTAAAGTCGTTTTCGGCTATGATGTCAGATATATTCCCTGAGACTTCCACATTATCAGGTGTACATAGGAAAATATCTAGTCCAATTTTTTGAATGTCTCCACCTATTGCATACACAGCACCACTTAAAAAGTCCACTATTCTAACAGCTTGATCATGTTGGATACGTTGTAAATTTACGACTACAGCACGTCGATTTACAATATGATCCGCAATTTCCTGGGCTTCAGCATAAACTCTAGGTTCAAATAATATAACTTTAGATGACTTTTGAACACTTTGTAAACTTACTACATTTTGTTTCTTTACTTCTGGATAATGCTTTTCGTTTTCAGGTGCTTGAACTTGTTGACGATTCACTATTTTTTCTTCTTCTTCGATATACTCTTCATCATCAAGCAAGAAAAAGTTCTTAAACTTTGTTTTAATCCCCATAAACAATCCTCCTCTATTCTCCAACTAAGGCAGTACCAATGCGTACAAATGTTGCGCCTTCTTCAATAGCTATTTGATAATCATTAGACATTCCCATCGATAATTCCGTACATGGCGCATAATCCAACTTCATATTTGCTACTTCTGTTTGAATAGATTTCAATCTTCTAAAACAATCCCTCAATATCGTTTCATTATCGATATGAGGTGCCATTGTCATTAATCCGATAACCTGTATATTTGGGTAATTCTTCAGATCTTTTATAAACTCGATTACATCCTCAGGTTCAATTCCATGCTTAGATGATTCCCCTGAGACGTTAACTTGTACAAAACATTTTATAGGTGCTTTGGCTCTTTTATTTATTTCTTTCGCTAAAGACAGTCTGTCTAAAGAATGAATATAGGACACTTTATCTATTATATTTTTTACCTTCCGAGATTGTAGGGTCCCAATAAAATGCCATACAGGCCCATCTCCCAAGCTATTCCATTTGGTCGTTAGGCCCTCATCCCTATTTTCCCCTAAGTGAATAATACCTGCCTCAACCGCTTCTTTTGCTCTATCAATAGAAACATATTTTGTTACTGCAATTACAGTTACTTCTTCTGGGTTTCTATTTACATTTCTACAAGCATCCTCAATTGATGTCTTAATTAATTCATATTTCTTACTTACTTCCATCGTAATAACTCCTATTTGCTTTATCATGCGATAT
The DNA here is from genome assembly GCA_007679095.1 of Paenibacillus bovis. Lineage (GTDB taxonomy): Bacteria > Bacillota > Bacilli > Bacillales > Bacillaceae_C > Lederbergia > Lederbergia graminis. Next base: position 160,233 of record VEFU01000003.1, read on the forward strand.
ATAATTGATTTATTGATAAATGATATTTCTTCTAGTGTACCATAAAAGAATGCTAGCCGTTAATGAATTATTAATTTTTTGGTGCACCAAGCCTTTGTTGGACATATTGATGGCTTTGGTGACGAACAAGAATCACATCTTCACCGACCTTCACAATTTGATTCCATGGAATGATAATCTCCTCTTCTTTGCCGAAGAAACTCATTAACTTTCCTGTATACCCAATTATGATCGACTCAATTCTTCCAGTTTCTAAATTTATTTCAATATCACCTATATTTCCGAGTTTACGCCCATCCGAAATATTGACAACATCTTTTATTTGGAACTCAGATATTCTGACCATATCCATTCCTCACTTTCCTAACATATACTTTAAACTAATATATGCAAGGGATCCTCATGTTCATGATAATAGTTAAGAGCCTGACTCCTTGTCTTATTAGAAATAACAAGGAATCAAGCTCTTTTATTGGATGTTTTTATTCATTTGTTTTATTGCTGCTTTTTCTAATCTAGATACTTGTGCCTGTGAAATCCCAATTTCCTCAGCAACTTCCATTTGTGTTTTCCCTTGAAAAAAACGTTTACGAATGATCATTTTTTCCCTGTCATTAAGTCTTTGTAGACCATCGTGGAGCGCAATTTCTTCTATCCAATGGCTATCCCTACTCTTTTCATCACTTAATTGATCCATTACAAATATTGGGTCGCCACCATCATTATAGATAGGTTCAAATAGAGATACTGGATCTTGGATAGCATCAAGTGCGAAAACGACTTCCTCATGAGGGATATCAAGTTCTTTCGCGATTTCTTCTGCTGTTGGTTCTCGTGATGTCTTTGCGATTAACTTCTCGCGAACATGTAATGCTTTGTAGGCAATATCTCGTAAAGACCTTGAAACACGTATAGGATTATTATCCCTTAAGTAACGTCTAATTTCTCCAATTATCATCGGAACTGCATATGTAGAAAATCTAACATTTTGACTCAGATCAAAATTATCGATAGATTTCATTAAGCCAATACAGCCGACTTGAAACAAATCATCTACATATTCTCCCCGATTATTAAATCTTTGAATGACACTTAATACGAGCCTTAGATTTCCGTTTACTAGCTTTTCCCTCGCCGTGTTATCGCCTTGATGCATTTGCCTTAAAAGTTCCCGCATTTCTTCATTTTTTAGGACAGGGAGCTTAGAAGTATCCACACCACATATTTCAACTTTATTTCGCTTCAACTTTTTCCCTCCTTGCAGGAGCTGTTGTACAAAATTAAGTATCTCCTGGGGAGGGAATTCTATGCATTAGTATTTTTCCTTATCGACAATATTCGTCATCAAAACCAATAGTGACTAAGTGTTTCCGTTCAAAAAATTTTTTTTATCCTTTGCTACTTTTCACCAATTTCTAAACCATCTTATTAAATTCTTTCCTCAACCTTTTAATTATTCTCTTCTCTAGTCTTGATATATAGGATTGTGATATTCCTAGCATGTCAGCAACATCTTTTTGTGTTTTTTCTTCTCCACCTGTTAAACCAAAGCGAAGCTCCATTATTTGTTTTTCTCTATCAGTTAATCTCATTAGTGCTGTTAATAATAATTTTTTATCTACATTAGCTTCTAAATCTTTTGTGATGATATCCTCTTCAGTGCCGAGCACATCCGATAGTAAAAGTTCGTTTCCATCCCAGTCAATGTTTAATGGTTCATCAAAAGAAACTTCTGATCTAGTTTTATTGTTTCTTCGTAAATACATCAAAATTTCATTTTCTATGCATCTAGAAGCATATGTAGCTAGCTTAATTTTCTTCTCTGGATTAAATGTGTTTACTGCTTTTATTAAGCCAATCGTCCCAATACTGATTAAGTCTTCAATATTGATGCCAGTATTTTCGAACTTCCGAGCAATATACACAACCAATCGCAGATTCCTTTCGATTAAAATGGAGCGAGCTGCTTTATCACCATTCGGTAATTTACTTAGCAGTATTGCCTCCTCATCTTTTGATAATGGAGGAGGTAAGGCTTCACTACCACCAATGTAATATACTTCATCTGATTTCAAACCGATTTTGGTAAGAAACTTATACCAATAATACTGAATACGTAGACGAAATTGCTTCAAAAAAATATCCTCCCCTCAATAATAAACAAAGAATGATATGAAATTCATTACGCTGATTGATTTATTGATTCGATAGCCATTTTCGGATGAATAATACATTGAAAACGTCCATCACTAGATAATTGTTGATTACTAAAAACAATAAGTGCTTTCCTTTCCTCTCTTGCTTCATTTTCTTTTCCAACAGATAAATGTTGTGGTTTAAAAGCACAAAGTAGCTGATTACTGCGTCCAATAGATTTTGCAGGAATGATTCGCATAATGTTACTCCACTCTGGTGGTAATTCACTAATTGAAGCATATACATCATTTTCCTCATCTGCTAGTGTTAAAATTGCATTCGGTATCATATCCTTTATTGTATTAACAGAAATGATCATTACTGGAGTTTTGGAGATTGGATCATATAATTGATTACCACTATCAATCAGCCCTTTCAATTCTAGCTTTAATCCGTTTATATCAATGGATACATCCATTAACACATCATACTGAATATTCGATACGGTAATCCCATCTATTCGTCTTTTTGAAAAATGCCAAGCAAGTGGAAATGCAGCTAATAAAAATAACCAACTAACAGGGTCACCAAATCCACGAACACTTTCAAGCACTACCGCAGATTGTAAATCTAAGTTAAACGTTAAAAAATAATGTGTTCCTAGTAATATTCCTCCCATTAAAAAGGTAGCAAAATAAAACGTTAACAAAGAAGATAGAAAGGAAGTAAGTCTTTTGAATCCAAAAGCAATGTAAACCATTAATATGGATAAGCCAATCTTAACAAATGGATTTGTTGCTACATTTGCAATTGGTGTAATAGCTAATAAAATAATAATGGAACCTAGTAAACCACCAAGAAATATACGAACTGGATGAATCTTTCTTTTTAAGAATATTGATGTAGTCCATAATAAGAGGCTGTCCACAAGTAAATTTAATAGCCAAATAATATCTAAATAAACAACCAATTAAACCTCCTCCCAATCCATAAATCCAAAAAAGAAATATTCCTGATTCAATGTCATCCTTCTCGTTACTAAAAAGTATAGAACACAAATAGATTAGATTCTGTCAGTTTCTGTACTGGAAATAATAGAAGTTTTCACCTTTTACTTCGAAGATTGTCGTAAACCGTTTTAGCTAGATGGAGGGAATTGAATTATAAAAGAGTTAAAGAGAAATGTGTCTCCATAAAAAAACCTCCCTATCGCCTAATTCCCTGTTTTTATTGATTATGTTTATCAATTGGCTAATCAACCTATAATGAGAATGGATAAGAAAAAAGGTGGTATTAATATGGATATTTGGGAGCAAATAGGGAGAATTACACTAGGTTTCCTTTCCTTATTCTTATTGACAAGAATTCTAGGTCGAAAAGAAATTAGTCAGATGACGTTTTTTAACTTTGTATCTGCTATTTCCATCGTTTCCATAGCAGCAAATTTTGTTTTAAATAAAGATGTAGATTTGCTAAATGGTTTAATGGCTCTAACAGGCTGGACACTCTTTACATTAGTAATGGCTTTTATGGATATAAAATCAAAAGCTCTTAGAAGAAATGTCACAGGTGACCCTGTCATCGTAATTAAAGATGGAAAAATTGTCGAGAAAGCATTGAGTTCTTGTCGGTTAGATCTAGATTCATTAAATGCAATGCTAAGACAACAAAGTATCTTTTCATTTGTTGACATAGATTATGCTATTTTCGAAACAAACGGTAAGCTTTCAGTACTATTAAAGGAAAGTAAAAAAACCGTTATAAAAAATGATTTGAATATACCGGTTCAGTCAAAAGTATATCCTATTGCAACAGAGGTAATATGTGATGGAAAGATAATTCAATCAAACCTAAAAAAATTGAAACTAGATGAAAAGTGGATTGATATGCAATTAAGCGCAAAGAAAATTAACTCAGTTTCAGATGTGTTGTTTGCTCAACTTCAAACAGACGGCTCTCTCTACATAGATAGAAGAACGAACAATTAAGATGACACACAGTCTCCACCAAAGTACATAACAAAAGACCAGAGGAGAAACAAAATGCTTCACCTCTGGTCTTTAATTCGTTATTATCTTCTTCTTTTTCTATTTCTTAAGAATGCTGGAATATCAAGTGTATCCTCTACTGATTGATTAGAACGGACTGGTTCCTGATATTCTTCTTTTCCTTGATCAAAGTTTGAACTTTGACTTTGTTGTTGCACTCTATTTGGTTTTTGTTGTACGAAACTAGGACGTTGTTGTTTCGGTTGTGGTGCAACATCGTTAAATCCTGTTGCAATTACTGTTACAACAATTTCGTCTTTTAAGTTTTCATTAATGACAGAACCGAAAATCATATTAACTTCTTGGTCTGAAGCTGATGCAACAATATCAGCAGCTTCCTGTACCTCATAAAGGCTTAAGTTAGTTCCTCCAGAGATATTCATAAGTACACCTTGTGCACCATCAATAGATGTTTCCAATAATGGAGAAGAGATTGCTTTTTTAGCAGCCTCAACTGCACGATTTTCTCCAGCAGCCACCCCAATACCCATTAGAGCAGACCCTTTATTCGTCATAATGGTCTTAACGTCTGCGAAGTCCAAATTAATTAATCCAGGAACAGCAATTAATTCAGAAATACCTTGAACACCTTGTCGCAATACATTATCTGCTTCACGGAAAGCCTCTAACATAGGAGTACTTTTATCCACAATTTCTAAAAGACGATCGTTCGGAATTACGATTAGTGTATCAACAGCTTCTTTCATGGCATCGATACCACCACCAGCTTGTCCAGCACGTTTACGACCTTCGAATGTAAATGGTCTTGTTACGATACCAACTGTTAGAGCTCCTAATTCCTTTGCAATTCCTGCAATAACAGGTGCTGCACCAGTACCTGTTCCACCGCCCATTCCAGCTGTAACAAATACCATATCTGCACCTTTCAGTGCCTCTTCAATTTGTTCCTTACTTTCCTCTGCAGCTTTCTTACCAACTTCTGGATTTGCTCCTGCACCAAGTCCTCTTGTAAGTTTTGCGCCGATTTGCATTTTTATTTCTGCTTTTGAAAGATTAAGTGCTTGCGCATCCGTATTTACTGCAATAAATTCAACACCTTGTACATCGTGTTCGATCATTCGATTGACGGCATTATTACCGCCTCCACCAACGCCAATAACTTTAATAGTTGCTAAAGAATCTAAATTTGTATCAAAATCCAACATGGCTAGTCCTCCTATTTGATTAAAACTTCTGATGGTCTACTCGAAAAAGTCTGCAAAAAACCTTTTTACTTTTGAGGAGATTTTTTCATCCGGATGTTTTTCTGGTTTTGTATTTTGTTGTGCCTTACTAGGTCGTTTTTCCGTTTGTTCATTTACATATTGTACTGGTGCTGAACTTACATTTCTTCCTTGTAATCTAGCACTCTTGTATGCATGTTTGATAAGTCCTACTGCTGTCGTATATTGGGGTTCTCTCACACCAATATAGTCAGGTATTGCAACTCTAACTCGATTTTGTAGTATATCTTGAGCTAATTCCATCACACCAGGCATATTTGCTACTCCACCAGTTAATACAAATCCACCTGGCAAGTTAGATATACCCATTTTATATAGTTCTTTTTGTACCAACTCAAATACTTCTTGAACTCTTGCTTCTATGATATCAGAAATTTCTAGTTGGTTAAATTGCTGATGTTGCTCACTTCCGATAATTGGTACACTAAATACTTCATCTTCAGAGGCTTCATCGTAATACGCATGGCCATATTTTGTCTTAATTTTTTCTGCATCATCCGTAGATGTTCTGAGACCGATGGATAAATCCTTCGTAATATTATCTCCACCAATTGGTATTACGGAAGTCCCTGCAATAAATCCTTGGTCGAATACTGCTACAGTAGTGGAACCACCGCCCAGATCAATAAGTGCAGTACCTAGATTCTGTTCATCTTTAGATAAAGCAGCAGATGCAGAAGCAAGTGGTTGTAGAACAATATCCACAATTTCCAAGCCTGCTCTTTCAACGCAGCGTAATGTATTATGTAGGATAGTTTTTGAACCAGTAATAATTGTTCCTTGCATTTCTAACCTAACACCAATCATTCCTCGTGGATCTGTTATTTCATCTAATCCATCGACAATAAATTGGATTGGTAAGACGTTGATTATTTCTCTTTCTGGTGGAATAGAAACAACCTCTGCAGCTTCTATCACTCTAGCGACGTCATAATCACTTATTTCACGATTTTCACTAGAAACAGCTACTACACCATGACACGGTTGTAAGCCGACATGATTTCCAGTAATACCGACGATAACTTGTTTTATTTGCATGCCAATCATTCTTTCAGCCTGCTCTACTGCCTTTTTAATCGAATGAACTGTTTCGTCAATATCCACAATTGAGCCTTTTCTAATCCCCTCAGATTTTGAAGTACCTACTCCAATAATATTGAGAGAATTATTGGACATTTCACCAATAATTACCTTGACGGAGGATGTACCAATATCCAAGCTGACATATATTTCATTGTTGTTCATTCTACGGCACCTCCTTCTACTTTACTATATGTTTTCTTAATTTTTATAAAATCCATTTTAAATCATCCTTGAGTTTACTATAATAAATAATTATTATTCAATATAGAAATATTCGTCATCCATTCATATTTATCCTGTTTAATAATACTATTTATTGAGAATTTTCTCTAGCACTAACCCATTTATTAATCAGAATTCTACGAATTACGGCGATATTTTGGAATAACCTAACTCCAAAAGCAAAAACTGCTACTATATATAAGTCTACACCAAGATGAACACCTAGAAAAGCTAAACTTGCAGCAAGTATAATATTAAAGAAAAAACCTGTAACAAAAACTAGATTATCGTAGGAATTTTGTAGATGTGCTCTAATCCCACCGAAAAAAGTATCTAGGGCTGCTAATACTGCAATTGATAGGTAATTAGTATATTCCTCGGGTACTTTAATATCGGAAGACAGGCCTAAAAAAAGCCCAATCAACAATCCAAGAATTGGCAGCCACATATTAGTCACTCTCCTTCTTCATCCACAGGCTCCATATTCCTGATTGTAATTGGTTCAACATGTGCTGGGATTACAATTTTTTTATTTGGATTAGAAATGACTACTTCCAAGTTATCAAGGAAGAAATCATCTATTGATGGAGAAACATGCATTCGGTTAAACATTTTTTCTGCTAATTCATATGTTTCGGTAATGACATTAATAGAAAATGGATAAGACCTTAATGAATGGGTCCCCACTTTTGTTTCACCATTAATATCTCGAATAACGGTTGTATTTACTAAGCGTTCTCCGTCAATGGAAATATGTTTAGCTCCATACATATTAAGTTCATTGATTAATCGTTTTAATGTAATTGGCGATACTGTTTGTGGACTATCACCAGGTATTAAAGCTTGATTAATCGGTCTTACTGTTAACTTAATTCCTGGTCCAGTTTCTTCCGTTAATCCAGCTTCTTTTCTTAACTCCAATAAAGTTTGTCTTAATACAGATTCTTTACTTCCCTCCATTTCGGAGGAATATTTATTTAACCTCTCATCTTGAAGCCGAATTTCAGCAAGCAGTCGTTTCTGTAAGTTCATCTCCGTACGAATGGAGTCCCTTAATTCCCACGTATCTCTAGTATCCCTTGCTACAGGCTGCTGAACAGTTTTAAATTGAATTGCAATCATAAAACCGATTATAATCGTTATCATAGTAAAGTTAATTTTCGCCCTACTCATCATGAAACCTCTCCAAATATTGGTTCCATCATTATGTTTTTCTTCTTTTCCAGAGAAAAGACAATATTATCATTTACAATTTGATCACGGACACCGCCTGTAATAGAAATAGCAGATGCTAATACGTCTGAATCACCGATAGCAGAGATTATAAATGGGGCAGGATGGGGATTACCATCAACAGTTATTACTGGACCTTGACAAACAATATAGGAATCATGACTAATTCTTTGTCCATTAATTGCTACAGCAGATGCTCCAGCAATATATAATTCATTAACAACTTTAAATACATGATGCTCGTGAACAATATAATTATTTACATCTTCACTTTTTATGTATTCTGCATCCTCCAAAACAACTTCCACTCCTGGACCTTTTACCTTTACTTTCCCTAAAAACATCCGATACTTTTCTGTGTCTTCGGCCAAGTTGAAATATATTTCCTCTTCTTGTGATAACTCTTTCTCAAATTGGCGAACTTTACTTTGCTTTTCATATAATTCTTTTTGTAATTTTCGATTACGATCTTGGATGTCCAATAATTGGCTTCTCATATTATTTTCAATTCTATATTGCCTATCTGTTAAATTGACCTGCAAATTTTCTTCCTTCTTTGACTGACTATATGAAAAGGAAAAAATAAAGCCAAAGACTAAGAATATAAAAGAGAAAACAATATACCTATTCTGCTTTCTCTTCCTCAACGATTTCTTCCTCCTCTATTTCATATTTCCGGAAATAGGATCCCACTTCGAAATCAATTACACCTTTTATCTCGGGATCAAGTTGACTTACAATCGATGGGTAGTAAGTCATTTTTTCAGCAAAAGTCATCATCGTTGCATGGACTTCAAACCCATCATTCATATATAAGATGATGCGATATTTATCCGTTTCTTTTGGTTCATATTTAATTTCAGAAATAGAATTAACAATTTCGCTAGGTATTTGTTGTAACTGTGCTACTAACTCATCCAGAACTTCATTTTCTGTAAATCCAATTAATATTGGAGAATGTAGATTAGAATTTATTTCTTTATCTAATCTTATTCCATTTTCTAAAATTGGATAAAACTTGTTTTCTTTTTCTACATACGCAATTGTCTTAAATTCTTTGACTATTATTTCTAGTTTATTAGGAAATTTATACGAGATTTCAGCACTTTTTATTTCTGGTAATTCCTTTATTTTCTTTGTCGCTTCCTTCTTGTTTACTTTCCAAATATTATCTCCAATTCGCAACCCAGAGGCAACTAACATCTCTTCTTCCGAAATTGATTGGTTACCATCAACCTTAATACTATGAATGTGACTTAGAGGGGATTGAAAATATACAACACAAGCAATAAGTAAGAAAAATAAAGATAATAGAAATATTAACCGTCTATTAGCCTTTCGTCTACGATGTTCTTTGATTTTTGGAATCCTGTCTTCAAGTGATAGGACTTTACCTTTTTGCATACTATATTCCCCTTAAAACATAATTCATATGGTACAAGATAAAGTTACATTTTTTACAAAATATGTTACATCCTTTATAATACCTTGAATTTTATTTTTTTTCATTCATTAAGTCTAAAATTACAGAAATTAACTTTTCAGATGCATCTCTAATCCCTAATTTTTTTGCATTTTCCCCCATTGCTCTTCTTTTACTTTCATCCAATAGAATAGAATCGATAGAGTCTACTAGTCGCTTACTCGTTAATTCTTTCTCAAGAATCATGTTAGCAGCACCTTTTTTTACTAATGCGTCTGCATTCTTTTCCTGATGATTATTTGTAACATATGGACTTGGAATTAAAATGGAAGGGACACCAATGGCCGTTATTTCTGCAATAGAAGTGGCCCCTGCTCTTCCAACAACTAAATCTATTGAAGTAAGTACATCTTGCATATTATGAATGAAAGGAATGATCGCAACATTGTCATGAGTACCTAATAACTTGGCCTCTTCCATTACAGCATCAAAGTGTGCATTACCAGTCACATACATAACTTGATATGGCTTTGTTGCAAACTGAGATATAGAATTAATAACAGCTTCATTAATTGGCTTGGCTCCCCTACTCCCACCAAAGATAAGAACAGTGCTCTTGTTATCATTTAAACCATAAGTTTGTAAAATACCTTTCATTTTAGATACATTTACTTCCGAAGCACGGGGATTCCCAGTCAAGACAACTTTATCTTCCGGAAAAAACTCTGCTACCTCTGGAAAGCAAATAGCAACTTTGTTCACATATTTACTTAAAAACTTATTTGTCAATCCTGGAATACTGTTCTGCTCATGAATAATAGTTGGTATTTTACTTTTTGCAGCCGCATAAACTACAGGCCCACAAACATACCCACCTGTTCCAATGACTACATCCGGTTTAAATCTCCTCAAGATCTTCTTACTATCTGTTACACCTTTTATAAAGCGAAGTACTGTTTTGACATTTTCAAATGACAATGCTCGCTTAAAGCCTGTAATATTAATAGATTCAAATGGTATGTCTTCTCTATGAACAATATCTGCTTCTAAACCTTTCTCCGTACCTATATACAAAAATTTGGCATTTGGATGTAATTTTTTAATTGTTCGAATTAAAGCAAGTGCAGGATAGATATGTCCTCCTGTTCCACCGCCACTAACTACTATTTTCATTTTTCCACCTCAAGTTTTTAAGATCAAAAAAAATAACTCTTACATTATCTTACTATATTTTTCCCCCGAAAAAAGTGTTCAATAATTATTGTTGTATAATTGTAATGAAAATACGAATCAAATGAAAAAAGAACCCCAAAATAGAGTCCTTTTTACAACTTATAATTTAGAATAACGGCTAATATTTAATAAAATCCCAACGGCCATTAACATCAAAGTTAATGAGGATCCACCGTAGCTCAGGAATGGTAAGGTAATTCCAGTAACTGGCATTAAACCGATAACAACCCCTATATTTATCATTACTTGGATTGCAATCATCGAAATAATACCTACTGCAAGAAAACTTCCAAACAAATCCGGCGCTCCAAGCGCTACGCGAATTCCTCTCCATAGCAATAATGCAAATAATAATAAGATAACACTACCACCTATAAAACCGAGCTCTTCAGCGATCACTGCGAAGATAAAATCGGTTTGCGGCTCAGGTAAATAGAAAAACTTTTGTCTACTTTCTCCTAATCCTAATCCAAACAGTCCGCCAGGTCCAATTGCATAAAGGGATTGAATAATTTGAAATCCACTACCTAAAGGATCTTGCCATGGATCTAGGAATGAGGTAATTCTAGCAATCCGATATGGTGCAGAAATAACTAGTCCAACAAAACCTGCCACGCCTACTAGTCCTAGAACTGCGAAATGCAGGATTCTTGCACCTGCTGTAAAGATCATTAAGATGCATGTCCCAACCATTACTGTTCCTGTCCCTAAATCAGGTTGCAACATTATTAAACCGAATGCGATAAATACTAACGAGAGAGAAGGGAGCAACCCTTTTTTAACTGTAGTAATATACCGCTGGTTTTCTGAAAGAAATTTCGCTAAAAATGCAATCATAGCTAATTTCATAAATTCAGATGGCTGGATGGAAAAAGCCCCCACTCCAATCCAACTTGTTGATCCGTTTCGTGTCATACCGACGCCTGGTATTAATACCGCTATTAAAAGGATAAAGCAAATAATGAGAATAGGTTTCACCCATTTTTTAATTACCCAGTAATCGACATACATTATCACAAACATTGCGATAATGCCCACTCCAGCAAACAACAACTGTCGTTTTGCGAAGAAAAAGGAATCCGAAAAATGATAATTAGCTGCAACAGCACTCGCACTATAAACCATAATTAGCCCGATTGAGAGTAATAAAAATGTTGCTAATATTAATATGAAATCAGGAGCCGTTTTTTTTAATGGCAATTCTCAACACCTCTGCACACTCATTTTAGAGCATATTTTCGAGCATTCTTAGGTGTATTGCCAAATGATGTACGCATGAAAAGTTAGTTGCTCTCTTCAAGTTTATGCACTGCATGGATAAAAATATCACCACGAACCTCAAATGTTTTATACTGATCCCAACTTGCACATGCTGGAGACAATAAAATAATATCTCCCGGTTCTGATATTTCATATGCCACTGGAACAGCTTCTTCCACATTATCGACATGGATAATCTTTTCTATTCCTACAGACTTACCAACTTTTTCTATTTTAGGTGCAGTCTCTCCAAATAATACAAGTGCACGAACACCCTTTAACACAGGAATAAGAGCATCAAACTCATTTCCACGATCAAGTCCACCAGCTAATAATATAATTGGATCATTAAAGGCTTTTAATGCACTAGTTGCTGCAAGGATATTTGTTGCCTTTGAATCATTATAGAATCTTCTCCCCTGAATCTCTGCAACATATTGTGTACGATGTTTCACCCCTGGAAATGTCGTCAGCACTTGATGAATAGCGTCATTATTGACACCTTTTAATTTAGCAGCAACAACTGCAGCTAAAATATTTTCTAAATTATGTACCCCAGGTAATACAATCTCATCTACATTGATTATTTTTTCTTTTCTAAAATAGATAGATCCATTCATCAAGCATGCACCGTCTTCAACGTACTGTTTTGTTGAAAACGGAATTATTTGAGCGATAGATTGCTTAGCTAAGCTCATTAACTCATGTTGATCAGCATTTACGATAAGGAAGTCTTCTTCACTTTGGTTACTTGTTATATTCATTTTCGCTTGAATATACTCTCGCCATGAAGAATGGTAATCCAAATGCGCTTCATATAAATTTGTTATGATTGCAATATGAGGACGAAAAGCAGAAATTCCCATTAATTGAAAAGAAGATAATTCCACTACCATCGTATCCTCTGTTGTCGCATTTTGAGCTACTTCTGAGGCTACAGTCCCTATATTACCAGCTATTAGCGGATTTTTATTTCCTTTATCCATCATTTCAAAAATTAAAGTCGTCGTAGTTGTTTTACCATTTGTACCAGTAATCCCTATAATATCTGATTCTGTAATTTCGTACGCAAGTTCTACCTCCGTAATAATTGGTAGTCCTAGTTCTTGCGCTCTCCTAATGATTGGATTAGTGTATGGAATCCCAGGATTTTTAACGATCAATTCAAAGCCTTCATCCAGTAATTCCACAGGATGACTCCCACAAATGACTTTAATACCTTGCTCTAGTAATCCTTGTGCATCAGGATTTTCTTCAAAAGGTTTATAATCATTTACTGTTACAAACGCTCCTAGTTCATGTAATAAGGATGCTGCAACTACTCCGCTTTTGGCTAATCCAAGTACAAGGACTTTTTTCCATTTATATTTTGTAACTTTATTCATTACAACCACACCTCAATATAAATTCCTAATATGGAGAAAAGGATACCAACAGCCCAGAATGTAACAACTACACGCCATTCAGACCAGCCAGATAGTTCATAATGGTGGTGAAGCGGGCTCATTTTAAAGATTCTTTTTCCTCTTAATTTAAAAGAAGCTACTTGCAGGATAACAGATAATGTTTCGATGACAAAAACTCCTGCGATAATTAGTAGGATGACCTCCATTTTAGTTAAAATCGAGATTGCTGCAATTGCCCCTCCTAATGCTAGTGAACCAGTATCCCCCATAAATACTTTCGCGGGATGCGCATTAAATACAAGGAATCCTAAAACAGCGCCAACTACAGAAACAGCAAAAATGGAGATATCGAATAATTCTTGGCTCCAGGCAAGGATTGCAAATGCTCCAAATGCAATAGCAGCAGTACCTGATAGTAATCCGTCTAGACCATCTGTTAAGTTAGTCGCATTAGAGAAACCAACTAGCCAGAAAATAATAAATAGTGCGTAACCCCATCCTAAATCAAACGAAAAGTCCGTTAATGGTATATGAATTTCTGTTGAAAAATCATGTGCTCGCAATACAAGGAAAAAAATGATCGCGATGATGATTTGCCCTATTAATTTTTGTAAAGATGTCAATCCTAGATTTCGCTTCAAAGCAATTTTAATGAAATCATCTAAAAAACCTAACAAACCATATCCAAGCAATACTAATAACAGTAAATATGTTTCTTTATTCAATTCAGAAAAGATAGCGGTTATGACAAGTGAAGTAATTACAATCGAAAATAAGATAATAATACCACCCATTGTTGGAGTTCCGCTTTTTTTCATGTGCGATTTCGGTCCTTCTTCTCGAATACTCTGACCAAACTTAAGTCTTCTTAGAAAAGGAATGAAAAATGGTGAAATGAGCACTGAAATAATAAATCCTGTTATCACTGCATATAAAATAACGCTCACCATCATATTTATCTCTCCTTAATAACCTGTAATGCAACGTTCTTATCATCAAAATCAAGCACTTTATTGCCAATTATTTGGTACGTTTCGTGCCCTTTACCAGCAATTAATACAATATCTCCACTCTCTGCAGAAGTTATTGCTTTTTTAATTGCCTCCGCTCGATCAGGGATTATTTCATAACTATTTCCCACTACCCCTTGTTCCATATCACGTAAAATAGCCATTGGGTCTTCACTTCTTGGATTATCTGAAGTAAAAATTGGATTCGTTGCATATGTACAAGCTACGTCTGCCATTAATGGACGTTTAGATGGATCACGATCGCCTCCACAACCAACTACAACAAATATGCGTTTCTTAGCAAACTGTCTTACCGTTTTCAATACATTTTCAAGACTATCTGGAGTATGGGCGTAATCCACTATAACTGAAAAATCTTGCCCTCCATCTACTACTTCAAATCGACCTGATACACCATTTGCACCTTCTATAGATGTTATGATAGTCGATAATGGAATATTAGATACAAAAGTACTAGCTATAGCAGCAAGCACATTATAAATATTAAATTTTCCAATTAACTTCATGGAAACTTCATGCTTACCTTCAGGGGTATGAAGTGTAAATTGCGTACCTGTATTACCAAGTTTAATATTACTTGCAGAAAAATCAGCAGGAGTTTCAATCCCATATGTGACAACATGCGCAGCAGTTTCGGCCATAAAGTACTTCGTTGCTGGATCGTCTGCATTCAGAACTGCATATTTAGGTTTGGTATACGTATTACCAAGTCTAGAAAATAATAATCCTTTTGCTCTGCGATATTCCTCCATTGTATGGTGATAATCAAGGTGGTCCTGCGTTAAATTGGTGAAAACTGCAACATCAAAGTCACTCCCATTTACACGTCCTTGAACAAGTGCATGAGATGATACCTCCATTACTACTGCATCAACATTCTCGGAAACCATTTGATCAAAAACAGACTGTAACACTAGGCTATCTGGAGTAGTGTTTTTAGTTTCTAGTTGACGATTGGCTATTTTCATATATATAGTTCCAATTAACCCTGTATTTTGTTGATCATTACTGAATATTGTTTCAATTAAAGCACTTGTAGTAGTCTTCCCATTAGTACCTGTTATTCCAATCAGGTGGAATTTTTGGGATGGATGATTGTAAAAACGATCAGCAAGAATCGCCATTGTATGTTTACTATCCTTCACAATAATAACGGGAACATTTACATCCAATTTTCTTTCCGCAATAATTGCAACAGCACCATTCTCTACTGCTTCTTTCGCAAAATCATGGCCATCAAACACCAAACCTGAAATACAAATAAATAAACATCCTTGTTGAACATTTTTATGATTATTTTCGATGTTTAAAATTTCTGGATTAGCTTTAGGCAATTGAATCATTGGAATAGATTGGAGAAGTGTATGTAATTTCATATTCATCAGTCCTTTCACTTCTTCTGCCTTTCTGTTTAATGCAAAAGCATTCTAGTCTATTCTACAAAAAAATCTAGTATGATGCTATGTTTATCTATATTTTTAGCATATAAATCGATATTCAAACGAGAAGCGGTCATGAATGTATCATGCCGCTCGTTCGCTTCACTCTATAAAGACACGAATTACAGATCCTTCCTCCAACTTAACGCCCGGTTCAGGAATTTGATGGACAACTTTATCTCCTTCTCCACTAGCATTTAATTTAAAATTGTACATCTTTTGTTGAATCTCTCTTATTGTCATGCCTTTTAGATCAGGAACTTCTGAAGTTATTGGATCATTCCATTTTTTTTCTTTTTCAATCTGTTCATCTCGTGGCTCTACACCCATTTCCCTTAGTGCATCACCAATTATATTTCCGACAATTGGCGCTGCTACAGTACCACCAAATTGAACAACTCCTTTTGGGTTGTCAATAGCTGTGTATACAACAATTTGCGGATCATCAGCTGGGGCAAAACCAATAAATGATACAATATGATTATTTTCTAAGTATCTACCATCTTTTGCTTTCTGTGCCGTACCAGTTTTTCCACCTACACGATAATGATCAACAAATGCATTACCACCTGTACCTTGTGCTACAACACTTTCTAATGCATGTCTAATTTGCTTCGAAGTTTCTTCTGAAATAACTCTTCTTTTTTCAACTGGAGTTTTTCTCATTGCTACTTCTCCTGTAATAGGGTCAATCAATTCTTTCGCTACATACGGAGTGTATAATATCCCTCCATTAATAGCAGCTGCAACAGCGGCAACTTGTTGTATCGGTGTTACGGATACACCTTGCCCAAAAGCGGTTGTAGCAAGCTCAACAGGTCCTACTTGTTCCGGTTTAAATAAGATTCCTGTTCCTTCTCCTGCTAAATCGATACCTGTTTTCTGCCCAAAACCAAAGTCACGGATATATTTGAATAATGTTTCTTCACCAAGACGTTGTCCTAGTTCAACAAAGCCAGGGTTACATGAGTTTTCTACTACTTCTAAAAATGTCTGACTACCATGACCGCCACTTTTCCAACACCTTAATGTAGCTCCACCAACCTTAACAGATCCATGGTCATGGAAGTGTTCCTCCTCTAAATCAACTTTCCCTTCTTCTAAAGCAGCTGCAAGGGTGATGATTTTGAAGGTAGAACCTGGTTCATACGTACTCCAAATAGGTAGATTACGATTATACACTTCCTGAGGGACATCACGGAAATTTGCTGGATTAAAGGATGGTTTACTAGCAATCCCTAATATCTCACCGTTATTTGGATTCATTGCAATAGAGATTATGCCGTCTGGATTATATAATGCTTCAGCATTCTCCAATTCCCGTTCTATAATGGATTGAATCTTTGTATCGATTGTTAATCTTAAATCATATCCATCAACAGGAGGTTCAAACTCATCTGACATATCTGGCATTCTTCTCCCTTTAGCATCGGAAAAGAATTGAACTGATCCCTTTGTGCCACTTAATTCTTTATCATAATACAATTCCAATCCCATTAATCCTTGATTATCTATCCCCGTAAAGCCCAATACATGTGATAAATAATCACCAAATGGGTAGTGACGTTTCGAGTCTTCTGCAATATATACACCTTTTATGTTTAATGCATTTATTTCCTTAGCTTTTTCATAAGATATCTTTCGACCAGCAGAAATTCTTTCAATCGATGATCTTTTCACCATTTGTTGATATATCTTTTCTGTTGATGCATTCAAAGCGGCAGCTAGCTTTTTCGCCGAATTTGCAGGATCTTCAATTTGTCTTGGAACTACATATACTGTCGGTGCGCTTAAATTCTCAGCAATAACAACACTATTTCTATCTATAATTTTACCTCGCTCAGGTTCAAATGGGATATTGCGGCTCCATAGATTTCTTGCCTTTTCAGTTAGTTCAGTACCTAAACCAAACTGGACATATCCTAGCCTAATATCTATGATGAAAAATACTAATAATCCAGCAAGTAATATAAATGACAATCTTTTCCTAACAGTAACAGTTGATACACGCTTCAAAATAGGTCCTCCCTTTTCTGTAGGCTTGTTCAACTATATGCCTCGTCCACTATAAGTAGAACGAAAGGGAAAGGTGTTAAAGAAAAAAATGGGAATGACAGAATCCAATTACTGGATGAGAAATTAAAATGAAAGTATTGCAGTTATCTTTCTGCAAAAATACCCTTCTGTTATTCCACAATCAACTGTTAATTGACCTTCTTCTTAGACAATTTCCTACTTTACGAACAACGTATATCCTATATAACCAAAGAGGCTGGGACAGAGGAATATGGATGCAAATAAAAACCGAACTATAACTTGATATTAAAACAAGATAGTTCGGCGACCATTTTTCAATTACAAAAATTTTATAGTTACCAGCGGAGGAAATACACGAAGACTCCTACCATGAAAATAAAGTTCTAAAATATGGAAAAATGGCAATACTAAAGTAGACGCAGCTCATTCAAAAAA
>VEFU01000400.1 GCA_007679095.1 Paenibacillus bovis
CCATCTTCTTCACCTCATCAGATAGACCCTGCACACCTACCTTATCCTGTGTCATCTTCGAACCACATTTACTCATTTCATCAAACCTTCCTCCAACCTCCTTCTCATTCCCAAATTCTCCTACTTTCTCCCCACCACCTTTAATCCTTCACTCTAACTTTTCCATTCTATCCCTTATTACTGTATCTTCTTCCTTTACCTCCACCATTTCACCCTCCAATCGTTCCATCTCTTCCTCTCTATACCCTTT
>VEFU01000401.1 GCA_007679095.1 Paenibacillus bovis
ACTCCCCATGTACATTCAATCATATATCCTAACTTTGCTCCTCATATACCATCTCTATCTCTCATTCCTCTCCCAACTTCTCCAACTACAAGTCCCTTAAAATAATCATCAATCAAAATCATAATCCCCAAAATCCCACCTAAAAGTTCAGCTCCTTTCCCATTTTTCACTTTTCTAATACCCCATTCACCAAAACCACCGCTTCCTCCAACCATGTTCATTAACACCCTAATAACTCCAACCATAAATA
>VEFU01000402.1 GCA_007679095.1 Paenibacillus bovis
AGGATGTATGATGGGGAATGATATTAGGAGATAGTTGGTGTATGGGGTTCTGGTTTAATTGGATTGGAAATCGTTCAAAATGGGGTTGGATTAAGGTTGGATGAGGTTGGGGTTTTAAAATAATATGTGGTTGTAGAGCGTTGTTTTTTATTTTGGGAGTGATTAAGAGTTGTGTTGTAAAAGGATATTGAGGAGGAAGATTTTTAAAAGGTGAAAGGGGTGTGAATATTTTGATGTTAGAAGTAGGATG
>VEFU01000403.1 GCA_007679095.1 Paenibacillus bovis
ATAGAAATTGCAGTGGTTTGGAGGATGGTGGTGATGATTAGGTGTTGGTGTGTGAAGTGTAGATCGATTGGGTGGGTGGTAGGGTAATGGAAATGTATGGGTGAGTTGGGTTGTAAAAATTAGTGAAAAGTGAGTGGAAAAGGAAATAGTTTTAGTGATTTGAGATTATGAGTAGTGGTAAAATGGTTTTCGTACCTTTTTAGCTAACCATGGCGGTGGTAGATATTTAGGTAAAAGAGGAGAGGGGGGA
>VEFU01000404.1 GCA_007679095.1 Paenibacillus bovis
AGATTTGTGAATTATTGAGATGGTATGGGTAGTAGTGTGTGTAAACGTTGTTTATTTATGGCATTTCAGATGGTTTTTGGAAATAATGATGTGGGACTAGTATGTGATTGATGAATAAATTGTTGATAGTTATGGAGCGTTTGATCTGTTAATACAGGAAATTGGTTTAAATGGTTAAGGAGTAGAGTGGGAATGATCTCATTCTGTTGTGAAAAAGTTAGTGTCATTAATAGCGTATTAATTATATGGG
>VEFU01000405.1 GCA_007679095.1 Paenibacillus bovis
AATTAAACTTTATAAAATGTCAACATAAACCCTTACTTCCAATCCCAATAACACTTCCTCGCTTTCCACTAGCACTTCTCCATCATACACTATATCAACAATTACCTCCCCATTTTCACCCACAACTCCACAATCACTTTTCTCTTTATGTCGCTTTTCATATTCATAAAACCTCACATCTAAATAAACCTAATCAGATCTTCAATCATCTACACTTAGCCCAGTCGGCGGGTCATGAATCGCAATTACA
>VEFU01000406.1 GCA_007679095.1 Paenibacillus bovis
TGGGGAGTGGGTGGAATGATGTAAGTATTGAAAGCCTTGGGTAGTAGGGAAGTGTTGTAATTGGTGAATTTGGGGTGGGTAGGGTGTTGGATTATAAATTGGATGTGGGGGTTGTAGTAGGAGTAGTGGGTGTTGGGGATGTTGGGGACGAGGTTCATTGAAGGGATGAAGGAATGTGTGGATATTTTGGTGATTGATTTGAACGGAAATGGAGCGAGTATTATGATTGAATGGAAATGGGTGTAGTAA
>VEFU01000407.1 GCA_007679095.1 Paenibacillus bovis
AGGTAGAGATGGAGGATTTTGTAGTGGAGAAGGAGTTACTTTAGTTGGGTGTAGGATAGGAGGGTGAATGATGTTAAGGGAGTGGTTTGTTGGAGGGTTGAAAGGAAGAGGTAGAGTTTGGTTTTTGAAGGGTTGTAGAATTAGAGATGGTTGTAGAGGAGGATTGTGAGGGATTTGGGGTAGAGGGTGTTGTAAAGAAGGTAGAAGGATGTTAATAGGTGTTGGTAGATGAGCTTGTGCTTGTAGAGG
>VEFU01000408.1 GCA_007679095.1 Paenibacillus bovis
AGTTGGATATTTGATTAATGTGTTGATGTGGTAGTAGAGTAAGTTGTGGAGTGGGGGAATGTAGGAATGACACTTGTCCTTGTTGGTTAAGAATCGTATTTTTGAAGGAAATACGTGGATGATTTAAGGGAAATTTGAAGTTTTCATTGTTGATATTGTGGAAGAATTGTGTAAGTGTTTTTGATTGTGTGTTATTAATGAGAGGTAAGTGAATTAGTTGATGATGGTGGGTTAAAGTGTTGATATTAT
>VEFU01000409.1 GCA_007679095.1 Paenibacillus bovis
GTAAGGAATTGTCAGGAAAGTTGAGATAGTCGGCATAGTGTGGTGGAAGAGGTAGGAGCTTTGTTCGTGTATATCTAGATTGGAGATAAAAATGGGAATGTGGTGTTGGAGTTTGGGGTATATTCGAAGGGGAAGGAATAATGTAAGTAGAGTTATAGGAATGAGAGGTGTGTGGAAGATGTGTGTGATGAGGGGAAATTTGAGGGGAAGGATTTGGTAAATGGGGATACGAATCATAAAAGGTTAAA
>VEFU01000040.1 GCA_007679095.1 Paenibacillus bovis
CGGTATTTACTTTTTTGGCTCTAAACAGAAGATATAATAAAACTGAAAATTACGACATTATTTTTGCAACACTAGTGTGTTTGTATATAAATATATTTCTTAGCTGAGGAAATAATTTTTAACATGCCATATTTTATTTGTTGCCATTCTGAATCTGGACCACTAGAAACAATTTGGATGTCTGTTTCACCTAACACTTCAAGCTTTGGAAACAGTCTTTCTGCATAGCTAATTTTATGGGTAGAAGCTTGATTCCAATCGAGGATAAAACGAGTTTGCAGGGCATAGACTGCATTACCACAAATTTTTAAGTGCGTATCGCGCCAATAGCCAAATTTTTTATTTAAGCCTAAATATTCATCCCCAATATTAAAGCCACCTACATAGCCAATTGCTCCATCAATGACAACAATTTTGCGGTGATTACGATAATTTACTTGTAAGTTAAGATGAGGAAGGATGGCAGGAAAAAATGCACTCGCATGGCCACCTACTTCAATCAATGGCTTAAAAAAATTGCGTCCTAACCTTCTTGATCCCATTGCATCAAAAAGGACGCGTACCTCGACACCTTCTTTTGCTTTCTCAATGAGTACCTCTAACAATTTCTTACCAAGTTCATCATTACGGATAATATAATACTCTACATGAACATGATCTTTCGCAGACTTAATATCTTCTATTAATGTTTGAAATTTATCATTTCCATCAGTAAATATTTCGACATGGTTATCTTGGGTAAAAACTGCTCGGTCATGGAATAACAGCATATAAATTAAATCTTTATACTGAGCCGTTTTATTATCTTTGAAAGGAAATTCCCCTTTTTCCAATAATTCAATTTGATATTTTGTAATATCCATAATTCCGATTTTATTCGTATCTTTCCACTCAAAAATCTTTTTTCGACTCAAATTTTGACCGAATATTAAATATAAAATAAATCCTACAACAGGAATAAAGAATAGAACTAATAACCAAGCCCATGTTGCGCTAGCATCACGTCTTTCTAAGAAAAGAACAAACCCAGCTAATATAATATTTAAAATTAATACAATACTGACTAAAATAGCTGTAATTGTCCCAAATGTCATATACAGTCCCTCTCATCCAGTTACTATTTTTTCTCTGCATCTATTCTATCATACTCTATAACGTATGGTGTACTTGATGAATTTATGTAAAATAAAACAGCCGCATCAAATTAGATGCGACTTTACGTTTAATTAAAAGTTAATATATTTTCTTGGATTTACTGCATTAGACTTCGCGCCATTCCATTCGCCTTCATGAAGTTCAAAATGCAAATGCTGTCCATATGACTGACCTGTATTACCCATATATCCAATATGTTGACCTTTGCTTACCATTTGTCCGACAACCACTTTCGGTGTTTCGCGCATATGAGCATATACGGTCATAAATGTTTTTCCATCCAAATAATGGGAGATATATACTACATTCCCATAACTATTAGACCAACCCGCTCGAGTAACAATTCCACCTGCTGCAGCAACAATAGGAACTGTACCACCTTTTGCAATATCGATTCCGTAATGGAATGCACCCCAACGATGATCAAATTCAGAAGAGACATATCCTTGCGCTGGTCTCATAAACAATCCGGATGATACAGGTGGTGTAGTGACGACTTCTTCGTTTGATTCTTCATTACCATTACTTGTATCAGGAGTCTTTCCAGCAGCTTCTTCCTGTACTTTTCTTTCCGCTTCTTCTTTTGCTTTTCTCTCTGCTTCTTCTTTTGCTTTTCTTTCTGCTTCTTCTTTTGCTTTCCTAGCAGCTTCTTCCGCTTTCCGTTTTTCTTCTGCAATTCTTTCTTTCTCTAGTTGAATCAACTTTTGAATGGCAGCTTCTTGTTGCTTTAATAATTCTGCTTCTTCTTCCATTGACATTTTTTCATGTTCAATATGTTGTTTTTGTGCTTCAAGTTGTTCGAGAAGTTCTTGCTTTTTCTTATTCTGTTTCTCTAAATCTGCTTTAAGAGACTCTAACTCTTTTAACATATCATTTAAGCTAGCAAGATCTTTTTCTACTTGTTCTTTATTTGCTTCTAGTTTTTCTTTATCCGCTTTTTGCTCTTCAATGATTTTTTTATCTGCTTCTACTAAAACTGTCACAGCTGATAAGCGATCAATAAAATCACCAAAGCTCTCAGCACCTAGTAGGACGTCAAGATAATTAACAGATCCACCATTTTGCTGGATATTTCTTGCTCTTTCTTGAAGCAATTTGTTGCGCTTTTCTAAACGTTCCTCTAGTGCAGTTATTTCACTTTTAAGTCTTTCTATTTCTGCCTTCGTATCTTCAATTTCTTTTTGCTTGTCCGATATTTTTTTATCTGTAGTAGCCATCTCTGCCTCTAGTTGTTGAATTTCTACTTCTACAGCAGTTTGTTGACCAGTTATTTCGTTTATTTCATGATCTTTATCTTTAATAGATTCTTCTAAGTCTGATCTTTCGTTCTTAATATGTGATTTGTTTTTTTCCAAATCCGTTAATGATTCTGCGTACACAAAGCCATTAGGAGAAAAAACAAATGAAACACCTAGTATAACCGCTACTGTCAATGAGAATAATGAACTTCTTTTCAACTCACTTTTTCCCCTTTCACCCTTTTGTCTAATCTACTCTATTAATTATGTAAAGCTAATAATCTTTGGACTTCGTGAAAACTATTGAAGGAGAGAGGGAGGTGCACCCCCTCCGTCCTCCAACAAAAATTAAAATAAGAGTATTCTTCACAAAGGTAGTTCTTATACTTTCAAGAAACGGCGGACCGACATAAAACTACCCCATCCACCAATTATTACTCCAACTAATACGAGAAGTAGACTGATTTGATATACGAATGGACTAAATTCTAATGGTTGTACTAATTGTTGAGGTATACGAGTAACTAAGAAATCGTAGGCATAATAATATCCTGTTGCAACTGCAGCAATTGGGATAAGAGAGCCAAGGATCCCGAGCCATATTCCTTCCAATAAGAATGGCCAACGTATAAACCAATTTGTAGCTCCGACCAGTTTCATAATTTCAATTTCACGTCGTCTTGCGAAGATAGTTATTTTGATTGTATTTGAAATGAGGAACATTGCGGTAAAAACAAGGCCAGCAATTAAAAATATACCGACATTCCTGCTTGTCTTTAATACATTAAATAATCTTTCTACTTTTGCTTCACCGTATTCTGCAGCATAAACATTATCTAATTTACGAATTTGTTTTGCTATCACAGCTGTATCTGTTGGTGATTTTGCTTTGACTATAAATACATTTCTTAATGGATTTTCTTGGCCTTCAAACAAGGACCAGGAATCTCCCATCGTGTCTATTAAGTGATCTAATTCTTTATCTTTAGAGGAATACTCAATCGAATCTATTAAATCAATTTTCTCTATTTGCTTTCTTAACTCCGCTTCCTCTTCTTCTGTTGCAGTTAATTCTACATGTGTTCTTATTTCCACATCATTTTCCAAATCAGAAGCAAATTTGTTCATGTTCATCATAATGACTAGAAATACTCCTACTAATAGAAGTGTGACTGTTACTGCACTTACAGAAGCAAAAGTCATCCAAGTATTTCTTTTAAGACTTTTGAAGCTTACTTTTAGATGGCGCCGGAATGTCCTAGCCTTCATAGCCGTAATCACCCCGCTGCTCATCACGTACTATTCTACCACTTTCGATTGCGACAACACGGTGCTTAATCGTATTAACGATTTCTTTATTATGTGTTGCCATGACAATTGTTGTACCCTTTAAGTTAATTTCCTCTAGCAAATGCATAATCTCCCATGATGTATCAGGATCTAAATTACCTGTTGGTTCATCTGCAATAATTAACTTTGGTTTATTTACGATGGAACGAGCAATGGATACCCGTTGCTGTTCACCACCGGATAATTCGCTAGGTAGCATTCTTACTTTATGCTTTAATCCCACTAAAGCAAGAACATCCATAACTCTTCTTTTTATATCTTTTGGTCTTTGCTCTATAACCTCAAGTGCAAACGCAACATTTTCAAATACAGTTAATGTTGGCAATAACTTAAAGTCTTGAAAGACAACTCCGATATTTCGGCGAAAGAAAGGCACCTCTCTATTTTTCAGCTTAGATAAATTCACACCATTTACCAAAACAGTACCAGATGATGCCTTCTCTTCTCGGTACATCATTTTGATGAAGGTAGATTTACCTGCACCACTAGGCCCTACGACATAAATAAATTCACCTTGTTTAATATGAATGTTCAATCCGTTAGCGGCCGTTATTCCATTTGGGTACTTTTTATATACATCTTGCATTTCAATCATGTAATCACCCGGTCCCTAAGAATTGGCACCATACTAGTAAATGCTACCCATGATTTGACATATGAGTAGCAAAATAGAATGATGCAAACTGTTTTTTCTTCCGTAAAGTCGAAAAAAACTGCTGTTTTACGTCGCTTGTTGCCGAAAGATAATCCTTATTTATTATAACATTTGCAGGGGATATGTTAAGGGATTTTTATATTACAGTTTCATTTCAATTCCATGTAAATTTTTGTTGTATTAGCAAATTTATGTAACCTTTAAAAAAAAGAGGTTAGAACAACATAGTTTTTCAACTATTTATTTCTTCTCAACTCTAGCTGATATACTAAAAAAATGTTGATGGACAGAGCATTTCGGGGCTAATAGATCAGTGGAAATAGCTAAATAGAAATGTTCTTATATATAAAAAACCAAACTATATTGAAAACTTTTCAAATAGTTTGGTTATTCATTCTCATGACTATTATTTTTTCTCTGCTAACCATGCAGCTACTTTTTCTGCATCTTCGCCTTTAATGATGTTCGCACCCATTCCTGGGCGTCCTTCTTTTATAATTTCTAAAATTTCTTCTTTATTATATTTAGCACCTATTTTAGTTAAATCTGGGCCAAGTCCATCTCTTCCTTGTAGATTTTCACCATGACAGCCAATACAGCTCCTGTCCACTATTGCTTCAGGGCTTGAATCTTTATTACCACCATCTCCACATGCAGCTAAAACAATAATAAATGTAATACCGACTAACCATAATACAAGTTTCTTATTCACTCATATACCCCCTCGTATTTAATCTACTTATCTGTAGTATACCAATTAATATTGCCGAATAGTCTATTTTCCAACTTGTGTTTTTAGCAATTTGGTGAAAAGAACATACAAATAGCCCAAGTAATCATCTGATCACTTGGGCTAATCTTCTTATATACGTGAACGTAAATAAGCATTTATAAATACATCAATATCTCCATCTGTTACAGCATGAACGTTTCCAACTTCTGTATTCGTACGATGGTCTTTAACCATTGAATAAGGGTGGAAAACATAGGAACGAATTTGGCTACCCCAGCCAATTTCTTTTTGCTCGCCACGTATCTCAGCGAGTTCCTTTTCCTTTTGTTCAATTTCTCTTTGATAAAGTTTTGCCTTTAACATATTCATCGCTTGTTCACGGTTCTTGATTTGTGATCTCTCATTTTGGCAGGTCACAACGGTTCCAGTTGGAATATGGGTAATACGTACTGCTGAATCTGTTGTATTTACGTGCTGACCACCAGCGCCACTTGAGCGGTACGTATCTACCTTCAGATCTTCTGACCGTACTTCAATCTCAATATCATCCGTGAATTCCGGCATTACTTCACAAGAAACAAATGACGTATGTCTTCTTCCGGAAGAATCGAATGGAGAGATCCGGACAAGACGGTGAACTCCTTTTTCTGCTTTTAAATAACCATAGGCATTATGTCCCTTTATCAGGAGTGTCACACTTTTAATTCCAGCTTCTTCACCTGGAAGATAATCAAGAGTTTCCACTTTAAAGCCTTTCTTCTCTGCCCAACGCGTGTACATCCGTAGGAGTATAGATCCCCAATCCTGTGACTCTGTACCACCAGCCCCCGGATGAAGCTCCAGTATTGCGTTGTTTTTATCATATGGCTCACTTAATAGCAGTTGTAGTTCAAAGTTCTCTATTTGTTCCATCATCTCTTCTAACTCTGAATCTAATTCAGCCAATAACTCTGGATCATTTTCTTCTTTTACGAGCTCAAGCGTTAATTCCAAGTTTTCTTGCGTATCTACTAACTCTTTATATTCATTGACGAGGTCTTTTAGGCCATTTGCTTCATTGATAATAGATTGTGCTGCCTGTTGATCATCCCAAAATCCAGGCTCCAGCATTCTTTCATCAAGCTCCGCAATACGGGTTTCTTTCTCCTCTAAGTCAAAGAGACCCCCTAAAATCAGCCAATCGTTTCGCTGTTTTTTCTAGTTCTGATTTTATTTCAGATAATTCCATCCTGTACACCTCAAAAGTAAGATTCCTACTAATTTGTAGGTTATAATTTATGCCAATCTTCCATGGCAATGTTTATATTTTTTACCGCTACCGCATGGGCACGGTTCATTTCTACCAACGTTTTCTTGCTTACGAACTGGCTTTCTTTTTGCTTTTTCGCCATCCTCTTTAGGATTTACAGCTTGACCTTTTGCTACTTCTTCCCGTTGTAAGTTGTTTCGAATTTCTGCTTTCATAACATACTTAGCCGCATACTCTTCAATCGAAGTAACCATGTTTTCAAACATTGCAAATCCTTCTGCTTGATATTCTCTAAGCGGATCTGTTTGACCGTATGCACGTAAATGAATACCTTGACGTAATTGATCCATCGCATCAATATGGTCAATCCACTTCGAATCCACTGCACGTAACAAGATAACTTTTTCAAATTCTCGCATTTGCTCCGGAGATAATAATTCTTCTTTTTCGTTATATCTAATCATTACCTTATCGAATATTAATTCCTCAATTTCTTGTGGTTCCTTGTTTTCGATATCGGTAGGAGTAATATCACCTTCTGGTAATAGGTTAGCATTAATATAATCGATTAAACCTTGGACATTCCAAGTCTCATCTTCATCATTCACAACTGTATACGCGGATACAGAGCGCTCGACAACAGATTGAATCATTTTTTCAACTATACCACGTAAGTTCTCTGATTCCATTACTTCATTACGTTGTTGATAAATGATTTCACGTTGCTGTCTCAATACATCATCATATTGTAAAACACGTTTACGAGAGTCAAAGTTATTACCCTCTACTTGTTTCTGAGAAGATTCAACTGCTTTCGAAACCATCTTACTTTGAATTGGTTGGGAATCATCCATACCAAGACGAGCCATCATATTTTTCATGCTATCAGAACCGAAACGGCGCATTAAGTCATCTTCTAATGATAAGTAGAATTGAGTTACACCCGGATCTCCTTGACGACCTGAACGACCACGAAGCTGATTGTCAATACGACGTGATTCATGTCGCTCTGTACCAATAACAGCAAGGCCGCCTAGTTCTTTCACACCTTCACCAAGCTTGATATCTGTACCACGACCAGCCATATTGGTAGCTATCGTTACAGCTCCTTGTTGACCTGCATTTAAAATTATCTCTGCTTCACGTTCATGGTTCTTCGCATTCAAGACATTATGCTTTACACCTTTTTTTGTTAAATAATTAGAAATAATTTCTGAAGTTTCAATTGCAACTGTACCAACTAGCACCGGCTGCCCTTTTTTATGGCGCTCTGCAATATCCTCAGCAACAGCTTTAAATTTACCATCAATAGTTGCATAAATTAAATCAGGACGATCATCCCTAATAACAGGTTTGTTTGTTGGGATTACGACAACCCTCATATTATAAATATTACGGAATTCTTCTTCTTCTGTTTTAGCTGTACCCGTCATCCCTGACAGTTTTTTATACATACGGAAGTAGTTCTGGAATGTAATGGTTGCCATTGTCATCGATTCATTTTGAATCTCCACGCCTTCTTTTGCTTCAATCGCTTGGTGTAAACCATCACTGAAACGACGTCCTTTCATTAGACGACCTGTGAACTGGTCTACAATGACAATTTCTCCATCTTGAACAACATAATCAATATCCTTATGCATGCTAACATGTGCCTTCAACGCTTGATTTAAATGGTGATTTAACGTTACGTGAGAAATATCGAAAAGGTTGTCAATTTTAAATGCGCGTTCCGCCTTATTTATTCCTTCTTCTGTTAATTGAACACCTTTTGTTTTCTCATCATATGTGTAATCAACATCCTTCTTCAGCATGCTAACAAAGGAGTTTGCTTGAATATATAATTGTGTTGACTTTTGCGCTTGTCCAGAAATAATTAATGGTGTTCTCGCTTCATCAATTAGAATCGAGTCGACCTCATCAATAACGGCATAATGCAATGGTCGTTGTACACGTTGATCCGAGTAAATAACCATATTGTCACGTAAGTAGTCAAAGCCAAATTCATTATTCGTACCATAAGTGATATCAGCAGCATATGCTTCTTTTTTCTCTTCCTTAGAAGCACCATTTGTATTTAAACCGACTGTTAAGCCAAGAAATTCATATAAAGCTCCCATTTCCGTTGCATCACGGCTCGCTAAGTATTCGTTAACTGTAATAACATGAACACCTTTTCCCGCAAGTGCATTCAAATACACAGGCATAGTGGAAGTTAATGTTTTACCTTCACCGGTTTTCATCTCAGCAATATTACCTTCATGAAGTGTTGCTGCACCCATAATTTGTACGGGATATGGATACATTCCTAGTACGCGGCGAGCACCTTCACGAACAACCGCAAATGCTTCTGGTAAAAGACTATCGAGCGTTTCACCATTTTGGTGTCTTTTTTTAAACTCATCTGTTTTTGCACGTAGAGCATCATCAGATAGCTTTTCCATGTCTCCAGCTAATGCTTCAACGCTATCAGCAATTTTTTCTAATTTTTTTAATTCACGTTTATTTGGATCGAAAATTTTATTTAAAAAAGCCATCCTACAAAACTCCCCTTTATTATAATACGGGTAAATATTCCATTGAAACATAACCTTCATAGTTGCTTTTTATCAAAATGTGTGATTACAACTACACTATCCCTTATTTATCTTATCACTAACACCTTTTGGTGACAACATTGTTAAGTTTTGCTTACTTTTATCGTGCATCTATAATATAAAAGCACCGTAAAGAAGTGCTCCACCAATAACATAGGCTGGGTGGACTTTCCACTTTACAAGTAGTAGTAAACTCAAAAGTCCGATGATGATGGTATGTAGAAAACCTGCGCCCTCAATCGATAAAGAGTGTTGGAAGAAATCCCATGTCATAACGCCTAGTAAAACTGCAATAACAGGTCTTACAAGTTGCGTCATCTTCTTAACTTGTGGTGAATGCTTATATTTAAGCAGAATACTTAATAACGTAATCATTAAAATTAACGAAGGAGCGACAGTTGCAAATAAGGCGACAAATGCTCCAAGTATTCCCCCTTGTTGATATCCTATATAACCAGCCATTTTAGTTGCAATAGGTCCAGGTAAGGCATTTGCTAACGCAAGGACTTCACTAAATTCATTTACTGTTAACCAATCATAGTGATCGACAACTTCTTTCTCGATAAGAGGAATAGAAGAAGGACCACCCCCATATCCAAGAATTCCAGGAATGAAAAAGGCTAAAAATATGTACCAATATATCATCTAGTTTTCGCCCCTTGCTTTTCGCTTTTTGCCCCCAGAGAAAAGTGCTACACATAACAGTGTGACAATCACAATTGCTGGATGAATCCCTAATAATTCCAATATAATTAAACTAGCGATTACGATGATCACTGTCCATTTCCAACCAAGCGTATCCTTCGACTTTACAATGAAGTCCCACGTCAAAATTCCCATTAATACCCCAACCACAGGGACAACAGCATTTGTCATTCCTTCTACCCATGGTTTATCTTTATGCGTTGTTAAAATCGTTAAAAAGACAATCATTAATACAACTGTAGGAATAACAGTAGCAACAAGAGCGGAGATCATCCCTAGAAAACCACGAACTCGCCACCCAATATAACCAGCCATCTTCGTATTGATTGGACCTGGGAGTGCGTTTGCTAATGCAAGAACATCAGAAAATTCTTCATCCGTCATCCATTTATATGTGATAACAACTTCCCTATGTACTAGAGGAATAGCAGAAGGTCCACCACCGAACCCAAGTATTCCGGAACGAAAAAAGGCAATAAACAAATCTTTTATCATTATTTTAGCCATCCTTTTAAACGTTAGTATTGGAATATTTATTTTCACATAAATAAAGGTGGAGGACAAATAAAACAGAAAACACGCAATCGTAGTGATTGCGTGCTTATTATATCGTATGCTTGTGTTGATTAGTTTGTTTCAATTAGACCATATTTTCCATCTTTACGCTTATATACAATATTTGTTCCATTTGTCTCTGCGTCTGTGTAGATGAAGAAATTATGTCCAAGCATATTCATTTGTAGAACAGCTTCTTCACTGTCCATTGGTTTTAAATCAAACCGTTTTGTACGGACAATCGTAAATTCGTCCTCATCTTCTTCAACTGCAACAGCGGTTTGGCCATTTGTAGAACTGAAAAATTCTTTTGCGTTGCCTTGTTCTCTAAATTTGCGATTTACTCTTGTTTTATGCTTTCTAATTTGTCTTTCTAATTTATCTACAATTAAATCTACTGCCGCATACATATCATTATTAGTTTCCTCAGCTCGAAGAACGAGACCCGGCATTGGTATAGTTATTTCGACTTTTGATTTTTTATCAGGATTAACTTTAAGATTTACATGAACATTTGCTTCAGGAGTTCCATTAAAATATTTCTCTAATTTACTTACTTTCTTCTCCACATGGTCACGAATTGCACTAGTAACCTCGATGTTTTCACCACGAATTTGGAAGTTCAGCATAATAACTCCTCCTTATAAAATGCTATGTATATATACTTCTATACATAAATTAAAAAATCCTGCTTTTTTTCTAAATTTTTTTGTCGTTTTTACTATTTATTTGTCTTATTTTCGCTTATCATAAAACATTCCATCTAAGCTCTCTGTTGCCGCATAAGGATTCCCATACAGTTTTGCAGATTTTTTCTTTTGGCTCAATTGATTTATATCCATCTGAATATGAGCTTGTAAATTGTTCAAGGTTTTTTCCATCTTTTTATTTAGATCGAGTAATCTTTTTCCCTCGTTTCTTTCTCGGAGAGAAGTAGGTGCTTTCATTAGAGAAAATAATTGCTCTCTTTCCTCTAATAATGCATCTATTTTTCCTATACGAGCATCACGATCTTTTTCGTCTACAATTTCCGCAGTACGAATTATTTCTTCTGTCAGTTGGATACATTGGTCAATTGCATTCATTAGGCTCCATTACTCCCTGATGCATGTTGAAGCTGGCGATTTTTTTGAATTACTTGTTTCCATGTATCTCTAAATTCCGTAATAATTTCCTCTACTTCCACTAATATTGCTTTATCATTGCGAATATTCGCTTCCACTAATCTTCTTAAAGCAAAATCATATAAAGCCATCATATTTTTGGAAATTTCCATATCCATATTTAACGTTACCATCAATTCAGAGATGATGTTTTGTGCTTTTTGGATGTTAGTATTTTTCTCTTGGATATCATTTTTATCGACGGCAATTTTCGCCATGTTTATGAATTTTAGGCAACCATTGTAGAGCATTAATGTAAGCTCACCTGGAGATGCTGTTGTTACAGAATTTGTTTTATACGCTTGAAATGGATTTGGCTTAGCCACTTTTTTCACTCCTAATATTTATGTAAAAGATGGCAACTATTACATGCCACCGAATTGATTCATTAAGAACATTGATTGCTGATTTGCACGTTGTATTGCTTTTTCCATTGCTGTAAATTGACGCCAGTAACGATCTTCTGTAATTTTCATTTTATCCTCAAAACGATCGATACTTTTATCTACATTTAAAAGTTCACGTCCAATTGAAAATTGTTGGTTAGTGGATGTCGCACGTCCAGCTTTTTCACGTAATCTATTTAATGAAGCATCAACGGTATTATATAATTTGTGAATAATACCGAGGTCAGATGTACTTCCATCACTTCTAAACAAGCTTTCAACAGAATCGGGATCTTGTTCAATTGCTTCCTTCAGCTTTGCCTCATTAATTTGTAATTTACCACCATCTAAGTAATTGGAAGTGGTGGAAATTCCGATACTTGCTAATTGGCTAAATAAACCATTTGTCTCGACTACACTAGACATGTCTAGGCGCATGTTCGTTAACACACCGGAAAGGAGAGGGTCACCTTTTAAAAGACCACTTTTAGCCATTTCCTCCCATTTTTCTTGTTGTTTGTCTGAAAGTTCTTCTCTTTCATCGTCCGTTAATGGTTTATAGCTTCGATGGCGTTCCTCATTGAGTTTCCCACTAATTTCAGCAATTAGTTCATTATATTGATTCACAAATTCTTTTATGTTCTCAAAAACTTGATTTGTATCATTTGCGATGGAAATGGTTGCTGGTTCAATCGTTTCAGCATCAAACTTTTGTTTTAGAGTAAAGGTTACACCGTTCATGTCGAAGGTATTGGAAGTACGTTCAGTAGTAAGACCATTGATAGTGAACATGGCATTCTCGCCACCGGTTTCTTTACTATCCGCATTGAATTTTAATACTTCTTCCATAAATGTTCCTGTAACTGTGATTTCATTTCCTACCCCTGGATTAAAATCTCCGGTTTCTTTTCTAGTTAACGTCACTCTGTTTGTAAAGGAATCATAAAACATGGTCACACCGGCATCTGATTCATTTACTTTGCGAATCACACTATTTAATGAATCACTGCCAGTGATGAATATCTTTTCGTTCACTGCTCCTTTTGAAGTGTGAGTATTTAGCTCGAAACTGGAATAATTTTGAGTATAAGATACTTCGATATTAGTATCCGTTTTACGCTCTGGATTAAATAAAATCACTCCAGTATTAAGGTTTATACTTCCGTAATTTCCAATTGCAACATTGCCATCTCCATCAGCATGCTCTCTCTTTACCTCTATAGTAGTACCATCATCTATTGTAATAGTCGCTGTTGCAAGCCATGTAGCACCAACACTCCATGTTTTCAACGGATTTTCATTGTCACCAGTATAATCAAATTTGACTGTCTTCTCATCAA
This sequence comes from Paenibacillus bovis, assembly GCA_007679095.1. Lineage (GTDB taxonomy): Bacteria > Bacillota > Bacilli > Bacillales > Bacillaceae_C > Lederbergia > Lederbergia graminis. The sequence goes on from VEFU01000040.1 coordinate 13,127, forward strand.
TAACATAGTCAATTTTCACTAAGTCATCTTTTTTTAAAGCAGTACCAAATTCTAGTACACCATTAGTTCCTACCCTTACTTCATTAGCTTTCAGCTCTGCATTAGAATCAGTCTGAACCACTAAAGTTTTCCCATTTACTTTAATACTTGGACTTTCACCTGCTGCTAATGTCTCAGTAAGTGTGATTTCTTCTTTATCTGCTTTTACCTTAACTGTTTTAGCCTCTACTACACCTTGTTTCCAAGAAAATCCATTCCCAAGCTCCTGAGTTGCAAGTGCTCCTGTTGGATTTGTTAATGAAATTGGTGCAGCATTCACCCTCGTAGCCGCACTAGCTAGTTGAGTTACTTCTGATATTGAATATGACGCTTGCGATGCTCCGCTTGTTGCTGTTGCTGATACGTATGCGTCATTAGATGAGCTAGTTGTTCTTGCCCGATAATTACTTGTTAATTTTAATTGTGCGAGCTTGTCACGAAATGAAAGTAATTGTGTATTAATAGCACGGTAATCGTCCCGTTGCCACTCTAGTATTTGTTTCTTCTGCTTTAATTTATCAAGTGGCATTCTCTCAGCTCTCATTAGATCCTTTACTATAGAGTCGATATCCATTCCACTTGCTAATCCTGCGATTCTCATTGGTTAACCCTCCATCTCAAACCTTCTTATCCACCATCAATCCTAGAAATTCAGTCATTGCTGCAAACATATCTAGCATCTTTTTAGGTGGTATTTCCCTTACTACCTCTTTTGTTTCTTCGTTTATAAGCGTTACATAATATTCATCGAGTTGTTCGTGAAATTCAAATTTCAAATGAGTATTAGGGGATGCTACTAAGAAGTCGTTCATACTATCAACGACATTCCTTACATTTTCTTTCGCTTTTGCTGAAGGAAATTGTTGTCTATTCTCTTCGGATGTAAACCCATCATGTACTTGATTTTTCACATTAATAACTTTTTCTACATATTCTGTTGCTTTATTATTTGATACAGATGTAGATACTTGACCAGTTATTTGACCAACCATACGATTTCTCCCCTACCGTTATGTAATTAGTTACTTTTTATATCGACATGTTCTTTCATTTGTTTAATTTGTTTCATTCCTTTTTACGCATGTGTTATATGCCTATTTCACTACTAGGAAAAATGCATAAGATGAAGTGAAGTAAATAGAAATATTAGGAGGATGTCATATGAATGAACATTATAATATGAACGAAATTAGCTATCATATGCCTATGGATCAAAGAATTTACAGACGTCCATTTGGTCGTCCATTCGGATTTGGTCGCCCATTTGGTTTTGGACGTCCATTTTTCGGAGCACCATTCTTAGGTGGTTTTCTTGGAGGACTTGCGGCTGGAGCGTTAATCCGACCTTATGGTTATCCATTTTACCCATACCCACCATATGGATTTTTCTGGTAATGCAATAATATAAATTCAAAAAACAAAAAGAACCAAAGCTTCAGAGCTTGGTTCTTTTTGTTTTCAATTCTTATTAATGAGTTTGTTCGGAAATATTACTCAATGCCTCTCCTGCTTCATTTACATGAATATCAACTGTTGCTAAGTCACCAATTGCACAAATCCCCACCATTGCACCATTCTCTACAACAGGAATACGGCGAATTTGATGCTCTGCCATCATTCTAGAACATTCATGTAAGTCAGTGTCTGGAGAACATGTAATGACATCGCTCGTCATACATTCTTGACATTGAACTGCATTACTATCCTTGTTATCAGCAACACAATTTAAAACGATATCTCTATCTGTAATCATTCCAACAACTTTGTTCCCTTCACAAATTGGAACAGATCCACAATCAATATCACGCATGATTTTTGCAGCATTGGAAACAGCATCTTGCGGGCTACACGATTTAACATTTTTAGTCATTACATCTGCTACTTTTGTCATTATATAAATTCCTCCTTAATAATCCTTAATAAACACATCCATTGTATTATTCAGCTAACAAACAAATTTCATGCGCAAAACTTACTACTTTACTTTTCACCATCGACACATTTCCCGGGAAATGTCGATTTGTAGTAAATCTTACTATTGGCCAAGCTGTTTAATATCTTACTTTTAGGGAAAAAGAATGGAGAACGACATTTGAAAGGAGATATGGACATGAAAAATAAAACCATTCTTGCAACTGTAGCTCTTGGTGCAGCATATTTACTGAGAAATGAAAAATCACGAAATAAGTTAATGAATCAATTTAAAAATATGACTTCAAGAAAATAATAAATAAGAGGTTGGGCAAAGGTAAATGGTTGCATATAAAAACCGAACTATAACTTGAAAGCAAGATAGTTCGGTTACTTTATCAATTATAAAATTTTAAAATTACTAGCGGAGGAAATACACGAAGACTCCTGCGGGATGTGCGGTAACCGGGAGACCCCACAGGTGCGATCAGCACCGAGGAGGCATCCGAACCGCCCGCGGAAAGCGAAGTGTATTTCCGAAGCGGTACAGCTGAATCTACATCCAGGTAAAATCGATTTGTCGCAACCTCTATTAGTTAAGCATTTGTTACTTCATATTCCTTAACAGACCAATCTTCTAAAGTATAAGACATTTCCCAGAATTGCCATTCATAATAACTACTAATTTTAAAAATCTCTACCATTTCATCTCGATCTGCTTGTGTTACTTTATCTGCAATCTCATCGAGTCTTTCAATTTGTTCGAGAACTAACTTTCTAAACCATTCTCCATTATAAGTTGCAATCCATTCTTGATAGATAGGCTCTTCAGGTTTACAATCTTTCAACCTCTCGCCAACTTCCAAGTACAACCAATAACAAGGTAATAATGCCGCAATAATATGCCCAAGTTTCCCTGAAAAAGCAGCACGGTAAAGATGGGATGTGTATGCATAGGCTGTTGGAGCAGGTTTAAAATTCTTCTTTTCTTCTTCCGTAATACCAAGAAGTTCTGAAAACTTACGATGTAGCCCCATCTCTGCTTCATATGTACCTTGAGCATGAATAGCCAAGCGATTTGTAGTGTGCAAATCTTGAGCAACTGCTCCTCCATATGATTGAATTTTTGCGAAGTTAGATAAATAATAGGAATCTTGTAAAACATAATGCTTGAATTTCTCCAAACTTAATTCCCCTGTCCCAATCCCTTTTACAAAAGGATGATTGAAACTTGCATCCCATAATTCCTTTGACACTTGTAAACATTGACTTGATAATTTCACAGCAATTCCCCTCCGTATAAAAATTAAAAACCACATTCCAGAGATGAAATGTGGCTACGCAAAAGAAACTATTGCTGTATATATCCGCACTTCCCTCCGCTGGTACTAACCAGATCAGGTACAAAGGGTTTTAAAGTAATACTTTAATCTCGGCCTTTTCAAAGGCACCCCTAGTGTCATCCTATTATGTGGTTTGAGATTATCATAACATGATTAGAAAATAACTCAAATAGTACAAAACGCCTTATTCTACGTATATACTCTTATTTGGCTTGCCAAACCATTTCTCCATTCGTTTTCTCGCTTTCTCTTTCGTTTCCTCATTAATTGCACCTATTAATTTTCCAAATGCAGCTATGATAATGAAAGCATCGTCTGTAAAGCCTACTGCTGGTAGAAAATCAGGTAATAAATCAACAGGGAAAATGAAGTAGCCTAAAGCACCTAGTATTAACATACGTGATTTCTTTGGCACTTCTGGGCTCTGTAATGCATAAAAAAGAACTAAACTTGCATAAATTGCCTTTTCTGCTAGTTTTCCTCCGGTTTTCTTTAACTTATTTAAAAATTTAGTATCAGAATAGTGTTTATCCATATCTTCAGTAGTTGTCTGTAAATCTAATTGTTGGATTTCTTTTTCAGTCATTGCCACCGACTCCTTCTCAATGTATTTCTATTATATACTTTACCCCAATAATTGGAATTATAGTGCTATAACCGAATAAATATAATAACGGACAATTACTAAAAAAGGTTTCAATAAGGAGGGATCATTCTACTACTACCCAAAATATTTCGACAAAAACCAACAAAACTCTTATTTAAAAATAGCATACGAATAGAATTGTTATTATATTTTCCGAGAGCATTAATTTTACTTACTATAGGAAATGAATGACAGAATGTTTGGAAGGTTATATACTAGACTTATATTCTAATAGGAGGCGAGTATTATGTCAGAGAAGAAAGTTCGTTGGGGTATTCTTAGCACTGCAGGAATTGCAAAACGATCTGTCATTCCAGGTATTAGAGCTTCAAATAGAAATGAAATAGTTGCAGTTGCAAGTAGGTCTTTAGAAAAAGCTCAAAGTTTTGCAGATGAATTAGAAATACCTAAAGCATATGGAAGTTATGAAGAATTATTAAGCGATCCAGAAATTGAAGCCGTTTACATCCCACTCCCTAACCATTTACATAAGGAATGGACGATTAAGGCTGCACAAGCTGGAAAACATGTATTATGCGAAAAACCAATAGCTTTAGATGAGGCAGAAGCACAGGAAATGATTGATGCTTGTGAAGAAGCTGGAGTAGTATTGGCAGAAGCATTCATGTATCGTCACCTCAATAAATATACAGAAATAAAGGAATTAATTGCTGCAGGTGAAATTGGTGAGATAAGAGGAATTCACGGAGTTTTCTCTTTCAATAATCCAAAAGATTACAATAATATTCGTTATAAAAAGGAATGGGGCGGCGGCTCTATTTATGATGTTGGTTGCTATCCAATTAGTGCAGCTCGACTTATTCTTGGCGAAGAACCTAAAGCAGTAACAACTCAAGCATTTTTCTCACCAGAGCATGGAGATGTGGACATGATGGCTTCTGGCTTGATGGAATTCTCAAACGGTGTTGCCTTAACTTTTGACTGCGCAATGTGGGCAGAGGGTCGTATGGAAGTAGAAATACTAGGTTCTGAGGGTAGAATCGTTTTACCAAATGCCTTCTTCGGTGAACATAAATACGACATTATAAAAGGTGGAAAAGTCGTAACAGTAGAGAAGGAAGCTTCAAATCCATATGCATTACAAGCAGATAGTTTTGCTGATAGCGTTCTGGATGGAAAACCTGTACCATTTTCTGCAACCGATATCATTCATAATATTCGTGCAGTAAAAGGAGCATTGGACTCCGCTGAAAAAAGAGAAAGAGTTATTCTAAACTAAAGGTTGGTGGACTATATGAAATCTATTCGTATACCTAATGTGGAAAAAGAGATTTCTAATCTTGTAATGGGTTCTGACTATTTTACACCCGATATCATCGACAAAGTATCGGATGTTCTTGATAACTTTTTAAAAATCGGTGGAAATACAATTGACACTGCCTATATTTATGCTGGTGGTAAAAGTGAAGAAGCAATCGGCATTTGGATGGAAGAAAATAAGCGTCGAGATGATGTCATTATTTTAACAAAGGGTGGCCACCCTAATCAGCACGGCCCTCAAATTAATAAGCAAGCTATTGGCGATGAGTTAAATAAAAGTTTAGAAAGACTCCGCACTAATTACGTTGAATTGTATGCGCTTCATCGTGATGATCCAAATGTTCCGGTCGGAGAGATTTTGGAAATTCTGAATGAGCATGTGGAAGCAGGAAGAATTGGTGCGTTCGGAGGATCTAACTGGTCACAGGAACGCCTGCAAGAAGCAAATGAATATGCTGAAAAACACGGCTTAGTTGGATTCACGTTCAGCAGCCCTAATTTGAGCTTAGCAAAAGCACAGGAACCATATTGGGCAGGATGTGTATCTGTTGACGAGCCAATGCTTGCTTGGCATGAACAAACTAAATTACCTTTATTCTCATGGTCATCACAAGCACGTGGCTTTTTTACGGGACGATTTACACCTGAAGACCGTTCAAATGCCGATTTAGTGCGCGTATTTTATAATGATGAAAACTGGGAACGCTATCGACGTGCGGAACAGTTAGGCAAGGAAAAAGGTGTGGAGACCATTCAAATTAGTCTTGCATATGTACTGAATCAATCATTCCCTGCCGCGGCAATAATCGGACCACAAAACGAAAAAGAAATGCTATCCTGCCGCGAAGCAGCTGAGATTAAACTAACAGAAGACGAAATAAAATGGCTCGATTTACGAATTAAATAAGTGAGTCAATGACAAAAAAAGGTTGAGACGTAAATATCTCAACCTTTTTCTTATATACTCGAATATTTCATACTATAAGACTCGATGTAACCAATGTAACCTATTTTGGTTAAATCCCTAATGGAGGGCACTATTCGCCTTGATTAATGACCAATCCTTATAAAATCTCTAATCAAGGTCTCTATTCCTCTTGATTAATGACCTATTATCATAAAATCTATTATTCAGGGCTCTATTCCAGATGATTCGTTACCTATTTGGATAACTTCCTTAATTAAGGGCATTATTCAACCAAAATATTGACCGAATCCTTTAAATTCTTGAATACAGGTCACTATTCAATCCTCTTTTACCACATATCTACGCTATCATTGGATTTACATAGAAAGAGTTGGATTTGCTTTACGATCTTCAAATTTCACATCTTTGTAATATGCATTTTTCACTAAAATATTTGGCCCTAAGCATTTTACGGCTGGGCAATGACAGTTAAGTGATTTTGCGAGAGGTCCTTCAATCCACCGATCGAACATCGGTTGTAATGGTTCAGTTAAAATATTACCTAGTGCTGGCGTATCGCCAAAATCCGTTACGATTACCTCACCTGAGAAAATATTTACATTTAGGCGTGATCTTCCATCTGGATCATTTCTTAATGATATATTCTTGCTTTTGTATAATCGTTGCAGCAGCGCCGTATCTTCGGGATTTTGACTGCACGGATAGAATGGCAACGTACCAAAGAGCATCCATACATTTTCATCGCGGACATCTAGTAAATGATGAATAGCATCTCTTATCTTATCTAAAGAAAGAACCTCTAAATTCGATGCAAAATCACTTGGATACATTGGATGAATCTCATGACGAGCACATTTCATTTCCTCCACGATTTGTTTATGGATATGCTCCAAATGTGGGAGTGTTCTTTTATTTAGCATCGTCTCCGCTGAAACCATTACCCCTGCTTCTGCTAATGCACGACTGTTTTCTATCATTCTCTCAAATTGTTGTGCCCGTCTTTCTCTAGATGGTTTCCGCTCCATATTGGCAAACCCACCATCAATAAAGTCATCTACCGTTCCCCAGTTATGAGAAATATGAAGCACATCCAAATATGGTGCTATCAACAAATATCGATCTAGAGGCATTGTTAAATTGGAATTCATTTGTGTACGTACACCGCGTTCATGGGCATATTTTAACAAAGGAAGTACATATTGCTCCACCGATTTTTTTGAAAACATCGGTTCTCCACCTGTAATACTTAGCGCACGTAAATGCTTAACCTCGTCCAGTCTTTTTAACAAAAGATCAATTGGCAAAGCATCCGGATCTTTATTCTGCAAAGTATATCCAACTGCACAGTGTTCACAACGCATGTTGCAAAGATATGTGGTTGTAAATTCAATATTCGATAATGTTAATTGTCCGTGTTCTTCCACATCCAAATATGCTTCCCATGGATCTCTTGTAGGTGTCATTTCTTGCAATTTTTCAAGCTTGTTAATCATGTAAAAACCCCTATTTCCCTTAGTTGTATACTGATTAGTATGCAATTGATTAGGAAGTTACGCAAGAAAATATTAATAAAAATGAAAAAGGCCAATTCTCCATGATGAGCATTGACCTTTCATATCGTTTATTTTCTAGTTTTTACTCCAGTTGGCCCCCATTCTACATGAATCGGGTTCCATTCACCATTTTCATAATACCACTCAGCTTCTACCCTACCTAGTTGATCTGCATGATATGCACCACTTACTTGCCGAAAACTTTTTAAACCGTATCCTTCTTTTCCTTCAATTTCAATTACTTCAAACATTGCAATCGGATCAAGCATTAATTCCATCGGCTCATTTAATAAGCCATTTTTTTGATATAACCCTAACCTTATATATTCCTCTTTACGATCAGATACATCTAAAATAATGGTTTCTTCTATTCCAGGTATTTTTATACTTGCTTTAAAGTTATCTTGAAACGACGATTCAATTGGAAGTGGTGATGGAAGAGGAATTTCCTCGAGTTTGTTATCTTTAACAGTATGTAAAGCATAATTATACAGACCACCGCTTCCTCCAGTCGGACTAGAAAAGAGAATATCATCAACATTATCATGATTTAAATCAGCAAATTCGAGTTTCGGTTCATACCCACCTTCATAATCAATCCTAAGCGTCTCTCCATTATTTAATTCAATAATGGCCCAAATCTCCCTTAAAAAACCAGAGCCAGTTTCAAAAGGAATTCCGTAAACTGTAATTTTCTCTGGCTTTTCATCACCAGTGACATCATGACGATATTCTAATAATGTTTGTACTGATTCTGTCGCAAATACAGCATGATTCAATACAAATCCAATTCCGAATAGAACGAATAGGAGCCAACTCTTCTTCCACATCAGCAACACCTCCGTTTAGTAATCGTCATTATTTTCTGCTATTGGAGGAAAAATATGTACAAGAGCAATAATAAGTTGTGTTACTGATTCATATTGCAAATATAACCTGTGTATCCGCAAGATTAGTGGGATGTCCTGCAAGAAAGTGAGCAGTTGTCTCAAGATTATGGAGTGAACCCGCAAGAATAACAGGTGATCCCGCAAGATTGCAAGGGAGTTGCAAGAATAACCTGTTTATCCGCAAGATTAATGGGATGTCTCGCAAGAAAGTGAGCAGTTGCCGCAAGATTATGGAGTGATCATGCAAGAATAACGGGTTATTCCGCAAGAATGCAGGGGAGCTGCAAAAATAACCTGTTCAACCGCAAGATTAGTGGGATATCTCGCAAGAAAGTGGGCTGTTGCCTCAAGATTATGGAGTGAACCTGCAAGAATAACGGGTGATTGGGCAAGAATCCAAGGGAGCTGCAAAAATAACCTGTTCAACCGCAAGATTAGTGGAATATCTCGCAAGAAAGTGAGCAGTTGCCGCAAGATTATGGGATGAACATGCAAGAATAACAGGTGATCCCGCAAGATTAACAAGTGAACCCGCAAGAATAACAGCCGAACCCGCATGAATAAAATGCGATCTCCCAAGAATGTACGTGAGTTGCAAGGATCAAGTTCGATAGGCAATGGTCTAAATTCGCAATAAGCCTGTCACCATAAGTTTTTTCGTGCATAATAGATGATAGGAAACTTAATATGTATAAGCTCTTGTAGAGAGGTGATTAATTTGTCTTATGTAGAAGAATTAAGAAAAATAGTGGGGACGAGACCACTAATTCTAGTCGGTTCCATTTGCATTATTTTAAATGACAAAAATGAAGTTTTATTGCAGCAACGCACTTATCCTTATGGTGTATGGGGATTACCTGGTGGGTTAATGGAGCTAGGTGAATCAACTGAAGACTGTGCACGCCGGGAAGTGTTCGAGGAGACTGGACTCACACTTGGTGAACTACAATTACTGAATGTATCTTCCGGTCCTCAAAGTTATGTCGTAGCCCAAAATGGAGACGAATACTATGCAGTTACAATGATTTACGTCACGAATGATATTATACAAGGAACCGCATCTGTTCATGACGATGAGTCACTGAATATCCAATACTACCCACTAAACAATCTTCCTGAAAAAATGGTTGGTAGTCATCGGAAAGCAATAAATGATTTCTTAGCTAGAAAATAATAGAGAGACTGCGCTATTTTTAGAACTGCGCAAATCTCTCTACATCATAGTTCAATTTCACCATGGTTTTAAAATCATTAATGCAATAATCACTAGAAAAATAATATTTTCTAAGTGTTCCACATTGTCTAGCTTTTTAGCCAAACGATAATATTCAGGGGGGATTTCCTCACCTTCATATGTTGCGAGTAATTCTTTTATAGGTGTAGATATTGGTTTTAACAGGAAGGGACCAAATGCTAAAGCAATTAGAAAGAGTGTGAGACTTGTCACATACCACCCCATTGAAAATAGACTTGGGTTGATTGCTCCCATTAATAACCCCGAAATAAGTAATGACGATCCCCCAACCATAACAAAAATATGTAAACGATGTTTTATCGCATATGCATGTCTTAACTCTTGCATCGTTTTCGCAGATCTTGCTACAAAAGTTAAAATAAATCCTGGGCCCATGCCAAGGATTGCAGAAAATATATGAATAATCACTAGAATACTGTATATGGTTGCCAACGTTCTTCCCCCATTTTAAGGAGCGACCGAATGGATCACTCCTCTGTATTAACCATAATTGCAGCTACTTGCTTAAGTCGCTCATAAAACATCGGACCTACAGGATGTTCACTTAAACCAATCTCTTCAAACGCTTCTCCCATACACCTTAACCAACTTTGTGCACGACTTGGTGTAATCTCAAATGGCAAGTGACGTCGGCGCATTGCAGGTGGACCGTATTCTTGACTATATAACGGTGGACCTCCAAGAAACTGTGTTAAGAACATTCTTTGTTTCTCCATTATAATACTCATATCACCTTCGAAGAGATGACTTATATTTGGATCAGCATATACTTTTGGATAAAATGCATTTACTAACTGTTCAATCATGTCTGGGCCAATCTGATCATATAAGGATTGTAATTTTTGCTCAGCCATTAAATAACCTCCCTATCCTCTCTATTTTATCATAACCCTAACCTAAATAATTACAGTGATATTTATCACATAAAATTCCCACCATCAATATCCATTGACGCCAGATTGTGAGTTTCCTATACTTGAAGAGTTGTGAATAAAACAAACAAGGTGAGTACATGGACTTCGATATTTTATATTTGTCCTTCAATGTTATACAAGTTGAAGGTAATGACGACAATGCTACAAAACATTATAAACATTTTCAAACATTAGATACAGACGAGTATGAACAACATGCGATTAAGGATTTCCTTGATGGTGAATTAACAAAAATCGTCAAACGAAAAGTGGAACGCCATCCAAAATCCGATACAGTACCCACAAAATTGGGACGTTTTATCGTGGAAGAAGGGCATGAGCTTAGTTCCAATCCAAATTACAATTTATTACATCGCTTAAGGACAGCAGAACAAAAAGCTGATTTTCAAAATGCAAGCGAAGAATTATTGCGAGCGTATCTTGATACGAGTGCTGTTCGTGGCGGAGCATTTCTTGTAGCTGCTGCAAAACCAAAAAAGTTCTTCGATGATCGTTTTGTCTTTATGATGAAATGTGACTTCGAACCAAAGGTAGCATCCATTTCCGATGAATCGACTTTAATCAAAAATGTAGAAATGGCGATTACTACAAAGAACATGAAATCCATTCAGTATCCTTATATGCCAGAAGATGGCATGGTAGTAGAGAGCGAATTAAAGATTCATCAAGCTTCACATGCACGCTACTTTGAAGATTTTTTAAAGTTTGTGGAGTATGGAGAGCCAATGCCAGAGATTTTACGTAATCAAGTAAAAACGATGGTAGAAGAACATTTCCATGAGGTATTAGAGGATAATAGTGAAGAACTTCAGCAGTTCGAAAAAGAAATGGAAATCTGGGAAGCGAGTCCTCAAAGGGAAATTCAGGAGCGTTTAACAACAGAACAAGTAATGGAAGCTACAGCGCAAATTGTAGAAGTTGCACCTGAAACAGAATTGAAATTAAAAATTGGCGACACCTCTATCAAAGGAAAACTAGCCGATTTTGGAGAGAACATCCATTTAGCAAAAATAAACCACAAATATGTTTTATTAGTAGAAGCAGATTCTGTTATTTTTGAAAAAGGCGTATCCCCAATCGAATTTCATCGGCCAGATGACCTGCATAAAACAATTGAGCGTATTCAAAATAAAACTATTTAATAAAAAACTAGCTTATCCTTTTAACATGGGATAAGCTAGTTTGCTATTTACCTATAATCTTGAGCCACGATAAAAACTATAAAAGAAGCTTGTATGATTCCTATTCATGCGTGTTTTTCATTTCAGCGGGAATCATATGGTGGTTTTGATTCCCATTCAGAACTGTTTGTCATTTCAACGGGAATCATACGACGGCTTTGATTCCCATTCACCACAATTTTCCACCGCAACGGGAATCATAATGCCGCTTTGATTCCCATCCTCACCTATTTTTCACTCCAATGGGAATCATACGACTTGTTTGATTCCCATGCACGACTGTTTTTCACTTCAACCGGAATCATTTGGCCACTTTGATTCCCATCATCACCTATTTTTCACTCCAATGGGAATCATACGACGGCTTTGATTCCCATTCACACATATTTCCCATCTCAACGGGAATCATACGACTTGTTTGATTCCCATGCACGACTGTTTTTCACTTCAACCGGAATCATTTGGCCGCTTTGATTCCCATCATCACCTATTTTTCACTCCAACGGGAATCATACGACGGCTTTGATTCCCATTCACACATATTTCCCATCTCAACGGGAATCATTCGGCCACTTTGATTCCCATTCACCACAATTTTCCACCTCAACGGGAATTATAATGCCGCTTTGATTCCCATTCAGAACTGTTTGTCATTTCAACGGGAATCATACGACGGCTTTGATTCCCATTCAGAACGATTTTTCGTTTCAACGGGAATCATACAGCCGTTTTGATTCCCGCTCCAATCAGTTTTTCTTCTAAACGGGAATCATTCAGTAGCTTTGATTCCCATTCAGAACGATTTTTCGTTTCAACGGGAATCATACAGGGGTTTTGATTCCCGCTCCATGCAGTTTTACTTCTAAACGGGAATCACTCGGCAGCTTTGATTCCCATTCACATCAATTTTCCACCTCAACGGGAACCATAATACCACTTTGATTCCCATCATCACCTATTTTTCACTCCAAGGGGAATCATACACCACCATCAATTCCCACTCATACTGTTTTTTCACTTAGTTGTGACTCATACACGAAACTTTGACCTGGTGCAATTTCCACTTCAAATACTTTTCCTTGACTATGTGGTAATCTAATTTTACATACTCCACCTTTTTCAGATGTTATTGCCATATACTCTAATTGTTCGTTACTCCACTTGATTTCAACCTCAAATCCACCGCGTGCCTTTAATCCTTTAACACTACCTTCTTTCCAAGCTTTCGGAAGTGCTGGGAGGATATGAATTACATCATTGTGGCTTTGCAACAGCATTTCTGCGATTCCAGCAGTTCCTCCAAAGTTCCCATCAATTTGAAAAGGTGGATGATTATCAAACATATTAGGTAATGTTGATGATTTCAATAATTCGTGAACATTATTGTATGCACGTTCACCGTCATGCAGGCGAGCCCACATATTGATAATCCATGCACGACTCCAGCCAGTATGACCACCACCATGCTGTAATCTCCGTTCTAATGTCACTTTTGCGGCCCGTGCCCATTCATCCGTTACTCCAGGTACAATTTGCTTTCCAGGATGGAGAGCGAATAAATGGGATATATGCCGGTGTCCAGGTTCCGCTTCATCGTAATCTATATACCATTCTTGGATTTGGCCATGTTTTCCGATTTTCGGTTTCGGTAACTTATCCCGCAAATGAGCTAACTCCTGACGAAACTCTTCATCGATATCTAATATCTCACTAGCAGAAATACAACTGGAGAAAAGCTCATAAATGATTTGACTGTCCATGGATGGACCTTCACATAAAGTTCCTCTTTCTCCATTGGACAAAATATAAGTGTTCTCTGGAGATACAGATGGTGTTGTAATAAGCTCACCAGTAGGAGTTTCTACTAGATAATCAACGAAAAATAACGCTGACTCTTTAATTGTCTCATATGCATTTTTCAAAAATGAAGTATCCCCGTTATATTCAAAATGCTCCCACAAATGAAGACATAGCCATGCTGCTCCTAATGGCCATATCGTAGCAGGCATATAGATGTCTTGTGGCGCAGTGTCTCCCCAAATGTCTGTATTATGATGAGCTGTAAAACCTCGACAGCCATACATAATTTCAGCTGTCTTCCTACCTGGTTCTCGCATCTTCTCAATGTGATCAAATAACGGTTGATGACATTCGGATAGATTACAAACCTCTGCAGGCCAATAGTTCATTTGTGCATTAATATTTATCGTATATTTACTATCCCATGGCGGGAGCATACTCTCGTTCCAAATTCCCTGCAATGTAGCTGGTAAGGAATTGGGGCGACTACTAGAAATAAGCAAATAACGCCCGAAGTGAAAATACGTACTAATTAAATCCGCATCTTCTTCCCCGTCTTTTAATAACTGTAGTCTCTCATCGGTTGGAAGTTGGCGCTTATCGTTTTCTTTTCCTAGCTCTAACTCAACACGGTTAAACAATGATTGATAATCGTCTTGGTGATTCTGTAGCAAATCAAGATAACTTATGTTAGCTGCACTCTCTAACACTTTCAGGCATTGAAGCTCAGGTTCCACGAAACGATAGGAAGTTGCGGCAGCTATTAAAATCGTTACTGCATCTGCGTCTTTCACAATGAGTCGATTTCCAATCGTTGTTACTTCTCCATTTTCAGGTATAACCCTCACACCACTTCGGAAGCTGATCCCATTTCCGCCGCCGGTCTCCCCGCGCATTATTAAACAATTAGAATGTAAGGGTACTGTCTCATCTAAGTTGCGCGTATTCCCACGATCATAGTGCAGTTGAAATGAAATTGCTCTTTTTTGAGAAGCTGTTATTCGCATCATGATGACTTCATTAGGATAACTCGCAAATATCTCTCGCTTATATTCGACACCATTGTATTCGTATTCAACGTTTACTAATCCGTTGGCAAGATTTAATTCTCGTCTATAGTTAGTAGCGAGTTCCTGACGATGATGGAAGTTAATCCATACATCTCCCAGTGGTTCATAATGACGCTGTGATTCAGGAATTCCAACGAGTGCAAGTGCAGCTAATTCCTCTGCCTCTCTTATCCTACCTTCAGCTAACAATTCTCTTACTTTTGACAAATTGCGAAGTGCATCAGGGTTGTTTCTATCTCTTGGGCCTCCGTACCATACAGAATCTTCGTTGAGCTGAATCCGCTCATTTCCAACTAGACCAAAAACCATAGCACCTAGTCTTCCATTTCCAATTGGCAATGCTTCATTCCAATTTCTAGCAGGCTGTCGATACCAAAGCAATTTATTGTTACGAGTAACATTTGTCATGATTTGCAATCCCTTCTTTATACCCCTACATATTCAAACCAATCAAAATATGCTTTATTATTACTTTCCGCTCCATTTGAACTAGCATATAAACCAATTACAGCTCCGACAAAACCACCTGCTACATCAGTACTCAATATTCTTCCATCTACATTTTCAATGAGAGTTTCAAAATTATTTATACTCTCACCATAGTAAAAATTATAATCTTGTCCATATGCTGTTACTTTTAAATACAGTTTATTGGACTGAATTGGTGCTTCTGCCAGTACTTCTTCTTCCTTATTTGAACATTTAACTAGTTTTATAATCTTTTCATCACCTTTTTGTGTATAAATAAAGCTGAAGTGATATTCATTACTTTGTTGTAACACAATTCCCGCCACTTCATTTTCATTTTCTGGAGAAAATTCCATTACTGTTGTTGCAGAGAAGTTAATATGCTGTTGTCTTCTAGCAATAAAACTTGGTTGATCTAGTTCTGTAATTTTTTGCGGTCTTAATTGTAAACTTAAATATCCAGGTCGTTCTGATAAACTATAAAACTTTTCCTTTGGTGTACGAAGTATATGCCATTTGAAATCGAGTTCCTCACTCTCAAAATGGTCACAAGCAGATTGTAATGCTGGTTTTCCAATTGGTAGATTAGGAACTGGGTAAGTTGTTTCCAGCCTACCGGTTCCTTCACACATGACTGGCCAGCCGTCCTCCCATGTGACAGGGATTAAAAATGTTTCTCTTCCTAAGTTTCGATAATAGCCACCATATGGTCGTGAAGCTAACCCTACAGCCCACCATTCGCCATTTTGTGTTTCAACTAAATCACAGTGACCAACATTCACAATTGGATAGTTTTTACCTAAATGTCTATGAGTAAGAATTGGATTTCCGCGATTCCCCTCGTATGGACCATCAATTTTTTTACTTCTAGCAACCGTAACTGCATGGTGATGAGCAGTCCCTGCCTCGGAAATTAACAAATAATAGTAATCGTCTTTTTTGTATATATGAGGTCCTTCTGGCCAAACAACATCCTTTAGAGCACCACGCCACAGCCCAACAGGTTCTCCTACTAATTGTTTCGTTTCTAAATCTAATTCTTGTAACCATACTTCATAGTTACCAAAGTATTTTTCCCCTTCTGGTGCTGGTCTCGTTCCCGTATAATAAACTTTTCCATCATCATCAAAAAACAATGATGGATCGATACCTGGTGCTTTTAAATAATAGGGATCAGACCATGGTCCAGCAGGATCTGTAGCGGTTACAAAAAAGTTCCCACCTCTACCCACATTTGTCGTAATCATGTAGAATACACCATCATGATAGCGAATGGTTGGTGCAAAAATTCCTTCTGATTGCCTTAAACCATCTAATGGTAATTGTGATGGCCTATCCAGTACATGTCCTATTTGTTCCCAATTCACTAAGTCCTTACTGTGAAAAATTGGAACTCCCGGGTAATAAGCAAAAGTGGATGTTACTAAATAGTAATCATCGTTTACTCTACAAATTGATGGATCAGGATAGAATCCTGGTAGTATTGGATTTTCAAATGTTTTCATTTTTATAGAACTCCTTTTTATTTTTGTTTGTTAAAAATATTTTTTATTATTGATGGAGTACTCTTTATGTACTGTGAGAATATTGATTTCCGCTGCAGGAGCTCGCTTTCCGCGGGCGGTTCGGAAGCCTCCTCGGCGCTTATAGCGCCTTTGGGTTCTCCCGGCTACCGCATTTCCCGCAGGAGTCTCGCTCCTTCCGCTTCAATCATCCAAAAATTATATTGTTTTTGTATAAATGATTTATTTGCCATCCCTTATCAGCTTTAATAGCTTTTTCAATGCTTGTACTGCAACTGCAAATCTTTTTGCTTCGCTTTCTTCTAATTCGTATCCTGGATCTCCAGGTTCAAGTGAAGAGAAGTCGGAATATCCCCAAAGATGTGGTTCAAGTGATAAGAACCCTTCGAAACCTCTTTCATGTAATACTTTTAGAATTTCAGCTACATTCCCATCGCCTTCTCCTGCAGGGACGACACGATGGTTGCTATACAAAGCATCTTTTATATGAATATATTCGATATAATCTTGGAGAAGTTCATAGCCCTCTGGATAATTTTTGGCATTACATTGAACAAAGTTAGCGAAATCGAATATTGCCCTAACATGTGGACGATTCAATGTCTTCATCAAATCTAAACATCTTTCAGGTGTATCCCCATAAATTCCAGATTCATTTTCGTGGAGAAGAATTACTCCACTTCCTTCTGCTGCGTCAGCAAAACTGCGCCAACGGTTCATCACTTCATCTCGATAATTATTAGGGTCCTCCCCTTTTGGAATGTAAAAGCTAAACATACGAATATACTTACATTCCATTAATTTGGCAATTTCTAATGTATGTTTAAATAACTCTAAATGCGGTTCAAATTCATCTGTAATACCAATTTTCCCTAAAGGTGAACCAATTGCAGACAGATTAAAACCTCTATCATCTAGTTTTCTCTTAATTTCTTTTACTTCTTCCAAAGTATAATGAACTAAAAGTTTGCCATTTACGCCTCTCATTTCAATATGTTTAATATCATGTGCGTCCAGCACGTCCATTTGTGTATCTAAGTTACTATCAATTTCATCTGCAAAAGCAGATAATATAAATTTACTCATTATATCGACCCTTTCAGAATGCTAAATTCTACACACTTATTCAGTAGGCATCCAAATCTTATAATTTCCACTCAATGCTAGAAAGCTAAATAAATATAAACAATTATCGTAATATCTTCTGTCTCCTGTACGAACTGGTGTATTCCAAAATAATTCCACACATTTCTTGGCCTTTGGTCCACTCGTACAAAGTGATGCCATTGCATTTGTAGCCACTAGCCCTACTGGATGTAGAGATTTCTCTTCAAAAGGCTCTCCTGAAATCGTATATCTACGAAAATCCGCTGGATCCTTATCAACAAAAAACTGTTGAATTCGTTCATTAATTTTAACTGGACATTCCTCATCTTTAAACCACTCATAATCTAATCCGATATTACAGGCAACACGGTAGGAGTCACTGAAGAAATGTCCGTAACCCCTTTCATTATTTGGTGTACCATCATAATAAGCATATTCTGGTGCTAACCCTGTTTCTGGATGACAGGCAATCTTTAAATACTTTCTACTAGCAATTGCTGCTTCTTTCCAAAAAGCACGATCCTCTGGATACGCCCACAATGCAAACAGTTCATAGAAATGCGGTAAATGATAAGAAGGATCAGAGAATTCGACCTCTGGAATAAACTTGATTAATTTATTTTCCGGATTCCACATTGGATATCCTTCTCCATCCTCGCCATTATGTAGACAAGTTCTCAATAAATCTCTTGCTTGTTGGCCGTAATTAAATACTCCTTCCCCATCCCCCCATCGATGTGAGGCAAAGAAGAGCGCCATCGCAAAATATTCCTCTCCATCTGGGGCTGGTCCGTACGCACGCTTTGAGCCATCAGGGTTACATGACCATGCAAAATAGCCTGCATGAACTCCTTCTGTCATATACATATTTTTATAGGTCCACTTCCATAAGCGATCAAAAACTTCTTTATTATCCAATTGAACTGCCATCATCATTCCATATGACATGCCTTCTGTTCTCACATCGTGATTACCAGTATCTAGCATATATGCCTCATCATCACCGACTGTGAAATAAATCTGTGTTTCTGGATGCTTATCAGAAAATAATTTATCCCAAGTATCTAGTAATCTCTCATTTATTTCTTCTTCCGAATAGCCATATTCACGAAAGACATTCCTATACTTCCCGCTATAAAATGCAGCCTCACTCATTACGTCCACCCCTAAATATTTATATTACTAGCATAGTCATGTACCATTATAAACGTTTCAGTTAACAAAATTACCCTACTCTCTCTACTCAATTACCCCTCAAAGTATAGTTCCTTTATTAGAAGTCTTTTGATTTAGTTTTATTTGGCATATTATCGAAATATAACGAACTATTAAAATGAAAGAAGGAAGTCAAATGAAATTATCAACGTTAATTAGTAACGGGATGGTTCTCCAACGTAATGAACAAATAGCTATTTCGGGGAAGACTGAAGTTTCTAAGGAAGTTAGTCTTTCTTTCCTAGGCGAAACATACACGACATTATCCAATCACAGTGGGGAATGGTCGATTGAACTAGCTAATTTACAACCCGGCGGACCATATGAAATGGAGATATCTACAGAAGATGAAAGAGTAGTAATTTCAGATATATTAATTGGAGATGTTTGGGTGCTTGGTGGGCAATCCAACATGGAATTACCTATTAATAGAACACTAGATTTACTATACGATGAGGTAAAAGATATAAACGAACCAAATATAAGACAATTCAATGTGCCGCAAATATATGATTTCAAAGGTCCAAGAAATGAGTTAGATGGTGGTAGTTGGATGAATGCAACTGGTGAAAACGTGATGAACTTCAGCGCAGTTGGCTATTTTTTTGCGCAAAAATTATATAAAAAACATGGTGTGCCAATTGGGTTAATCCATACTGCTGTAGGGGGAACTCCGATTGAAGCTTGGATGAGTGAAAAAACACTGAGGGAAATCGGCGGTTATGATGAAGAGTTAGACCAAATCAAAGATGATGCTTATGTAAGAAAAACGAAAGAAAACGATGAGAAGCGGATGCAAGATTGGCACCGTAATTTAAATGAGAAAGATATAGGATTACAAGAACATTGGTTTATGGAGGAAGTAGATACAAATAATTGGAGTGAGTTGGAAGTACCCAATACATGGGAAAATAGCGACCTAGATATTAGAGGAGCAGTTTGGTGTAAACGTGAATTTGAGGTACCCAAATCTCTTGCAGGTACAGAAGCAAAGTTATACCTTGGTACGCTGATTGACGCAGATCAAACGTATATTAATGGGACACTAGTAGGGACAACAGGCTATCGTTACCCACCAAGACGTTATTCCATACCTGCAGGTGTACTTCGTGAAGGGAAAAATTCCATTACTGTTCGTGTTATTAGTTCCGGTTCAGCTGGAGGCTTTATTAAAGACATGCCTTATAAAATAGCTGCAAATGAGGAAGAACTCAGCTTAGAGGGGACATGGAAGTATAAAATTGGTGCGATTACTGAACCATTAGGACCATCAACCTTCTTCCAATATAAACCTACAGGAGTATACAATGCGATGATTACACCGCTTCGGGATTATCGAATTAAAGGATTTGCATGGTATCAAGGTGAATCAAATACTGGAAGACCTATTGGTTATAGTAACCTTTTTGCGAAATTGGTAAAGGATTGGAGAGAAAATTGGGGGCAAGGAGATCTCCCTTTTCTATTTACACAATTAACAAGTTTAGACACTGGTGAAAAAGATGCGAATTTCAGTCATTGGGCATTACTTCGTGATGAGCAACGATTATCGCTACATGTTCCAAACACTGCGATGGCTGTTATAATTGATGCTGGTGAACATAATGACCTTCATCCTCAAGATAAGAAAACGGTAGGTGAGCGCCTCGCTTTAGGAGCAATGAAAATTGCTTATGGGGAAGATCTCGTTTATAGTGGCCCGTTGTACGAGAAGATGGAGATTATCGATGGTAGCATCCATTTATATTTTACTAATATTGGCAGTGGATTAGTTGCACATGGTGGCGAACTAAAAACATTTGTAATTAGTGGTGAAGACGAAAACTTCGTACCTGCTAAGGCCGAAATCAGCGGGGATAAAGTGATAGTAAGCAGCAACCATGTAAAACAACCAACCAACGTCCGCTACGCATGGGCATCCAACCCAGAAGGAGCAAACCTATACAACAAAGAAGGCCTCCCAGCATCACCATTCACAACGGAAATAAGATAATAAAAATGGCATCCAATAAAGTCATGATTGACGTATTGGATGCTCATTTATTTTAATACTACCTTTTACGGTTGATACCCGTTGAAGAAGTCTCGCTCCTTCCGCTACAATCAACGATATGCGATACAAATTTGAAAACAGCCTCTTATTTAGTAAGTTTATTTTTCAAACTTAAACTCTTTGAAGTCAAAGTTACTTCCAGGTAGGAATACAAACGTTACTTTTTGCATACCTGTTATTTTTTCAAGTTCAAATATTCGTTCCACATACTCATCTGATTTAATAAATTCTACAATTTGATTACTTTCCTCTGTCTCACTAGTAAAGCGAACATGAATCGTATTATTAATCGGTGCTCTCCCATTGATTACTAGTTTCGTAGCTCCATCTGTAGTAAAATCCAATTCACTAAATTCCAATGAAACATTGTTGCCAATACCTTCTACACTACAATCTGTCATTGTAAATGCATCACCATAAATATGGTCACAAGTATTTGCGCTATTCTCTATAAAAGCTCTATTATGTTTTTCAAAAGAAAAACCTTTAATATGAACCTTATTGTTTAGAACAAAACATATGGAGGTAATACCTTTTAACTTTTTCGGTAATGTATACGTTTCTTCTTGGTACACATTCCATCTGGATTCTTTTTGATATATCACATCAGCAAGTAATTCACTGCCTGCTTCCTCTGGCATACCTTCCCAAATCTGAATTGGATATTCCTCGCTAGACAAAGCAAAGATTGGAATTGTGATTGTATCTGAACCATATGGGCCAAAGTCAATATCTCTATAACCTACTTGTGTCTCACCATCTCTACTAGTGGCAACACCGCGGTCATTCCCATTTGTTACCTCACCTTTACTATAGTCAAACAATCCACCAGAAATAAAACTATAAGGATCTTTGTATGCAGTTCCTATACCTTCTGCAGAAAATTCCAATTCTGAAATAAGTTTTGTTTTCTCTGTACCGTTCTTACTTGTGCATCTCAGCCTAAAATGGCCATCCCCTAAAGCAATTACCTTCACTTCATGACTACTTGGCTCTACTTTAGCGATATTCGATTCTATACCTGCATCATTTACTACACTCCACTCTACTTCTCGGTAGGAAGTATTTTCAGGATGCAGTTTGACTCGAACTGTCCTTTCCTTTAGCTCAGGGTGGAAATTCTGTCCTGTATCACTAATTATCTCTAGCTTGCGAAGCGGGATTTCCTTCTCCATTTCCCCCATCACTATAGGAGTTTCTATATTTTTGGTGCTAGCTGAAATTCCTTCCAATATTTCCTCTTCAGCTGGTAACACCACAAACTCACGTTTCTCACTTTCCAAACCTTCCGACGTCACTTCTATTTGAACATTTCCAGACTCAAATGTAGAGGCAACGATAGCCATCAATTTTCCACTAAACAGTCTTCTACTTGTACCTTTGTACTGGTCAAAATCTGTACTATCCCCATTATCAAGTCCAACTAAGCGACCTACACCTGTAACATTCACATGAACCCTATTATTTGCATTCTCTACTTGATTTCCAGCTTTATCCTCCATGCTGATTTCAATAAATAGTAAGTCAGTGCCATTGGCGACAAGCTTTTCTTTATCTGCTTTTAAGCGAATTCTCTCAGCATCTCCAAACGATCTTCTTACGTCTGTTGCAATTACAACACCATTTTCATCATAAGCTATTGCTTTTAATTCGCCATGCTCATACGGTACTTTCCACCAACCAGTTATTTCAAAACCTTTTTGATGATCGATCTTATGAGTTCCTATCGTTTTTCCATTCAGTTGTAATTCAATTTTTGGAGCATTCGAGCAAACACGAACATCGATTATTTGTCCTTCATTCCAATCCCAGTAAGGCAAAATGTGTACCATTGGCTTTTTTTTGTAATCTGTCCATGCAGCTTGATACACATAATAAGAATCCTTTTTAAATGTAGCAGTATCAATCTGACCAAAATAGGAATTCTTCGTATGATATGGTGTAGGTTCACCGATATAATCAAATCCTGTCCAAATAAACGTACCGAGTGAGAATGGAGCATCCCTATCCGCTATAATGCAAGATTCTGCTGATTTTGCACCCCAACTCGTTGAACTATTTCCAAGTGCAGAACATTGCTCATCATCATCTGCAAGGATGGATTGCTCATATGGAAAATGATAAATTCCTCTACTTTGGACGACAGACGCTGTTTCACTCCCATAAATTATCCAATCTGGATACTTCGCATGATGAGTATGATAATATTTTTCACCATAATTATAGCCAGCGACCTTCACAATATCAGCTACTTTTTGTGCATTTTCCCATGGCATATAATTTGACCCAATTGTAATTCTTGCATTCTCTTTCGGATCATATTTTTGTACCTCTACCATTAACATTCTAGTAATTTCTTGTCCTCGCTCATCCGCATGTGTATCGTAGATTTCGTTTCCAATACTCCACATTAATAAGCTTGGATGATTACGATCTCTCATCACCCAACTTTTCACATCAATAGGTGCCCATTCCTTGAAAAAACGCCCATAATCATAACGTGTTTTCGGTCTTTCCCACATATCAAAAGCTTCTGTAATCACAAGAAATCCCATTTCATCCGCTAAGTCCATTAATTCCTTAGCCGGCATATTATGAGCAGTACGAATTGCATTAACACCCATCTCTTTCAAAATATCTAGTCTTCTTTTTAACGCTGTTATGTTAAAAGCTGCGCCTAATGCTCCTAAATCATGATGCTCACATACACCATTTAACTTCATCCTTACTCCATTCAGGCGGAATCCATCATTTGCATCTAATTCAATTGTTCGAAATCCAATATTTTGTGTTATCGTTTCGATTAGCGTCCCATTTTCACTCTTTAGTTCTGTTCGTATTTCATAAAGATTCGGCTCATCCATGCTCCATAATAAAGCATCCGCAACGAATAGACTTTGTTCATTTAACTTTTCACTTTTATCTTCTACAAGAATCAGTGATTTCGAACTAGTGATTTCCTCACCTTTATACATAATGGTATGAGAAAGCTGTACATCCTCCGTCACTTTCAACGACGTATCAACTTCCACGGTCCAACCTTGCTCTTGCTTTTTCGTGGAAATGTAAATACCATTCGTTTCGATATGTGTTTTACCTCTAGTCTTTAGCCAAACATTACGATAGATTCCAGCACCTGAATACCATCTACTGTTCGGGCTTTGATATACAACTTTTACAATAATTTCATTTTCTCCGTCTACCAACGCTTCCGTTATCTCGTGCTCAAAGGATGAATATCCATATTTCCATTCACCAACAAACTGGTCATTTATAAATACAGAAGAATCCATATAGACACCATCAAAACATAAGAGAACTTCTTCGTTTTCATTCTTTACATAAGAGAAACGCTTTCGATACCAGCCAATACTATTTTCGTAAAGGTTCAATGTGTTATAAATAAGCCAATCATGTGGAATATCGATAGGTTCGAAAGGTAGCTCTTTGCTATATGATTCATTTAGAGCCGTTTTGGCAAACTCCCATCCATTATTAAAAAGCACTTTCGAATTCATTATGATCACAATCCTCAATAAATTTTTCTGTTTTTCGCATCGGGAATTCCAGATTTACGATAAAAATACGTATTAACTTGATCACGCCATTCTTTCGCATTCTTTAATTGCATTTCCAAACGCTCCAGGACATTGTGAAATCTATATGAATCTATCTTATCTTCGAGGAGAATCCATCTAGCAATCAATTCTTCTACCTGCTCTACACCTTTGAAATGAGAATTGTAGTAATGTTGAATAACTGTTTCTCCAGACTTTAATGTATGTGTATATGGCACATGGTGGAAAAATAGTAATAATTCATCTGGGCATGTATCTAACGAGTTAAACATTTCTTTATTAGGAGAGAAATATTGACCTGTATAACCTGTTCCTGTTTCCATCGTTCTGTCTACTCCAATTCCATCTCGATCAGCAAAATGGTAGGTGCCCCATCTTGAATACTCGTAACCATCAACATTTGGCCCGTAATGGTGGTTTGGATTCACCATCCATCCGATTCCTAATGGTGTTGTATAGTTTTCATATATTCCCCATGAGTCTAGTAACATATGATTAATTTGTTCGATGACAGTTTCATCATTACCAAATGTCAGTTGAATCCATTCCCTCGAAATCTCTTCCGCCGCTAAGTCCGGATTCCAAATGAGACGTCCATACCCGAATAAATTCGCCTGTGCTAATGTATGCCCTGTCCAATTCACATCATTTCCTATATTGGAGACTGCAGCTATTCCGCTAATTTTAGAACCAAAAAGCGATCCATCCACAATCGTTTTTACAGTTGAACCTGCACCTTTACTATACGTATCGAATTCAAGCACTTCTTTCCACATTGGTACTAAATAGCACAGATCTCTCTGTTGCCCTAAATATTCCTGGGTAATCTGGAATTCAAGCACTTGGTTCGTACTTTCCAATGCTCCAAATAGTGGTGAAACAGGCTCACGTACTTGGAAGTCCATTGGTCCATTTTTGATTTGTAAAATAACATTGTCCAAGAAATGACCATCTAATGGTTTAAAATGATCATATGCAGCTCTTGCACGATCTGTAGATCGATCTCGCCAATCTTGCATGCAGTTATAAACGAAACATCTCCAAATAACTATTCCATTAAAAGGTTGTAATGCTCCTCCTAATAAATTTGCTCCATCTGCATGATTTCTGTTATATGAAAACGGACCTGGGCGATGCTCAGAATCAGCTTTTACAACAAACCCTCCAAAATCTGGGATATAACGGTAGATTTCTTCTACTTTTTGCTTCCACCATTGTTTTACATCGTTATCGAGTGGATCAGCAGTTGTTAAATCACCTATTTCGATTGGGCTTGCAAAATTAATACTTAGAAAAGTTTTGATTCCATAAGCTCGTAAAATATCCGCAATATTAGCCACATCAGGCAGTAATACATTTGTTATTAAATTTGTTTCCACTTTCCATACATTTACGTTATTAATAGAAATGGCATTAACCCCAACGGAAGATAATAATCTCGCATAATCTTTAATTCGCTCCATATTGGAAGTAATTTTATTATTCTCATAGAAAATGGATTTCCCTGCATAACCACGTTCTATACTGCCATTCATGTTGTCCCATTGATTAATCATTCGAATTTTATTTCGTGGGGATTCCAAAATGTTTAGTTCTTTTAGTGTTTCTCCTGTTTGGATAAGCCGTAATAAATGGTGGGTTGCGTATAGCACACCTTTATCTGTTTTTCCTATTAGTAAAATCGCTTCTTTATCGCCATTTTTTGATGATTTGATAACATATCCTTCATCGTTTATTTCCTGAAAAATATCACCATTCAATCCATAGTCAGCTAATTTGATATCTTGATAAGTTGCTAAAATAAGAGTTGTTTGCTCATGTATTTGTTGTGAAATATCTGGACCCTTGCCATACATGGAGTGAAAAGCCAGTTCAAGTTCTTGTATTACAGATTGAATAATAAGCGAATTACTTACAGCAGCAACAGACTTTAAATACAAATGAAATAGCTTGTCATTATCTACTTTTCTATACTGTAACCAGCAAGCATAAGCCTCCTTCACATCCATCTGTTCTACTACATTAGTATTATGAATAGACATGTAACGAACCTCCTGATTTACACATTTTTATTGATAGCGGTTTCAAGGTTAAGTATAAAGATAACCATTATGACTGTCCAAGCTATTTTAAGAATAAAGAGAAACAAGTAAACAGATGTAACAAGAGCAAAGAATTGGACATTGAGAATGTTGGATTTTAAATCCATAATTATAAGTATATAGAAAGCGCTTACGATATTTAAAGGGGGAGTATGTATCATGTATAGTGTATTACTTGTCGACCAGAATAAACACGCCTTGAATCGTACGAAGACTCTACTTGATTGGAAATCCATCGGCTTTCAAGTTAGTGAGAGTACCGATCAATTCTCTGAAGTAATTCCTTTACTTGCGGAATGGAACTTTTCTCTCATCATTATTAATATGAAGAACTATAATTCTAGCGCGGTTATGCTGGTACATCGTATTCGCAAACAACATAACATCCCAATTATTCTTATTGGTGGTAGCGACGACTTCCAAATTGCCAGGAAAGCTTTAACATATCAAGTGAGAGATTATCTGACAGATCCGGTTGATAAGGAAGCATTAACAAAAAGCTTATTAACATTGAAAAAAGAATTAGACTTCAAACATACGATAGATTCTCAATTTTATAGACCACAACCTGGGAAAAACACCAATCAGTCTGCGGCTTCCATCATTGAGAAAGTGAAATATTATGTAAGTGCTGAAATGAACCAAAATATCACATTAAAGAAGATCTCACGTTTATTACATTTTAATAGTGCATATTTAGGACAAAAATTTAAACAACATGAGAATATGACTTTTAATGAATATCTTTTACAACAACGAATGGAAAAAGCAAAGCAATTACTAAAACAAACAGACTTAAAAATATATGAAGTAGCGAATAAAGTCGGCTATACCGAAATGGATTGGTTTTATAAGAAATTCAAAGAGTATACAGGTGTTAGCGCAAAAGAATACCGCAAAAAAATGGCATAATATTATTTTAAACTTGAACAACAGATTATAGATGAAATTACAAGCCAAACTACTTGAATTATGATAGTTTGGCTTTTTTCTATAGATATAATATTTGCAAAAGCCCTTATATCATCGACGAGCTATTTCAGTGAAGTGAAGTGAACTGATTGTAATACAAATGAAAGATTAATTTATAAAGAGTGATCTTATATTGAATTGAAAGTTACCAGCGGAGGAAATACACGTAGACTCCCTCAGAAAAAGTTGATCTGACGGGGGTTTCCGTGGTTTTTTGACTTCTTAAAAATATTTTTTTATACAAT
>VEFU01000410.1 GCA_007679095.1 Paenibacillus bovis
TGAAAAGAAAGAATGTAGGTTAGAGGTGGGGGTAGAATGTGGGTGGATTGGTTTTGTGACATCGGTTTTAGGGGAAAGGACATAAATATTCTTGAGGTGTGTGTAATGTTGGGTGATGGATTGGTGAAGTGGCTTATGAGGGTTTGAATGATATGGTGATCGACACGTTTAAAGAAGGAAAGGTGAAGGTTACGTGATTTGATCATAGAAACAGGGAGAGGGGCTGGGGGAGATTCTAGGGGGAGGTG
>VEFU01000411.1 GCA_007679095.1 Paenibacillus bovis
ATCATGCCTGGTTTTTTTGTAGCAATTTCATCTTTACCACCAGACAAGAACGGTTTACCACCATAAAAGAATAAAATTGTACTTAATATTAACACTACCCATTCAGAACCTGGAAATGTGAATTGAAAAGGTAAGTTAACACCCATCAGTGGCGATAAAAGAATGATAGGTATTCCAAAAATTAATGAAACAAAAAACTTAACTTTAAAATTTCCATGATGATGTGCATGGCCACTATGATGATTAT
>VEFU01000412.1 GCA_007679095.1 Paenibacillus bovis
CATACACAAACCCAGCCACTTTTTCACATCAAAGTACCATTACCATCACATCACCCAGCCCTAAACCTTCCACCACAAATCAAAAATTTATTACAACAAATCAATATACACTATCAACATTTTCCCTCTCATTCTCAACCTTCTGTTCATTATCCTCACTATCCATTACCCCTCCCCAAAAACCTCCCAACTCCACAATTTCATCCCCCAATTCTAATTTCTCCTACAGCCATTCCCATCACCATTC
>VEFU01000413.1 GCA_007679095.1 Paenibacillus bovis
AATCAACCCTCCATATCACAAATTAATAACCCCCCGATAAAAATCCCGCCGCTTACCCAATTTATTAACTTAAATTATTTTCACAAACCCCCAACCTCTTCTTCACCCATTTCAACTAAACCCTTACTAATCTCTCCACCTACACAACCCTTACCACCCCAACTACTATCCCCACCAACATTTACTCCCAATTCTCAAGCCATTTCGTATTTCATTTCATCTACTCCTTGTTGTGCACCTGGACCTA
>VEFU01000414.1 GCA_007679095.1 Paenibacillus bovis
ATTTCCTTCAAATATTCCATCGATAAAATGGTCTTATTTTCTTTCTTTAAACCATCCATCCTTTTTCCTCTCTCATAACCCATATACACCATTTCACCATGATCAGCATACTTACCACCCACTTCCCGAACAAAACCCTTTTCTAACCCTATATGTCCTTTTTCCACTACATCACCCTCACCCCTAATCCCCCCACCTCCCTTTCCATTTTCTTCACCTAATTCACATCGTTTGTTTTGATATTCAT
>VEFU01000415.1 GCA_007679095.1 Paenibacillus bovis
CATAGGAATTGCTCTTGCAGTACCATTTGTGAAATATTGGTGGATTAATTGTAAGTTTTGATGGGGTAATAACATTGTAAGTTGGATATTGGTTTTTTGTGGTAGTTTGAATAAGATTGGTAGATTGAGGATGGGATGTCGACAGCAATGCTGTGTTAGTAGAATCAGTGGTAAATTTTGTGGTTGTAGTTTTGGTAAAAATGGTTGATGTTGTGTTGGGAGTTGGAATTTGTGTAAAATGGTTTGG
>VEFU01000416.1 GCA_007679095.1 Paenibacillus bovis
TAGAATTTAATAGAGGTTATGGAAATAGAGGGGATGAAGTGAAAAATTGAGTTGAAACAAAATTTGGGATAGGGTGTGGTTGTAAGTTATTTAGTGTGATTGGCATTTGGCAGGTTGTTGAAAAAGGAGAAGTTAGGTTTAATAGAAAACTGGAAGATTGTTTAAATATTGAGTTTGCAGATTTTGGTGAGGATATTAGGATTGAGGATTTATTAACTGATACATGAGGAATTGATGAGTATTTTGA
>VEFU01000417.1 GCA_007679095.1 Paenibacillus bovis
ATCTCACCATTACCAACAACAACACAAACAATCAACCCACCCTATAATCCACCTCCTACATTATCTCCATCACCTTCCATTTCAGTACCAAGTTTTAACTTATCCCCTTTTCTTAAGGATAAACACCAAACTTCATTTCCTACTTCAATTCCTCCAATGATCCCACAACCACTACTACCAACACCCCCTCCCAATCCAATCTCACTTTACATTATACTTCTACATCGAGTCCATCTTTTGTTCTAAC
>VEFU01000418.1 GCA_007679095.1 Paenibacillus bovis
ACTCTTTAATTCTTCCTCCTACATACTTCCTATATCCCCAATATTCCACCACCCTCCCTTTTTCAATCCATCTCTTAATCATCCATATCCATCCTAAACCTTTACCTTTTTTCATATATGCACGAAACTCATCTAATAATATTTCACCCTTACGTCAGACCACTTTTAATTCATCCCATCTAACTATCATTTTTACCTCACTATAATTCCTACCCTTACCTACATCAATTAATCTTTTATCCACTTT
>VEFU01000419.1 GCA_007679095.1 Paenibacillus bovis
ATGACTTACTTGCAGATCCATTTGCACATCATCACCTCCTACCACACCCTCCCCCTAACGTCCAGCCCAAACCTCCACCCTTACTTCATACATTACCTCACCAAAATCCAAACCCACCACTACAACTTCCAAAACAAATTCATCCACCTAATCATCACCCCCTCATTCCTTACCCTACTCAACCACAACACCAACTATTCAACTTCTCTACCCATATCTTCCATCACCTTCAAAATAAACATATTGC
>VEFU01000041.1 GCA_007679095.1 Paenibacillus bovis
GGTATTTACTTTTTTGGCTCTAAACAGAAGATATAATAAAACTGAAAATTACGACATTATTTTTGCAACACTAGTGATCCAAGAAGTAAGTATTATTTTAAACAGGTTGATTTAATACCGGGTGGAAATACAAGGGGCTTAGCTGTCTTTAGACTTCCTGAAGGGGAAGAAATTGCAGGTATCGTCATTGATACATGGATGGGGTCAAGCTATTATTCCGATCGCCCATTTAGTTTGGATATGTCGAATGTAGATAAATTTGCAACAGAATCTGCAACTCACGCACCTGAAGAATTAGAGTTAGTTAGAGAAGAATTTATTAAAGACAGATTTGGAGATTACGATGAAACAGAAGTTAAAGGTAATAGATTGCCTTTATCTAGACATGATTTAGTAAATTATAACCTAACTTTTGAACCAGAAGATACTGATTATGATGCTATATACTATTCTGAATTCAAACGCGATGAAAACAATCGAATAATCGGTGTACAACTAACAAAACAATAAAAAATATGTCCTTGTTCTCAACATTGAGAATAAGGACATTTTACTGTATTAACATAGGAAAATTTACCTATTATTTAATTGTCAAAATTTCAAAACTATTATACTATTATAAAGAATGGTATATATTGTCGAATATTGGAGGTATAGAATTAAAAAAGGTTTTTGGTATTTTAGTATTATTTAGCATGGTATTATTTGGTTGTTCTGATGAAGCATCTAATAGTAAAAAAGATGGAGAAAAAGAGCAAGAACAAGAAAAAGAAGTAGTACAAGAAAAAAATACATTTATTAGTGGAAAAGAAGGTCAATCAACTCAAGAAATTAAAGTTGGAGAATCTGCTTTCTTTATCTTCCCTAAAACAGACTTTACTGAAGAAAGAAAAGTAGAGTTTATTGTTCACGGTATTGATTACATAAATGGAGAAGATAATCCTGATTACACATTTAATTCCTCGTATGACTATTTAGTACTTGATTTTGAGGTGAAAAATATAGGAGAAGAGAAAATTTCATCCTTTGAATATCCATCCATTCTTTTACATAATAGCTCAGGTCAAGAAGTAAGAGCGGATTTAAAAAGAAATAACTCAAGCCATTATTATTTTACAATGCCTGATTTAACTCCTGGGGGCTTTAGTAGAGGATTAGCAATTCATGAACTAAAAGATGGAGAAGAAATTGCTGAGATTTTATTCGAAATTTCTGGATATGACAACTTGAAATTGGATGTTCCATTTACTTTGGACATTTCAGATTTGAATAAACTAGCTTCTGACGAACCAACTACTTTATAAGATGAATTGGAGTTATTAAGAGAGGAATATTTATCAAGTCGTTTTGATAGCTTAGATGGCGAAGAAATTTCAGGCGGTATCATTTCCATTCATAAATCATCATTAGAAGATTATAATCTTATTGTGGAACCAGCTGATTTAAAAGTTGGAAGCTTGAATCGAGATAAATACTTTGCTGAATTCATTCGAGATGAAAATAACCGCATTATAGGTGTTCGATTTACAAAACAATAATTAAAAAGGTGCTTCCTCAGTTTTAGAGGAAGCACCTTTTTTAGTTCGGGACATTGTTGCTGACCCCATGTCCCTATTTCTGAAGTAATTTATATACTTGTTCTACGTCTTTGTCGCCTCTTCCAGATAGGTTAACAATAATCGAGTCTTCTGGACCATATTCTTTTGCTAGTTTCATCGCATGTGCAACAGCATGGGAACTTTCTAGTGCTGGGATAATCCCTTCTACTTTGGATAATGTTTGGAAGGCTTCGAGGGCCTCTTCTCCAGTTACTGTGACATATTCAGCACGGTTAGTTGTTTTCAAATAACTATGTTCTGGTCCGATGCCTGGATAGTCAAGTCCTGCAGCTATTGAATAAGTAGGTTGTGGTTCTCCATTTTCGTCTAAAAGTGTTAAACATTTAAAACCATGAATAACGGCTGGAACTCCCTTTGTTAACGTAGGTGCTTCAGCAGGTTCTGCTCCTACTAATCTCACAGATGGCTCATCGATATAGTGAGCGAATGCTCCTATTGCATTACTTCCCCCACCTGCACAAGCTACAACTGCCTTCGGTAATTTCCCTTCTTTTTCAAGGATTTGTCTCTTCGATTCTTCACTTATAATCGATTGAAAATGTTTTACCATTGTTGGGAATGGGTGTGGTCCAACTGCTGATCCAAGTAAATAAAAAGTGTTCTTGTAATTTTCTACTAAATCATTTAATGCTGCATCAACAGCATCCTTTAATCTTCCTTGACCTTTATCCACTGATACAACTTTAGCACCAAGTAATTCCATACGGAACACATTTAATGCTTGTCT
The DNA here is from genome assembly GCA_007679095.1 of Paenibacillus bovis. Taxonomy (GTDB): domain Bacteria; phylum Bacillota; class Bacilli; order Bacillales; family Bacillaceae_C; genus Lederbergia; species Lederbergia graminis. The sequence continues at coordinate 2,347 of VEFU01000041.1, forward strand.
TTCTGTATCTAATTTCCCCATATAAATAATACATTCCATTCCACCAACAATTGCACAAGCAGTAGCTGTTGCAACTCCATGTTGACCCGCTCCGGTTTCAGCAATGATACGAGTTGCTCCCATACGTTTTGCCAATAAGATTTGTCCAATGGCATTATTAATTTTATGGGCACCAGTATGGTTTAAATCCTCCCGCTTTAAATAAATCTTCGCGCCACCTACTAATTTTGTTAAGTTTTCTGCAAAAGTTAGTGGGTTTTCTCTTCCAATATGATCTTTCATATAATAATCTAATTCCGCTTTAAAATCGGGATCATCTTTATACTTTTCAAAATTCTCATCTAAATACTCTAATACTGTTTGTAAGTCAGGAGGAACGAAACTTCCACCAAATTCTCCAAAATAGCCTTTTTTAATAGCCTCAACCATATGAAACTCTCCTCTACTTTAAAGATATTAAATTTTTTGTATATTTAATTGATTCCTATTATAGCATTAGTTCTAACAATTAGAGAAGAAGTTTTATAAAAAACGCGGCTAAAGATGATTGGCTTTACTTTTTCTTTATACTTTTTAATTTATCTATTATTAACGTGATGAAAGGTATGCATATCCCCATTACTAAGGCATATGCATCCCAGTGAGTATCGTCCCAATAATTCATATATGATACGTTTGGATATACGACTGTTGAATATAGCACTATTAAAATGCCTAATGGGATAACGAGGAATCGATAGTCTCGAACCTTTAATAGTTGCGCTACTCCAACAACAAAAGCGTAAAAGTAAAGTGCGGTTTTGAAGAAAATGGAAACCACCCATATACCTGCCATTACAGATTCCAAACGTTCAATTATTTCATAAAGGCTTACTGTTTTCGCAAGTATATAGCTAGGGAACATTTGACGCGCTGTCGTCGGTGCTCCTAATACTAATAAACATAACAACACGATAACAGATACAATACCTGCACCAATTAACACACCAATGATAAAGTTCCATTTCCCTTTCGTCGGACGATTAATATTTTTAGGAATAAACATTAAAAAGATAACTAACGGGAACGCAGATGTACCAACAAAATCAATTACTGACGATATGTGATCACTAACATTAGCTTCATATAATGGACTAAGTCTTTCAAATTGTAATTCAGGTAACAAAAAAATGGTTAATGTCAAAAACAGGAGAAGAAACCAAGGAAAAAGCAGCTCCCCTGTACGTGCTAAAACTTCTAACCCCGCTCGCACCACCATGATCACCATGATAGCTAACATCATATTTAAAATTTCTATAGGTGTATTAGTAAGTATTTGTGTTGTCGTAAAATTACCAAAATAAAAAAGTAGCGTAGTGGAACCTATAAACGAAAAAAACACATATGCACAAGCAATGATCTTACCAAGGATTTTCCCATATACTCGCTGTAAATATTCTATGTATGTTTCTCTACTCATTGCTTTCCCGCAAACATAGAAAAAATATGCACATACACAACAAACTAATACAGCAATTAAGGCACTTAACCAGGCATCTTGATTTGACTTGCCAGTCATGGATGCAGGGATAACGAGTAATGTTGAGCCTGATGTAAAGAAGGCTGCAAGAATGGTGATTTGTAATGGACTGATCCTTACTTTCTCCTCCATTGGATGCCCCCCTTTTATATCAATATTTTACTGAGTGGTTTCATCAAGAATGCGATGAGCTCTAAAGGATTAGGGAGTACTCCACCATTCAATTTGTATGCCGATAATGCAGTAATCGCTAACATACATATCGAAAATATAACAATTTCACGAAGCATCCTTTTCTGAACTAAAGGACGAAGATGAAAGAATGATATAGCAGCAAAAGCAAAAATCAAACCTACCGTTTTTAACATTCTTTCACTCCTCTCCTAATTCATTATGAAATGGATTATTGATCGTTCCTTCCCGACGTATATGAATATCTACATCAATGTTTACAGTTATATCAGGAAAAGTATCTGACCATTTATCTTTTAACTTTACCCAAGCTTTCGGATCATTCTTATGAATCGCTTTTCCAAATCCAAATATATCGGATTTAAAGTCTTTTTGCGCTTTATGGACCGTTTTTGTAATAATATCTTTCACATCTTTATTAGACTGTTTTTCTAATTGAGCAATAACAGATGGACTTGATAAATCTATCTTTGTATTCACTTCTGCGACATTCGCATCACCACTAATCTTTACGGTAATACTCGGTACTCCATGACGAATCTTAGGTGTGATTTCAGTTTTACTTTTTATTAATTCAATGCCAATAAAATCATCATTTTGCTTGAATACAATTGCTGTACTCTCCACATTATCTTTCACGTAATTAAGTCCTTTACTTTCTTCCTCTGTTAACCAACCTACTAATTTATTTTTTTTAAATACTCCCGTTCCATTAAAAGTAATAATTGAATTTGGAATGACATATGGTATATCTTCCTTTCCTTTTACTGCCTTTGGGTCCCCTTCTACTTTAATACCAGTTAAAGTTGGCTGAATCCCATCACTTACAATCTCATCCATTAACTCATGTAATCTCTTTTTACCTGTAGCAGCCCATGAGTCTGCAGATGCATTTAAAGCGTTAAACATTTTATTAGCTGGAATTTTACTAATACTCGTCAACATGCCAAGTATATCTTTGGCTGTATGCTCTCTTGCGATTAAAACGTAAAAATCCGTTCTAACCTCGGGATCTCTGGACAACACATCTAAAACGTCATAGATCCCCTCTTTAGCTACTTCTTCTCCTACCACAATAATCCGTAAGTGTGACATATAAATTTCGGATGGAGTTTTTGTTGTTAATTTTCTTGATGCTTCAAAAAGTATATGCCCAGTTGCACTGTAAGTCGTAACTGGTGTATCATAGCCTGATCCATCTCCAGTATTAGCTGCATTTTCGGAAGGATTTAATACTTGGACGGAAATCTCAAACTCGCCATTGTCATTTTTATCAATTCCGAGTGCAACTGCAATCGAAAGATCCGTGACTTCTACTCTGTCCCAACAACCTGATAAAAGCGGAAGAAGGATTGTGAATATTAAAATAGTCGTTAAATTTTTTCGCATTCATCAACTTCCTATTTGTGTGATTTCGGTTTATTATTTTGTTCGTTATTCTCTCTAACTGTATTTCTCTGACTAATCAATCGCGGGCGAGAAAACATCCCCCACCATGGAACCCGAAACATTACATCCTTTTGATCATCAAAATTAAAAGGAGCTACTGTTGAAGTATAGGGAACACCAAACGATCTCAGAGTGCATAAATGTATACACATTACAATTATCCCGAACATAATGCCAATTAACCCAAAAATAGCTGCTAATGACATCATGCCAAATCGTAACATACGAACTGTTGTGGCTAAATTAATTGCTGGAAAACAAAAGTTTGCAATTGCTGTAAGTGATACAACTATCACCATTGCCGGAGAGACCAAACCTGCCTGTACGGCGGCTTGGCCTAATACTAACGCTCCTACAATACTCATTGCCTGACCAACCGCTCTAGGCATTCGAACTCCTGCTTCTCGCAAAATTTCAAATGCTAATTCCATCAATAAAGCTTCTAGGAATGCTGGAAATGGAACTCCTTCACGTTGAGCGGCTATTCCAACCAACAAGGTAGTTGGCAGCATTTCTTGGTGAAATGTTAAAACTGCAATATATAAGGACGGTGCGATAAGTGCGATGAAAAAACATAAAAAACGCAGCATGCGTAATAAAGTGGCTATATCAGCACGTTGGTAATAATCTTCACTTGCTTGAAAAAACTCTACAATGAGGCTTGGAACAACTAGTACAAATGGAGAACCATCCACTAGGATTGCAACACGACCTTCTAATAGTTTTCCAGCAACAGCATCGGGACGTTCTGTACTAAAAATCGTTGGAAATGGCGTTTTCGCTTCATCTTGAATAAGTTCTTCAATGTAGCCACTTTCTAAAATTGCATCAATGTCAATTCTGTCTAACCTCTCATGAACTTCCTTTATAACACCGTCATTCGCAAGTCCATTAATATAAGCAACTACTACTTTTGTTTTCGTAATCTTGCCAATCTCTTTCGATTCCATCCATAGATCAGAACTTCTAATTCTTTTTCTCAGTAATGATGTATTTGTACTTAACGTTTCAGTAAAACCATCACGCGGTCCTTTAATAAGAGTTGCAGATTGCGGTTCTTCTATACTACGTTTTTCTTGTCCAGGAATATTAACTGTAATAGCTTTCGTTAAGTTATCTACTATCAATGCAGCTTGACCGGATAATATATTAGTTAATAATGATGGAATATTATCGATTTCTTCTATGCTACCAACAGTAATGGCTTTATGCTTTAAAGTATTTATGAGTGAGGTATTTTCTTTGGAAGATACTGATTTCAGATCATCGACATCCAGTTTATGGAGTAATGAATCTATCATATCTTGTAATGATGATGATTCAACTAGACCGTCCGTATATGCTATTGCAACATCCACTTTATTTTTTGTACCTATTTGGAGATTGCGAATAACTAAGTCAGAACTATTTCCTAACATGGAACGGATCGTATCAATCGTTTCATTTAAAGAAGATGGTAACTTTTTTTGACTTTCAGTTAAATTTTCTTCTTCTATGTATGGTTGATATTTCTTTCGAAAAAAAGTCTTTCTTCTTAAAGACATGAAACAAATCACCTCCCTCCTATTGTTAACAACCGTTAGCATAATATGTAAAATAATATAAAATGAGGGTGTCAGTATAAACTTTGATTCTTGAGCTTGATACACGTTCTAGTTCGAAGTTTGTGTTATATGTTAAGTACTTTGTTTTCGATTATAATAATGAGAAAAACCTCCGGTGAATATACCATCGCGGGAGGTTTTTCATATCAGTAATATATTGGTGCTAAACGCTGTTCGCAAATCATGGCATCACTAAGTCCTTCGACTACATTAATTACGTTTTATCAAACCATTTCTTTTCTATTTCTGTTACCTTTTCAGGTTTACCATAATAATATCCTTGTCCAATAACATTGAAATCTCGTAACAACTTAATTTGTTCACTTGTTTCAATACCTTCCATAATTACTTTAGTATTATCCAGACAAGTGCCAACATTTATTATCGCTGTGAGTATTGACATGTTTCGATTACTTTTTAATGCATCATCGATAATCGATTTGTCTATTTTTAATGTATCAATTTCTATTCTCTTCAAAATATTTAAAGAAGAATAACCTGCACCAAAATCGTCTATCGCAATACGGACTCCTAGTTTTTTTAATTGTTCAATAATGCCCATTGCAGGTTTAATATCTAGCATCATTGTTTCCGTTATTTCTATTTCAAGATTACAAGTATTTATTTGTAAGCTACTCAATACATTTTTCACTTTTTCAAAAAAGTACGGATCTGTAAATTGACGTGCTGATACATTAAAAGCGAGTTTTATATCCGTAATCCCTGCTTCTTCCCAATCCTTTAGTTGTTTGCAAGCTTTTTTTAATACCCATTCCCCAATTCCAATAATGGCGCCACTTTCTTCTGCAATTGGGATAAATTCGCTTGGTGAAATATTTCCAAAGGATGGAAACCATCGTAATAATGCTTCTACTCCAACCAACTTTCCACTTTTAATCTCTATTTGTGGCTGATAGTAAAGCTGTAATTCCTGTCTTTCAATTGCCTTCCATAATCCATTTTCAATTTGTTGTTTTCGTTTTAAAATACAATCTAAGTCTTCCGTGAAAAATTGATATGTGTTCTTTCCCTTCTTTTTAGCTTCATACATCGCTATATCAGAATGGCGAATTAACGTTTCTCCATCCGGTGTAAACTTAGAAAGCATACTAATACCGATACTTAGCGTAATAATTAAATCATTTGTTCCTATATGAACAGGCTTAACCATTACATTAAGTAACTTCTTCGCAACAGAGGCAACTTCTTTTTTGGATTGATTTTCTAAAACAATAAAAAACTCGTCTCCACCTATTCTGACAAGGATATCTTTTGGGGTTAAGCATGACTTCATTCGGTTAGCGACGATTTTCAAAAATTCATCTCCAGCCTTATGCCCCAAAGTATCATTTACTGTTTTAAAATTATCAAAATCTATCATTAAAACTGCTACGGAAGATTGATCTGCGTACGCTCGTTCTACTACTTTCGTTAAATGTTCATGAAACCAGTGCCGATTGGGAAGTCCGGTAAGTTGATCCGTATATGCTAAGATTTTCATTTGCTCTTGAAGTCGCTTCGTCTCTGTAATATCTCTTAAAATAATTTGAAAAGCAATCTTATTATCATATACTACTTTTATGACATTTCCTTCTACCTCGACTATATCTCCAACCGAACTAATCATCCTAAGCTCTAAAGGTTTTAAGTTCATTCCAGCTCGAACTTTTACTAAATAGCTGGATGCCTTCTCCCAATCTTGATGATGAATAAAATCCAAAATAGGTTTCCCAATAATCTCTTCTTTCTTGCTCACTTTTACTAGATCTAAACAAACTTCATTAATGAATATAATCGCTTTCCCATCATACACGATAATAGGAGCAGGAGATTGTTCTACTAATAATCGATAACGGATTTCACTCAGTCTTATTTTCTCTAAAAGTTGTCTCTCTGCATATATCTTGCGGTTATCAAGGATGGCTAAACATAAAGCAAAACACATAATCAAAATGGTGATAATAGAAATAATGATTGCAAGTGTATATGTATTTATACTATCCGTAATGGAAACATGTCTATGAGGCAAATACTTTACCGCTTTCATTCCGGCATAGTGCATGAGGCAGATTGTGATTCCCATTACAACAGAACTATATATATTTTGAATTCTAACAGGGGTTAATTCATTCCTAATTTTAGTAAAGGTTTGTACTCCTACCAAAGTAAAAAATACTGCTAAAATAATCGATAGTATAAACGGAATTGAAAAAAACTGTATTTGCAAAGGTGCACGAATCGCAAGTAAACCACTATAGTGCGTAATAGTCATCCCTAGGCAAATATTAAATCCGCATATATATTTATTGCGGTTATGGAGGGAATGACAATATAACAAGAAAAACATGGAATAGGATGATATACACGCAAAAATAATCATTAAAATTAAAAGATACGGATTGTAAACAATATTATAGGATGAATAACGAGCAACTACTCCAACAAAATGTGTAGAAAATATCCCTAACCCCATAATAATCGAAGCATATATAATCCAGGTTTTCTTCCGTTTATTATTATCAGCAATTCTTTCTGCCATTGTTAAGGAAGTATAAGTTGAAAAAACTGCTATAATAACAGACAGCATAATTAATAATGGACTTTGTTGCACAATGGTCACCCTCATATTAAGGATTAGATGAACAATTCCTTACTAGACATTATTGTTCAATCATCCTAATGTTTATTTACTTTAAGTATCTTCCACAATAGTATCTTGTACTAGGTTTCTTCACGTATAGTTTCTATCAAAAAAGTTGTTTCATACTTCATCAATAAATACAAAAAAGCACAGCATCATAAAGCTGTGCTGTGCTTTTATTATTCCATCTGTAATTGTTGTATCCTTCGAAAATTCATAATGAAACTAAGCGCCTTTTTTTACCAAAACTGGTGCTGATTTACGTTTTGGAATCATATTAAATACGATATTTAGGATAATTGCAGTGACACTACCAGCTACAATTCCATTACTAGTTAAGATTTGCACACTGTTTGGTAATTGTGCGAAGATTTCTGGTACTACTGTTACTCCGAGTCCCATACCAACTGAACATGCAATAATCATGGAATTCTCCGGCGAATTTGCAATGACACTACTTAACATTTTGATACCTTGTGAAATAACCATTCCAAACATCGCAATCATTGCTCCACCTAATACGGATGTTGGAATAATAGTCGTTAACGCAGCGATTTTGGGTATAAAGCCAAGTGCAATTAGCATGATTGCCATCACAAGTACAACTTTACGTTTTTTCACACCAGTCATTTGAATGAGACCAACATTTTGTGAAAATGCCGTATATGGGAACGCATTGAAGATTCCACCTAATACTATCGCAATTCCTTCTGCACGATATCCTTTCGAAATATCTTTTTCAGCAATTTTCTTTTCGGTAATATCACTTAAAGCGAAATATACTCCAGTTGATTCTACGAGCGAAACAATCGCTACAAGCGTCATTGTTAAAATTGCAGACCATTCAAACGTTGGTGTTCCAAAGTAAAATGGCTCTACCATATGAAAATAACTTGCTTCTGATACAGCATCAAAATGAACTTTTCCCATGAAGGAAGCAACGATTGTTCCTCCAATTAAGCCGATAAGGATTGAGATGGATCGAATAAATCCCTTTGTAAAACGATACATAAGAATAATAAATAAGAGCGTACCAAATGCTAGGGAGATATTTGAAATGGATCCAAAATCAGCTGCTCCTTGTCCACCACCCATATTGTTAATTGCTACAGGTATAAGTGTGATCCCAATAATTGTTACAACCGTTCCAGTTACAACTGGTGGGAAAAAGCGAACTAATTTTCCAAAAACTCCACTAATCAGTATTACGATTAAACCTGAAACAAGAATCGATCCGTAGATGGCAGAAACTCCATATTCTCCACCAATTGTAATCATTGGTGCTACTGCAGTAAACGTACAACCTAGAACTACTGGAAGTCCAATTCCGAAGAATCGGTTACTTACTACTTGTAATATTGTAGCAACCCCACACATTAATATATCAATGGCAACTAAATATGTAAGTTGCTCAGAAGTAAGGCCTAACGCATCCCCTACTATTATTGGAACTAAAATTGCACCTGCATACATGGCAAGTAAATGTTGTAGTCCTAATGCTGCTGTTTTCATACGTGCGTCGCCTCCCTTTTAAATGTCACTTCTCCCTTTGTTAATGAATCGATAATTGCAAGTGACTCAACCCTTATTCTTTTTTCTCTTAAAAGTTGGCCACCCTGTTGGAAACCTTTTTCTATGACAATTCCGACTCCTACAAGTTTGGCTCCTGCTTGATTTACGATATCCATCAATCCTAGCACTGCTTGTCCATTTGCAAGAAAATCGTCCAAAATTAATACGACATCATCACTAGTAAGATAATCTTTTGATACGGAAATCTCGTTCGTTTCTCTTTTTGTAAAGGAGTGAACTTCTGCTGAATATAAGCCATCTACAAGCGTTAGTGATTTACGCTTTCTAGCAAACACAACAGGTACATTTAGACGCAACCCTGTCATTACTGCTGGCGCTATTCCTGATGACTCGAGTGTCACTATTTTTGTAATCCCTGCACCTGCAAAAAGATTTGCAAATTCTTCACCAATTTTTTGCATAAGTTTTGGGTCTACTTGGTGATTTAAGAAAGAATCAACTTTTAATACGGATTCTGATAATACTTTTCCTTCTGCTGCAATTTTTTGCTCTAAAAAATTCATGGTGAGCCCCTTTCAAAATTAGAATAAAAAAGCCCGAAAAACATGTTTCTCCATAACTATGAAAGAAACAACGTTTTTCGAGCTTGAATGATCGAAAAGTGTTTAGTGTACACCTATAAAAGAGGAGTAAACTAAACAAGCCGTTTTCATAGTCGGTTTATTTACGGTAAACCGGTAGAGACTTGCGAGCCATATTCTCGCGGATATATGAAAATACTTTATTATGAAAATGTATTTTTAGTATAGCATGTCGTGTTACAAAAACAAGAAAAAATTCGAAATTGAATTGTCGAACTTTCGGAAACGCTTTATTAATAAGCAGTCTCCTTTACTATGATATACTTTTATAAATAGATTTTTTAGGAGAAAATGATGTATAAGAAAGTGAAGAAAAAATTAATTAGTTTGTTTTGTGGAGAGTTAGCAGCTACTATTCTTTTTGCCTTGTTATGGTTCTTCTACTTGCCTCAATCTGGCTGGTTTGAGCATTATGTAAAAACAATTCCAAGTCTTTTCGCATTCATTTTATTGGAATTCATTCTATTGCAAGGAAGCTTTTATTGGTATTTGAAATGGAAGCAAGTAAGTAATAAAGATTTTTCGAACTTACCAATATCTTATCTACGGCTGTTTAGCCTCTTTAAAAAATTAAATGTGTTATTAATACTTATCGGAATTATTATTTTGGTAAATCAAATGGTTGTCTCTGCTAAAGAAGTATATTGGTATACTTTCGTCTTTGGCTTTGCTGTCCTAGAACAAGTAAACTACTATCACATTCGTCTTTCTTATCAAACATCGGAGGAATTAAAAGATCTGATGCATCGTAAGAAACTGACTCGTTCCAAGTTGGCAAAGGAATTATACAGTCTGAAAAGCAAAAGAAACTGACTTTGCAGCAGTTGGTGTTATAGTCTTGATTACTTTACAGTTTAGTATAAGTAGATTAAACATAATTACTTCATTTTGAAACATATATCTCATTTTTAATGTTTGGGATATTATAGAAAAAACACATACCTCCATCGCAATATCGAAGTAAGTGTAGGAGCAAACAAAATGCAGGTTGTTGAAATTTTCTCGACAACCTGCTGTTATTTTTTTATCTTTTAGGATCTGCTCTACGAGGAATTATATAGAATAATAATGTAGCAAATAATGCAATTCCAAGACTAATACTACCAATAAGGATGTAATTATTCTTTTTTTGAATCGGAGCAATCGAACCTAAATTTCCGGTTAAACCCGGTTCAGCATCTTTATATTTTTCGTTTTCATTTCTAATATGATCCACTATTTGTTCTGAACTGTATACTTTTCCATTTATCTCAGCTTTATTTTCTCCATTGGGGGAAAATGGAATTATCTCTTCTTTATCTTTCGTTTTTAAAATAAAATATTTATCACTAACTCCATAATGAACCACGAATATTTCATGTTTACTTTCATTCAAATTTACACTAAGACTGTTAAAGCTGTTTAGTGTTTTTTCGATTCCGGAGGCTATTCCCCCAGCAGAACTTAAAAATACTCCTTTATCATCTGTGGAAATTGTAATAAATGATTTCGGCACACCTTTAGAGTACACTATGTACTCATATATTGTTGTTTCGTATGATATTTCGGACATTTTTTTATATTTATCATCTTTTAATCGTTCACCATCAATTGCATAAAGTTGATATCCCGGTCCTAGTGTAACATTCTCTACCTCATTAATATCATTAAAACCATAGCCTTCGGGATCTTCAGAAACAATTTCCTTAAACAGGTTTATAGCTGAACTAGTAGCGAATTGTTCTATTTCTTTTGGAATCGGTTTTCCAATATTATTTGAATCTGCCAATACTTTTGGAATAAAAAACAATAGTGTAAATAGAAATGGGAGTAACAAAATATTAATAGTCCTAGTCGTTAACATTTATTTTCCCTCCTTTATTAAATGCACCTATTTTGTAATATTTCTCAACCCAGAATTCCAATACCTACCACTTCCATCTTTATTGAAAGTGGCATAATCTATTGTAACTTTAGCTCCATAGGAGGGATCACTGTATTTAATATAATTTCTATAAGGGTCAATAGTTTGATTATATCCATAAATCGTAACTGCATGCCCTATTTCTCTATTGGTCCATTGCCAATTAACGTATACTGGACGTCCTGCATCTATTTCTTTGAATACATCAACTATTGTTAAGTTCCCGGAGTAGTTACTTGAGGTAACTCCCTTAGTTTTTAATCCTGTCTTTACTTGATTATCAGTTCCTCCATCATTCTTACAACTAGATGTACCTTTTCCATCTTTAACAAATTGACATTGAGTAACTGTTTTAGAATAGTAATTCAAAATTCCCTGACCATTTGCTGCCCAACACCAATTTGTTTCAATTTGCGCGTAGCCTCTAAACGATATTTCTTTACTTTTGGCAAAGGATATTCCTGCAAAAGACACAAAAAATATTGCAACAAAAAAGATGACAACAGATGTTTTTTTGTTATTTTTTTCACTCTCCATTCCTCCCTTTTCAACTGCTTATTTTTATTCAATAAATTATGGTAGTCAAAAATTCCCATAATCCATAATCTGCCTACTCTCTAACTGTTGAATTAATAAATCGTAAGATTCATTTTTAGTAAATTCTAAAGTTAGCAGTCCTTAATAGATTACTGATTACCAGGATATTCTTAAAAAAGTTATAATCTCCATAGATGGTATATATTTCAATTTATGTATAAAATCAGTATATTCTAAGTTTTCATTACTGTCAATAGTTTTAATATAAAAGTTAACTTTGGAAATCATTATTTCTACAAGTATAAATTAGAGTCAATAATAATGTTTTCATTTATATTTCTTATTTGATGTTTGCACCACTTTTATGTTAAGTTTATGAATAAAGTTAAACATGTATATTTTTTGTATACTTCCCTCCAATTCAATTCTTAACAGGAGTTTTTGATTTTAAGAAACCCATAAAAAGAGTATCCCTCTCCATCTAATAAGTAGGATATTAGCCGGAAAGGGTTACATGGTAATTACCACATCATCTGCAATACTCGCTCATCAGCTAAGTTCGTATCTATTGGGCATTCTTTAACATCTCTTCCATACTGCCATAGCCATACATTGCTCGAGCAGTTTGGCTTTTTAGGATTGAAAGCTGGTGCGTTAGTTGCTTTCGTTGCACCTGTTTCTGGCTCGGCACTCCAGAGAATGGTTTGCACTTTAACTCGATTGCTTTCTTGAACTGCTTGACAATAAGCTTGATTGAAACCCCCAGTAACAGGATCATGATAAATACCTGTTTTATAACCACTAGGATACAATCCATCTACCCAGCCTTTAATCCATTGGTGATCCACTTCAAAAAACCGCTCTACATTAGCAAATATAACTATTCCCTTCGGAAAACCTAGCCTCATTGCATGGTGCACTGCATTGTATGCAGCTTCTTTCCCTTGTTGATATCCTTTTGCGATCTGGAATACATTGTAAATAGGCATTATCTTGATTCCTTTATCGCGAAGAAATTTAATTTCCTGTTGCGATAGGCCTTCAGATGCTCCTTCTACTCTTGTCAAATATCTTCCCCAAAAAACGGGACGTCCAAAATTAGTTGTAACACAATCTAATAATTCAGCTGTCACACTAGTAGCTGAATCCACACCCCAAACATAATTAGGCACCCTTTCCACTCCCTTTACCTATCCATACTTTTATTTGTATGTTTTAGTCTCAGAAACGGTACGTAAAAACAGCAAAAACTCCTTCCCAAGAGGAAAGGATTTTTTCTCAAATAAAGGATAGTAAAGCGCCGCCTGCAGCACCTGTAACAACAATAATCCACTGTGGTAGCTTCCAGTATACAAGCATACTGAAAAGTACTGCTGCAAAAGCAAAATCTCTCGGAGCTAAAATAGAGCTAGTCCAAATAGGTTGATAGAATGCCGCAATTAAAATACCAACAACTGCAGCATTCACTCCCATTAAAGCACCTTTCACTTTTGGATTGCGGCGTAGCTGGTCCCAAAATGGCAGTGTTCCGAGTATTAATAGAAATGCAGGTAAGAAAATGGCGAATGTAGCTAATAAACCTCCTGTCCATCCATTCATAACTGCTCCTAAATATGCTGCAAAAGTGAATAATGGACCCGGTACTGCCTGTGCTGCACCATATCCAGCTAGAAAGGCCTCTTCACTTAGCCAACCTGTTGGAACAAATTCACGCTCCAATAGTGGTAAAACAACGTGTCCACCACCAAACACTAGTGATCCTGAACGATAAAAGCTATCAAACATTGCAACCCAATCAAGTTGCGTTACCTCTCTCAAAATAGGTAGCAAAATGAGTAAACCAAAAAATAACGATAAACAAATAATGCCGAATTTAGGAGAAACCGGAAATTGAATAGATGCTGAGTTATCTTCTCTATGATTTTTATAAATTACATAACCTATAAATGCAGCAATTAGAATAACTCCAATTTGAGTATAAGCTGTTTGCCACACTAATATAACAACTAAAGAAAGTAAGGCAATCGCCTTTCTCTTTAAGTCTGGTACTAGTTTCGTAGCCATTCCCATGATTGCATGAGCTACTACAGCCACAGCTACAATTTTCAACCCATGAATCCAGCCAGCATCTCCAATATTGAGACCCTGCAAAATTAATGCAAATGCAATAAGTGCAACTACTGACGGAATCGTGAAACCAAGAAATGATACAATCCCACCTAACACTCCTGCACGCATGACACCAATACCTATCCCTACTTGACTACTTGCAGGTCCAGGTAGGAACTGACATAATGCAACTAAATCGGCATAACTTTTTTCATCCATCCACTTACGACGACGTATATATTCTTCATGAAAATACCCTAAATGGGCAACCGGACCACCGAAAGAGGTAAAGCCAAGTCTTGTAGATATCGCTAAGATTTCCATTAAAGCTTGAAATCTTGTCATTTTTTTCGTTTTTACATCCATCTAGTAATATATCCCCCCTTGAAAATACTATAGATTCGAGTGTAGCATGTTTTTATTTATGTTCATATTAAATTTACATAATCTTAATATTTTTAGTGCTATTTTCGAAACATTATTGTATTAATGAACGTAATCATTACTAGAGGTGGTAATGATGGAGGAAAGAGTCTGTAAAGCATGCGCTAGTAATTCTTTTGGAAAAGGCGTTATGGATGGATATGCACATGTCCGCCCGGTGGACAAATTTTTCAGCACTGGGTCTTCATTAGAATTAATCATCTGTACGAACTGCGGAGAAGTTGCATCCATGAGAGTAAAAAAACCAGATAAGTTTAAATAATAAATGATGAATAGGAGATATCAATATGAAAAATCAAATTCGCACTAATAATGTCGAGCGGTTTTCTGGTTTCGGTGACCTGTATGATCAAAATCGACCACATGCACCTGAGGAAGTTACAAGGATACTTACTACTTACTTAGGAACTAGACCACAGCTCGTTATAGATGTTGGTTGCGGCACAGGTCTCTCCACTTTTATTTGGAAACAAAAAGCAAGCAAAGTGATAGGAATTGAACCTAGTGATGATATGCGTGAAGTTGCCGTCAACAATTGGCAAGCAGCGCAAAAGCCAGTAAATATACGGTTTGTGCCTGGTTTTTCACATGACCTTGGTATCGAGAGTAATTCAGTAGATATTGTTACATGTTCACAATCGTTCCATTGGATGGAACCACAATCAACATTGCGTGAATTCTCTCGTGTTTTGCGAACTGGTGGTGTATTTGCCGCATATGATTGTGACTGGCCACCTGCCTTTAACTGGGAAGTAGAAGAAAGCTATAAACATTTAATTAAGCTGGCAGATAATCGTGTTTCCGAACTATCTCAAAGTGAACAACAAGCACATAAATGGGATAAAGAGAAACATTTGATTCAAATTCAAAAATCCGGATTATTCCGTTTTGCTAAAGAAATTGTTTTTCACAATTGGGAGCAATGTGATGCAACTCGCTATACAAATATTGCCTTGAGCCAAGGTGCGCTGCAAACTGCAATTAAATTAGGTGCAGATGATTTACATCAAGCTGTCGAGAATTTCCGTAATCAAGTTGTTGATGCATTTGCTGGAGAAACACTGGATGTACTTTTTAGTTACCGTATGAGATTAGCAATTAAGTAAGAAAAGTTAAGTGCATAAAAGACTCTCTCCGCGAAAAGCTATCAGTAGCTTATATGAAAACTGAGGTGATTTTTCGATGGATAAAGAGATGTCCTATGGTAAAGATTATAAATTTATTCCGGCCACATCTTTAAGTAGTGGAGCCGGGCTTGATGTGTTATCTGATTTATATTTTCATACGATACAAATCGTTAACATTGTCCTTGTTGGAAAGCCTAATTCTGATGATTTTGTTTTAGTGGACGCAGGCATGCCAATGTCAGCAAACGAAATAATTAATACGATTGAGAAGCGTTTTGGAGCAAACAAAAAACCACAAGCCATTTTGTTAACACATGGCCATTTTGACCATGTCGGGGCAATTATAGAGTTATTAGAAACATGGGGTGACATACCGGTGTATGCTCATGAAAAAGAACTTCCCTATCTTACAGGGAAAGAGAATTATCCTGAGCCTGACCCAACTGTGGAAGGTGGAATGGTTTCTAAGATGTCTGCCTATTTTCCAAATGAAGCAATCAACTTAGGTAATAAAGTGGAAGTTTTTCCAGCTGATGGGACTGTTCCATTTTTATCTGAATTTCGTTGGATACATACACCTGGGCATACACCAGGACATGTCTCCTTTTTTCGAGAAAGAGATCGTGCATTAATTGCCGGAGATGCTTTTATCACGGTGAAACAAGAATACCTTGCAAAAGTAATGATGCAAGAACAAGAAATAAGCGGGCCACCTAGATACTTAACACCTGATTGGAACGCAGCTTGGGAATCTGTAAAAAAACTGGAAGCACTGAAGCCAATTGTAGCAGTTACTGGACATGGTCTTCCTATGAAAGGCGATTTATTATCGGAAAGCCTAACTAGATTAGCGCGTGAATTTGATAAAATTGCAATTCCGGAACATGGGAAGTATGTGGATGGGAATTTACATTAAGTTGTGAGCTTGGAGACGGGGTTTCCAAGCTCTTTTTGTTGTAAAGACATCCTACTTCGTGATTAACCTTAGAAAAATAATCCTTCAAATGCTTTAAGTTAATAACAAGATATCGAATTTTGCATTCTAATTACCTTTGCTCAAGCTACATTGGAATCAGATTCCCCTCTGATCCCTCATTTCTTAAACAATCACTATGTCAGCATTCACAATAATCGAATGAACTATATTTCTTTTCACTCTTCCCCTATTATCTTCACTTCTGTCTCCAAATCAACACCGAACTTTTCTTTTACAGTTGCTTGGACGTGGCGGATTAGTTGGATATAGTCGCTAGATGTTGCGTTGTCGACATTGACAATGAAGCCAGCGTGTTTTTTGGATACTTCCGCTCCACCGATTCTTGTACCTTGCAAGTTGCTATCTTGAATTAGTTTGCCAGCGAAGTAACCAGGCGGGCGTTTAAACACACTTCCACAAGAAGGATATTCTAATGGTTGTTTCGATTCTCTTAAAAATGTATTTTCGTCCATTTTTGCCTTAATTGCTTCATAGTTACCATCCTTCAATGTAAAAACAGCTTCCACAATAATTAAATTTTCTTTTGCAAAAATACTGTTGCGATAACTAAAATCGAATTCACCTTCCACAAACGTTTTAAATTCTCCGCTCTGTGTAATCACCTTTGCACTTGTTAGTACTTCTGATATTTCTCCTCCATAGGCACCTGCATTCATGATTAACGCACCACCTACTGTACCTGGTATTCCACAAGCAAATTCTAGTCCCGATAAATGATTATCTAAAGCCACACGTGATACATCTATGATATTAGCTCCACTTCCTACAGTTATTATATTCCCCTCGACTGTTAACTCATTTAAGAGCTCTAGGCTAACAACTATTCCTCGAATCCCAGAGTCACGGATAATTACGTTTGTTCCTTTTCCTAAAACTGTAAGCGGAATTTTATTTTCATGGGCATATGTTACAATTATTTGGAGATTCTCCATTTTTGTAGGTTTTATAAAGAGATCACATATTCCACCTGTTTTAATAAATGTGTGTTTTGATAATGGCTCATTTGCCAATATTTCTACATTAGGAATTAATTTTTGTAAGTCATTAAAAATCTTTATGTTGTCAATCATTATATTCTTCCTCATATTCATTAATTTAGTTAAGTATATATTGATAGTAAAATAACTATCATTGAAAAGCAATGCTGATACTATCTAGTGAATTCTCCATAACGTTGTCAGCATTAGATCTATTCAATATTATTACATTTTAATTGCATTTAGTAGTTAACATATTCAAACACTGCTAGTTCGTTGCCCATTTTTGTAGTTTTGTGTTCTTTATGTTTCCATTTGCAGATTTTGTGGTATAATAGCACTAAATAAATCATACATTAAAAAAAGCTGCTCCGATGCTCGAACATCGAAACAGCAATACAATAGCAGATTCCCTTAAAGGGGTCGGCACATCAAAACGGACTAAAACCGCCTGAGTCGTCCAAACTCCAAATAAGCGGCTTTAGTCTTTTTTATTGAATGACAGTATCGCAACAACAAGTCCAGCAAACCCAATCATGACTGTTAGTCCTTCATACACTGTCATACGGCATCACCTCCCTCCGAAGAGAAATGGGGTGAGTACCGACCGCCTATTCAGAAATCTTCACTATTGTCTTATCATTATAACATCCCCCGAACAAGAACACACGTTCCTTTTGTTCTTTTATCCGCATTTTCTTTAGACAAATATCGACAAGCCCTCACTTAAACCAGCCCTTTTTACGTGACTGAGTTATTGCTTCAATACGATTCGAAACTTCCAATTTATCGAGAATCTGTGAAATATAATTGCGAACAGTTCCTGTTTTAATACTTAATTTATCAGCAATTTCTTTCGTGTTTTTCCCATCTGCAACTAGCTCTAATACAGCTTTTTCCCTAACGGTAAGCGGATTTTCTTCACTATATATATCATCCATTAACTCAGGTGCATAAATTTTTCTTCCTGCCATCACACTGCGAATGGAATCTGCAAGTTCTTCACTTGGACTGTCCTTCAGTAAATAGCCCTTTACACCAGCTTTAATTGCTTGTTGAAAATATCCTGACCTGGCGAATGTCGTTAAGATAATAACCTTACATCCTAGATCACGAATTTCTTCGGCAGCTTCAAGTCCTGTTTTTTCTGGCATTTCGATATCCATTACACAAATATCTGGTTTAAATTGCTTTACCAACTTTATTGCATCCACTCCGTTGTTTGCCATTCCAACTACTTCCATATCTTCTTCTAAATTAAGTAATGAACCTAATGCCCCTAGCATCATACGTTGATCTTCTGCTATGACAATTCGTATCATTTTCTCTTCCCCTCACTTTTTACGTTACGATGGTTGGAATCTTCATCGTAATCGTAGTTCCTACGTGTGAATCAATTTCTAATGTCCCATTCACAAATTCTAGTCTCTCTCTAATACCAACTAATCCATTCCCTTTACCTAGAGCATGTTTTGCATCGATGCCAATGCCGTCATCCTTCACAATAATCGTAATATCTTTTGGAGTTTGTTCAATTTTAATCCAACATGTTTTTGCCTGACTGTGTTTGACCACATTATTTACAGCTTCTTTCATACACATGCTCATAATGTTTTCAAGAAACAAAGAAACATTTACTAACTTTTTATCGTAAACAATGATTAACTCCACTTGCGCTACCTGTAAAATTTCTTGCACACTTACGAGCTCCTCTTTAAGCCTAATCCCTCTCATTTGTGACACAAGCGTTCTAACTTCATTTAACGCAGTACGAGCTGTTTGCTGCACATCTTTTAATTCATTACGTGCTTGCTCTGGGTTTTTGTACATGACTCGCCTAGCTAAGTCACTCTTCAACCCAATTAGGGATAATTTTTGCCCTAATGTATCGTGCAAATCACGTGCGATACGTTGACGTTCCTCTTGTTTTACTAATTCTGCAATTTTATTATTGGCAGTCTCCAATTGCTGTTCTAATTTTTCTTGTTTTTTTCGATTATAAATATTAACTGGCATTAGTACTACACTTATGCAAGTAATAATAATAAATGGCAAATGTTGAAAAAATATTTCATAATCGAAAATGACAATTACACTTACCGCTGCTGCAGTTACGGATAAATGAATGATATATAATGTGAAAAATGCAATACGATTTCTTATATTCCCATTATAATACGCAATGAAAAATGCTAAATAAATATATTGGAATAAAAGTGACATTGTCATTGAAATACATATTAATATAATCGTCCACAAGTAAACTGGCCATCTTTTCGAAATAAACGCCATTTGTAATGTAATGAAAAAGACTACTGTTAACAATATTCCTACGATCACTTCGAGCGTTGAAGAAGATTGAAATATAAAATAAAAAGGTAAAATTGCTAAGATTGCCCAAATATACGGTGTTATTCCAGAACTTTTAAGTTTAGATAATATTTTCTTCATACATAACCCCTATAAAAAAAGTTGCTCCCTTGTATCATAACACAAAGGAGCATCGCAATTGTTATGGATTTTTCACAGTAGATACATTTGTACTCAATTTCCGTTCATTATCCTTGCTAACCTTTTCCATTACATTTTTTATATCCTTAAAGCCTATAAACTTTTTATTCTCTTCATCCCAAAGTCGGAAATGAAGGGATTTAAGACTAGTTTTTAATGTAATTGTTGTTGCTTCCTGTAATGCTTCATTTTTGTTATGGACTTCTTCTAAATAATAATTAGGTATTCTTGGACTCAAATGATGGATATGGTGGAAACCAATATTGCCTGTTAACCATTGTAACACTTTTGGCAGTTTATAATATGAGCTTCCATCAATTGCAGCTTTTACAAAATCCCAGTTTTCTTGATTCTCAAAATAAGAATCCTCGAATTGATGTTGTACATAAAATAACCAAATTCCTAACGAACCCGCCAAAAAGAATATTGGTCCTTGAACGAGGAGAAAATCTTGCCAGCCTAAAGTTACACAAAAAATGATGATTAATACTACTATCGAAATATTAGTGATATACGTATTAATTTTTTCCCTACGTCTTGCGTTTTTTACATTAAACCGATATGAGACTAAGAAAATATAAATTGGACCGAGAACAAACATCACAAAGGGATTTCGGTATAAACGATATCCGATTTCCTGCCATTTGGATGCGGCCAAATATTCCTTTACGGTCATTACCCAAACGTCTCCTGTACCTCGTTTATTCAGATTACTACTCGTTGCATGGTGAATTGCATGACTGCGTTTCCATTGTTCGAAAGGACAAAACGTTAAGATTCCGGCAATAGTACCGAGAATCATATTCGATTTCCTCTTTTTAAAGAATGATCCATGACAGCAATCATGAAAAATAATAAAAATCCTTACTAAAAACCCTGCAGCTACTATACAGATAGCCAGAGTTAAAAAATATGAAATCGAAAGGCTTTTATAAGCTAAGAACCACAAAACGAAGAATGGGATGAATGTATTTAACATTTGCATAACACTACTTTTCGTATTTGAATGTTCATAATGGGAAATTTCTTTTTTTAGATTTCTCAATTTAGACATGAAGGTAGTCCCCTTCCACTGTATAACATTATTGTTCTCATTGTAAGTAAAGGAGGTTGTTAGTAAAAGACATAGATGTCATGTATAAAACATGATAAATGTCATGATTACACTTGTTTTCTAAGTAATGGTAAAGTACAGCAACGGAAGGATCCTCCAGATTTAATAATTTCCGAAAAGTCTACTTCTATTACTTTATATCCTCTTTCCCGAAGTTGCTCATTCACTCTACTGTTAATTGGCATACTAAATACTTGTTTACATCCAATTGAAAAAACATTTGTCGCGAGTGCAAACTGTTCTTCTTCTGTAACTTCAATAAGCTCATATTTGCTTGCAAGGTATGTGACAGTTTCATTATGTAATGCCTCAGGATAAATAAGAGCTTCCTTAGGAGAGAGTATATTGAAAACACAATCAAGGTGTAAGTATTTTTCATCAATAGGGATTGTGACAATATCATAATCTGGAATATTTTGCTGTAGTTGCTTAACAGCATGTTCATTTGTACGGTTGGATAATCCTACATAAATCGTTTTATGATCAACAAGTACATCTCCTCCTTCAATTCTGCCATTAACTAAATCAACAAATGAGATTCCTTTGTTATCTAATTTTTTCTTTAAAACATTTTCTTCCCCTTTCCTAATTTCCTTTGCCATTTCTGCAATAAAAAGCTTGTTACCTACCGTGAAACCAATATCTCTTGTAAATACTTGTTCAGGATATGTTTCACTTGGTGGTAATAATATAACTTCAACTCCGTGTTCCGTAAGCTTTTTTGTAAATTCCCTATGTTGTGTCATTGCTAATTCTTGATCGATATTTTCTTTCAAATATTTTCTTTGTGTTGCATTAATTACATCACGAATTTCCATATATGTTGGTTCGCAAAGAACTACTTTTTGTAACAAATCATATTCACTGTCAATATAGATCGGAAATTGTATTCCCATACAAGCACCTCTTTTTTTATTTCTACATATTATTACCCACTTAATTCAAATAATTAACATAAAAAAGTAACTAGCATCTATGAGTATCACAGACTACTAGTTACCAAATTCATTTATTCTGTTTCTACAACTACTCGCCATCCAAATGGATCTTCTGCAACACCTGTTTGAATTCCCGTTAATGAGTCGTAGATTTTTTTCGCTAATGGACCTGTCTCTAGATTGTTTACTGTTATCTTTTCCCCATTCCACGATAATTCTCCAATTGGGGAGATTACTGCTGCTGTTCCAGTTCCGAATGCTTCTTCTAATTTGCCTTCATGGTGAGCTGCAAATAATTCTTCAATCGATATTTTCCGCTCTACTACCGGAATATTCCAATATTGCAATAATTCAATCACTGATTTTCTCGTAATACCTTCTAAAATACTACCATTTAATTCTGGTGTAACTACTTCACCATCAATTTTGAAGAAAACATTCATACTGCCTACTTCTTCAATATATTTATTTTCACGACCGTCTAACCAAAGTACTTGTGAGTACCCTTGTTTTTCAGCATCATGTTGTGCTTTTAAAGATGCAGCATAGTTTCCTGCTGTTTTTGCATTTCCTGTACCACCTTTAACAGCACGAACAAAATCACCTTCAACCGCAATCTTTACTGGGTTGATACCTTCTTTGTAATAAGCACCTACTGGAGACAAAATTATTACAAATGAATATTGAGCAGAAGGTCTTACACCTAAATATGGCTCTGTCGCAAAAATAAATGGACGAACATATAAGGATGTTCCTTCTACGCTTGGAACCCAATCTTTATCAACGGCAATCAGTTTTTTCAATGCGTACAAAGCAAAATCTTCATCAATTTCTGGAATAACTAATCGTTTATTGGAACGATTTAGACGTTTCATGTTCTCATCTGGTCTAAAAAGTAATATTTCATTTTCCTTTGTATTATAGGCTTTTAAACCTTCAAATACTGTCTGTCCATAATGGAATATGATCGCAGAAGGATCTAAAGAAATTGGTTGGTACGGAACTATTCTCGCGTCATGCCACCCCATTCCCTCTGTATAATCCATGATGAACATATGATCCGTAAATACAGTTCCAAAGGATAATTGATCAAATGCAGGCTTTTCTTTTAAATTACTACTTAATTGTACGTCTATTTGGTATTCTTTCACCGATGCCATCTCCTTTTACGTCTTCTTTCTTATTATAAACGTATTTGTCCATTTCCCGAAATAAAAAATTTACTAGATGTTAGTGCATGAAGACCCATTGGCCCACGTGCATGTAATTTTTGCGTACTAATGCCGATTTCTGCTCCATATCCAAATTCAAACCCGTCCGTAAATCTAGTCGACGCATTATGATATACCGCTGCTGCATCTACGCGATTTAGGAATATAGCTGCATTTTTATCATCATCTGTAATAATTGCTTCGGAATGCTTCGTGCCGTATTTATTGATGTGGTTAATAGCTTCTTCTACATCACTTACTAATTTAACACTCACTGTTAATGCCAGGTATTCAGTTCCCCAATCTTCTTCAGAAGCAATAGTTGCAGCTGAAAAAGCTTTTACTACGTCATCATCACCAATGATCTCTACACCTTGTTCATGTAATTTGCTTAGTAGTTCTCTGCCATTTTCTGCAAACCAATTGTCATGAACAAGTAGCGATTCAATTGCGTTACACACGGATGGACGCTGTAATTTTGCGTTTAACGTTACCTTTTCAGCCATTTCTTTATTAGCAAACTCATCAATATAAACGTGACAATTTCCTGCACCAGTCTCAATTACTGGAACTGTCGCCTCACGAATAACTGTTTCAATTAAATTTTTTCCACCACGTGGGATTAGTACATCTAAATATTGATTTAAGTGGAAAAATTCTCTTGCTGTTTCTCTACTCGTATCTTCAATTAATTGGATAGACTCTACAGGAACTGCGCTTTTTTGAAGAGCGCGATGAATCGTATTAATTAGTGCGATGTTAGAATATCTCGCAGATGAACTACCTCTTAAAATTACTGCATTTCCTGTTTTAAGAGCAAGAGTAGCTGCATCTACTGTCACATTTGGTCTTGCTTCATAAATCATCCCTATCACACCAATTGGCACACGTTTCCTTTGAATTAATAGCCCATTTTCTTTTTCAATCGTTTCTAATGATTCACCTATCGGATCTTGCAATTCAATTAAAAGTGATATCGCATGTGCCATATCTTGAATTCTTTTTTCGTTAAGCATAATTCGATCAAGTATTGCTTCTGAAATTCCTTTTTCTCGACCTTGTTCCAAATCCTTTGCATTTTCCGAGAGAATCGTCTCTTGATCCACTATTAACTGCTCTGCAATCAATGCTAATGCGTTATTTTTTTCTTCAGTAGAAATACCTACTAATTCGTAGCTGGCTTCTTTTGCTAATGCTCCTTTTTTCAACACTTCACTCATTTTCTTCCCCTCCTAGATTTTCACTTGTACCCATTTATCACGATGAATCACTTCTATTGCTGGTACGAAAACCTCTGTTTTTCTTTCATCTGCACGTTTCGCTATTTCCTGTTTTAATTGTTCAGATGAATAACGCACTTCACCTTTACCAAGTAAACCACTTACTCCAATTACCTCTACTACATCGCCTTTATCAAATGTTCCATGGATCTTAAACACACCTGCGGGTAATAAACTTTTTCCGTTATAAAGGATTGCTTCTTCCGCTCCTTTATCTACATAAATTTTACCTGTTGCTTCAGAATGAAGAGCAATCCATTGTCTAGTTGTGTTAATTGAACTTAATTTCGAATTAGATATGTACGTCCCATCACCACGACCCTTTAAGATTTCTTGTAACTTATCAGGTCCTTTTCCATAGCCAATAAAGACAGGTACACCTAATTCATTTGCTGTTTTAGCTGCTAGTAACTTGGACTTCATTCCTCCCGTACCAACCTTTGAACCACCGCTATCAGTCCCTGCAAGCATCTCGTCTGTTATTTGTTCTAGATAATCTAGTTTTCTAGCATCAGGGTTGTTACGAGGATTAGAATCATACAAACCATTTACATCTGTCAAAATGATTAATTGATCAGCATGTATGAATCCACTTACTAATGCCGAGAGCATGTCATTATCCCCAAATGTTAATTCCTCGACTGAGACAGTATCGTTTTCATTGATAATTGGCAAAATTCCGCGGTCAAGTAATTCTGATATGGTAGCAAACGCATTTCGATAGCGTTCACGATTAGAAAAATCTGTTCTTGTCAGTAATATTTGAGCAGGAATAATATTAAATTCACTAAACTTCTCAATATAGGATTCAATTAAAAGACTTTGTCCCACAGCTGCAGCAGCTTGTCGACCTTTGATTGTGACTGGCCGAGTCGGATAACCAAGTCTAGAAAAACCAGCTGCAACCGCACCTGATGAAACTAAAATAACTTCATGCCGATCTTTCCGCAACGCAGCAACTGCATGAACGTGATCATTTAGTTTTTCTTGATCAATCTCACCCTTATCATTCGTTAATGAACTGCTACCAATTTTCACGACAATTCGTTGTTTTTTCATCTGACTATCTCCTACAATATTGTTAGTAATACTTAATTCATGGTATCTTACACGTGGATTACAAGTGATAGAAATGCAAAAAAAGCCCAATCATCCTACAAATCAGGACGAAAGAGCTTATCTCCCGCGGTACCACCTTAATTGGATGTAATAAATACATCCCACTTATCCTATAACGCTAGGTTATGCGCCTATGTTTTGCATAGGACTCAAAAGGCAGGTTCTGCGCTTCATATGACGGAATCTCACAGCTAATAAATTCCGCTCTCTTACATATAAAGGAGTCGCATACTAGTCCTTTTTCACCGTTCCATCTTTTCTCATATTATGCCGAAAAATGCAAGAAAAGTCAAGCAATTAACAAGTTTTTAAATACAAATGAACTCTTCGGCATAAACGGAAAATTTCCTTTGATCACAGCTTTCCTATCTACTCTGCTTCAACATAATATTGATTGCAATATGTAGTTACGAGTTCTTCCTCATCCTCTTCTAGCGCAAAATCCAATACCTTGTTTGTTCCTTGCTCAACAAAATTATAATGGGTTATTTTCTTCTCATCACCAATAACAGAGAAGATAACTCTAAGTGAAAGTCCTTTATCTGAAAATAATTCATCATCTTCCGGAACTGTAATCGAGAGAAAAAATTCGTAACGATCACCTTCCAATATTCCAGTTGGATCATGAAGTAATTCTACTGTATGTCCTGTAATTTCCATTCTTTATGCCTGCTTTCGTCCAGTTCTTTTTTTGATATAAATGATGATAAATGCAACAAATAATACTACTAATATCACATATATAATGTTTGAATAAATGTCCATAAAACCAACGATTTCTTCCCATGAGTCTCCAACAGCAGCACCTACATTGACAAGTACGACATTCCATATGAAGGTTCCTAATGCTGTTAGTAAAAAAAACAGCCCAAAATTCATTTTTGCCATTCCAGCTGGGATGGAAATTAGGCTTCTGATTAAAGGGACAAAACGGCAAAAAAACACGGTCCACACACCATATTTTTGGAACCATGCATCTGCCTTATAAAGATCCTCTCTTTTAAGACGGATAATATGCCCCCATTTATCAACTATTTTCTCCAAGCGTTCTAGCTTAAGAATATACCCAATACCATATAAAATTACTGCCCCAATCAGTGAGCCTAATGTTGAAAACCAAACAACACCCGTGATTGTTAATTTTGTATGTGTGGTCATAAAACCACCAAAGGTTAAAATTACTTCCGAAGGTATTGGGGGAAAGACGTTCTCTAAAGCAATTAAAAATAATATCCCTGTATATCCATACTGTTCCATTATTTCTGTAATCCAATTCTCCATACTCCATACACTCCCTAGCTACTATGTGACAAGCCTTTACCCCAATCTATTATATATAAGTAGTATTTATACTTGCCACCTTTTTTTATCATCATCTTCAATAATTCCAAGCGTTACATCAGCAACATCCGGTTCTCTTAATAATGTATCTCTCACTGCAAATTTAATGTCATCAGCATCTGCTAGCGTCATTCCTTTTGTTAATTCAATAATACCATCAATATGGAACATCCGCCCTTCTTGCATGATTCGTAAGTTATAGATATCTACAACTGCAGGGTGTTGTAATATTTTCTCAGATACTCGCTTTTCTACATCAGCAGGTGCAGCTACTCCTATCAAACCTATCATATTATCATACCCTACACGAAAAGCAACAAAAAACATTAATAAGCCAATTAACATAGAAACCGCACCATCTGCTCTCAATATCCCAAAAAACTGTGATAAAACTACTCCGATAATGGCTAATAATGCACCTGAGGTCGCGACTAGATCTTCATAGAAAACGAGTCGTGTAGCTGGTGCAGCCTTCCCCACATATTTAAATGCATTCACTATTAAATTGCCACCTTGCGTCACTCTAGTTTCTTTTACAATTTCTTTCATTGCCTTCACTAATATAAACCCATCTACTAAAAAACCAATTAATAGTACAACTAAATTTAATAGTAAATTGCTTGATTCACCGGGATGGTGCCATAAATGCCATCCTTCTTTCAATGTTTCATATGCCATAATAGATACTACAATTACAGCAACCATACAAAAAATGTTAATAACCCTTCCAAATCCGAGTGGGAATTTCTTCGAAGGTTGCATCTCTGATAATGCACTACCTACAAACACAAAACCTTGATTCACTGCATCTGCTAACGAGTGCATAGCAGATGCAAACATCGTCCCACTTCCACTAAATGCAGCAGCAACCCATTTAATAATTGCTAATGCTGTATTACCTAGTGCAGCAACACCTGATGATGTGTTCCCTTTTTTAAATAAGTTTATAATCCCCATACTATACCTCCTATTTCTTTACTTTTCCCCTAATGAAAGAAACGAATTCTAAAAAGGTTATCGTTTTAGCCAATACAAATTAGTATCTTTACTAAAATTAGGGAGATTATAAAGTATTAACAATTGATGGATCTTATGGTCTTCCAAGTACTGATAAATATCTTCCGTATAATACCGCAAATCAAACATGTGAATTTCTTCAAAATGATTTGTTAGGAAAGGAATGAAAGCATGTGCATATGAATCTTTTATTACTGCTAACTTTCTTCCGTTACCTATACTCGATTTAATAGTTACAAGGGGATGATTACCATTTAGATAAAAAGAGTATTTATCTTTCTTATTTAAAAATTCCCATTCATATAATGAATCTGTAACCTTTTGCTGATCATAAACTATTTCGTAATGATTGGATGCCTTTGGTTCAAATATTTCAATCTTATCCATATCATGGTCATGGCCGATTGTTTTTGTTGCGTAAGTCCCTAGAAAATTGGAAGCAACTGTTTGAATATGAAAGTCTTCATATTTTAAAGGAGTTATCCCCATATCTTCAGCAAGTTCTCTATATGCGTAATAAGCACCCCGCGTTGTCCAATGATGGTCAGTTTTATAATAAATGGACTCTTTTTTGTTTTTAAGCATTTGCGGTAATACATCCACAGTATGTATAGAAGGATGTATTTTCTTTTGTATATAATTCCATAATTTTAATTGATCATAAGTTTGGGCAAATGGTGGAAGTTTTTCTGGATATACATATATTGAAGTTGGTGCTAATAGTAAGTACTTTTCAAGATTCACTGTTTTATTAGCAAAATAATTAAGTAATTCTAAATTTTCATCTAATTGTGGACTAGGATTTGCGACCGGCTCAAATAAAAAGCCCTCCTTACCTAGATATATTCCGTTCATGTCTTGCTTCAGCATCAGATTTTCCGCTTTCCCTTTCCAACTAACCCAACCTTCTTTAAAGGGAAATTGATCAGAAATATATACCTCTACTTTCTCCATAAATTCACCTGAGAACACACTTTCCCAAGAAAATGAAGGAAACTGAGCTAGAGAACGGTTTTCTTGTTCAGAAAAAGCTTCATCACCCACAATCAGATGAAGGACACCCAACCCAGAGATAAAAAGAATAAATATACTAGATAAGATTTTGTTAAATATTGACATAAAAGGAGTCCCCTCTTTAAAACCTAAAATATAAAAACGGATTGAAAGATGCATCGACTAAAAATGCAGTGGACAAAAATAACAATAGAAAATATATGATTAATTCACTACTTATTTGTACAATGCCACCACATTTTTTTATTATTTGTTGGTGGATTGTTCGAACAAATGGCGTCACAGCAATGAACAGGATGATGAATAATATAATATTTGTATATAAGTCATATATAAATTGACCATTCCACATTGGATTGTCCGAAACTCCAAACATAATTAGATAGTATTGAAACCCGTCGCTTACATCTTCGAATAAAAATAATACCCAACTTATTAATATAAAAAACACAAAATACAAGCGCTGAAAAAATGGGTGAAGTTTATTAAGAACTATTAAAAATCCCGCTTTTTCAATCATGATAATGATTCCGAAATAAATACCCCAAAGCATAAAATTCCAACTTGCACCATGCCAAAATCCTGTTAATGCCCAAACAATCAATGTGTTCTTATATAATCTTATCTTCCCTTTTCGACTCCCACCTAAAGGGATGTAAACATAATCGCGGAACCAGCCTCCTAGTGTCATGTGCCATCTCCGCCAAAACTCACTTATATTTTTGGACATGTATGGATAATCAAAGTTTTTCGGAAAGTTAAAACCAAACATTTTTCCTAATCCAATCGCCATATCAGAGTAACCACTAAAATCAAAATAAATTTGAAATGCAAATGCGAGAATACCAAGCCAAGAGGCGAGAACTGTTACTTCTGAAAGTTCTTGTGATTGGATGTTATTCCATAGTAAACCAATATTATTTGCTAGCAACACCTTCTTCGCTAAACCAATAATGAAGATTTTCACTCCAGTTGAAAACTGATGTTGATTAATTGTTCTGTTATGTAACTGATTCATTATTGCTTCATAGCGAACTATTGGTCCTGCAATTAGTTGTGGAAATAAACAAACATACATCGCCAAAGCAATTGGATTTTTTTGCGGTTGTACTCTTCCACGATAAACATCAATCGTATAAGACATCGTTTGGAATGTGTAGAAGGATATCCCAATTGGCAAAGGTAATTGTAATGGATCCATACTAGTACCAAAAAGTTGATTAATATTATGAATGAGAAAATCTGCGTATTTAAAAAATGATAGCAATCCAATGTTGATCACAATGGAAGAAATAAGTATGTATTTGGCTTTTCTTTTATGATGTTCACGAAATTTCGCGATATATAAACCATGAAAATAATCAATACATGCAGAAAAAACCATCAAAAATATATAAATAGGTTCGCCCCATGCATAAAATATTAAACTAACTACAAGTAGGACCAAATTCTTTATTTTCATTGGGCTACAAAAATATAAGAGTAGTGTTACAGGTAAAAAGAAAAATAAAAACAACAAACTACTAAAAACCATATCACCACATCCATTTATGGTAATTAACGCGATAAGTGCCTCACCCAATTGGTAGGTGTGAGGCACTTTATTTACTTATTTTAATTTTT
This sequence comes from Paenibacillus bovis, assembly GCA_007679095.1. Classification (GTDB taxonomy): domain Bacteria; phylum Bacillota; class Bacilli; order Bacillales; family Bacillaceae_C; genus Lederbergia; species Lederbergia graminis. Next base: position 33,188 of record VEFU01000041.1, read on the forward strand.
CATCAAAAACTGCTTCCAGAGCTTCTGGGTCTTCATACGTAATATAAATTAAATAGTTGCCTTTAGTTTTAATAATATTATTTTTCACCTTTTCATACTGATCAGGTAAATACTGCTCCCATGTTGATGTTTGAGCTTCTAATTCCTTCTTTAAAGCTGCTTCTAGCTCTTCGACTTTTGAATCGTCTTTTGCTTGTAATAAAATGATTTCATCCGAATTTATGTTCATCATTGCAGCAATGACAAAACCTGCTTCTAGGTCATCTGATTTAATACCAAGCCTTTCCAAAAACATGGCACTCTGTGGATCATCCTCACTCGGATGAACAAGGTCAGACTGTATGTATCCATCTAAACTTCCATCCTCTTTCAATGCATCAGGCATTCCAATATCCTCTAAATGAGTTGCCATTTCCTCTTTAAGAGCAGTAAGCACCTCATCTAGAGCAACAGCATTACTCTCCTTATTTTTTCCATTATCCTCTTCCTTGTTACATGCTGCCAGTGTTAGAAGTAACACAAGCATGAATGAAAAACTAATTAATCTCTTCATCATTTACACCCCTATGTCTATTTTTTCTGTACGCATAGTTAGACGAGCATTTTGTATGAAGGTTACAATTTTTTCAAAAAACCCTCCTTTATGACCTGGTACTAGTACCTACAAGGGCGGTTAGTACCAGGTCGTAAAGGGGGTATGGCAGTATAATATTTTGATATAACATTTAATCTCGAGTTGTTCTTTATACAGAACATGCGCTTCGGGAAATAAAAAGCAAGCATCATATCGATGCTTGCTTGTTTTTTATCAGAAAGTGTTATAAATAGCTTCGCATTCTTCTCCTGTTGGTTCATAAAAACAATGCAACTTGAAGCGGCCAGCTAATGGTTGATCATACCATGTTGGAGGACAATCACCTGGTGGTCGGAAATACCACAAACTAAACTTAGCTGGCCACAATCGCTCCCCTCTTACTGCACGCCTTGCTAGGGATTTTTCTGCCTCTCTCGCTCTTTGATAAAAATAACCATGTGTGACTGCCTCAAATGCATGTGGTTGATATACCATTTGGGGAATCGTTCTAACTGCTTCAAAATCTGAACAATTTACCCGAATCCGATTGATTCCAACATTTCCCACCATTAACATTCCTTGTTTTCCTTCCCCTTCTGCTTCCGCTCTTAGCAGTCGAGCTAATAAATCAATATCTGATTCTCTCGCCTTTACGACCATACCTCCACCTCCAAAGATTGGTTCATTTTTTATCTTATTTTTAGGAGGTAATTTTTGTGCTAGGTGTATAGACTATAAGATTTCATTTGTTTACATAATAATATTATGTTTTACCTATGCATTTCAAGTATAATCGGGCAATGGTCACTTCCCATAATATTACAATGAATCTGTGAATCTATTAATTTATTAGACAAGTTTTCAGATACAACAAAATAATCAATACGCCACCCAATATTTCTTTCACGTACTTTATTCATATAGGACCACCATGTATATGCCCCCTCTTTATCTGGGTAAAAATAACGGAATGAGTCAATAAATCCATGATCTAAAAGACGTCCGAACTTCCCACGTTCTTCGATTGTATATCCAGAGTTACCTAGATTGGATTTTGGATTCCGTAAGTCGATTTCAGAAAATGCGACATTTAAGTCCCCACAAAGGATAACTGGTTTCATCGTATTCAATTTTGTGATATATGTTAGCATCTCATCTTCCCAAGTTAATCGGTAAGAGAGTCTTGCTAAATCACGCTGGGAATTAGGGGTATAAACATTGATTAAATAAAACTGTTCGTATTCGAGAGTAATGATTCTGCCTTCATCTTCTGATTCATTATCCCCCACTCCATATGAAACAGTTAGAGGTTTGTTTTTGGTGAAAATTGCTGTCCCAGAGTAGCCTTTTTTAATAGCTGAATTCCAATATTGATAGTAACCAGGAAGATCTAGTTCTATTTGATCTTCTTGGCATTTTGTCTCCTGAATGCAAAAAATATCTGCATTGACTTCATTAAAATAATCCAGGAATCCTTTTTTCACACATGCTCTAATTCCATTTACATTCCATGATACAATTTTCATTTATGTCGTCCCCTTTTTAATTAAGATTTTTCGAGCTTTCATACAATAGAACATTTTTAGATTTTCCTTTATAATAAATAAAACGAATAATTAGGAGTGATACAATTGGCAACTAGTAAAGCAAAAAAACAAAGACAAAAATTAGTTCGTGAAGGTCGGAGGAATCCTGCAGAAAATAGAAGTCCATATGCTTTCTCTGATTTAAGAACTCGTACAACAAAAACGAAAAAAGATCGTCTGTATAAGGAAAAACATAAAAACCATACTCTTCACGAGGGAAAAGATGGTTTTTATGTTTTTTTATTTTATATTAGTTAAATTACACAGCTTTTGTATTTTTTTTGATTTGTTTACTTCTTAATTGACCACAAGCTGCATCTATATCCGTTCCATTTTCATGACGTATACCACATTGAATCCCTTGTTTCTTCAACGTATCGTAAAAAGCTAAAATATCCTTCTTATCGCTTCTTTCATATTGAATATGTTCATTCACTGGATTATATGGTATTAAGTTTACGTATGTGAGATGACGCTTGTCATGAAGCAATTTTGCCAATTGTAATGCTTCTTCCTGATGATCATTCACATCTTTTAGTAAAATATATTCAATTGTAACTCTTCGATTATTCTTCTCTAAATAGTAATCAAGTGCATCCATTAATTTTTCTATGGAGAATGCTTTATTAATTTTCATAATTTGGGTTCTTAGCTCATCGTTTGGAGCATGAAGTGATAACGCTAGGTTGACTTGTAATTCCTCATCTGCAAATTGACGCATTTTATGTGCTAATCCACTTGTAGAAACAGTAATGTGTCGAGCCCCAATCGCTAGACCTTTCGCATCATTTACAACGTGAAGGAAGTTCATTAAGTTCGTGTAATTGTCAAACGGTTCACCAATTCCCATGACAACGATATGACTAACTCGCTCATCCTTACCCTTCTCATCTAAATGTTGTTGCACCTTCATTATCTGTTCTACGATTTCTCCACTGTCAAGATCTCGATTTTTACGCAGTAATCCACTCGCACAGAAGCTACATCCAATGTTACAACCTACTTGTGTTGTTACACATACAGATAATCCATAAGGAAAGCTCATTAAAACTGTTTCGATTAAATTACCATCTTGCATCTCAAACAAGAATTTGATCGTTCCGTCCGCAGATTCTTGTTTTACTGCTTGTTTCAATGTTTGGATGACAAAATTTTCTTCCAACAATTGCAAGCATTCTTTATTAACATTTTTCATATGTGAAAATTCAGTAACACGTTTGCGGTAAAGCCAGTCCCAAACTTGTTCTGCTCGAAATCTTTTTTGACCATGTTCGATTAACCATTCTGTTAACTGCTCTTGAGTTAATCCATAGATTGATTTTTTCATGAACGAACCTCACTTCCAAAATTGCAATGTACCTATTATAACCCTTGCATCTTAAAAAGAAAACAGCCTAATTTTTGCTTTTTCCGGCAAATGATTCTAATAACTTTAATGGGAGCATTTTCATTTCCATTAATGGTTTGCTCTCGGTACTATCCTTATCTTTATATACCTTTACTTCTTTATTTAATCTTTCCATTTTCAAATCAAGTTCATTTGCAGTAGTTGCAGCTTCTTTTAACTCTTCTATTAAATGTTTCGGAATCTCTTTATTATATTTATAGAATATCTTATGTTCTAAGCTAGCCCAGAAATCCATTGCTATTGTTCTTACTTGAATTTCAACAGGCACGTGGATTTCTCTGTCTGACATAAAGATTGGAATTTCTACAATCATATGCAGACTTCTATAACCGTTTGGTTTTGGATTTTTAATATAATCCTTCATTTCTAATACAGTGACATCCTTCTGTCGAACCAACATATCACTAACCTTATAAATATCAGAAACAAAAGAACACGTTATCCTTACACCAGCTATATCTTTAATATTTTCTCTAATGGACTCTAATGTATAATCCAGGTTTTTTCTCTCTATTTTAGAAATAATACTTTCGGGTGTTTTCACACGTGAGCTAACATGCTCAATCGGGTTATATTCATGAATATAATTAAACTCTTCTTTTAGAATATTAATTTTTGTATTAATTTCATCTAAGGCAAATTTATACGCCATTCTAAATCTAGTTAATTCTTTTCTTAGCATTTGAGCATCGCTTACAGTTAAGTCATGTAACAAATTACATACCTCATCTCTTACTTTTATCTTCCATATTTCTATTGTACATTTTTTCACACATGATACGCAAACCACAATATATGTAAATAGACAAACACACATTTTGGACATTTGAACATAATGTACTAAAACGATGTGGAGGTTTTGTCATGAGTAAAGATCAATTGCTACGTAGCGATTCAACCACACCAAGATCCAAATGGCTCCCTTATGAAATACTGGGACTAATTCTAGTTATCGGGTCTTTAATCGTATTACTTTTTTCACCAAACTCACTATCAAATTTATTAAATATCATTATTGATGAAGTTACACCAATTGTAGTTGGCATCTTCTTAACTAGTGATGTTGGTATGGCGATTATCATTAGCGTTATTTTTGGTCGCTTGTTAGAACGGTTAGGTTTTACAGATGGTTTAATTCGCATTTTTGTCCCAATTATGAAGTGGTTTCGAATTAACCCATCCGTTATTATTCCAAGTGTTTACAATATACTTGGTGACATTAACGCTGCAGGGAAAATTTCAGGTCCTATACTTGTAAAAGCAAATGCAACGAAAGCAGAACAAAAAATTGCTATCGCAACAATGATACAATCACCACAGTCTTTCGCCACATTTGTACTAGGCTTAATTGCATTATCTGCATTCAATATTAATGCTTTTCCGTTAATCATATTAGCTATTTTTATTCCTATTATCCTTATTCCTTTACTGTTATCTCGAACAATTTATCGTGATACGAAAAGAGTGGAATTAACTGAACTTCCAAGATTCACACCAAAAACAAAATTCTTACAAACAATATTTTCAGCCGCTAAAGAAGGTACTGAATTATTATTACTAATTATCATCCCTGCGGTAACTGCTGTCTTCTTTTTTATCGGGGTGCTCAAATTTATCGGTGTATGGAGTGCCATCGAAACAGGATTATCAACACTATTAACATTTATGAGTATTGAACCTTCTACCGGAATTGTATCTATTCTTGCCGCTCCAACTCTTGCTGTTGCTCAACTGGCAGAAGTCGCCAGCAACATTGACCCACGACTAATCGTCGGCTCCTTTGTTCTTGCTAATTCTGGTTTACCATTATCAGTTATTTTTGGTCAAGTTCCTGTAACATGGGCAGAGTCATCGAACTTAAATGAAAAAGAAGTATTATATGCAGCAGTCATTGGTATGGTTATTCGTCTAATTACTGCATTTCTATTAGGCTATTTCTTAACTCCTTTATTGGTGTGATATTAAATGGATAATAAATATATTATAAAGGCAAAAAAAATAGTCACTGTTAGTGAACAAGGTAGCATAAAAGATGGATCAATGCTTATTCATAATGGAATTATTGCTGAAATTTCAAAGTGGGAAGATATAAGGATTAAATATCCAGAAATTGACGTAATAGACTACTCCAATTTTATCATTACACCTGGCCTTGTTGAATGCCATACACACTTATTAGAATTCGCACCGACAAGTTTATATCCTGTTACTCAAGATACACATTTCCTAGCAGGACAAATGATTATATTTAAAGCATTATCATCTGGGATTACAGCACTGGGAGAACAAGTATGCGGACATCCACTCTGTGATTTTTCCATAGAAGATTATCGTAATGCAGTGGAAGCTCTACCAATAGATGTTTCATTTGCAACAACTAGTATTTCCATTGGGTTTAAACAATTAGCTCATTTCACTTCTGTCACAAAATCACGAGCAGTCACTAAATCAGAATTAATCGATTCTTCGATTGTACAAGAAATTGCTGGAAATAGTGATTATCCAGGAGAAAATATATTTATAAATGCAACTCCTGCAAATTTCACAGCTACAGAAGTTCCTAGAGCTGGAGAAGTAATTTATTCCTTTGAGGAATTAAAACACATTTCCAATATTTATCACCAATTAGGAAAACGAATTGGTGCTCATGTTGCAGGTGAAAGTGGAATTGAAGGTGCATTAGAGGCAGGGATCGATGTTCTTCATCATGCCCATGGAATTACTGACGAACAAATAAAAAAAGTTGCTATTAATAAAGTAGAAATTGTAGCAACACCGATTGGCGGAACACACCTACAACCGAACTCACCAGAAAACATTCTACAACTTGTTGAACACAATATTCCTGTTTCCATCTCAACAGATGCTTATTTACCACCTTTTGAGAAAATCCCTTGGGTAACTTTTCCAAAAGGAACTATTGTTGGACCGGATGCTTTAATGTTGATTTCACATCCAGCCATGCAGCTATTGAAGCAAAATGGATATGACGAAAATACGATTCTGGCATTGATTACATTGAATCCAGCAAGATTAATGGGAAAAGAAAAACAGTTTGGAAGTTTAAAAGCGGGACTCGAAGCAAATTTCGTAGTTGCAGAAGGAATCCCTGGACTAGAAATTAAGGAAGTAGATCAAATAAAAGCAGTTTACTATAAAGGAAAGCAAGTTATCAAAAGATAGGAACGACTCCACAATAATAAGAAACAAAGAGGTTGGGACAATACGGTATGAACTAGTGGTAAATCCGAGCAATGGAAGTAAAACTATTCCGCTCCGGAATTACACTACGCTTTCCGAGGGCTTAGAAAAGTGAAAGGCGCTTGGAGCTTGAAGGAAGGCTAATTTCGCAACATCCTGTTGGCAGGCTCAAACAGCGACGTCCTGTCGCTTCGCCTGCATTAGTACATCCTGTACGTCACAACGTCGACGTGACCCACATCCTGTGGGCCCTCGCCGTGTTTCCTTTATCTTAAGAAGGGACTGTCTCCCGTTCGTCCCCCCCTAAACAGTCGCCTTCGCTTTTCTATCTGTGGGGTCTCATTGAGGCCTTTGTTCCCGGTCGAGTAAGCGGGGACACGTTCATATTCTTGTGAACGTGTTCCTCACTCCTCACAGAACCGTGCGTGC
>VEFU01000420.1 GCA_007679095.1 Paenibacillus bovis
TCCACGTGAAGAATGGATTTTTTCATCATCATTTCCTTCATTCGTTCGTACACAGGAAATAACCAATCCTGAGCGGTCCGAATCACCCAGTTCGATAAGTTTTTATCGTTCGTAATTAAACCACAACGTTCCCATTCTTTTACCTGACAGTATAGGGGAAGGTATTGGGTAAATTTATCGTAGATTACTTTTGCTAGAACGCTAGGACTTGTCAAGCTACGCTGAATAGGGGCCAGTGGTGCTTGG
>VEFU01000421.1 GCA_007679095.1 Paenibacillus bovis
GGAGATGATGTTGGGTAAAAATGGGTGGAAGGGGTTGTATAAATGGGTTATTAGTATAGTGGGAGAAATGTTGTTGGTTATAATGAGGTTGTTGAAAGTGAGGTTTTAGAAGTAGATTATTTATGTTTTTCAAATTGGTGATCTGGGTTTTTTGGTAATTTATCGATTAAAGGTGAGGATGATTTTTTGGGTGTATGTTGTTGGATTTTTGCTTTTGTTGGAAAATGAATGAGTGAGGGTTTTTGA
>VEFU01000422.1 GCA_007679095.1 Paenibacillus bovis
CTCCACAACCTCTAAAACTTCCCTTTCCAAAATTATTCCTTACTCATATTAATACATTCATTCTACATCACCCAACAAACTTTCTCCATATATATCCCCTTCAACCACTACAATCACTTCTTCAACAGTATCAACGTACACTTATATTTCTTTCCCACCATCCAACCTTTATTGACTCAATTCCCAATACAATTTTATCGATTGACCAACAACTAATTACCATTTTTCAACGAACATATCAAGACT
>VEFU01000423.1 GCA_007679095.1 Paenibacillus bovis
AATGATATTAAAACAAAGACGCGTGTGTATAAAAGAGAGACGGGTTAGGGGGGTTGGAGTCTGGTTGGATTGTGAATAGTAGAGAATGGGAGGTGGTTGTTGATAAGGACAAGAGTAGGGGTTGGAGGTAGTGGAATGAATGGTTGGGGGTAAGAGTGTGAGGTGGAATTGAATAAAGGGAGAGGGGGGGAGGGGTCTGAGGGAATGGGGGTTGTGTGTGTTGAGGATGGTTTATGTAGTTGTGG
>VEFU01000424.1 GCA_007679095.1 Paenibacillus bovis
GATGTTGTGAGTATGGAGTTCAATGAAGCATAACTTTTTGCATTCATTCCTCCTAATCGCGCAGCCAAATCCACAACAATACCCCTTTTCCTCCGAATCTTGAACCCAACCTCTCGTGAACCCAAGATTTTTCGCAACCATCCTTCCAACCATCCCATTCAAATTCATAAAAACATCCCTTATCTTCCACGACATCTGAATCTGTCCCCAAACCTCTCTCCTCCACAACTAATTCATTTATTTTT
>VEFU01000425.1 GCA_007679095.1 Paenibacillus bovis
ACTTACACCACTTTCCTTTTATTCCCTATCAAATCCGCTATCCTCCTCCACTTTCACTACTATTCCTTCTCCTCCTATACCTCTTTTCAAAACTCCCCTTTAAACTCTTTCCACACAACCACTAATCACAACCACTCATCAACATCTCACCCTTTCAACCCACTAACATCAACCCCAAAAACTTCCATAAAACCCACCTGAAATTCTATCCGTATCTACTACCCCTCGCTATCTTTATGCAATTC
>VEFU01000426.1 GCA_007679095.1 Paenibacillus bovis
GCTGGGATGGGTGGTGTTGTACGGGGAGGAGTTTGTAGATAATATACATTTGGAAGGTGAGGTGATTGAAGAATGTTTTTAAGGGTTTGGATGTTGGGATGATAAGGGGGTTGGAAGGGTACAGATAAGATGGTAGGTGGTTTGTTGGGGAGGTGTAGGATTTGTAGCGGTTGGTGTAAGGTGAGGGGAAGTGGTTTTTGTAGTAAAAGATGTTTTGGTGGTTGGAGTGGATGGAGGGTTGTGGG
>VEFU01000427.1 GCA_007679095.1 Paenibacillus bovis
GGTTACGGAAATGATCGCGGGTAATCGGGTGGGCATAGAGGGTAAGAAATATATAATCGGTGTGGAAGTGGTGGTTATTGTGGATAATTAATTGATTTATTAAGGGGGGTGTTGTAGTGTGTATCGGAAGAGTAGGAGTTTTGGTATTGTTTGGAATAGGGGGAGGTATAAGGAGGGTGTGAGGGGAATGATTAAAGTGATGGACTTTTAAATGGATTGCTTGACTTATTCGCATCATGCCGTCG
>VEFU01000428.1 GCA_007679095.1 Paenibacillus bovis
AGGATTTTCGCTATCGCTCGTTGAACAATTTTATCCTCATGGTCAGGAATACCTAACGGTCTTTTCTTCTTCGAGCCCGGTTTATTGATATATGTTCGTTTGACCGGAACTGGTCGATACGCTTTCTTCTTCAGTCGCTCTACCAGTCTTTTAATATTCTCATCTAACTTTTCTTCATAATCCTCTTTAGTTACACCATTTATTCCTGTTGCCTTACCACTTGGTAGTTCATAGTGACACTGTT
>VEFU01000429.1 GCA_007679095.1 Paenibacillus bovis
GGAGAATATGTTGTGTTTGAGGAATAGGAGGTGTATGAAGTAAGGTTAATGGAAGAGGAGGAAGATTTAGATAGTGGTGAATAAGGTGAGGTGTTGTAGGAGGTATATGTGTAAGAATGGGTTTGTTTTGTTGGAGAAGAGTATTTAATAATGAAGAGTTTGGTAGGTTGGGTGTAGGGATAATAAGAGTTGAGAAGGGTTGAGGTAAAATTTTTGGTTGGTGTGATGTTTGGAAGAGGGGTTG
>VEFU01000042.1 GCA_007679095.1 Paenibacillus bovis
TATGTTCCAATTGTGGTCATAAGCATAAAGACGTTAAAAACCTGGCTTTGCGTGAATGGACTTGCCCGAAATGTATGCGTTATCACCAAAGTCGTGATATTAACGCAAGTATAAATATTCGTAATGAAGCATTGCGATTAACCGCAGGAACTGCGGGGATAGCCTAATCCATAATTAACCGATAGGTTAGTGTTCTTAGGAATCCCCCACTTCAAACAGCTCATAAGAGAGTTAAGTGGCGGGTAGTTCAAATAGAGTATTAACAGAATCAGATGAAGTATTAGCCGAAGTATCTGGGAAATATCGTTTTCATGCTACTGAACGTGGCGACTTCCCGTCTGTAGGGGATTGGGTTGTATTGTCTGTGCGACCTGAAGAAGGAAAGGCAACCATTCATGCGACGTTATCACGTAAAAGTAAATTTTCTAGAAAAGTGGCTGGAAATACAACGGAAGAACAGATTGTGGCAGCAAATGTAGATGTTGTGTTTATTGTTGCAGCACTAAATGCAGACTTTAATGTTCGAAGGCTTGAAAGATATATATTAACAACCTGGGAAAGTGGAGCAAATCCAGTCATTGTTCTCAGTAAGGCGGATTTATGTGAAAATATCGCTGATAAAGTACGAGAAGTTGAGCTGATTGCAATGGGGGTACCTATCCATGTTGTGAGTGTAGAAACAATGTTAGGTATAGATGAGCTTCATGTCATGGATATATAAAACCAGGAAAAACAATCGCATTACTTGGTTCATCTGGGGTAGGTAAATCAACATTAATAAATTATTTTGCTGGAAAAGAGATGTTGAAAACTGGTTCTATACGGACAGATGATGACAAGGGACGACATACGACGACACATCGTGAGTTGCTCGTGTTAGATCAAGGTGGAATTTTGATTGATACACCAGGGATGAGGGAGTTACAACTGTGGGAGACTGAAGCGGGATTAAGCCAAGGTTTTGCAGATGTCGAAGAGTTAGCAAGCCAATGTAAATTTAGGGATTGTCGACATAATGCGGAACCTGGATGTGCAGTGAGGCAAGCGATTGAAAATGGCAACCTTGATGAAAAACGCTATGAAAGTTATGTGAAACTGCAGAAAGAATTAGCTTATTTTGAACGAAAAGAAGATAAATACTTGGAGCTCGAAGAAAGAGATAAGTGGAAAAAGCTAACAATGGCGCAAAGAAGAAGAAAATTAAAATAATGAATACACGGGCTGGTTAATACACCAGTCCGTGTATTTTTTGCGTTTTAAGCGTTTTTATTTGATAATATATTTATACGTACCATGAAGATCGGGATAATGAATCATATTATATTGAAAAACTTTTGGTAGGTGAGGTAAACGATTTCCAACTAGAGAAACGTTTAATTCATAAGGATGGGCACATTATCTGGGGGTTATTAAGTGTTTCATTAGTAAGAGATGAAGATGGAGATCCTCTGTATTTTGTTAGTCAAGTACAAGATATTTCAGAAAGAAAACGAGCAGAAGAATTTATGAATAATTCGGAGAAGCATACTGTTGCAGGCCAATTAGCAGCAGGAATTGCCCATGAGATTCGAAATCCATTAACAGCTATTAAAGGCTTTTTTCAAATTATGGAGCATGAATTTACAGATAAAAAATGTACTTTGAAGTGATTAATACGGAAATGGAGCGTATAGAAACAATATTAAATGAATTACTTGTACTCTCAAAGCCACAAAAAACAAATTATAAACAAAAAAACATCACTACTATTTTACATCATGTGACAACACTACTAAAGACACAAACAAATCTCCATAATATAGAAATTACAGAACGTATCGATTCCAATTTACCCCCTATTTATTGTGATGAAAACCAATTAAAACAAGTCTTTATAAACTTTCTAAAAAATTCAATAGAAGCAATGGATAGTGGAGGTAGAATACATATTGAAGTTAGTAAGATGGAAACGAGTATGCTACTTGTCCGCTTTAAAGATGAAGGACCAGGAATACCAGATCACGTACTGAAGCGAATTGGTGAGCCCTTCTTTACTACAAAGGAAAATGGAACTGGTTTAGGCATCATGATTTGCAAGCAAATTATTGAGAATCATAGAGGGAATATGCATATAGAAAGTGGTCCACTAGGTACAATCGTGGAAGTAGAATTGCCGATATTTTAAAGGATGAAAGGGTGTTGTATATATAATTACAACACCCTTTTAGTATTTTAGATTTCTACTTTCCAAATATATAAGTTTTTACTAAAGCAAATCGTTCGCGGACGTTTAATTGGAAACTTACGACATCAGGAGTTTCGGCTGCAACTACATCTGCTTCAAGCCCAAGATTACTTGCTATTTTCTTTGCCCTTGCAAGGTGATAATCGCTTGTGATGATGGTAATACTATCTGTTGAATCAGGTATTAATTTTTTGGAAAAAAGGATATTTTCATAGGTGGAAGTCGACTTATCCTCTATAATGAGTCGTTCTTCATCTATTCCGTAATCAATAAGGAATCTTTTCATTGCCTCTGCTTCTGTAATTTGTTCGCCAGAACCTTGTCCACCTGATAAAATTAAATGGACATGAGGATTATCCATTGCATAATGCAAGGCAGCATTTAGACGATAACGTAACGAGAGGGATGGCGATTCTCCATCAACTTTCGCTCCAAGAATAATGGCGTACTCGTTTTTTCCACGTGCTTCGGGAAATTTCCCGCTTTTGATCATTTCTCCTGTCATCATCCAAAAACCGACAATAAGAACGATAATAATTAATAATATGATGATTATTTTTTTCAACGTTTCCACCACACATTTCTTCTGACTAGTATTTTAAGAATAACGTATTTATTTCTAATAGTAAATCAATTAAAGGAGCCGTATTAGGTGATAACGATTATTTTAGCTGGAGGAAATTCAAGCAGAATGCGCCAAAATAAAGCGCTTATGAAGATAAATGGGGAAAGAGTAATTGATCGACTAGTAGCAGAGTTTGACGAAATATCGGAAGAAATCTTTCTAATTGCAAAGGATGTCGCTCCATATGAAAATTTGTCGGTAAACATTCTACAAGATGATGTAAACTATAGAGGACAAGGTCCACTTGCTGGATTTTGGACCGCAATGTCAATGATAAAAACAGGTCCTTGCCTTGTAGTAGCATGTGATATGCCGTTTGCAACGAAAGAATTAGGACAAGCACTCATTCATAAGTTGATAGAAAGTAAGGGTGACGCAGTAATGCCTGTTGTGAATGGGCAACAGCATCCATTATTTGCTGCATACGACGCTACAATTGCAGACAAAGTAAAGCTAAACTTAGATAAAGGAAAGAGATCCGTTCATTCATTATTAGATACTATTGAGGTGAACTATTTTCAGTTACCTACAGAAGCTCATGATGTTTGGAATATGAATACGCAGGAAGATTACATACAAGCATTGAAAATAGTGGAAGGGAAAGAATAACATGAACTGCGAAATTACACGAGAACCAATTAAAATAGAGGATGTGTACGAGAAAGTAGTCCGCAGAGAAGCTGGTGCGGTGACATTGTTTATTGGTACAGTCCGCGAGTTAACTCATGGAAAGAAAACACTATACCTAGAATACGAAGCATATGAAGCAATGGCAGTTAAGAAAATGGAGCAAATTGTATCAGAAATGAAAAAGCGTTGGCCTGACGTAGAAGCAACAATCATTCACCGGATTGGCCGCTTAGAAATTACGGATATTGCAGTTGCCATAGCTGTTTCTTCTCCACATCGACCAGAGGCATATGAGGCAAATCGTTATGCGATCGAACGAATCAAGGAAATAGTCCCGATTTGGAAAAAAGAACATTGGGAAGACGGAGAAGAGTGGATAGGTAATCAACAAGGAACAAAAGCTTATTTAGGAGGAAAACCAGAGGAGGAAGATTTGCGTGAATAAGGTAATGTTATTTGCTCATTTAAAAGAAACAGCAGGAAATAGTACTTTACAGGTAGACGCAACTGGAAAAACAGTAGCCGAAATCCGCAATCTATTGTCACCGAAGCTAGGTGATTTAGAAGGCGTTATGGTTGCAGTGAATGAAGAGTTTGCCACGGAAGATTATATGATTGCAGCGGATGATGTAATCGCCTTAATTCCCCCTGTTAGTGGAGGGTGAGGAAATGGATAGAGAAAGATACTCACGGCAAATATTATTTAAACCAATCGGCGATAAGGGACAGAATGAGATAAGTTCAAAACATGTACTAATTCTTGGGGTTGGTGCACTTGGGACTCATACAGCTGAGACACTTGCTAGAGCTGGCGTCCGCAAAATCACGATTATCGACCGAGATTATGTAGAAATGAGTAATTTGCAACGGCAACATTTATATACAGAAACAGATGCGTTGGAAAGATGGCCGAAAGCAGAAGCGGCAAAAGATAAGTTAAAGCGTATTAATAGTTCAGTAGATATTGAGGCAATCGTCGGCCACGCAGATGCAGATCTGTTAGAATCGATTATGGACGATGTTGATTTACTTATGGATGGGACTGATAATTTCGATGCTCGTTTTCTATTAAATGACTTAGCCCATAAGTACAACATTCCATATATTTTTGGATCATGTGTCGGGAGCTTCGGTATGACGTTTTCCATCATTCCAGGTGTAACTCCATGTTTGCAATGTCTGTTAAAAAGACTACCTTTACAGGGGCAAACATGTGATACAGTAGGCATTATCGCACCTACCGTACAAATGGTTACCGCACAACAAAGTGCCGAAGCATTAAAAATTTTATCTGGAAACAATGAGGCAGTGAGGAAGACATATGTTTCCTTTGATCTTTGGGAAAATGACTATTTATCTTTAAAGGCTGGAGCACTGAAAGACCCAGACTGTCATACATGCGGCCCAAGTCCTACATATCCTTACTTACAAAAAGATGCAGAAATGAAAGTAGCTGTCCTTTGTGGCAGAAATACCGTGCAAATAAGACCAGCTTCTGGAAAGACGCTTACGTTAGAACAGTTAACCAAGAGATGGCGTGAAGCCGGCTATGAGGTTAGTGGCAATCCTTTTCTTGTTTCCGTCATAAAAGAAGGAACACGAGTTGTCTTTTTTAAAGATGGACGTGCGCTTGTCCATGGTACTAATAATCAAGTAGAAGCAAGAAAGGTATACCATTCGTTAGTAGGTTAATGGAAGAGAGGCCTGAATGGAGTCACGACGTGTTCCGCGGAAAAACTTCTACTAATGGTTGAGAGGTAGCATGTCACGACGTGTTCCGTGAAAAAAGCCTCTCACATTAGTCGAGAGAGAACATGTAACGACGTATTTTGTAATGAAAGCATCTCTTAATGGTCGAGAGAATGCTTGTCACGACGTATTCCGTGGAAAAAACCTCTCATATTAGTCGAGAGAGCATGTAACGACGTATTTTGTGATGAAAGCATCTCTCAATGGTCGAGAGAATGCTTGTCACGACGTATTCCGTGGAAAAAGCCTCTCCTAATGGTTGAGATAATGCATGTTACGACGTGTTCTGTGATAAAAGCATCTATGAATGGTCGAGAGAATACATATCACGACGTATTCCGTGGAAAAAGCCTCTCCAAATGGTTGAGAGAGATCTTGTCACGACGTATTCCGTGGAAAAAGCCTCTCCAAATGGTCGAGAGAGAGTTTGTCACGACGTATTCTGTGATGAAAGCATCTCTCAATGGTTGAGAGAGATCTTGTCACGACGTATTCCGTGGAAAAAGCCTCTCCTAATGGTCGAGAGAGAGCATGTCACAACGTATTCCGCGGAAAAAGCTTCTCCTAATGGTCGAGAGAATGCTTGTCACGACGCATTCCGTGATAAAAGCCTCTCCTAATAGTTGAGAGAGAGCATGTCACAACGTATTCCGCGGAAAAAGCCTCTCCTAATGGTTGAGAGAGAGTATGTCACGACGCATTCTGTGATGAAAGCATCTCTCAATGGTCGAGAGAACGCTTGTCACGACGCATTCCGTGATAAAAGCCTCTCTCAATGGTCGAGAGAACGCTTGTCATGACGCAATCTGTGATAAAAACCTCTCATATTAGTCGATAGAGAACATATCACGACGTATTCCGTGATAAAAGCATCTCTCAATGTTCGAGAGAACGCTCTCCATAACCCGTTTAGAAAGAAAAGCATGCGTGGTAGCTCCCTCTAACCTAGCAACGGATAAAAAGACATACATAATACGGAAGAAAACATTCAAATAACGAAAGGATTTTGACATGGTTAGTTCATTTACGATTACTTCCATCATCATTTCATTATTAATTACAATTGGAACACCGATAGCACTGTTCATTATTTTTAGAAAAAGATTTCAAATTTCCATCCCAGTGTTACTCATTGGGGCAGCAACTTTTTTCATATTTGCACAAATGTTAGAGGGAATTGCTCATAATTTTATCCTTTTTAATAATGGGACGATGAGGGGATGGGCTGAAAACCCGTGGTTATATATGCTTTACGCAGGTTTAATGGCCGGGATCTTTGAGGAAACTGGTAGGTTCGTAGTGATGAAGTATGCGCTAAAGACTAGTAGACAATGGAAGGACGGACTTTCTTTTGGTCTTGGTCATGGTGGAGCAGAGGCGATTGTACTTGTAGGACTTAATAGTATCATTATGCTTGTTTTTGCTTTCATGATTAATAGCGGGTCATTCGATGCACTATTTACGGACAATCAAATGAAAGAAGCTCTTACACCGATAAAGGAACAGTTAACAGGTGATTCTGGGGGATTAATTTTATTAGGTGGAATTGAGAGGTTAGCAGCAATGTCGATACAGCTAGGACTTTCCATCCTAGTCATGTACGCAATTGTTAGTAAGCAGATGAAATATTTTATTTTTGCGATATTGATACATGCTGTTATTGACTTCCCTGTAGCATTATATCAAGTAAAAGTAATAGAAAATATTTATGTATTGGAAGCTTTGATTGTGGTATTTGCAGTGGGTGCGATTGTGTGGATAGCGAAATCAAGAAAGCTCTTTGTACATGAAAAATAAAAGAAGGAGTCTCTCGTTTGCAGAGACTCCTCGTTATTCCTAGCGGTTAGCTACAACTACTAGCTTTCCAGTATCTAGTACACTTTCATATCTTTCAGCTTCTTCTGCTGTTAAGCCAACAGCTTCGAACTTGGCACGCAGTTCATCGCCTCGAGTTCGAAAAACATTTTGAACCGCATCAAAAAATCCTTGTTCCTCCAAGCCGACAGACGCGGTATTTGTGGCATCTGTTAAATCGTTGGAACGTCTCTCCCCATGTGCAAAGATATATATATTATCGTGAATATAACCTTGGGAAAGTAGTTCGTCGATAACTCGTGTTGCTTCTAAGCCATTTTCGCAAATTTGTACTGTATTCATAACAATAACTCCTCCTTAGGTTAAAATAGGGATGTTACATTATGTATATAACCGAATTTTGGACGAGCAAACATGTTGGGGAAAATGAAGTTTGAAAATATAATGGGACGATAGGAGGTAATGTAATGAGCATTTCATATGAAGCGCTATTGGGAAAGATGGAAAAAGAATTGAGAGCAGCTCGTCAAAGTGGAGATGAAGCTAGTCGCCGTAACCATATATATGCGCTTAAAACACTAGCAGAAGTCATGTTAGAGGAGAAAGAATCTAAGACTTATAATGAATTAAGTAAACCAATTGCGACAGTTCAACATACGCCTAATCAGCAATCACCGTCAGTTTCGTTACCATCATCTGAACCAATTGAAACAGAAGATGGGGCAAATGGGGATTCCATATTTGATTTTTAAATTCAGTAGATGGGCATACTCAGTGAAATTTACTAGGTAGAGGAGAATGATATATGAAAATTTTCATTATTATTGGTGCGATAAATGCGTTGTTAAGCGTGGGGCTCGGGGCTTTTGGAGCGCACGCACTTGAAGGGAAAATAGAGCCGAAATATTTGGATGTGTGGAAAACCGGAGTTCAGTATCAAATGTTTCATGCATTAGGAATATTAGCGATCGGGATTCTATCACGGAATGTACCGGTTTCTGGTCTGCTTTCCTGGTCAGGGTGGCTCATGTTTATTGGAATCATCATTTTCTCAGGTAGCTTATATGTATTAAGTGTTTCAGGAATTAAAGTCCTCGGAGCAATCACACCAATTGGTGGAGTAGCTTTTCTTATCTCATGGCTATTATTAATCATTTTCACAGTGAAATATTTATAAAATACGAACCTAATAAAAAAGCTAAACACCTCTAGCGAAGTGTTTAGCTTTTTTGATTATCTTGGTGGCTGTGATACTAGTGGGCCGTTACCAAATGGATATTCATATTCAATTGGCTCATCAAATTCGACATAGTCAACATAGATCATCGGAATTAAGAAACGTTTTCCAGTTTGAGGATCACTAAGTATTACATGGTCACGACCAGCTGCTTCAATAATGCCTGTGAAAACTTTCGCATTCCATTTTGTGTTATGCTCATATGTCGCGTAGAGATTAACAAGTTTTCCTTTATTCAGACGCAAGATATTTTCAATGTATGATTCCTCGATTGGGAGCATTCCCGGTACATTTACTCCACCTTTTGCTCCTCCTGTACCTACAGGAACTTGCGGTTGTTGCTGTGGAATATAGCCAGGGAACTGTGTTTGTGGTCCGAATGGCATTTGCTGTTGCATTGGATTTGAATAAAATCCTGCCATGTTTTGATATGGATTCATATTAGACAAAATTTTCCCTCCTCATAGTTATGGATGTTTGACTAGGGCACATCCAGAAGTAGGAATCAACCTACTTGTATTAATAGCCATCTACTCTTACATTTGTATGCACGTAGGAGGGTGCCTATGCTTAACTTTTATAAAAAAAGCCATCGTTCCATAAAAGGACGATGGCTTTTTATTAAGATTGCTTAGACAGCAAGTAGTTTATCAATATCTTTTATTAAGTTTCCAACGTAGAATGAACCGAACTCTCCGTAGCGTGCACTCACTTCATCAAAGCGCATTTCATAGACGATTTTCTTGAATTGAAGAGCATCATCGGAGAATAGAGTAACGCCCCATTCCCAATCATCCAAACCAACGGATCCACTAATGATTTGCTTAATTTTACCGGCATATTGACGACCAATTAGTCCGTGACTATGCATTAGTTTTCTGCGTTCCTCCATGGAGAGCATATACCAATTATCTTCTCCAGAACGACGCTTATCCATAGGATAGAAGCATACATGCTTTGTTTGTGGAAGAATTGGATACAGACGTCCACGTACATATGGATTTTGGTAAGGATCTTCATTTGATTCCTTCGCTAAATAGTTACTTAATTCTACAACAGACACATAAGAATAAGTAGGAATGGTATATTCTGCAATCGTAAGTTTGTTGAATTCAGTTTCTAACTCATTAAGCTCGTCCAATGTCGGGCGCAAAATCATTAGCATAAAGTCTGCTTTTTGACCAACAATGGAATAAAAGGCATGACTACCTTCTTTTTTATCTTGAACTTCCTCTAATTTTTGCAGAAATTGCTTTAACTCTGCAATTGCTGTTTCTCTTTTATCACTTGAAAGCATCTTCCAAGATGCCCAATCTATAGTACGAAAATCATGTAAAGTATACCAACCATCTAGTGTTTGTGCTGCTTCACTCATGTGAATCAACTCCTAACTGAAAATTATTATCAATGCTTAGCAAATACAATATACCATAAGAATGCCACCATTTCATATGTAAAGCAATTTATGTAAAAAATATGCCATAAATACTGCATATTATTGTTGTTTTTTTAAAAAAAGGTTTATGCTTAGGAAGGAAGAATTAACCTTCAAATCAAAAAGACATCAATGGGGCATACTGAAAGAGAGATAGGAGGACAATTATATGAGAGAACGTAAAACTGAAAATGATTTATTTGCTGGTTTAAAAGAAAAGGCCAAGGGCTGGGATAGAAAGATTGTATTTCCGGAAGCATTAGATGACCGTGTATTTGCTGCAGCGGCACGTCTTGCAGCGGATGGTATATTAATCCCAGTATTAATTGGGAATATGGAAGCAATTCAAGCAAAGGCAAAAGAATTAAAAGTTTCGCTTGATAACGCTGAAATTTATGATCCGGAAAATTACTTAGAAATGGACGAAATGGTTGCTGCTTTCGTAGAACGCCGTAAAGGAAAAGCGACAGAAGAACAAGCTAGAGCGATGTTAAAAGATGAAAACTACTTCGGTACAATGCTTGTTTATATGAATAAAGCAGATGGACTTGTAAGTGGTGCTGCTCATTCAACAGCGGATACGGTAAGACCTGCACTGCAAATTATTAAAATGAAACCAGGATTAAGTAAAACTTCTGGTGTATTTATCATGGTCAAGGGTGAGGAAAAATACGTTTTTGCTGACTGTGCTATTAATATTGCACCAACAAGTCAAGACTTAGCAGAAATTGCAGTAGAAAGTGCGAAAACAGCTGCCGTGTTTGATATTGATCCACGTGTAGCAATGTTAAGTTTCTCTACAAAAGGGTCTGCTGTCTCTGATGAAACGAAGAAAGTTTCAGATGCCCTTACAATTGCAAAAGAAATTAACCCAGAATTAATCATAGATGGTGAATTCCAATTTGATGCTGCAATTGTTCCATCTGTTGCTAAGAAAAAAGCTCCAGATTCCGAAATCCAAGGCGATGCAAATGTATTTGTTTTCCCTAGCCTAGAAGCGGGAAACATCGGATATAAAATTGCACAACGTTTAGGTGGATTCGAAGCAGTAGGGCCAATCTTACAAGGATTAAACGCTCCTGTTAATGACTTATCCCGCGGATGTGACGAAGAAGACGTCTACAACCTAGCACTCGTAACAGCAGTACAATCACTAGATAAAAGTAATAAATAAAGAGTTTTGAACTATAGTGAGCAGGGCTGGGACAAATAGCTAGTTGTGAATTCGAATGATGTAAGAAAACAATACCGCTACGGAAATACACTACGCTTTCCGCGGGTATAGAAAAGCGGAAGGCGCCCGCCTATCGGCGACAAGCAAATGTTCTGAGACAAAGAAAGGCGTTTTTTGCCTTTCATTGTCTCAGGTTATTTGACCTCGAGCCGATGGCGCCTGTAGCTAGACAAGGCTGATGAGCCTCCTCGTGCTGATCGCACTGCGGGGTCTCATCGAGGCCTTTGCTCCCGCAGGAGTCTTCGTGTATTTCCTCCGCTGGTAACATTCGATTGAAACAGCTCCCTACTGTGCAATCATCAAGTTGAAGATTCCACAGGAATTGCTTTTTGGAAATTAAAAAGCCGAACTATCTTGAAACTGATTCAAGTGATAGTTTGGCTTTTAATTCCATATTAATTCCATATACATTCTTTTATCTCAGCCTCTCTAGTTACTTATGAAGGAGTAAAGGCATGTTAGAATTACTGAAACAGCCAGAATGGCGCCTTATCGATCAATCAAGCATTAATCAACATTTCCATGCCATTCAATCATTCGCTATCGATGATACACTTTGTATGTCAGTTGGAAGCGGTTATTCACCGCCAACTGCTCGATCATGGGTCCATGTCAATACACTAGTGCTCGGCATTCAAGATACCAAATTACCTGACCTACAAGCGGGACTGGATTTTTTAAAATCAAAAAACATTACGGGAATAGTCCGTAACTCTGGTGGCCTAGCTGTTGCCCTTGACGAAGGAGTTCTGAATCTATCACTTATTGTACCGGATACAGAAAAAGGGATTGATATCAACCGAGGCTATGATTCTATGTGGGAACTTATTCGCATTATGTTTGCAGACTTTGACGTTGAAATTGAAGCGCGAGAAATCGTCGGTTCCTATTGTCCAGGTAGCTATGACTTAAGCATTAATGGAAAAAAGTTTGCTGGTATCTCACAACGCAGAGTGAGGAAAGGTGTAGCTGTCCAAATCTACCTTTGTGTGACGGGTAGTGGACAACAACGAGCGCAATTAGTGAAGGAATTTTATGAGCATGCAAAATACAACGAATCAGAAAAATTTGTGTTTCCGGATGTTCAGCCAGAAGTAATGGCCTCATTGTCTGAACTATTGAATGTTGAGTTAACGATTCAAGATGTCATGTTTCGTTTTTTGACCACATTACACAACTTAAGTGGGAAAATATATACCGAGCAACTACATGATGATGAATTGGAATGGTTCCAAGGATATTATGAGCGTATGATTGATCGAAACAGAAAAGTAGTGAAGCTGTAGATACACTATCAGCTCCACTACTTTATTAAATAGCTGTTTGATTAGTACCAAACATGCTATTACTTATAATGTAAACAACCAATCCACTAATTATTCTGCCAATTTTTCTAAGTTCCCGTTACGATCCATTTTGAATGAATTTGCGGAACGATCTTCTTCATCAAATAATACGAGTTTGCGGGCACGATTTAATATTTTCATTAAAGTTTCGTAGTCTTCTTGCATCGTAACAGAATTGTCTTCTAGTTTTTCGACTTGCTTTTTCAAATCCTTATTTTCAGCTCGTAAATCTTGCAACTCTCTTTTTAATCTCTCATTCTCATTTCTTAGTATATCTTTTTGGAATTCCGATGTTTGGAATGTTTGTAAATAGTGAATTACCTTATCAATATTCATTTCACCTGTATTCATATCACTTGGTGCAGGTAAAAGTTTGCCAGTAAAGGCTTCCGCATTTTCTTGGCCCATTTCCTCTGTAAACATATTAAACTGACGTGGTAATTCGCTCAATTCCTCATTATCTTGCGCATCTGGAATATACGTCATTGGTGGCTGATAGAGTAGCTTTTTCTTACCACCTGTTTCTTTACCTAGCATTCGCTGTCTTTGTTTACGTTGTTTCTTCGCCAAATCTAGTGCTTTTTCATATTGATGGCGAACAACTGCATTCCATCTAAAACCACAAGCAGCTGAAGTGCGATTTAATTTGTCGCCAACTTCTTCAAAAGCATTTAATTGTGTACTACCTTCTCGTACATGTCGTAAAACAGTTTCAGCTAGTAATAAATCATTTTCTTCTGTCCATGCATCTTGACGTGTCTTCATTGTCATCAACTCCCATTTTTCATCCATTATTTTATTAGTTTTTCCCGTAGCTATAGCATGGACAAGATATCCAATTTATATACCAAAATCGTAAAAAAGTTACTAGATAGTTATTTCCTTTATAAAAGCCAATAAAGCCGATATAATAGAAACATGATAGATAGGAAGAGGGTTGGATAATGCAAAGTTCCAATATGAAGTTAAGCGAGGAAAAAGTTTTTAAAGACCCTGTTCATCGGTACGCACATGTTAGAGACAAAATCATCTGGGATTTAATTGGTACGAAAGAATTCCAAAGGTTAAGGAGAATTAAACAACTAGGGACAACGTATTTGACCTTCCATGGTGCTGAACATAGTCGTTTTAATCATTCGCTAGGTGTATATGAAATTGTGAGAAGAGTAGTGGATGATGTTTTTAAAGGTCGACCTGAGTGGAATGAAGACGAAAGACTACTATCTTTATGTGCCGCGTTATTGCATGATTTGGGTCATGGTCCATTTTCTCATTCCTTTGAAAAAGTTTACCATTTAGATCACGAACATTTTACAAGGGAGATTATTTTAGGCAATACAGAAGTAAATCAAGTTTTATTACAAGTTAGTCCTGATTTTCCGGAAAAAGTTGCTGCTGTAATTGGGAAAACATATCACGATAAACTCGTAGTTAGTTTGATTTCTAGCCAAATTGACGCGGATAGAATGGATTATTTGCAACGAGATGCTTATTTTACAGGTGTAAGTTATGGTCACTTTGATATGGAGAGAATATTACGTGTCATGCGTCCGCGAGAAGACCAAGTTGTATTTAAATCAACTGGGATGCATGCTGTTGAAGACTATATTATGAGTCGCTATCAAATGTATTGGCAAGTTTACTTTCATCCTGTAACAAGAAGTGCAGAAGTAATCTTAACGAAAATTTTACAACGTGCTAAAGCCTTATATGAGGAAAACTATAATTTCAAATATGAGCCAAGGCATTTTGTTTCTTTATTTAATGAAGAAGTAACATTAGAGGATTATTTAAAATTAGATGAATCTGTCGTTCTTTATTATTTTCAAATGTGGCAAGACGAAGAGGATTCTATTTTACGAGATTTATGTAGTCGCTTCATGAATCGTAAGCTGCTAAAATATGTTGGTTTTTCTCCAGATAAAAAGGAGATTCTATCAGAACAGCTTAGCGAACTTTTCCGAGCGGCTGATATTGACCCGGAATATTATTTAGCGTTCGATTCATCTTCAGATTTGCCATATGATTTCTATCGACCTGGGGATGAGGAAGAACGACGTCCTATTCATCTATTAATGCCCAACGGTGAGCTCCATGAATTGTCGAGGGAATCTACGATTGTCGATGCGATCTCAGGAAAGCTACGTAGTGATCATAAACTATACTATCCAGAAGAGATTCTATTAGACTTTTCAAAACATGAAAAAGTGAAGCGAGAGATACTGGCGATATTGAAAAAGAAGTAATGTGTCTCTGAGGATTATGATGGCGGAAGATTTTTGGGGATAGTTCCTTAAGATGGAGTGATAGTGATTAACTGTCATTAATTTGCGGGAATAATGCCCTGGAAACGGGAAAAAGCGAGAAAAGGTAACTAATCGCTGAGAATAACGCCCTGGAAACAGAAAAAAGCGAGAAATGGTAACTAATCGCTGTGAATAGTGCCCTGGAAACGGAAAAAAGCGAGAATCGGTAACTAATCGTTGTGAATAGTGCCCTGGAAACAGGAAAAAGCGAGAAAAGATAACTAATCGCTGAGAATAGTGCCCTGGAAACGGGAAAAAGTGAGAACCGGTAACTAATCGTATTGAATAGTGCCCTGGAATCGGAAAAAAGTGAGAATTGGTAACTAATCGCTGTGAATAACGCCCTGGAAACAGAAAAAAGCGAGAAAAGGTAACTAATCGCTGAAAATAGTGCCCTGGAAACAAGGAAAAGCAAAAAACGGGAGTTAATCCTTGGGAATAACGCCCGGAAACGTTAGAAAAGAGAAGTGCGGTAACAATTCGCGGTTGAATCAAAAGTGGTTCAACCGCGTTTGATTACTCTTGATCACTTAGTCGTTTTCCGCCTACAGCGTAATGGTTTTTACTCATTTCTTCAATGAACACAACAATCTTATCTTCAGATGCACCAGTAGTTTCGCTTACAGCAGCAGTTACTTTCTCGACTAGTGCCTTTTTTTGATCCTCACTGCGTCCTTCTAGCATTTTGACTGTTACATATGGCATTTGCATTTCCCCCTAATATTTATGTATTAGTCAAAGTGTATTCGTTTTTTAATCATCAATCAAGATGCTATACTATAAATTAGTGAAAAACGGATGATAAGGAGTTGGCTGTGTGGATTTTTTGGAGCGCTTTTTACGATTTGATATAGAACAAATACCGCTCATTGCGGCAGTGTTAATTATTGCGTTTACCGTACATGAATTTGCTCACGCGTATACAGCATATAAATTAGGTGATACAACAGCGAAGGACCAAGGTCGATTAACATTAAACCCAATTCAACATTTGGACCCAATTGGTACATTATTAATTTTTATTTTTGGGTTCGGTTGGGCGCGTCCAGTCCCAGTCAAACGCCGAAACTTTAAAAACCCACGACTTGGGGGAATAATTGTATCGTTGATGGGACCTCTAAGTAACTTTGCACTAGCAGTGATAGGTACTGGAATTCTAGTATTATTTAGTGCAAATTTCCCGCCGATGTTAGTTGAGTTTCTCTTGTGGTTTAATTATTTTAACGTCTTATTATTTGTCTTTAACTTGTTGCCATTACCGCCACTCGATGGCTACCGGATATTAGAAGATTTAGTGTCTCCATCTGTAAGAGCAAAAATGACTCAATACGAGCAATATGGCTCCTTAGTATTTTTAATATTAGTGATTACTCCACTTGGGAGTTATACGATATATCCAATATTAAATACAGTTATTCCATATTTTGTGAGCAATTTGCAAAATATGTTCCTATCGCTTTTATAAATGAGTAAGGAGGAATATGTATGGAACAGAATAAGAAAAAACTAGAGTTTAATATAATAAAAAATGATCCAACTGATGGACATAAAGGATATGGAATTGGTTCTTTAAGTCTAGAAAATATCACTCCTGTTATGATCGATGTTGATGAAGGGGAAGTGTGGATCGAGTTACAAGCAATGCATGCGAGAAGTAAGACGGAACGAAGTGTTAAATATTTAAAGACACTAGAAGAGTTAAAAGAAGATTATCCAATTGAGGATTTGAAGAAATATTGGATTATTTGGGTTGCTGTTGATAGAAAAGTAGAGGGGCCGTATTATGCAGGTTTAGGAGCATGTGAGCTCTATATTAATCGCCCGGCACGCCGCGGATTTAAGTCAATGCCACAACATGTGAATCATATGGATAAAGCAATGAAGGGGAAAATCGTGGTTGATTCAATGGATGACAAATCACGGTTGGCACTAGCTGATTTTCTAAAGAAACATGATGAAGGTATGTGGGAAAGATCCAGTGACGAATTAAAACAAGCACTCTCCTAAAATTTGGGTGATGTGTTAGAAATTCTTGGCAAAAAATGACGAAAATATGAACATTTTATGAAAGATTTCAAAAAACAATCCCTAACCTTGCCCAATTCTAAAAAAATAAGTAAACTTACATATAGTTCGCATACTGCAAACTAGGACAAAGAAAAGCGGAAGCGCCTGGACAGCCTTTCGCTACAAAGAAAAGACCGAGGCCGCACACCTCGGTCTTTCTTTATGAAAAAAATGCATGTATTTGTTAAAATCCGAATACGTGATCTGTACACATTTCGGTTGGTTCTGTTCCTGCTTCAAAATAAGTTAGTCTAAATGTTGGGCAGAAACTTGTTGCTAGTTTACCATTTGATGGATCAATAGGAACGGCTTCGACTCCAACTGGTGGTCGAAAGGTGTGAAGTTTCTCATCTTCTCCCTCAAGCGCCTGTTCCATAAATCGAATCCATATATTTTTGGCATAAAGTTTATCTGCTGTTAGCGTAATTTCCTTCCCGCTATCATAGCCTGTCCACACAACAGCAGTAAGGCCAGGAGTGAAGCCGGCCATCCAGCTATCTGAGTTCGTCGACCCCGATTTACCTGCATATGTGCGACTAATCTGATTAATCATCGAAGCTCCTGTGACAGTAGCGTAGCCATTTAATTTCGAATCAAACATTCCTGTCATCATATGGCTCATAATAAAAGCTTGTTCTGGAGAGAATTCTTGTTGCTTTTGTTGTTCGGCTTCATAAATGACATTTCCATTACTATCTTCTACCTTCGAGATAAAGACAGGTTCTACTTTTTTTCCACCATTGGCAAACATGCTATACGCATTTGCTAGTTCGACTACCTTAATTCCAGATGTACCTAGAGCAAGGGAAGGGACAGCTTGCATTGGACTTTGAATTCCAAAACGTTTTACGGTATCAACCAGTACCTCCTCGCCGAGAAACATATGAGTTTTCACTGCATACACATTATCAGAGACTGCGAGTGCTTGTGCCATCGTCACATCGCCATTTGCATATCTTTCATTAAAGTTATGAGGTATATACTTTGAATTTCCATTATCGTACTGAAATGTCGTCAATTCACTACGCATTAAGGTGGATGGAGTAAATCCACGTTCTAATGCAGCAAAGTATAGTAATGGTTTCAAAGTAGACCCAGGTTGTCTAGATGCTTGCGTTGCCCGATTAAATGGGCTTTCATCATAATCACGACCACCGACAAGCGCGGTAACATAGCCAGTCCTAGGGTCCATAGCAGTAAAGCCTACTTGTATGTCAGACGAATCATCCATTGCTTGCTCTACTACTTTTTCAGCTATTTGTTGTTGCTTTAAATTAAGTGTTGTATAGACTTTTAATCCACCTAGAGCAATGACCCTTTCATCGAGGCCAACTGTTCGAATTAACTCTTTTTTTACTTCATCGAAAAAATATGGAGCAATCTCAGCGCGATGATGTGGATGTTTTCCTACTAATGTTAGTTCTTCCTTGGCGGCAATATTTTTTTCCTCTGCCGTAATCATATTTAAATCATGCATTTCATTCAAAATGAGTAATTGTCTATTTTTGGCATTTTCTGCAGAGTAAAAGGGCGAATAAACACCAGGCCCTTTTGGAATCCCTATAAGTAAGGCAGCTTCCGCAAGCGTTAAATCTTTTGCGCTTTTTCCGTAATAATATTGACTAGCTGCTTCAATTCCATAGGCACCATGACCAAAGTTAATCGTATTTAAATAGCCTTCTAATATTTGATCTTTGTCATAATTAATTTCTAGCCGCATTGCATAGAAGGCTTCAGAGATTTTCCTTTTCCATGTCTTATCCATCGTTAAGTAGAGATTCCGCGCATACTGTTGGGTAATCGTACTAGCACCCTGTACTTTTTCCATTGCTTGGACATTCGCGACTACGGCACCAGCTATTCTTTTTACATCAAATCCAGCGTGTTCATAAAAATTTTGATCCTCAATCGCGATGACCGCATCTATGGCAGAAGGAGAAATCTCATCTAAAGGTACCCAATAACGCTTTTGACCGCTATTACTCTCCCCGAAAATCTCCCCATCCACTGTGTAATATAAAGTAGATTGTGGAATTGCTAGGGGAGGAGGACCTAACACTCTCATATAAATATAAAAAGAAGTAAACATAATTGCGAAAATGATGAAAGCAAAAATACTAATAAATGTTATTAACCGAAACGTTCTCCATTTCTTTCTACTGACTCTAGTTTCCGCCTCCACTTTTCTCACCTCCATAAACTAGCAATCTCCCTCCACATTATGAAGATAAAATCAGGTTTTTATTCATGAAACGAGAAGAAACTTAATTTTTTGCGTCATTTTTCATAAAATTTGCACTTTCTACGAATGCCGACATCATTCCCTTGTTACATTGCTTTTCCACCAATATTTTCATATAATATTTAGATTACAAGAAAAGCGAAAGGCGGTCGTTAAGGGACGACAGGCAAATGTTCTGATTCAAAGAAAGGCGTACTTTGCCTTTCAGTGAATCAGGTTATTTGACCCCGAGTCCCTACCGCCTGCAGCTGGACAAAGAAAAGCGTAAGCGCCTGATGGACAAGACTACATAAAGGATGTGATTAACATGATGGTGGAAACGCAAACTCCCGTCAAAATCCATCTAACGAATAAAATTCAAGTAGATGATGAAGCAGAAACATATGAATTAACCCTTTTTGGAACTCATTATCGCAAGAAAAATGCGATTTACTTAAAATATGATGAGGTACAAGATGAGGGGACGGTACATACTATTGTAAAAATAACGAATGATGAGGCCGTTATTATAAGAAGTGGTCTCATTAAAATGCGTTTAAGTTTCCAACTTTCACAGGAACGAAATGGTTCACATGAAAGTGGCTTTGGACATCTATTTTTAACTACGAAAACAAAAAGACTTCAGCATACGGAGCAAAATAATGAATGCGAGGGTGCACTACACTTAGCTTATGAACTAGCAATGGAAGGTACTGTTGCAGGTTATTATGAAATGGATATTCACTACGAGGAGGATATGGTAAAAAAATGAATATTGTCGAGCAAATTCAAGAGAACATAAAACAGGAAATTAAAGCAGCAGTAATAAAAGCAGGACTTGCAGAAGAAAGCCAAATTCCAGATGTCATTTTAGAAACACCAAAGGAAAAGGAGCATGGTGATTATTCCACAAACATGGCGATGCAACTTGCGCGTGTAGTAAAGAAAGCACCACGTATGATTGCGGAGCAGATTCAAGCAAATATGGATACTTCTAAAGTTTCGATTGAGAAAATAGAAATTGCTGGACCTGGTTTTATTAATTTTTACTTAGACAATAGTTATTTAACAGCAATTATCCCAACCATTTTTGAACAAGGGGACGAGTATGGTCGTTCTAACAGTGGAAAAGGTCAAAAAGTCCAAGTGGAATTCGTCTCTGCAAACCCAACAGGGGACTTGCATTTAGGACATGCTAGAGGTGCAGCAGTTGGTGACTCTATTAGTAACGTATTAGATAAAGCTGGCTATGAAGTAACTCGTGAATTTTATATAAATGATGCTGGTAATCAAATTCATAACCTTGCTGTTTCCGTAGAAGCTCGTTATTTCCAAGCGCTAGGCTTAGAAAAAGAAATGCCAGAAGATGGATATCATGGGAAGGATATTATCGGGATTGGTAAAAAATTAGCCGAGCAATATGGGGATAAGTATGTGCATGAGGATGAAAAGACTCGCTTCGAATTTTTCCGTAAATATGGTCTTGAGTATGAACTTGCTAAATTGAAAAAGGATCTTGAAAATTTCAGAGTTCGTTTTGATGTTTGGTTTTCAGAAACTTCCTTATATGAAAATGGAAAGATTGGGCCTATGCTTGAAATCCTTCGTGAAAAGGGACATATTTACGAACAAGATGGAGCAACATGGTTCAGATCCACGACATTTGGGGATGACAAGGATCGTGTTTTAATTAAAAATGATGGTTCATATACTTATTTAACGCCAGATATTGCGTATCACTTGGACAAAATTTCTCGTGGCTTTGATAAATTAATCAATGTGTGGGGCGCTGATCACCACGGATACATTCCTCGTATGAAGGCTGCAGTAGAGGCATTAGGGTATGAGCGTGATCTTCTCGAAGTTGAAATCATTCAGCTCGTACATTTATATAAAGATGGCGAGAAAATGAAGATGAGTAAGCGGACAGGGAAGGCAGTAACAATGCGCGAACTTGTTGAGGAAGTTGGCCTAGACGCGGTTCGTTACTTCTTCGCAATGCGTAGTGCGGATACACATATGGATTTTGATTTAGATTTAGCAGTTTCGGAGTCTAATGAAAACCCTGTGTACTATGCACAATACGCTCATGCACGTATAAGTAGTATTTTGCGTTCAGCAGAGGAAAAAGGTTTTTCTGTAGATGCGGGTGTTGATTTAACATCTCTATCTAGCGAGAAATCAGTGGATCTTTTGAAAAAACTTGGTGAATTCCCTCAAGTAATTGCCGATGCAGCTGAGAAAAGAATTCCACATCGCATCACGCATTACATTTATGAATTAGCATCTACATTCCACAGCTTCTACAACGCGGAGAAAGTACTGAATGAAGATAATGAAACAGAAACAAAAGCTAGACTAGCTCTTGTCAAAGCTGTTCAAATCACATTAAAAAATGCACTTGCACTTGTTGGTGTATCTGCGCCAGAAAAGATGTAAGTTAATAGGAAGGACGGTGGGAGGCCACCGTCCTTTTTCTATTTCTGCCTGCTTTTAGGAGGAAGTATGACATGCTAGTAGATTTGCGTTCCCTCATAAGAGAGAAAATCGTTTGATCGGTCACGCAAGGGCGTTCAACGTGCCTGGTTCGACGAGAAAATCGTTGCAGTGGTCACGCAAGGCTGTTCATCGTGCTCGGCGAGAAAACCGATCAGGAGGTAACGCAGGGCCGTTCATCTTGCCCGGCTCAGAGTGAAAATCGTTCAAGTGGTCACGCAAGGGCGTTCAACGTTCCCGGTTCGGTGAGAAAATCGTTCCAGCGGTCACGCTAGGCCGTCCATCGTGCCCGCTTCGGTGAGAAAATTGTTCAAGCGGTCATGCAAGAGCGTCCAACGTTCCCGGCTCGGCGAGAGAACCGTCCAAGAGGTCACGCAAGGCCGTTCATCGTGCCCGGTTCAGCGAGAAAATCGTTGCAGTGGTCATGCAAGGGCGTCCAACGTGCCCGGCTCGGCGAGAAAATGGTTGAAGTGGTCACGCAGGGCCGTTCAACGTTCCCGGCTCAGGATGAAAATCGTTCAAGCGGTAACGCAGGGCCGTTCAATGTTCCCGGCTCGGCGAGAAAACCGATCAGGAGGTAACGCAGGGCCGTTCATCTTGCCCGGCTCAGAGTGAAAATCGTTCAAGTGGTCACGCAAGGGCGTTCAACGTGCCCAGCTCGGCGAGAAAATGGTTCAAGAGGTAACGCAGGGCCGTTCAATGTTCCCGGCTCGGCGAGAAAACCGATCAGGAGGTAACGCAGGGCCGTTCATCTTGCCTGGCTCAGGGAGAAACTCGTTCAAGTGGTCACGCAAGGGCGTTCAACGTGCCTGGTTCGACGAGAAAATCGTTGCAGTGGTAACGCAAGAGCGTTCAACGTGCCCGGCTCAGCGAGAAAATCGTTCAAGAGGTAACGCAAGGGCGTCCATCATGCCCGGTTCAGCGAGAAAATCGTTGCAGCGGTCACGTAAGAGCGTTCATCGTTCCCAGCCAAGCGAGAATACTATTCAAGTGGCAACGCAGGAGCACCTATCGCAAAACTAATAATAAATGGCTCTGTTAAAGTTCATTGTTGTTAACAACTTAGTTGATTGTAGCTGATGTACACGAGACTCCTGCGGGAACAGCACGAGCCGAAGATCCACTTGGCAAAGCGGTTTTCTTTGCCAAGTTAGCTGAGGCCATGCCCGCGGAAAGCGGGTGTACAGGAGCGAAAATCAACAACAGAGTTTAACAGAGCTTAATAAATAAAAAATCGCTAGTTTGGTGTCATTCATACCCACTAGCGATTTTTATAATAGGCCGCGCACTAATCCGGCGATCCATTCTTGGATTGTCACAGAAAATGGTACCTTTTTTAAGTTTTCCAAAGTTAAAAAGGTGGAGCGGTTCATATCTTCTTGAAGTGCCTCTTTTACTTCTTTGATAAAATCTTGGTCATAAATGAAACAGTTGATTTCGTGATTTAAAAGGAAACTGCGGTTGTCAAAGTTGGCAGTTCCGATATCACATACCGTGTTATCTAAGACGATTACTTTTGCATGGAAGAAGCCTTTTTCATATTGGTGGACTTTGCCTCCCGCGGCGAGCAATTTTCGCAAAAAAGGGAATGAACCTTCTTTTACAAATGGATGGTCTGCCTTATCGGGAACGAGCACACTCACATATACGCCTCTGTTTAATGCGTCTAGAAGGGCAAGAAAAACCTTCTTTGGTGGGACGAAATAGGGTGTCCCAATGATGATGGATTCTTCCGCACGATGAATTAAATTTTCAATATGCTCGACTACTCCGATCCCTTCTGAAGGGTAAAAGTAATGGAGTGATTCCCCAGCGACTTTCTCAGGCCTATGAGTAATATTTACTTTCTTATTTGTTGCCCGATACCAATCCACGAGAAATTCCTGTTCTAGATCGAGTGCACCTTCCCCAACAATGCGGATATGGTAATCGCGCCAAGGGGATAATTCTGGTTTCATATCGATATATTCTTTTCCGATGTTATAACCACCTAGATAACCTATATGAGAATCAATGATGGTGATTTTACGATGATTGCGTTGTTGTAGTGTGAAAAAGAGAAATGGAAAGCTAGGTCGATGGCAAAATTCAATTTCAATACCATATTTTCGCGCTTCCAAAATCCATTCCTTTGGAACTTTTCGACTGCCTAACCAGTCAAGTAGTAACTGAATTTTTATTCCTCTTTGTGCTTGCTCGATTAATGCTTCGAAAAATAACTTACTGAACCGATCATTTTTCACGATATAAAATAAGATGTGAATCGAGTGTTTTGCTTCTTGTAAATCCTGGAAGTAACTTTTATATAATTCTCCGCCGTTTGTGATGAGTTGGATGTGACTTTTTCTTTTTGGATATTCTCGATTTTTCCAGTTTTTCGCATGCACATATTTACCAAGGTGAAAGTCGATATAGCCCCATATTCCGATGATGGCAATAATTAAGCAGATTACGAATAACCACCGCATATTTCAACCTCCAACTTTTTTCTATGCATGCATCGTCTCCAGTAAATGAAGCATATATTCTTGTTATTCCCTAAAAAGCGACAAAAAAGCTGATAGAAATGAAAAAAAGATGTATAATGACGATGAAACAAAATTACATAGCTTAAGATTCGGTGCTTTTTATTTTATGAAAAGCTTAAAAGGGAAGTTGGTGTAAATCCAACACGGTCCCGCCACTGTAAATGGGAGTGAACTGTGCAATCCACTGTGCAATACGCATGGGAAGGAGCAGTAAGCGATGATCATAAGTCAGGAGACCTGCCGAATCTACTGCACCTGTCAACCTACGAGGATAGGAGGGTGAAGAATTAGTAATAATAGTATTACTTATTTTTCATTCTGCATCCCTCCTAAAAAGGGATGTTTTTTTGTTTACAAAAAAGGGAGGAATACATCATGAAGAAGTTTTATGGGGTATTAGCAGTATTTTTATTCGTTTTTGCCTTTTTAGCTGGATGTGGCAATACGGAAGAACAAAATAAAGAGGATGATAAAAAAAATCCAGTAACGGAACAGAGTGGGGACAATAAAGAAGCGAGTTTCCCAGTAACAATTAAAGATGCAAGTAACGAGGATGTAGTAATAGAGGAAAAACCGGAAAAAATAATCTCGTTAATTCCAAGTAATACAGAGATTGTATATGCGCTTGGAGAAGGAGATGCAGTAGTTGGTGTTTCGGATACGGATAATTACCCAGAAGAGGTAGTAAATAAAGAACAAGTCTCATCCTATACAGGAATTAATATGGAAAAAGTGCTTGCGCTGGAGCCAGATATCGTTCTTGCGCATCAATCGAATTTAACGATGTGGGAGACAGGGATACAACAGTTAAGAGATAATGGAATTACTGTCTTAGTTGTAAATGACGCACAAAATTTTGATGCGGTTTATACTTCCATTGAGATGATTGGTAAGGCAATTGGAAGAACGATCGAATCAGAAGCATTAATGAATGACATGAAGACAAAATTAGATGAATTGAAAACAAAAGCAGAAGCAGTAACAGATAAGAAAAAAGTATTTATAGAAATTTCAGGTGCTCCTGAAATATATGCATCTGGAAAAGATTCCTTTATAAATGAAATGCTAGAAGTCATTCAAGCTGAAAATGCTGTACAAGAAAATGGCTATCCACAAATGAGTGAAGAAGCTGTTATTGAATTAAATCCTGATATTATTTTAGTGACGTATGGTGCGTATGTGGAGGATGCTCCTGCACAAGTAATGGATCGGGATGGCTGGCAAGATGTAACAGCTATAAAAGATAAACAAGTATATGAGGTAAACGAAGATTTAGTGAGTCGTACCGGCCCGCGAATCGTTGAGGGAGTAGAAGAACTTGCAAAATTCATATACCCTGAAGTTTTCGGGGAATAAGCGCATAATTTCATATTTGATTGCAAGTGGCTTTGTAGTTATTTCCATCTTATTAGCAATATCGATTGGGTCCGTTCAAGTACCGATCAAGGAAATTATCACTATATTAGGTCGCGAAGTATTGCATCTACCATTAGAGGAACCGAATAAAACAATGTACACCGCGATTGTGATGAATATTCGTCTGCCACGTGTGTTGTTAGCGGGGATTGTCGGGGCTTCTTTGGCTCTTGCAGGAGCAGCTTTTCAAGGGCTGCTCCGGAACCCACTGGCAGATCCATATACATTAGGTGTTTCCTCTGGAGCATCTGTTGGTGCGGTATTAGTACTATTTTTCCACATTAGTCTTCCATTCATTGGCGAGTTTACATTACCATTTTTAAGTATCATTGCTTCTTTTGTTACTATTTTCCTCGTCTTATTGTTTGCTAGAAGCATAGAACCAGCGATGAAAGTAGAGACGATTATTTTAACAGGAATTATATTTAGTTCATTTCTAGGTGCTTTATTGTCGTTAATGATTGCCTTAAGTGGAGAGGAGCTTCGACAAATCATTGGCTGGCTTTTAGGTAGTGTATCGATGCGTGGCTGGAGTTACATCAAAATTATTTTGCCATTCTTTTTAATTGGTGGATTTGTGCTTATGCTCCATACGAGAGAATTAAATGCACTTACTTTTGGCGAGGAGCGGGCAAAGAATCTAGGAGTTAATGTGGAAAAAAGGAAACTGCTAATTTTGGCTGCAGGATCTTTATTAACTGGAGCTGCAGTTGCTGTTTCGGGGACAATCGGTTTTGTTGGTCTCGTCATCCCGCATTTAGTTCGATTATTGTGGGGACCAGATCATCGCCATCTTCTGCCATTATCAATGTTGGTTGGGGCGGGATTCCTTATCTTAACCGACTTAGTCGCGAGAACGATTATTCAACCTGCTGAATTACCAATCGGTGTCATTACAGCATTAATTGGTGCTCCGGTATTTGCGGGTATTTTAGTAAAAAGAAGAATGGAAAGAAGAGGATAAGTCATGCTACATGTGAAAAATCTATCAGGGGGTTATCCTGGACATGATATTTTAACTGATATATCCTTTTCTGTTTCTAGTGGTGAATTATTTGGGATCCTCGGTCCTAATGGAAGTGGGAAAACGACTTTATTAAAAATGATAAGTGGTTTGCTACCTTCTAAACACGGGGTAATTTTAGTCCAAGATAAGCCATTATCTACTTTTTCTTCAAAAGAACTAGCAAGGATCATTGCTGTATTACCTCAAGTTTCATCGGAGGTATTCGCATATACCGTGAGAGAAACCGTCTCACTTGGGCGTTATGCGCATCAAACTGGCTGGTTTCAAGCGAATAAATCCGAAGATGAGCAAATAGTTGTGGAAGCAATGAAAATGACAGGTGTCGATCAATTTGCGGATAAGCTTTTACACGAGTTATCTGGTGGAGAGCGGCAACGAGTTTTCCTTGCCCAAGCACTTGCGCAGGAACCAAAAATTTTATTGTTAGATGAACCTACGAATCATTTAGATCTTGCTTATCAAAAAGAATTATTGGATCAATTAAAAACATGGACACGGACAAGAGATTTAACGGTCGTTTCCATATTCCATGACTTAAATATTGCTGGTTTATATTGTGATCGGATTTTGCTTTTACATAATGGACAACCTCACATGCTTGGTAAACCAGAAGAAGTGTTGCAAGAATCGATTATTCAGCAGGTCTATCATACGAAGGTGGTTCAGCTGCCACATCCTGAGGTGGCGAAAACGCAAATGTTATTGGCTCCTAAATTGCAAGAGGATATACATAAGGTGACGTTGGGGCAAGAGTTTCTTCATACGGATGAAACAAGTGTCGAATTTCGTTCCCCTATTCCGTTAAAAACGATGGCGATTGGAGCGGTACATGGAGCGGGAATTGGATGGAATGATGGAATTACTGCTCAGTGGGGAGAAGAATCTTCCTCAAGTCGGATTACTTTCCTATATAATAATCCCGTAGAAAAAGTAGAAACAAATAGTATCCGTACAGATGAATGTACTATTTTTATCGTAAAGTCTTCAGGATTCATATGGATAATGCTGAATGGAGTATTGTCAGATGAAGGATTTCTGCAATCAATGGCAGTGGCAGCAAGGTCTGCAAGTAATATCGTTGTCGCTAGTACACAAATGGGAAAACTAGTGGATAGTCAATTATTGATAAAAACATTAACAAATTTTATATAGTAAGTAAAAGGGCATTAGGATTTGTACCAAATGCCTCTTTTTTATGATTTTATTAAGATGCATAGCAAAATAATCTCATCCTGTTTTCACTTTATTGCAACAAGATATTTTCTTACTTATATGTGAGATGAGTGTGATATAATTACTTAGATTTTTTAGGAATCCAAACATTAGAAGCAGGAGAATAAGTATGCAACGTGAAAATACAACAGGGATTATGTATACAGCAGGAGCTTATATATTATGGGGGATATTACCGATATATTGGAAATTGGCATATGATGTGCCAGCGTTAGAAATTCTAGCTCATCGAGTCATTTGGTCGTTTGTTTTTGTATTAGTGATCGTGGCTTTTTTGAAGCGAAAACTATTAAAAAATTTCTTTTTAGTTCAAATGAGTCAGAAAAAAACATGGATTGGACTTATATTAGCGTCACTTTTTATCAGTATTAATTGGCTCACTTATATATATGCTGTAAATACAGACCACATTGTCGAGGCTAGTTTAGGATATTATATTAATCCGCTTGTCGCTGTTTTATTAGGAGTTTTTGTGTTACGTGAGAAAGTAAATGGATGGCAGGCAGCCTCATTTGTTTTAGCTGGCATCGGGGTTATTTATATGACTGTATCGATCGGGAAGCTTCCATGGATTTCACTTATATTAGCACTATCATTCGGTTTTTACGGATTGTCTAAAAAACTAGTAAAGGTAGATTCCATTCTTGGACTACTATTGGAAACATTATTTGTTTTACCTTTTGCTTTATTGTTTTTAGCGTATCTAGGTGCAAATGGCCAACATAGCTTTGCAACAGGGTCTCTTCAAACAAACCTATTATTATTAGGTTCAGGTATCGTTACAGCAATACCACTTTTATGGTTTGGTATTGGAGCACAAAAGATTCCACTTTATTTGGTTGGTTTTATACAATATATTTCGCCAACCATTAGTTTAATTATTGGAGTGCTTATGTACGATGAGGCTTTTACGAAAGACCATATTATCGCCTTTACATGTATATGGATTGCAATAGCTATTTTTACGGTTTCCAATATACTTGCGGGGATAAAAAAACGAAAACTGCCAATAGCAAACACAAATGTAAGAAGTGTTTAGAAAGGGTGACCTATGTGTCGCCCTTTTTTTAGTAAACGGCGGATAGTCTGTTTGATATCATCTCTGGTTTATAAAAAACATTATTTTTGATTGGAAAGCTTTAGATAAAAAATAGTTCAAGTGAATATGTATATTAGAAAACTAAATATTACTAGAAGGGAGAAATGGATGAGTTACTCAGTAAATAATCATCTGTTTGAAACGAGAAATAAATTAATAACGGAGATTAGTTCATTAACGCAATCTCAATTGAATTGCCGGCCAGTTATTAACATGTGGAGTATAGCGCAAGTTTGTCATCATTTAGTGTTGGTGGAACAAGCAACTTTAAAGGCTATTGCGTTTGGATTGAAAAGGATTGAACGAACTCAAGTAGAACGTAAAGATGTTCAACTTATGTTGGATCGAACGAAGAAGTTTAAAGCTCCTGCGATTGTTGAACCAGCTGTAGAACCATTTGAAATGGAGTCATTGATTGGTTTGTTAAATAAATCGAGGGAAAAATTAATGACTGTACTTAGCAAAATAGAGGATAAAACAATATTGGAGGGAAAATCATTTAAACATCCTGCCTTAGGTGAGTTACCACTTGATCAATGGATTGAGCAGATATATTTGCACGAACAACGACACATAGAACAAATAAAAGAGATAAAATTACTTTTAAAAAGCGGTCAATAACACTATGTATTCATCGATCTTGCTCCATTGAATAAGGGAGTAAGATCCACATTCATACTGACATCGCTTTGAAATCCCTTTTAGGGCTTTTTTTTTGTCCGAAATGAACACCTATTCATGTTACGGTCATGTATTGATGCTTGGAAACGTATAGTATAATAACGCATTTTTATAAAGGAGTGTTCGTCCACATGGATTCGCTATTATGGATAAATTGGATTGCCTTTATCCTTGTCACCCTTTACGCAATTTCGTTATTTGTCTATGTCGTGAATACAAGGATCAAATATATCAAACTAGGGA
The DNA here is from genome assembly GCA_007679095.1 of Paenibacillus bovis. Taxonomy (GTDB): domain Bacteria; phylum Bacillota; class Bacilli; order Bacillales; family Bacillaceae_C; genus Lederbergia; species Lederbergia graminis. Next base: position 29,613 of record VEFU01000042.1, read on the forward strand.
AAAAGTCAGAGTTTGATAACAATGTGAAAGTACGGCTGCAAAACATTTGGGTCCATGTTTTTGGCCAAAAGAAGCTGTTGAAAGATAAGAAGAGTGGCCTTATTCATGTCATGTTTTTTTATGGGTTTATTTTGGTTCAATTTGGAGCGATTGATTTTATTTGGAAAGGGCTAGCACCGAATTCACATATTCCGCTTGGGCCATTATACCCGGGTTTTACCTTTTTCCAAGAACTCGTCACACTCATGATATTAGTTGCGGTAATTTGGGCGTTTTATAGGCGTTATATCGAAAAATTAGCGCGGTTGAAGCGTGGATTTTACCCGAGCATTGTATTAATTTTCATTGGTGGCTTAATGCTATCGGTGCTATTTGGAAATGGAATGGGACAAATTTGGCATGGTGCTTCTGCTGTATGGACAGAACCAGTAGCGTCCGTCATTGCGCTTGGATTTAGCTGGATGGGAGATACTGCAGCAGCTGTTCTCTTTTACATTTCCTGGTGGATTCATCTCCTGTTCTTACTAGCATTTCTTGTGTATGTTCCACAATCAAAGCATGCTCATTTAATTGCGGGACCTGCAAATGTGTACCTTGAATCACTGGATGGCGGGAAAAAACTAAAGCCAATTGATTTTGAAGATGAAACTCAAGAAAGTTTTGGTGTAGGGAAAATTGATGAATTTGATCAGATACAACTTCTCGATTTATATGCATGTGTGGAATGTGGGCGCTGTACGAATATGTGCCCAGCCTCCGGAACGGGAAAAATGTTGTCACCAATGGACATTATCGTGAAGTTACGTGATCACTTAACAAATTACGGTGCTGCTGTTACCCGAAAGCAACCGTGGGTTCCGACATATGCATTTAGTGGAACGGTTGGGAACATGGCCGCTAGAGCAGGAGAAGAGGCTGAACCCTTTAGTAGGAGTTTGATTGGTGACGTTATTACGGAAGAAGAGCTGTGGGCATGTACAACATGTCGTAATTGCGAAGATCAATGTCCAGTAATGAATAAACATGTTAGTACGATTATCGATATGCGCCGTTACTTAGTGTTAACAGAAGGGAAGATGGACTCTGACGCGCAACGGGCAATGCAAAATATAGAGCGTCAAGGAAATCCATGGGGATTGAATCGAAAAGAGAAGGAAAACTGGCGCGAGCAACGGGAAGATGTGTATGTACCGACAGTGAAAGAATTGAAAAAAACTGGCGAGGATTTCGAATATTTATTTTGGGTTGGCTCGATGGGGGCTTTTGACAATCGCAGTCAGAAAATAGCACTGTCTTTTGCAAGATTACTAAATGAAGCAGGAGTGACTTTCGCTATCCTAGGAAATAAAGAAAAAAATTCAGGTGATACACCGCGCCGTTTAGGGAATGAATTTTTATTTCAAGAGCTTGCAACTGCTAATATCGCAGAATTCGAGAAAAATAATATTAAAAAAATCGTGACGATTGATCCGCATGCATATAATATTTTTAAAAATGAATATCCAGATTTCGGCTTAAAGGATGTGGAAGTATATCACCATACAGAATTACTAGATGATCTCGTAAAGGCAGGGCGCTTGCAACCTAAATATGAAGTGAAAGAAAAAATTACTTTCCACGATTCATGTTATCTCGGTCGTTACAATGAAGTGTATGATCCACCGCGGGAAATTTTAAAGTCTATCCCAGGAGTCACATTGGTAGAAATCGAACGTAATCGCGAAAATGCCATGTGTTGTGGAGCTGGTGGTGGCCTCATGTGGATGGAAGAAAATGTTGGTGAACGCGTAAACGTGGCGAGAACAGAACAAGCACTTGCTGTTGATCCATCCATCATAAGTTCAGGCTGCCCATATTGCCTAACGATGCTGTCAGACGGCACAAAAGCAAAGGAAATAGAAGACACCGTCCACACATACGACGTAGCAGAACTTCTCGAAAAAGCTTGCATTGGTTTGTGAGAATTTGAGGGTCAGCCCTAAAGTAATCGCCACAGGACTGACCCTTTATTGGAGAAAGGAGGTGGGCTAATGAAGACGGTGGTTGTAGGTGGAGCACGGACCGCTTTTGGTAGGTTTGGAGGTGGTTTACGTTCCTTTCGTGCTGCAGAGCTTGGGGGAGTGGCGATCAAAGGTGCTTTACTGAGAGCGGGGGTTAAACCGGAAGATATAGACCAGGTCATTATGGGAACCGTATTGCAAGCTGGGCAAGGGCAATTACCTTCCCGACAGGCAGCACGGGAGGCAGGAATTCCTTGGGAAGTAAAAACCGAAACAATTAATAAAGTGTGTGCTTCTGGCCTTCGAGCTGTATCACTAGCAGACCAAATAATTCGTGCTGGTGATGAAGAGGTTATTGTAGCGGGTGGAATGGAGTCAATGTCCAATGCTCCATATGCAATGAAACATGCTCGCTGGGGTACAAAGATGGGGAATGTTCCACTCGTAGATTTATTGCTACATGATGGTTTGACATGTGCTTTTACTGGTACCCATATGGGCATGTACGGAAATGCGATGGCAAAAAAATATGAGATTACAAGAGAAGAACAGGATGAGTGGGCTCTTCGTAGTAATCAGTTAGTAGTAAAAGCGATAGAAGGAGGCTTTTTGGCAGAAGAAATTGTCCCGGTTGTTGGTAACAAAGAAACGATCACTGTTGATGAATCTCCCCGGAAAGATACGACAATTGAAAAACTAGCAAACTTAAAGCCTGCTTTTGGTGAGACGATCACTGCAGGCAATGCCCCTGGAATAAACGATGGTGCAGCAGCTTTTGTGCTTATGAGTGATAAAAGAGCACAGCAAAGTGGTCATCTTCCAATCGCATCCATTATTGGTCATGCAGAGGTCGCGGTACAGGCGGAAGAATTCCCACTTACCCCTGCGTTGGCGATTCAAAAACTACTTCAAAAAACAGGGAAGAGAATCGAGGATATTGACCTTTTTGAAATTAATGAGGCTTTTGCGGCTGTAGCACTTACAAGTATTCACCTTTTAAACCTAGATCGAAATAAGGTAAATGTTAATGGTGGGGCAGTAGCGCTTGGTCATCCAATTGGGGCAAGTGGGGCGCGTATACTCTTAACACTCATGTATGAATTAAGAAGGCGTGGTGGTGGATTAGGGATTGCTACGATTTGCTCTGGCGGTGGGCAAGGAGATGCCATATTAATCGAAGTCCCGCAATAAGTTTATAGTGCCTCAAATATGGGAAGGAGCTGTAAGGGTGGAAATAAAGACTGTCATGGTAATTGGCGCAGGTCAAATGGGTGCAGGTATCGCGCAAGTATGTGCAATGGCAGGATATGAGGTAACGTTACATGATATAAAGGAGGAGATCATTGAAAAAGGAGTATCCGTAATCCAGCAAAATATATATAGAGCAGTAGAAAAGAGTAGGGTGGCGGAAGCAGAGGCAGAAGACACATTACAGAAAATCTGTACCTCGACTCACTTACATGCAGCGGCGCATGTAGATTTAGTTATTGAAGCAGCAGTAGAAAATATGGAGACGAAAACAAACATCTTTCGTCAACTTGATGAAATTACCCCAAAACATACAATATTAGCCACAAATACATCCTCACTACCAATTACAGAAATTGCCGCGGCGACGAAGCGTCAAGATAAGGTAATTGGCATGCATTTTATGAATCCAGTACCTGTTATGAAACTAGTAGAAATCATACGTGGATTAGCTACTTCCCAAACCGTATTTGAAACCATTGAAGAAATGGCGATAAATCTGAATAAAGTCCCTGTTGAAGTCCGTGATTTTCCTGGCTTTGTTGCCAATCGAATTTTAATGCCAATGATTAATGAAGCGATTTATGCGTTATATGAAGGGGTTGCATCAAAAGAAGCAATTGATAATGTGATGAAGTTAGGTATGAATCATCCAATGGGACCACTAACTCTAGCTGACTTTATTGGCCTTGATACATGTCTTTATATTATGGAGACACTCCATCAAGGTTTTGGTGATGATAAATATCGGCCCTGTCCTCTTTTACGTAAATATGTAGCAGCGGGATGGTTAGGTAAAAAGGTAGGAAAAGGATTTTACGAGTACTCATAATGTGAAATCAGTAAAAGTATTTCCTTTTCCAGTGAGTTTTCACTAATTTTTAGAAGGCAAGTCACGGATACATTTGCATTACCCTAGGAGGGAGGCAATGGATCTACACTTCACAGAGGAACAGCTAATGATGAGGAGCATGGTGCAAGATTTTGCGCGGACGGAAATTGAACCACTAATTCCAAGCATGGAAGCTGGTAAATTTCCGCGTTCCATTATCGATAAAATGGGAAAGCTTGGCTTAATGGGGATCACCATCCCTGAAAAATATGATGGTGTAGAAATGGACTTTAATTCTTATATTATTGCCCTTCATGAGCTATCGAAGGTAAGTGCAACAATTGGCGTTATTTTATCTGTCCACACATCTGTTGGGACGAATCCGATTGTTTATTTCGGTACAGAGGATCAGAAGCAAAAATACGTGACGAAACTAGCGCGCGGAGAATTATTAGGAGCGTTTTGCTTAACAGAGCCAGGAGCTGGTTCAGATGCAGCAAATATAAAAACGCAGGCCGTTCTGAAAGATGACCATTACATTATCAATGGCAGCAAGGCTTTTATCACAAATGGTGGGGAAGCGGATGTGTATATCGTCTTCGCAGTTACGAATCCCCAAGTGGGCAACAAAGGGATATCCGCATTTATTGTAGAGAAGAAGACACCTGGTTTTATCATTGGAAAAGATGAGAAAAAAATGGGCTTGCATGGGTCGAAAACAGTGCAATTAACCTTTGAAAATATGAAAGTTCCGATAGAAAACCGTTTAGGAAAAGAAGGTGATGGTTTTAAAATTGCGCTCTCTAACTTAAATATCGGCAGAATTGGTATCGCTGCTCAAGCACTTGGCATTGCAGAAGCTGCTCTAAATACGGCAATAAACTATGCTAAAGAACGTAAACAATTTGGTAAGTCGATTGCCCAGCACCAAGGAATCGCGTTTAAATTAGCAGACATGTCCACTGCAGTAGAAGCTGCTCGTCTTCTCGTATATCGTGCAGCTCATTTGTGTGCTTCGGAGGAGTCCTGTGCCCAAGAAGTGTCGATGGCGAAGCTGTTCGCTTCCAAGACTGCTGTTCAAGTAACGACAGACGCGATTCAAATTCATGGTGGTTATGGCTTTACAGAAGACTATCCAGTAGAACGATACTTTCGTGATGCGAAAATAACCGAAATATACGAAGGTACTAGCGAAATACAACAAATTGTAATTAGTAAATATCTACTCCGATAAAGGAAATTGGAAAAATATAAGGATGGAGTACGTTTCCGCTTTTCGAAAAGGAGGATGCATCATGAACTTTCGCTTAAGCGATGAGCATACAATGATTCGGAAACTAGTACGTGACTTTGCGAAGAAAGAAGTAGAACCTACAGCAGCAGAACGAGATGAAAATGAACGGTTTGAGGTGGAGATTTTTGAGAAAATGGCGATGCTCGGTTTAACGGGAATCCCGTGGCCAGAAAAATACGGAGGCATCGGCAGTGATTATTTAGCTTATTGTATTGCAGTAGAGGAACTGTCTCGTGTGTGTGCTTCGACGGGTGTCACATTATCTGCCCATACCTCCTTAGCAAGTTGGCCAATTTACGCATTCGGAACGGAAAAACAAAAACAACAATATTTACGCCCAATGGCAGAAGGGAAAAAGATTGGCGCATACGGCTTAACGGAATCAGAATCTGGGTCTGATGCTGCTAGTATGAAGACAACAGCTCGTATAAATGGAAATCATTATGTACTGAACGGATCTAAAATATTTATCACAAATGGTGGAGTTGCAGACTTTTATATCGTATTTGCATTAACAGATCCAAAAGATAAACGAAGTGCGACCGCTTTTATCATTGAAAAAGATTTTCCAGGCTTTTCAATAGGGAAAAAGGAAAGGAAATTGGGAATTCGTTCTTCCCCTACAACAACGATTATTTTTGAAAATTGTAAGGTACCTGTAGAAAATGTACTTGGTGAAGTGGGGCAAGGCTTTAGGATAGCGATGATGACACTGGACGGAGGGCGCAATGGGATTGCCGCACAAGCAGTAGGGATAGCACAAGGTGCCCTCGATGCTGCCGTTGCCTATGCGAAAGAGCGAAAACAATTTGGTAGGGCAATTGTAGAAAATCAGGGAATTTCCTTTAAATTAGCGGATATGGCAACAAGTATAGAAGCGGCAAGATTACTTACGTATCAAGCAGCTTGGTTAGAGTCGACAGGGCAACCATATGGGAAGGCATCAGCAATGTCGAAATTGTTAGCGGGTGATACTGCGATGAAAGTAACGACAGAAGCTGTGCAGGTATTTGGAGGATACGGATATACGAAGGATTATCCTGTAGAAAGATATATGCGCGATGCGAAAATCACGCAAATATATGAAGGTACACAGGAAATACAACGATTAGTTATAGCTCGTATGCTAACGAAGGACTAGAGTTTTAGCAGAAGGAAGGGAGGGATGTACGATGGATGTGTATATACCGAAAAATATTCTTCGCTTTATTACTGCTTCCAGTTTGTTTGATGGGCATGACGCTTCGATTAATATTATGCGGAGAATGTTGCAGGCAAGTGGAGCGGAAGTGATTCACCTTGGACATAACCGGTCTGTTGAGGAAGTAGTGGCTGCAGCAATTCAAGAAGATGTGCACGGGATCGCAATCTCTTCTTATCAAGGTGGACATGTGGAGTATTTTAAATATATGTATGATCTATTACAGGCAAGAAACTCCTCCCATATACGAATTTATGGTGGTGGAGGTGGTGTCATTGTACCTCGTGAAATAAATGAACTACACAACTATGGGATTGCACGAATATTTTCTCCAGAAGATGGGAGAAAAATGGGTTTGCAAGGAATGATTAATCATATCCTGAGAGAGTGTGATTCGCCAGCCTCACCCCCTCTTGAATTGGAGCGATTACTAGAAGGTGATTTGCAAGCAATAGCAAGATTCATTACAGCTGCAGAGCGACGAATTGTCCGAAAGGATTATCATGAGATTTTTCAAAAGGTGAAAAAGGAAGCAAGTTATAAAAAGGTACCGGTATTAGGGATTACTGGTACTGGTGGAGCAGGGAAAAGCTCGCTCACAGATGAATTAGTACAACGGTTTTTGCATGAAATTCCTGAGAAAAAAGTTGCAATACTTTCTGTAGATCCGTCGAAAAGGAAAACAGGCGGTGCTTTACTGGGAGATCGTATTCGAATGAATGCGATTTTTTCACCGCGTGTCTACATGCGTAGCTTAGCAACACGAGGTTCGAGAAGTGAACTATCGCTTGCGATGAAAGAAGCGATTGAAGTAGTGAAAGCTGCTGGGGTAGATCTTGTTATCGTGGAAACGAGTGGGATTGGTCAAGGTGACGCAGATATTAAGGAAATTAGCGATGTCTCCATGTATGTAATGACTAGTGAATTTGGAGCACCTTCACAATTAGAGAAAATAGATATGATAGATTATGCGGACTTCATTGTGATTAATAAATATGAGCGAAAAGGTTCAGAAGATGCAAAGCGTCAAGTGAGTAAACAATATCAACGCAGCCATTTACTATTTGATCATTCAATAGAAGCAATGCCTGTTTATGGGACGATTGCTAGTCAATTCAATGACAAAGGGACAAATATTTTGTTCACAGATGTAATGAAGAAATTAGGCTGGGAAGTTAATATAACCTCTGACATAAGTAAATTAGGTGTCATTATTCCAAATAACCGGCAAGCATATTTACAAGAAATCGTAAATACAATTCGCGAATACCAACAGCAGACAGAGCACCAAGTTGGATTAGCTCGTAAGCTGTACCAAATGGAAGGTGCAATACGAACAGTAAGAGAAGCGGGTCAAGATACTTTACTAACAGAGTTAAGCAAAATAAAAGATGAACTTGAAAAACAGTTATCGAACGAATCACGAGCGATGTTGGCAATGTGGCCACAACTAAAACGAAAGTATGCCGGAGATTCATTTACAACCGAAATACGGAATCGGAAAATCGTTACGTCATTAACAACGAAAACGTTATCTGGATTATCAATACCGAAAATTTCCTTACCTAAGTTTGAGGATTATGGTGAGATTTTAAAATGGTTGTATAAAGAAAACGTTCCAGGTTCCTTTCCATTTACAGCAGGTGTATTTCCATTCAAACGCGAAGGTGAAGATCCAAAAAGACAATTCGCAGGGGAAGGTACACCGGAGAGAACGAATCGACGTTTTCACTATTTATCGAAGGATGATGAGGCGAAAAGACTTAGCACGGCATTCGACTCTGTCACATTATATGGGGAAGATCCAGATGTGTGCCCGGATATTTATGGGAAAGTTGGCGAGAGTGGTGTAAGTGTATGTACGCTAGATGATATGAAGAGATTGTTCGCTGGCTTTGATTTATGTCACCCAACTACATCAGTTTCCATGACAATAAATGGTCCTGCGCCAATTTTATTAGCGATGTTTATGAATACAGCAATTGCCCAACAAGTTGAGAAAAAAGAAGAACAATTAGGCAGAAAACTAAGTGTTGAAGAACTAGAGCAAGTAAAAGCGGCCACATTACAAACAGTACGAGGTACAGTACAGGCAGATATTTTAAAAGAAGATCAAGGACAAAATACGTGTATCTTTTCCACGGAGTTTGCTTTACGAATGATGGGGGATGTGCAGCAATATTTCATCGATCATGAAGTGCGAAATTATTATTCTGTCTCAATCTCGGGCTATCATATTGCTGAAGCCGGCGCGAATCCAATATCCCAACTGGCTTTTACTCTCGCAAACGGGTTTACGTATGTAGAGTATTATGTAAGTCGTGGAATGGATATTAATGATTTTGCTCCTAATTTGTCATTCTTTTTTTCCAATGGACTTGATCCAGAATATACGGTCATTGGTCGCGTTGCACGCCGTATATGGGCGATTGTGATGCGTGATAAATACGGAGCAAATGAGCGGAGTCAAAAGTTAAAATATCATGTGCAAACATCTGGTAGATCATTACATGCACAGGAGATAGATTTTAATGATATTCGTACGACACTACAAGCGTTGTTAGCTTTGCAAGATAATTGTAACTCCCTGCATACTAATGCGTATGACGAGGCAATAACAACTCCAACAGAATCGTCTGTTAGGCGCGCAATGGCAATCCAAATGATTATTACGAAGGAATTTGGTTTATCCAAAAATGAAAATCCATTACAGGGGTCATTCATTGTGGATGAATTGACAGATCTTGTAGAGGAAGCGGTCCTTCAAGAATTTGAACGGATTCATGAGCGTGGTGGCGTATTAGGAGCAATGGAAACGGGTTATCAGCGAGGGAAGATTCAGGAGGAGTCTTTATATTATGAAACGCTTAAACACTCTGGAAAGCTTCCAATAGTTGGAGTAAATACGTATTTAAATCCGAAAGCGAATCCAGACGATGAACTCGATAAAATGGAACTGGCACGAGCAACCAAGGAAGAAAAGGAAACGCAAATTCGAAACTTACACCAATTTCATCAGCTGAATAGTGATAAAGTGGAGGTCGCACTACGACGTTTGCAGACAGTAGCTATAAAGGGCGAGAATATTTTTGCTGAATTAATGGAAACTACAAAAGTAGCGAGCCTTGGTCAGATTACGCATGCACTATATGAAGTTGGTGGGAAGTATAGGCGGAATATGTAATCCGCCTTTTTTGTATCTTTTGAAAACCCCTGGCTATGCCAGGGGTTCCAGAGAGCTTATAGCGAGGTATCAAAAAAAGCCTC